>JABWCI010000009.1 GCA_013368515.1 Candidatus Altimarinota bacterium | reverse complement strand
AATATTAAAACCAATTCAAACAGAATTAGAAATAGCTTTAAATATGTCATTTTTAATATTCCACAAATCACCTAGTCATAGTTCATTTAAAGTTTTATAAAAATCAACTATATTATTTAGTGCTTCAGGATTAGATTGTACAATACTTTTTTCTTCAGGAGATAGAGAAATATTACCAGTTCAATCTGGAAGATTTATTTGTAAGCTTCAAGAATTTGTATCATAAGAATAAGAATTTGTTTCTATTTTATTATTAGAAGATTTATTATTTATTGAATTACTAGCTTGATTTAATACTATATTATTTTCTTTTGCATAGTCAGTGAAACTTAATTCAGTTCAACTCTTTACATATTCAAAGTATGTTTTAGTATTATTTTCAACTAAATTATAATAATCTCTTCTATTTTCTATTAATAAAATTTCTTTTAATTTTTCTTTATCATGGTAGTCTTTGAATCTGTCTTCAATAAATATATTAATTAATTCATTTATTTTTGTATCTTTTTCTATTCAATTTAATCATTCTAATTCTTTTCTATTTTCTTCTATAAATTTTTTATAATCATTTATCAATAATTCTTTATTAAATTTTCTTTCTCAATTTTCTTCTGTAGTATATCATCTTATCATTTGACTTCTTGTGTCTAAATTTGCACTTATTTCTTCTTGTTGCTTAATTTCATAATTTTTTAATTCTGAAATTATTATTTTAAGAATATCTTCAGATAAATTATTTTGAATTAAATAATTTGTAATTTCTGCTAATAATAAAGAACTACTAACTTTATTAGTTTTTTTAATAATATCTGATATATTCTTAATATGTTGAGGATCTAATTTGTTTTCTCTTTGTTCACTTAATTTTTTTTCAATATTTTTACTTAAATTTGTTATTTCTTTATCTTTATCTTTTCAACTTATTTTCATATCGAAACTTTCTTTTCAGTCAATAAAATCTGACTTATGTTTAATGATATTTGCTTTTGATATAAAATTTTTAAATTTTTCAAATACATCTTTATATTCGTCTTCTATTCATATATTTGCATTATTAGCTAGATTATTTGTAATCACAGATAAAAATACAGGATTATCATAAAGAGTTTTTGTTATGATATAATTTCTTCAAATTCTTTGCTCTAGTTTTAGTAAATGATCAAATACTTGAAGAGTTCTATTTATATTACTTAAATCTAAATAAGATAATAATTTACTTTTTGCTTCTATTTCTTCTTGATTTAATCTTCAATTAGAATCTCTTTTTCATCATTCTAAAAATGCTTTTATAACATCTTTTTCTCAAGTATGATTTTTAGGGATTATGATAATCATACTTGGATTTTTTCTTACTATTGCTGCAGATATTTTAGTATTTTCAATTGGTAAATTTAAAAATTCTCAATTTTCTCAAACAAATTCATTATTAATTAACTTAATGATAATATTTATATTTTGGTCATTTAAATTATCGATTAGGTATCTTGTCATTAATATTTTTTCATCTTTATTTAAAGAATTTATATTTTCGAAATTATTTGATTTTTGTTTTATAGATAATATCTTATCAGTTTGAATTTTTTCACTTTTTCATATATAAACATTTATATAATAAAAAGCATTTGTTATAGTTATATTATTTTTTTCTATAACTGTTTTTATTATTTCAGGACTAATTTTTAATCAAATTGCCCTTGCTAATATGTATTCTTTATAGCTAGGTATATGATTTATTACTTTATTTAATTTTTCTGTAGTATTTAAACTTGTTTCTTCAATATATCATATATTAAAAAAGTCAATTTCAACATTTTTATTTATTAAAAATTTATCTCTTATTTTTGAGTGTATATTTTTTAAATTTATTTTTTTGTTATTGTTTTCAAAAATTTTTAAAACTTTTTCAAAAATAGCTTCTTCATTAATATATGGTATATATTCAGGGTTTTTAAAATAGAATTGATAATTTTTTCTTTTATTAATATCTTCTATGTTTTTAAATATTGGACTTAAAGAATCTTTGATTTTATCTACTTCCTCAATTGATATTTTTAATATTTTTTTAATTTCTTTTAATATTCATCTTTGTTCAAGAAGGTTTCTTGCATAATTATTTTCATTATTATTGGACCATGTTTCATCAATTTCTTTTAATAAATTTGCATTAATTATTTTTTTTATATAGTCAGACGTTAATTTTTTTATACTTTCTAAGTATAAAAAATAATTAGATAAAGCTCTAGAATTTAAATCACTCAACTTTTTATTACTTAATCATTTTTCAAAATCACTTATTTTTTCTATATAGTTTCATTTATCATTTGAAAATCATAATATATATTCATTATTAAATCATTGTCATTTTCATAATATTTTTTCTATTAATAATTCTTGAAACATATTTACTTCTCAAAAATCATCTAACTGATTTATACTATGATAATTTATAGCTAATCTATTTCAAATAGCACTTTCTTTTGCCCAAGGACCTTTTTTATAATTATTATTTAGATAAGATAATGCAGCAATTGCTTCATCCTTAGTATATTGATTTATATTTTTGTCTCTTAGTTCATTTGCACTATCTTTAGCTTTTTTTGTATCTGTTTTTCTAATTCTATCTCATAATTTACTCCATCTGCTTTTACTTTCGATTATTCAATTTTGTTCTGCTAAATTAACTATATCAGATAATTCAAACATAATCCTAGCTCTTTCTTCCTCAGATATCTTACTGTCATTTTCTATAGCTGCTTTTATACTTCTTTCTAAATCTTTATATTCTTTAACAAAAGAGTTTAGCATATTATCCAATTCTTGATATCTACTAGGGTTATTTCTACTTTTATCTCTTTCTTCTTTTACGCTTTTTGTTAGTTCATATGCTTCTTTTAAATCGCTTTGAATTTCATTATATTTTCATATTTCTTTTTGAACTGAATTGTATCTATCAAATGATATTTCTTGAGGATTCATATTTTTTTTTATATAAATTATTATTTTTATTAATTTTATTTTACTATATTTTCCTTTTTAATTCAAAAAATATGAGCTTTTTATTTGATAAAAATAGCTTTTTATTTAAAATAATACAAATTTTAGAATTAATTATTAATTTATGCAATATTTAAGCGGAGATATAAGACAAAAATACTTAGATTTTTTCCATAGTAAATGACATGCTATAATTCCAAGTGCTCCTGTTGTACCAGAAAATGATCCAACGGTTTTATTTAATACTGCTGGTATGCAACCTCTTGTGCCATATTTACTTTGAGAATCTCATCCATTAGGTAAAAGATTAGCTGATAGTCAAAAATGTATCAGAACTTGAGATATAGAAGAAGTAGGTGATAATAGTCATCTTACATTTTTTGAGATGCTTTGAAATTGGTCACTTTGAGATTATTTTAAAAAAGAAAGTATAGTTTATTCTTGGGAATTTCTAACTAGTTCAGATTGGCTAGCTCTTGATCCTAGAAAGATAGCAGTTACAGTTTTTGAATGAGATAATGATGCTCCAAGAGATGAAGAGTCAGCGACTATTTGGCAAAGTGTTGGTATGCCAAAAAATAGAATTTCTTATCTTCCAAAAAAAGATAATTGGTGGGCAGCAGGTGATACTTGACCTTGTGGACCAGATACAGAAATATTTTACTGGGTATGACAAAGTGAATTTCCACCAGAATGAAGTAATGTTTGAAATGACGAAAAAAATTGGATGGAAATTTGGAATAATGTATTTATGGAATTTAATAAATTACCAGATGGTAGTTTAGTTAAACTTCCTGCTCAAAATGTAGATACAGGTATGTGACTTGAAAGAATCACGGCTACATTAAATGGAGAAAAAACAGTATATAATACAGATATTTTTAGTGAAATCATATCTTCTATTTCAAAAGAAATTTGAGTTGCTTACAATGATGAAACTATGAGATCTATTAGAATAATAGCTGATCATTCTAGAACTGCTACAGTTATGATAAGTGACTGAGTAATTCCAGCAAATGTTGATCAAGGTTATGTACTTAGAAGACTTATAAGAATTGCTATAAGACAAGCTTATAAACTATGATTTAAAGGTGAATTCTTAAGTCGTGTTGCAAATACTGTTATAGATAAATTGTGAGTTGCATATCCTCATATGATAACAAAAAGAGAAGAAATAATTACTGAAATACTTAGAGAAGAAAAACAATTTTGAGAAACTCTAGAAAAATGATTAAAAGAATTTGATAAACTAGTTTCTGGTTTTAAAATTGCTTTTGAAAGAACTGGGCAACTTGTTGATACTATTTCTTGAGAAAAAGCATTTAAACTTTATGATACATATGGTTTTCCAATTGAAATGACTATAGAGTTAGCAATTGAAAATAATTTAAAAGTTGATAGTGAATGATTTAAAAAAGCATTTAGTGAACATCAAGAAAAATCAAGAACAGCAAGTGCTTGAAAATTTAAATGATGATTAGCTGATAGTAGTGATGAAACTACAGCACTACACTCAGCAACACATTTACTATTAGCTTGACTTAGAAAATATCTTTGAGATGGAGTTCATCAAAAATGAAGTAATATAACTCCTGAAAGACTTAGATTTGATTTTTCTAATGATGAAAAAGTAGAGAAGGATATTTTAGATAAGGTTGAAGCATATGTAAATGATGCTATTAATGCAGGTTTTGAAACTACTATTACAAATATGGATAAAGAGGAAGCTAGAGCCTCTGGAGTAGAATGAAGTTTTTGGGAAAAATATCCAGATATAGTAAAAGTTTATTCTATGGTTTGAGCAGATTGAACAGTTTATTCAAAGGAATTATGTTGAGGTCCTCATGTAGAAAACTCTAAAACTATGTGAAAATTTAAAATACAAAAAGAAGAAGCAAGTAGTAGATGAGTTAGAAGAATTAAAGCAGTTTTGATAAAATAAGTATATACAATATATATACTTAATATTGATTTTTACAATTAATTTATTAATATGTAATTATGATAATTTAAAAAATTTTTAATTTTTAATTTTAATATTTATGTCTTTTAAATTTATTGATTTATTTGCTTGAGTATGATGATTTCATAATGCTCTTTCTCAATTATGATGAAAGTGTGTTTTTTCATCAGAAATAGATATTAATGCTAGAAAGACATATGAGTTAAATTATAAAAATCATAATCCGGATTTATTTAAAAATAATAATTTTAATACAGATATAACTATACAAGATGAAAAAAGTATCCCTAATCATGATATTTTATGTGCATGATTTCCTTGTCAAGCTTTTTCAATAGCAGGTTATCAAAAGTGATTTGAGGATAATAGGGGGACATTATTTTTTGATATAATTAGAATATTAAAAGAGAAAAAAACACCAATAATTTTTTTGGAGAATGTAAAAAATTTAGCTTCTCACGCTGAATGAGAAACACTTAGACTTATGTTAAAAATGTTAAAAGAGGAATGATATTTTATACATTTTAAAGTTATGAATAGTATGGAATATTGAAATGTACCTCAAAATAGAGAAAGAATATATATTGTATGATTTAGGGATAAAGAAAAATTTGATAGATTTTCTTTTCCAGAGAAAATTGATTTAAAAACTAATTTCAGAGAAATTTTAGAAGAAAATGTAGATGATAAATATTATTATAATTGAAAAAGTTTATATGATAGAATAAAGGACGATGTAAATAGATTTGATAGGGCTTATCAATGGAGAAGGCAATATGTAAGAGAGAATAAATCATGAGTTTTTCCCACACTTACAGCTAATATGTGAACATGATGACATAATGTACCAATAATTCTTGATAAAAAATGAATTAGAAAAATTACACCAAGAGAAGCATTTTTAATTCAATGATTTCCTAAAAATTTTATATTACCAAATTTAGCGGATTCTCATTTATATAAACAAGCATGAAACAGTGTTTCAGTTCCTGTAATAAAGAGAGTTGCAGAAAAACTACTTTTAACATTTAATTAAATATATGTTTTTTGAAAACCAATCACAAGAACAAAAAGATGAATATCAAAAATTCTTAAAAGTAGTTTGATCATTATCTAATCTTTTTTCAGATTCAGAAATACCATATTTATATTATCGTATTGCTGAAAAAATATTTTGTAGATCTTTTTCAGCAGACGATTTATCAAGAAGTGATGTATCTGTAGATGCAAGAAAAGATGGATTATGAGTTTGATTAAAAACATTTTTGATATGAAATAAAAAAACATTTCAAAAAGTAGCAGAATTTAATGCTGATAAAAATCTATATGAATCTTTAGAATGATTAAATAAGATAAAGAAAATTTCAGAATTAAGAAATGAAAGAATAGATTTTACACAAAGATTACATTGATTATATGAATCAATATATCATTGTGTATTAAGGGATATTAATAAGTTTATTATTTTTGAAGAAAGATTAGAAAAAATAAATATAGAAAGTATTGTTATTACTAAAAACAATAAATCATCTATTATTTTTAGTGATTGAATAAACGAATATTCTTTTTTAGTTTCTAAAAGTACTTTAACTAAAAGATTTAATACAGATTCTATATTACACTCTTTTGATATTGAAATTATAAAAGATCCATTATTAGAACTTAATAATATTTTTTGAGAAAATTGATGATTAGAATTACTAAGTAGTTTTAACTCAAATAATACTATTTATTTACCACTTTATTGAAGGAATAATATAGTAGGTGAAAGAAGTTGATTAAATCATTGGAATGCAAGATGAAGAACTAGAGATAGAAATGAAATATATATTCCTATACCAAGTATAATACATGAAAAATTTCCTAATTTTTTCCCAGATAGGGACAATCAATTTTCATTAAAATTACCCAATTGACAACAACTTTCAGTAAAAATTTGTCAAGATGGTTGAAAAGCATTAATGTCAAATCCAAACAGAGAATTATGAAGATGGTTATTAAGAGATGTTTTGAATTTAGAAGAATGAGAATTATTAACATATGAAAGACTTCAAGTATTATGAATAGACTCTGTTAGAATAGATAAGATTGATGATTTAAATTTTGAAATTAATTTTTCTGATAGATGAAAATATGAAGAATTTAAAGAAACATTTTCTTAATTAAATATATTTATTAAAGTATAAATATTTGTCTTAATAATTTTATTATAAAGTATTACTATTTAAAAATAGAAAACAAAGAAAAACTAGATTTTCTTTGTTTTTTTTGTATAATATCTAGAGTTTAAAAATATCTTAAATTTATGGGTAAAAATGGAAAAATAAATGTTGTTACAATAGGATGATGAAATGGAAGTTATTGATTATTATCAAGTATAAGAGATAATGATGATTATAATATATCTGCAATCATTTCTATGAGTGATAGTTGAGGATCTACAGGTATACTTAGAGAAGAATTTAATATGTTACCACCAGGTGATGTTAGAAGAGCAATAATGGCATTATCTCGTGAACATGAAATTGTTAAACAATTATTTGATTATAGATATGAAAAAGGTTGTAGTGTATGATGACATAATTTATGAAATCTTATAATTACTGCCATGTCTCAAATAACTTGAAATTTTGATAAATGACTTAAACAAGTTGCTAAAATGTTTAAAGTTAAATGAAGAGTTATTCCAGTTACATTGGAATTATCACATTTAAATGTAGAACTTGTTGATGGTAGTGTAGTAGAATGAGAGACAAATATAGATTTAAAACTTGATGAAAATAGTTCACCTATAAAAAGAGCATATTTAACACCAGATGTCCATGCAAACTCTAAAGCAATAGAAGCTATAGATAAAGCAGATGTTATTATATTATCATTTTGAGATTTATATACTTCAGTTATTCCAAATTTACTTGTAAAAGGTATAAAAGAAGCTATTAACAAAAATAAAAAAGCAAAAGTGATTTACTTTTGTAATTTGATGACAAAACCAGGAGAAACTACTGATTTTGAAGCTATTGATTTTATAGATACTATTGAGTTGTATTTATGAGACAATGTTATTGATTATTTTGTTGTAAATAATTGATATATTTCAGAAAAATTGGCAGAAAAATATAAAAGTTTAGAAAAGAAAAAACCAGTAAAAGTAAAAAATCATGATGCTTTTAAATGAAAATCATATAAGCTTATAGAAGCTGATTTATTACATGAAAATACTTTTGTTAGACATTCTTATGATAAGATTGCAAAAGTTATAAAAGATATAATCAAAAAGAGTTAGACAATTTATAAATTGTCTAACTCTTTTTCTATATTTTCTAGTTCTTTTTCTTCATTATCAAATTCTCAAGATTTTTTAGCATTTTCAAGCTTTATTCTTGCTTTTTCTCTTGCTTCCTCCATATCACGAATGTATTTTCTAACTTGAGCTTTTGTCATTTTTGGATTAGATCATGCTGGTGCAAATTCAGACATATTTTTTTTATTAATAATAATTAAGAAATTAGAATTTTAAATAAATTTTAGATTTCTTTTCTTTCTTTTAGTGCATTAACTAGAGTAATATTATCAGCATATTCTATATATCAACTTGATAATCATCTAGAAAGTCTAGTTATTTTTGTTTTATATTTTAGTTTTCTTTTTTCTATTTCTTCTATTATATAATTACTTGTAGCTTCTCATTCTATATTTGGATTTGTTGCTAAGATTATTTCTACATCATCATCTGATGATATTATTCTTTTGAATAATTCTTCAAATTTTAAGTCTCAAATAAAAACTCAATTTATAGGAGAAATCGCTCAACCAAGTACATGATATACTCAATTGAAACCTCATGTTTCTTCTATTGTTAGTAAATCAAGATATTCTTCTACTATTGCTATTAAATTTTTGTTTCTAGAATTTGATTCACATATTTTGCATAAATCATTTCATTTATCACATAGGGAATTACAGTTTTTACAAAAACTTATTTTTTCTTTTATGTTTTTCAGATTTCCACTTAAATTTTCTATATAGTTTTTATTTGCATTTAATAAGAAAAAAGCCAGTTTAGTTGCAGTTTTTTCTCATATACCAGGAAGGTATCATATAGAATTTATTAGTTGTTTTAAGCTTTCAGGCATTTTTAAATTATTATTAATTTTATTTATATTAGATTACTAAAAAAAGAGTCTTTTGCAAGACTCTTTTAATAATTATATACATATTGTACATTATTTTTTATAACTAGATAATTTGGATTTTCTATTTTTTCCATATTTTTTAAATCGCTTTCGTTCATTATGTTAGACAAACTTTCAAGTTCAGCTATTTTTACATCTAGTTTTTCTTTTTCCATTAGTAAATTTTTCTTTTCAATTTCTAATTGTCTTATATTATATCATTTTGTAGCATTTACATTTAACATCCAAACATAATACAATAGTAACATTGAAATTATAGACAATAATGCTATATATGTCGAATTTATTCAGAAAGTAAATTTTTCTTTTTCTTTTTTTCTTTTAGAAAAATAATTTTGACTAAAATCTCTAGTTACTATTTTTGAGTTCACTTTTTTATACCTTACGAAATAATGTTTATATTATTTTTTGTGCAAGTCTAGCTTTTGCACTACGACTTCTTGTATTTTGTTTAATCTCTTCTTCGCTAGGAAGAATAGGTTTCTTACTTAGTATTCTTATGCTTTTTTTATGTAAACAAGAACATATTATATCATCACATATGCAATCTCTTGACTCATCTCTAAATATATTTTTTGTTATTCTATCTTCAAGTGAATGAAAACTTATAACAAATATATTTCACTCTTTTTTTAGTATTTTAATTGCATCAAGTAGTGATTTTTCAAGTACTTCTAACTCCTCATTAACTTCTATTCTAATTGCTTGAAATATCCTAGATTTTACTTTTATTGGTCAAGGTATTATCTTTGCCAATTCTAGAGTAGTTTCAAATCTCTTTTTTCTTCTGTTTTCAACTATCAATTTAGATATTTTATTTGCTCCTGGTTCTTCTCAGTATTTTAAAAATATCTCTCTTAATTCACTATCTTTGTAAGAATTTACTATATCTGCTGCTGTTTTTCATTTAGTTTTATCAAGTCTCATATCAAGTGGACCATCATTCATAAAACTAAATCATCTGTCTGCTTCATCAAGATGAAGAGAAGATAGTCATAGATCATAATAAATTCAAGTAATTTCTTTGATTCATATTTTTTCTAATTCATCTTTTATATTTCAAAAGTTTGAATTAATTAAATGAATTTCTACTTTTTTATTTTTGTTTACTTCATCTAGTCTAATCCTAGCTAATTCTAGGTTTTTTATATCTGCATCAAATCATACAAATATGTCACCAGAATTCATTTTTTCTATCATTTTACTTGCATGTCATCACATACCCAGAGTACAATCAACAATTATATTTTTTTCATCTTTTTTTATATCAATAGAATCAACTAATTCATTTAAAAGAACTGAAATATGTTTTTTTTCTATGTCTTTAATAGTTTCCATTGACTTAAAATGTTAAAAAAATGTTAATTTATTAAAAAATATCTCTATTTATAAGCAAAACTTAGTATAGTTTTATTCTTTTTTTCTCAGTTGTCAAAATATGTATAAATAAATAACTAGACAAAATGTCTAAAATAAGTTATTGACTAATAAGCTATAAAAAGCTAGTTTTTAACATTTTATTTACATTGTCTATATTAAAACAAAGTATATAATTAGAGTATATAAAAAAGATTTGCAATTTAAAAAATATTACTAAAATAGTAATGTTTTATAATTAAATTTTATTAGATGCTAAAAATTGATAACTTAAAAGTTTGAATTTGAGATAAAGAAATATTAAAATGAATAAATATATCTTTTGAAATTTGAAAAAATTATTGTCTACTTTGAAGAAATTGAAGTTGAAAATCAACTTTGTCATCTTTTTTAATGTGAAATCCAGAATATAGCTTGATTTGATGAAGTGTAGAAATTGATTGAAATAATTTACTTTCTATGTCTATAGAGGAGAGAAGTAAATCTTGAATTTTTTTGTCATTTCAAAATGTACCAGAAATACCTTGAATAAAATTATGAGAATATCTAAGAATTATTTACAATATTAGTTTAAAAAATATAAATAAAGATCAAGCAGATATTTCACCATTTATTTTTAAAAGACATATTAAAAAATATCTAGAAGAATTAAATATAAGTGAAACTTTTTTAGATAGAGATCTAAATGTATGATTTTCATGAGGAGAAAAGAGAAAGATAGAAATACTTCAAATGAAACTTATATGACCAAAATATATAATACTTGATGAAATAGATAGTTGACTTGATTTAGATGCATTTAGAGCAGTTGCTAGTATGTTAAAAGATCTAAGTAGTGAAAATAATTCTTTGATAATAATTACTCATTATTTTAAGATTCTTGAATATATAGATGTAGATAAAGTTTATGTTATGAAAGATTGAAAAGTTGAAAGAGAATGATGAAAAGAGCTTGTATGTGAAATAATGGAAAAAGGTTTTGAATAATTTAACAATACAATATGTCAAACACAGATTTAAAAAATATGAGTATATCAGATTCTTGGCATTTTCAAGACGAAATTAAATACTCTAATCAAATTATTAGATGAATAAATGAAGATGTTGTTAGACAAATTTCATTATCTAATAATGAACCAGATTGGATGCTTGAACTTAGACTTAAAGCATTGAAGATATTTTTAGAAAAAGATATGCCAAAATGGGGACCAGATTTATCTAATCTTAATTTAGATGATATTTATTATTATGCTAAACCTGAGTGAGCTTGAGCTAAAAAAACTTGGGATGAAGTTCCTGAAAATATCAAAAATACATTTGATAGATTAGGTATACCAGAAGCTGAGAAAAAATCACTTGCTTGAGTTTGAGCACAGTATGACTCTGAAGTAGTTTATCATTCTTTAAAAGCTGAATTAGTAGATGCCTGAGTGATTTTTGATGATACATCTATTGCTGTAAACAAATATCCAGATTTAGTGAAAAAATATTTTTCAAAAGCTATCCCTATAACTGACCATAAATTTGCATCATTGCATTATGCAGTTTGGAGTTGAGGAACTTTTATGTATGTTCCTGCTTGAGTTAAATTAAAAGAACCACTTCAATCTTATTTCAGAATGAATAAAAAAAGTTGAGGTCAGTTTGAGCATACAATTATTATAATTGAAGAAGGAGCAGAAGCTCATTATATAGAATGATGTAGTGCACCAAAATATGATGAAAATTCTCTTCATGCAGGATGAGTAGAAATATTTGTAGATAAAAATGCTCACATGAGATATAGTTCAGTTGAAAATTGGAGTGTTGATACTTACAATTTAAATACAAAAAGAGCAATAGTTTGAGAAAATGCTTATATGGAGTGGGTAGGTTGAAATATGTGAAGTTGAGTAACTATGCTTTATCCATGTAGTGTTTTAGTTTGAGATAATTCTAAGACTGATATGCTTTGACTTGCATTTGCAAACAAGGGGCAAAATCAAGATGTTTGAGCAAAGGTTATTCATATCTGAAAAAATACTACTTCAAATATAGTTTCAAAATCTCTTAGTAAGTGAGGTTGAATAAGTACATATAGATGACTTGTTGATATAAAACCAACTGCAACTTGATCAGTTTCAAAAATAGATTGTGATGCTCTACTTTTAGATAATTTGTCTGTTTCAGATACTGTTCCAAATATAATAGTTTGAAATAGTAGTTCTATAGTAGGTCATGAGGCAAGTGCTTGAAAGATAAATGATTCTTATTTATTTTATTTAAGAAGTAGAGGAATAAGTGAAGATGAGGCAAAAGCTATGATTGTAAATGGTTTTATTTCTGGAGTAGTAAAAGAACTACCACTTGAATATGCTAGTGAAATGAATGTACTTATAAGTATGGAATTTGAATGAGGTTTTTAGTTTTCTTAAGTGTTTCTTAATTTATAATATTAAAATCATATTTATTTATGAAATTAGATAAAAAAACAGTACTAGATTTAATAGAAAGAAAAGTTGAAAAAATACTTGTTTATTTTTATGATGCTTGATGTTCTGGTACAAAAGTAGATATTAAAGAAGATTTTATAGTAGATGATAATTTAGAAAAATTAGAATTAAGTAGTAGCCCATTTTTTGTTTATGTAGAAAAAAAAGACAAGGAAAAGTTTGATTGAGCTATAATTACAAAAACTATTGTAGCTGACCATACTTGAAAAGAAAAAAATCGTTATATATTTAGTAATGATAAAGTACTTGATAGATGTGGTTGTGGTAGTAGTTTTAGTTTTGAAAAAAAAGCTCCTCAGATTGATCTAAATAAGCTTAAGTTACTTAGAGAAAAATTTAAAAAATAATATAATAAAATGATAATTAAAGAAAATTGATTTTATGATTTATCTAACTATCTTGATAGTGAGGTAATAATAGAAGATTGAATTGTTGTTGCTATTTATGATTCTTGAAATGTTTCAAGAAAAATATTTTTGAAACAAAAATCTTTTTTACAATTTTTTTCTTTTTTAACAGATGAAAAAAATCATACTATAGAGTTTTTTCAGAAAGAAGAAAATTCTAAATTGGAGGTTAGATATCTATTGTTTTCAAAAGATGAAACTATTCTAAAATCAAGAATATATTCAAAAATTGAAAGTTCTTTTTCTAAAAGTGATGTAAAAATATTTAGTATTATTTGAGAAAAGTGATTTATTGATTTAGATTGAGTTATAGAAATATCTCCAAATATAGAAAAAGTTAGTTGACACTTAGTAGAGGAAAATCTTTTTTTATGACACACATGAAAGATGAAATGAATTCCTACTTTGCTTGTTAGAAGTGATGATGTTGAAGCTAGTCATGCTTGTCGTATAGAAAAAATAAGTGAAAAAAATCTTTTTTATTTAAAAAGTAGATGAATACAAGAAAAAACAGCTTATTATTTATTATTAGAAGCAAATATAAAATCTCTTTTTTCTTGTCTATCTATGATTAATAATTCTTTTTATGAATCACTATTATTTGAAACTACATCAAAAATTACATGAAATTTTAAGTAAAAATTATTGATTTATGCTAAAAACTATATAATATATACTCAATTTACTACTAATATAAAAAATAATGAAAAAATTAAAAAATATTATATCATTTGTTATAATTTGAATCCTATCTTTTGGTATTTCTTATGCTGAGTTAGAAGTTACTAATATATCAATTTCAGATAATACTTCTACTTGAATTATTTTACCAGATAATGAATTAACTATTACTTCGTCATGATCTATAGGTGATACTAGTTATATATACTATTATTGACAATGATGTAGTCATTGTGCAAATTTAGATAAATATTTAACTAAAGTTTGATGATATGATAAACTAAATATAATAAAAAAAGAGGTTTATTTTAATGATGAAAATAGAGCTGAAATGATGAGTGAAGGGAAAAGATTATGATTATCAGATTCAGATATTTGAGTTCCATTTTTTATAGTAAATGAGTCTTGAACTGAAACTTCTATAATCTGAGATTGACCAATTATTGAAAAACTAAAACCTATATTATGAGATATACCAGAAAATAATAATAAACCAATTGTTTTTACAATACTGATTATCCTAGCAATTATTATTCCTATATTTTTAATAAAATTATCAAACAAATCTTAGTATGAGAAATTTCATTTATTTTATTATATTATCTTTTATTTTAACATCAGTTTCTTTCGCTTCAGGAGATACTGATGTTATTTCTTTAGTTGATAGAGTTAAATTTTTTACTATTTTGATTCCAGCTGCAATTTGAGATAGTATAAATCCATGTGCATTTGCTGTTATGTTTATATTATTATCATCAATTCTTAGAGAACAATGAAATAAAAAAACAGTTATATTAGCTTGAGCTTTATTTACACTTTCTGTTTTTATCAGCTATATGGCTATGTGATTATGACTTTATAAAGCACTTGCTTCAACTAATAGTGTTTTTTATTTAAAACTAGTAGTTTGAACACTTTGAGTTTTAATCTGACTTGCAAATTTAAAAGATTATTTTTGGTATGGTAAGCTTTTTAAAATGGAGGTTCCAGATAGCTGGAGACCAAAAATGAGAAGTTTATTAAAGAAAGTAGTTTCTCCAATTTGAGCATTTTTTGTTTGATTTTTAATATCATTATTTTTGCTTCCTTGTACTTCATGACCATATCTAGTAGTTCTTGGTTATTTAGCTTCGGAATCAGCTACAATTAATACTTGGTGATATATTTATATACTTATTTATAATTTGATTTTTATTATTCCGATGATTATAATTACACTTCTTATATGACTTGGTTATAAATGAATTTGAGAACTTAGAGAATATAAAGAGTTAAATGTTGAGAAACTCCATCTTATAACTTGAGTAATTATGCTTTTGCTTTGAGTTTATATTTTATTTGATATATTAGTTTAATTTTATGTACAATGATACAATAACATTTTATAGTAAAACTCCACCTAATAAATGAGTTTTAACTGACTATACTATAAAACATGCTGAAGATAATAGTATTTGTTGAGATGATTTAGAAGTTTATTTAACAATAGATAACAATAAAATTACTAATTTTTCATTTTCTTGAGAGACCGCTATAATTACTACTGCTTGTGCTTCAATATTTTGAGAATCAATTATTTGAATGAATATAGAAGAAGTTTTAGAAAAGAGATATGATTATATAGAAGAACTTATATGAATGCCTGTTTCACCAAGAAGAAAACAAGCTTCAGTTTTATGAATGTTAACTACAATAAATGCTATTTATAAGTATTTATGAGATACTAAAAGTTTAGATTTTGATGATTTAATAGATTAATATGATAAAATTATCAACAAAATGAGATTATGCTATAAAATCAATTATTTATTTATTAAATAATTGAGATTGTTTAGTAAGGATTTCAGAGATATCTACAAATCTAAGATTATCAGAATCTCTTCTTAGAAGAGTGATAGCAGACTTAGAAAGAAGTTCTATTATTACTACTATAAAATGAAGAAATTGATGAATTAAGATATGAAGAGAATTAAATAAGATATCTGTTTATGATATATTATCATCTGTTTGAGAAGAATTATGAATAACTGATTGTACAAAATGAGTTTATTGTACTAATCATGATAATTGTCAAACTACAAATTTATATTCTTTGATTCAGAAATCTTTATTTTGAGTTTTAAAATTATATACATTAGATAAATTAATAAAAAATGAAAGAAGTTAATAGTTATGGCTATGTTCATTGAGCATTTAGTTTTTTTCAATTAGATGAAAGAACACATGAAGTTGCAAAAGATTATTTATGAGAATGTCTTACTTCTAATGCAAATATATATTATCATAAAGCAATATTGCAAAAAGACATATTAAATTTAAGTTATATTATAAATATAATATCAAAAACGAAAAGTTCTATTATATTAGAGTGAAGGATATATTTACAAGATGATTTATTTGTTACTTGAATTTATATATTTGTTAAAATAAAAAAAGAAAGCTAATTTAGCTTTCTTTTTTTATTATGCGATATCTAATTTTATAGAAGGTCCCATAGCGTTACAAACGTAAACAGTATTTATATATTTACCTTTTGAACCAGTAGGTTTAACTTCATTTATAATTTTTAAGAAGTGATTTAAGTTTTCTTCTAATTTTTCAACTCCAAATGATAATTTACCAAAAATAGAGTGAACATTACCTTGTTTATCAGTTTTGAATTCAAATTTACCTGCAGCAATTTCTTTTATTGTAGCAACTAAATCAGGAGAAACAGTACCAGCTTTTGGATTAGGCATTAATCATTTTGGTCCTAAAACTCTAGCTATTTTTCATAGATTTCTCATCATTGCAGGAGTAGCAACACAAACATCAAAATCTAAAGCAATACTACCTTTTTCGATTTCAGCAATCAATTCTTCACCACCAGCAACTGCAGCACCAGCTTTTTTAAGTTCAGCAGCATCACCTTCTGTAAAAGCACAGATTTTTGATACTTTACCAGAACCATTAGGTAAAGTTATAGTAGTTCTAATCATTTGATCAGCATATTTTGGGTCTAGATTTAAGTTGAAGTGAATTTCAACAGTAGGGTCAAATTTAACTGTATTTGTTTTTTCAAGTAATTCAACAGCTTCTTTAACTGAATAAGCTTCTGAAGTTATTAACTCAACAGCTTTATTATATTTTTTTCCTCTTGCCATTTGTATAGTTTTAAAAAATAAAGGTAATAACGAACTTTTTTCAAGCTCTTCCTTGTAAGGCCCGCAAATTATATATAAAAAAATAAAAAAGTAAAATTAATTTTACTTTTTTATTTTTAGTTATTTTTATCAACAGGATCATATCATCATTTATTCCAGGGCATACATCTAAAAATTCTTCAAGTTCATTTTATAGTTCATAAAATTGCACCTTTTTTTTCTACTGCTTCTATCATATACTGACTACAAGTAGGTATATGTTTGCAATAGGGAACATTATTATTTGATTTTGCCCAAAATGAGTGGTCAGGGGAAATATATTTTTGATAATTTTCTACAGTTTTTATAATTATCTTTTGTGCTTTATTCATAATTTTTTCTTTTAAAAAAAGTTCTATTATTATAATAGAACTTTTTTATTATTTTACAAATTTAACTATTCCTGCAAAAACTTGTGGATTAGATATAGCTAAGTTTGACAAAGCTTTTCTATCTAATTTTACTTGTTTTTTGTATAATGCATTTATAAGTTTAGAATAACTTAACCCGCTTTCTCTTGAAGCAATGTTAATTCTAGTATTCCATAGTTGTCTAAAATCTCTTTTTTTTCTTCTTCTACCAATGTAAGCATTAGTACCAGCTTTCATCCAAGCTAATTTAGCATTTACAAAAGATCTAGATCTTAATTGTCTATATCATTTGTTTGCTTTTAAGATTTTACTATGTCTTTTTTTAGTCATCAGACCTCTTTTAACTCTAACCATCTTAATTTTTAATTATAAATTTAATATTTCTCATCTTATATATGAGGCATTTGTTGTTTGATTTTTTTAGCTTCAGTTCCTGAAACGATTAACCCGTATTTATTTCTACCTTTAGCTTTTTTAGTTTTATCAGATAGTAAATGTCTTTTACAAGCTTTTCCAAGTTTAAATTTACCGCTTCCAGTAACTTTAAGTCTTTTTTTAACTCAGCTTCTAGTTTTTAAAGTCATACTTTTTTTATTACTATTATAAAAATTTATTTAATTGGCTTTAACATTGCCAAAAATGTATTTCATGTTTTTTTGATAGGTCAATCAAGTTTATAAAATTCTGCTAAGCTATTTACGAAAGCATTTATTTTTTCGCTAGCTATATTTTCATATTGATTTTCTCTTCATTTTAGCATTAAGCTAACTTTTAGAGGGTGTCATCATTTAGCAAATCCTTCAGCTTGATTTCTTCTTACTTCTAAATCATGTTCTCAAATTTTGAAAGTTATCCTTATATTTTTTATATCAGGAGCTTTTCATTTTTGTTTATTTTTTTGTTCTTGTTTTTTTTGTCTATATAAAAATTTCCCGTAATCAAGAATTTTTATTATAGTTAAATCTCATTTAGCTCCCATTTCCATTAAGTCTAATTCAAGTGATTTAGCTTTTTCTCTAGCTTCATCCATAGACATTTCTCATAGGTTTTCTCATTCATCATTAATTAGTTGAATTTTGTTAGCCTTGATTTCATCATTTAATAGTCTTCTTTTTTCTTTCAAGATTCTTATTTATTAGAAATTAAGATATAGATTTTAACATTTTAACAAATTTTGCTTTCTTTCTAGAACCATTGTTTGTGTGAATAATATTTTTTTTCACTAATTTATCAATGATAGATTGTAAACCAGATTTTGTATTTTTCCCATCTTTATCTTTTTGGTTTGCGTAAACAGCTTTTGCAGCTTCTACATCTTTATTTTTAATAGCTTTTTCAAAAGCTACTCTTGCTTCTCTATAAAGTGATCTATAATGATCATTTCTAGATTTTCTTTTTTGATTTTGTCTTAATTGTTTTTTTGCAGACGCTAATATTGGCATAAAAAAATTATTTAAATATAAAAACTTTTAATTAAATTGTTTTGATTAAATAACCATATTTGAGGATTGGGTTATTTTAATCGGTCTCTTTTGTGCGGCAATTATATAAGAAACAATAAAAAAGTCAAAAGATTTTTTAAATGAAAAATCCCAAGTTTTTGTTTCTTAGGATTTTGTTTTTTTATAATTGTTTATCGCTTAATTTTGTATGCAATATTTTAGGTAATAAGCTTCACAATATCATACCAAAAATACTTGCTAGTAATCATACTAGTAATGCTGGGATTATAAATTCTCAATCACTATAATATTCCATTTTTAGATATGTTAATCATCATATTATCATTGCAAGCATTGCTCATAGAGAATTTGCTTTTTTCCAATATAATCAAAATGCAAGTGGTGCAAATATAGTTACAAGTACAAGTGAATAAGTTCATGCAACAAGCTCATAAACACTTCATTGAGTTAGTGCAAATCAAAGAGATAATACTGCCATTATTATAACAGAATATCTTGTTAGTAATAAGAATTTTTTATCGCTTAAATCTTTAAAATATGGTTTAATTATATTTTCAGATAGTACTGTAGATGGAGCCAATAATGCTCAACTTGCAGTACTCATTATAGCTGATAATAGTGCTCAGAAAAATATTATTTGAGTAAATATATTTGTGTGATTTAATATCATAGAAGTTAAAACAAGTTCATTATCTCATAGAGACGTTACTAATTCAGGGTATAATATACTTGCAGTTATTCATAAAAATGCCGGAATCATTGCAATAGTTAAATATAATAATCATGCTATAATACTTCACCACATTGCAACTTTTGCACTTTTTGCTGACATTATTCTTTGGTATACATCTTGTTGAGGTATAGAACCAAGTCATAAAGTCAACCATGCAGCTATCCAGGCTAGAAATTCTTTTGGTTCTAAGCTTGGTCTTATATCAAATGTTCAAACTGGTATTTGTCCAAATATATTTCCTAGTCATCCTGCTGCTCATACTAGTTGAAAAACTACCATAAATAATCATAAAACTATTATAATCATTTGTATAAAATCAACTCTAGCTATTGAATACATTCAACCAAAAATAGTATAAATTATCACTATAGTCGATGCTATTAATATCCCATATGTTGTTTCAATTCATGTAACTATATTAAGTATTTTTCATAAAGCTAACATTTGTGCTGCAATCCAACCAAAATATGACAATATTATTATAATACTAGCTACAGACTCTACCTTTCTTCAATATTTTAATTTATAAAAATCTCAAAGAGTAGTTAAATTTAGATTGTATAACTTTTTTGCAAAAAATACTCATATAAGTATCAAACAAAGCGCAACTCCAAAAGGATCCTCAATTATTCATATAAATCATTCTTCTATAACAGCTCAAGAAGTTCATATTACTGTTTCAGCTCAAAACCATGTTGCAAATGCTGTTGCAGTTATTATATATAAAGGTAAGTTTCTACCAGACAATATATAATCATTTGAATCTTTTACTTTTCTAGCAAAATATAATCATATTGCAAGTGTAACAAATAAGTACAAAACCACAAAAAACATAAGCATATTGCTTGGGGCAATGAGGTCCATAATTTTATAGATAAGAAATAATTTAAGTAAACCAATTATTTTAAAAGTAGAACTAGTATATATTGATATACCTAACTTTGTATTTTATCTATTTTTGAAACATTTCAAGATTATTTTTAAAAAAAAGTATCCTTTTTTAAAAGGATACTTTTTATCTTAGTTCTCATCAAACTTTAGAGACATTTTTTATGATTTCATTTATCAAATTTGCTTTATCTTTATCATCAAGAGTTCTTTCAAGAGATTGTATATATATAGTAAATAATAAACTTCTTTTTCAAGGTAGTTTTTCTTCATTTTCATATATATCTATTAAATCTACTTTATTTATAATTTTTGAATCACTTTTTTCAATAGCTTGTTTTATTTTTGAAGTAGAGTTTTCTTTATCAATAACAAAATTTAAATCAAAATTATTTTCTTGAAAACTTGAAATATCTTTTGCTTTAATAGTTTGGTAAGCTACTTTTTCTAGTAATTCTACATCTATTTCAAAAAATCAAATCCTTGAATTTATAGAAAAATTATTTGCTACTTTTGGATGTATTTCTCAAATAATTCATATATTTTGTCATCTAACTTTTATACTAGCAGTTCTTCATTTATGAGCATAACTTGGAGTATCTTGTATATTTTCAAATGAGTAATTATATATTCAGATAAATCTAAAGAAATTTTTTATAGTATTTTGTATATCATAATATGCTATATCTTTTTCTACGAGCATAACTCAAGATATATTATAATTCTCAATTATTTTATTTCATTTTAAGTTAAAAACTTTTTCTAATTCAAATAATTTTAGAGATTTATACTCGTTTATGTTTTTTTCTAGAGATAGCATCAAGTTTGGAATAAGACTTCATCTTAGGTGAGTCAATTCTTCGCTTAGAGCATTTTTCATAGGTATAAGACCTGTAGTATTGCTTAAACACTTATTCATCAATTCTTGATTTACAAATGAATAAGTGTACATATCAAAAAATCAAACACTAGAAAAATAATTTCTAGAATCAAGTTTTATTTTATAAGTATTTGTTTGAGAAACGGCTCACATATTTATCTCAGGAATACTAGATTTTATATTGTTATACCCAGTAATTCTAGCTATTTCTTCAGCAATATCTGCTTTGAAATTTAGATCTTTTCTCCAAAAAGGAATAAGCAATTTGTTATCTATTTTTTGTATTCATAGATTTTCTAGTATCTTTAGTGCTTCTTTTTCACTATAGTTTGTACCTACAATCTTGTTTATAAAATTTAAATCAAAATCTATAAATACTTCTTTTTGTTTATTTGGGTAAATATCACTAAAAGAAATCAGTTTTACATCTTTTAAATTTTTTTGTAATTCGTTAACTATCAATGATAATCAAGCTTGTTGCATACCATTAACAATATCTTTTTCAAATACATTTAAACTATCAGTTCTTACTCACAATCTTTTTCATGTTTTTCTAATAGTTGCTTGATCAAAATTAGCTGATTCTATTATTATATTTTTTGTAGTATCAGAAACAGCAGAGCTTTTTCATCAGATTACTCAACCCAAAGCTAGAACTTTTTTATCATCAGCTATTACTATATCTTCACTAGATAACTCATATTCATTATCATTTAAAGCAACAAATTTTTCTCAAGTTTTTGCATATCTAATAGTTATATTTCATTCTATTTTATCTGCATCAAAACAATGAGTTGGTTGTCCGTAAAGATATAGGGAATAGTTTGATAGATCTATAAGTAATCATTTAGAAGCAATTGATGCACTAAATAATACTTGTTTTATGTATTCTGGACTCTCTATATTTGAAACATTTTCAACTTTTAATCACATATATCTAGAAACAACATGAGTTATTTCATTTTTTATTTTTAAGTCTCATAATTTTGAAAAATCTAGATTTTGATATTCAAAATCAAATTTCTCTCCAGAAATAGCATATATTTCTCTTATTATTCAAATATGTGAAAATAAATCAGGTCTATGATTTATAGCTTTATTATCTATTTCTAAAATAGCATCATCTTTGTTTAATACTTTATCTAATGAAGTTCAAGTTTTAGCTTCTATAAAAGATAGATCAAGTATTTCTTTTTCATCTTTCGCTGGAAATTCACTTTTTAATCCTATTTCTTCAGATGCACAAATCATACCATAACTATCAACTCATCTGATAGCAGTTTTTTTCATAGTTACAGTTTCAGTTCCATGCCAAGAAACTACAGCTCCAATTTTTGCAACTGCAACTGCTTGTCAAACTTCTAGATTTGAACCACCACAAACAATTTGAATATCATCATTTTCTCAAACATCAACCATACAAACTCTAAGAGAATTTGCATCAGGATGATTATCTACTTTTTTTATTTTTCAGTAAACTATGTTTAGAAAATCTTTACTTTGAGAGTGTATATCTTCAACTTCAGCTGTATGCATAACTAAATCTTTTCATATTTCGTCAGCAGTTTTTATATTTTTTATATATTTTTGTAAAACTTTGTAAGAAATTTTCATTTTTTATTCTATTATAAACTTAATGTATAAAATATATGCAAAAAGAGCTAAAAGGCAAGAGTTACAATATATTTTATTTTTTTATATAATATGATATAATAGTTTTGTATTAATTATAATCAAATGAATAAAGACTTTGTTACAAAAAATAGACAGATAGAAATACTTAAAAATACTATATTATCATCATGACTTATAGATGAAGATATTTTAAATGAAGCAAGTAAACTTTATTATGATAATCCTTATCATAATTTTTTGCATGTTTTAAGAGTTACGAGTTATGTTTTATTATTAAATAAAAATGATTTTTCACCTCTCGAGATTCGTTCTCTTATGATTGCATGATTGTTTCATGATGCTGGGCATACTTGAACTGCTATGGAATTGGATGAATTTATTTCTCTTGATTATTTTAGAAAAACTATGGATAAATATCCTGATTTTTTAATTGATGATAGTATTTGTAGGCATTGAATAATTTGAACAGTATTTAAAAATAGAGCAAAAAATAAAAATAAATATTCTAAAATAATGGCAGATCTAGATATTGGTGATATTTGATCTTGAATAGCTGATTTTATATATTATTCTTCTTTATTTTCATTGGAAGAGTATGTAAAACCAGAATATTTTTATACAGAAGTTGAAAAAGGTTATTTTAAATATTTGATGAGTATTGATAAATTTGTTATGATTTCAAGTGAAGCAAGAGAAGTATTACCAAATTCACTAAAAACTATAAGAGAATTTTATAATATACCTCTTGATAAAAAATTGAGTATGTTTGAAACATTAAAAAATGAAGATATAACACTAGATGAATTTAGAGAAAAATATTTTAATTAAAAAAAATCGCATACGCGATTTTTTTTATATACTATTTTTAATTACTTGTTCAATTTCAACAGCTAAAGCTGGATTCTCTTTTAGGAAATTTTTAGAATTTTCTCTACCTTGTCCAAGTTTAGTTTCTCAGTATGAGTAAAATGCTCAAGCTTTTTTAATAACTCAAATTTCAGCTCAAATATCAAGTATTTCTCATAATTTTGATATTCATTCATTAAACATTACATCAAATGTAGCTTCTTTAAATGGAGGAGCAATTTTGTTTTTAATTACTTTTACAGTAGTTTCACTACCCATAACTTCTTTTTCCATTCAAGCTCATGATTCTATTTTACCTTTTCTTCTTATGTCTAATCTTTGAGATGCATAAAATTTTAATGCATTCCCTCAAGTTGTAGTTTCAGGACTACCAAACATAACTCAAATCTTCATTCTTATTTGATTGATGAAAATAACAGTACAATTAGTTTTATTTATTGATCATGTTATTTTTCTAAGTGCTTGACTCATAAGTCTTGCTTGTAATCACATGTGAGAATCTCACATTTCTCATTCTATTTCTGCTTTAGGAGTAAGAGCTGCAACAGAGTCAACTATAATTAAATCAACAGCTCATGAATTTACCAATTTTTCAGTTATCTCAAGTGCTTGTTCTCCATAATCTGGTTGAGAAATAAGTAAGTTATCAATATCTACTCAAATTTTTCTAGCATATTCTGGATCAAGAGCATGTTCTGCATCTATAAAAGCTGCTACTCAACCTGCTTTTTGAATTTCTGCTATAGCATGTAGAGTAAGCGTAGTTTTACCTGATGATTCTGGACCATATATCTCAACAATTCTTCATTTTGCATATCATCCACCTAGTGCTAAATCAAGAGAAAGAGAACCAGAACCAAAAGTTTCTACTTTTTGTTTTGCTCATTCGTCTCATAATTTCATAATAGATCATTTCCCAAATTGTTTTTCTATCATTGCTAATGCATTGTTTAAAGCTTCTTGTTTGTTCATAATAATAGAGTTAAAAATAATGTATACTTAATTAGTATATAATGAGTATATATATCTTATATACTTTTGTCAAAACTTTTTTCTATAAATCTTTTATTTTATAGTTTGTTTTAAGTCATTCTTTTGTTCAAATAGCTATATTTGAACCATTACAAATCTTACATAAAAATTTATATCCATTTGGATTTGGTCTTTCTGTTTCAACCAATTTTCTACAATCTTTACAATAAAATGATACTTCTCATCTATCATCTGAGAAGTAATCTCTTTTATCAAATTCTTCTATATTTACTAAATCTGAAAAGCTAGACATTTTAAAAAAAATTAATATTAAAATAAACTCATTATTTCTTGTTTTTTTTCTTCAATTTTAATAACTCAAATCTTATTCAACTCTATAAAACATCTAAGAGTTGCTTCTACATCGACCATAGCATCATGTGCTCAAATAAAATATTCTCAAAAAAGTTTTTTGTGTAATTCTCAAAGTTTTGGATATTTAAATCTTTCTCAATTTCATTGTATACTACAAAAATCAACAGTTGTTTTCATAGTACATAAAACTTGTTTTGGTTTGTATTTATATTCCATCTCAAGTCTTTTTAATTCTATTTTTAGTACATCTTCATCATATTCTATATTGTGTCAAATTATTACATCAGGTAGTGTTATATGTTCTAATATATCATTTATTACTTCTTCTATAGTAGGTGCATTTTTAACATCTATATCATAAATATGATGAACTTGACTAGATGCATAGGGAATAGGCATTTTAGGATTGATAAGAATATTTATTCTTTTTTCTTCTATAAATTTTCAGTTTTCTAGATTTCACAATATTCATGCAAACTGAACTATCCTAGGTTGTAAATCTAAATCAGTTTCTTTTTTGTTTATAAATCAAGTTGTTTCCGTATCAAACACAAATATTTTCATTTTTTCTTATTTAAATTTTACTTATTTCTATATTATAAAATACTGCTTTTTTGTAAAGAAAAAATAAAAAAGTCCTCACTTTTGTGAGAGACTTTTTTATTTTTTTAATTGATAGTAATTTCTACCTACTCTTTCTATGGCTTTTTTATTTTGTAAGTTCATATAAATTGTAGTTTGTTTAACATTTCTTATCTTTAATACCTCTTTAGTAATTTCTTCAGTACTCATTGGTTCTCATACTTTTTCAAGTATAGAAGTTATTACATCTAGAACTGTACCTGGATTAAATCACCATTCTTTTAAAGCATATATTCATCTACCAATAAGAACAAATTCACTATTTCTTATCAATTCATTGTGAATAGTATTTACTTTTACTTTTTCTTCTAGCATTTGAGTTATTTTGTTTGAAATATCAACAAAGTGCATAGGAGTTTTTTCTTTTTTCATTACGTAAATAGCTTTATCCTTTAGTGTTTTTGGATTAAGTATTTTCCATTTTGTAAGTCAAACTAGGTTTTCTTCTCAGTATACAATATCATCAAATAACTCTAAACATGAATCAATAAAAGTTACAGATATATCTTTTTTAAGACTAGATATAATATTTTCAAATAAATAATTTTTGCTAACTACATCTTTTTTCTTTTTAAGAATTTTTACAGCTTCTTTGTAAACTGTATCGATATCTGTTTTTGAAATATTAGGTAGGTAAAAATATATTTGACAACCTAACTTTTGTTTAGATTTTTTAATTTCAAAGTCACTTTGAATAATCATTTCTAAAATAGAATGATTTGCATCAGAATCTATATTTAATTCTTTTATTACATTATTTATAAGTTTGTCTTTTGACATTACTCATCAGTGTAATTTTAAGAATTCAATAGAGACACTTTGAATTTTAGTTAAAAGTGAAGCTTTTATAATTCTACCAATTTTTTTAATTCAAGAGTCTTCTATTTGTCTAACTCTTTCTCTAGTAATAGCTGGCGAAAAAGAATTTCAAATATTTTGAAGAGTTTCTTTTTCTCATTTTAGTCATACTCTTCTTTCAATAACATTTTTCTCTTTTTCTGAAAGAGATTTTAGTATATCTTCAAAAGATTTAACTATTACTTTATTATTTAAAACTTCATTACTCATCTAAATAATTTTAATGTTAATTTCATACTAATATATAATTGCTTTTATTAAAAAGTCAAACTTTTTTATTTTTTTAAAAAGGTAGTTCCATATTATTTTTTTCTTTTATTTTTTCTCTATTTTGATTTAATTGCTCTAAAATGATTTCACTAGATGTTTTTTTGAATTCTTTTCTTAAAAGAAATCAACAAAAAATTATTACTAGTCATGAACTCATTGATAATATAGGTCAATTTCAGTATGTTATTTCTTGTCATATAGTTGTTAGTCAATTTGAGAAACTTAATGATATTATGCTAAAACTTATTGCAATTAATCCTGAGTTTATAATAACATAATGATTTTTAAAATTGAAGTCTGTGTAAAGTTTTATTTTTTCTTTGTAAGAGCTTGATAATATAATCAAAATAGGTATTAAGTATATTATAATTAATATATATCATATATTTCATGAAATACTATTAAAAGAATTCCAATCTATATTATTTTCTTTGTCTATTATCCATGGAATAAACAAGCTAATTATTCATAATAAGCTCGATAATATTGTTGCTTGACTTTTTACTGGCAGATTAAAATATTTGAATTTTATTTTTTTAATTTTATCAATAATTTCATTTTTCAAATTTTTATTTTTTCTATTCATAATTATTTTTTATATAAAATAATACAAAAACTTTAATAATATTTGATATTTTTGCAAATACTTTATAATATTTTTAGTTAATAATTTATTTTTATTTTAATGAATAATAAAATTGAAATTAAAAATTCTTTTTTTGAGCTTATTTTATTTATTATAAGTTTAATATTTTCATTTTTTAGATCTATATATCTTTTTTTAATATGAAAAAAAATAAAAAATAATTTATTTTTTTCTTTTTTAGATTATATTTTTGTATATTGGCCTAAATATTTTTGGAGTTCTCCAAGTTTTTATAAATTATTTTCATTTGTTTGAAATTTAGTTAATTATTTGTTTAAAAAGTAGTTATGAATATTGATAAAAAAGCATTTTCTTTGATTGAAATAATGGTTTGAATACTTATAGTTTCTCTTGTAATTGTTTCATGATTTCAAGCTTATAGTAAAATATCTATTTGAAAAATAATATTGGTTGAAAATACCAATATACAAAAAGATAGTTTTTATTTTATAGAAAAATTATTTGAAATAATTAAAGAAGGGTGAACTCTAGATTATGAGGAGTATTTTAATAGAACTGTTTTATGAACTACTTTTTCTAGCTGACATTATGATTTAAAAAGTTGATTTTGAAATTATTGACATTGATGAACATTAGAAACAACCACATATTGATGATTCTATTATTGTATTAGTAATAATGCTATTCAAATGCCTAGCGCTTGATGTCATACTAATTTTAATACTGATAGAATAGTAACTGCATGAGCAAATCGTTTTCAAAACTATTCATGACAACATCAAAAATATTGACAATATAGTTACCAATTTATAGATTACAATAGTAATTTTGATTCTGATTTGTGAGATGAAGATTGAAATTGAGTTATAACTTGAGATGATGATGATGAATTTTTATGAATTTGACCATCAGCATTTATAGCATGAAGTGATGTAAAAGAGTTATATCTTTTAAGTTGAGATAAAAAAACTAGGACACTTATAAGATGGAATGTTAAGAGGGACCCAGATGCACCAACTACAGCTTTATGTAATAATAACTGATCTTGAGCATTAATATGAGCAAATTTTGCTTGATGTAGATGAACTATAGAGTTCTTAAAATTGGAATGAGTTGATTGGTGATATGATTATAACAGTTCTGCAGCAGATTGAACACAAAATGATTGAGTTATTGATACTTGGCTTGTAGATAAACAATTTACATGACTAACAAATATAGATAATTCAACTTCAATTATAGCATGAGCAACAGATACAGATACTTTATGGAAAGATTTATTTCCTACTTGAATTAATGTAGTTGATTTTAAGGTTTATCCTTATCCAAATCTTGATAATAAATATTTCTGGAAGGACCCATCAGCAAGTACAAATATCTCACCTTATGTTATTTTAAATTTTAAAATAAAGCCATCTTGGGAGACTAGAAAAAAAATAAAAAAAGATTCTAATCCTCTTAATTTTAATATTACAGTTAACTTAACTGATATATTTAGTAAATAATAATTATGAAAAAAAATAAAAATTGATTTAGTGTAATTATAGCAATGTGATTAGTTTTAATTACAACTTTATTGGCGTTTACTATTTTAGAATTTATTATACCTTTTTCTAGAGATATTAAGTGAATTGAAAATTCTACTAAAGCATATTATCAAGCAAATAATTGAATTGAATTATGATTATATCATTTTTCTACTAGGTGAGATTCTTCATTAAGAGAGGAGGATTGAAAAAATTATATAAACAATACTTATGATTTTATGTATAGAACATATTCTTCTTGAACTATAGTTCCTTTACTTTGAAGAGGTAATAGTAATATTGATAATAGCTGGAATACTATAAGCATTACTGATCCTATACAACTAATAATTTGATTTTCATTTGTCGATGATTCAAATGTAGATGAATTATCTATAGATTTTAGAGTTCCAGATTTTGATAGTGACTGATTATTTTTACAAACTTTAGATTGATGAGTTAATACTCCTATAATTAATTGGCAGTTATTAAGTGATGACGATACATTAAATTCTTTAAATAATTCTGTAGATATATTTACTGCTCCAATAATTAATTGATGATCTGTAACTCTAAATACTTTAACTTGAAAAAAAGTAAGTGATTGAGTAAATCAAACTTTTTGAAATTTCTTCACAGCTAATAATTGTGATAATGTATCTAATAAGTGTATTTTAAAATTTTCAATTGTAAATAATATAACTTCTTGATGAACAATAATTCCATTTATTGAATGGAGACTAAACGCTTGAACAAATATAATACCTCTTCGTTATTCAAATATAGAATCAAGCTGAAAATCTTATTGATTTACAAAATCTTTAGAAATAAAAGTACCACAAGAGACTGTTTCTCAAGCTTTTGATTTTACAGTATTTCAATAAAAAAATAAAAGTGTCTTCATAATTTTCACTCAAAAATATAAAATTCATTCACTGTATTTATATACAGCTAATTAAAATTTTATATTTTTTCATAAAAATTATTTTGATACTTTTATTTTTTCTTAATTCTAAAATAATAAAAAATGAAAATATTTACAATAGAAGAAAATGATGCAAATAGCAGACTTGATAAATTTTTGAAAAAATTATTTCCAAGTGCTAGTATAAGTTTGATTTATAAACTTAATAGAAAAGATAAGATTAAAATCAAATTTGAATGAAGTGAAGGTAAATTTAAAAAAAGAGACAATGAATATAAACTTCAAGTTTGAGATGAGGTTAAGATATTTTTAAGTGATAGTGAATATGATTTATTAACAAAATCTACAAAAGCAGTTGTAGAAACTCCATTATGAAAAAATGATAAATTATCAAAAGAAGATATAGTTTTTGAAGATGCTGATTTACTTGTTTTAAATAAACCATCATGAATAAATGTGCATCCTTGAGATCATAAAACAAAAGAAACAAATATTATTGCACAAGTACAAGATTACTTATGAGACAAACTTAATAGTCTTACATTTAAACCTAGTTTAATTCATAGAATTGATAGAGATACAAGTGGTATCTTGCTTATTGCAAAGAAAAAAGATATTTTGGTAAAGCTTGTTTGAGATTTCAAAGATCATAAAAAAGTTAGTAAAACATATTTTGCTTTGGTTTTAGGTAGATTATCTAGAAAAGAAGGTACAATTACTAAAAAACTTGAAAGAATTGAAGATGCTCAAAATGAAAATAAAGTTAGAGTTAGTGAAAATGGTTTAACAGCAGTTAGTCATTTTAAATTAATTGAAGAGTACAATTTAAATACTCCAGAATGAAATGTAATAATTTCTTCAGTAGAAGTTAGAATTGAAACTTGAAGAATGCATCAAATAAGAGTACATATGGCTAGTATTTGAAATCCAGTTTTGTGAGATAAGGCTTATTGAGATAAAAAAATAAACTCTTATTTGAGCAAAAATTATTCTTTAAGTAGACAAATGTTACATGCATGGAAAATATGATTTTTTCATTATGCTAGAAATAAAGAATTTTCTCTTGAAGCTAGAATCAAACCTGATATGCAAGAATTTATAGAAAAAATAAAAAGAGCAAAATAGCTCTTTTTTTTTGATAAAAAGCAAAATACTTGTATTATTAATAAAATATTTTTTAAAAATCTTATATGATTTGATTTATTTTAAAATTGATGCTTACGAGATGAATAACTATGAAAAGATGGAATAATTTCCCTAGAATTGAGGATGTAAGCCATATGGATAATGTTTGATATGTTCTTCATATTGCATTGTTTTTATCATATTTAGAAGAAAAAAATGGTAAGAGAGTAGATAGAGAATTTTTAATTAAAAGAATTATTTTTAACTCTTTTTCATATCTTTTGATTTCTGATATCAATTCTTGAACTAGAGAATACATAAAACAAATCAATGAGAATATATTTTCTCAAATAGAGAAAATTGGTTATGATTTTATATTGTCTATGGATGCTCCAGAAAGCATAAAAAATGACATAAAAGATACTCTTTACAATGATAGTGATAAGAAGCTAGAATTACTTATAATAAGTGTTGCAAAGAAGTATGCATGATTAAATGAATGTCTTGTAAATCATAAAATATATAGTGATATTTATGAAGTACCTCTTGATCAAATAAATAGTTTTTTGTATACAAAAAGAAGTGAATTAAAAAGCCTAGATTTACTTTTATCTAGTGAAAATTATAAAAGATATCTATCACATATTAGAAGATTAAATCATTCTATGAGATGGAGTGGTCAAACAAGGATTTTCCCAATTTCTGTAATGTCTCACTTAGTTATTATTACTTTTATTTCTTATATTCTTTGAAAACTTGAAAACGATTTCTGAGAATCTCTAGATTTAAAAGAACTTATGTTAAAATCAATTTATCATGATATTCCAGAAGCTATAACTTGAGATATAATTACACCAACTAAAAAATCTGTTGCTTGATTTGAACATGTTTTAGAACAAGTAGAAATAAAAATGATGGATGACTATATATTTTCTTATGTTGATAGTGATTACAAAGAGAGTGTTTCAAAATATATGTTAACTCCTTTTGAATGAGAATTATGAAAAATAGCAAAATATGCTGATACATTTTCAGCTCTACTCGAAGCAAAAGTGGAAAGAAATTATGGTTGAAAAAACTATAGTGAGATATATAGAAATATCAAAAAAAGAGTGAATAAAATAGAACTAAGAAGTATGGATTATATGTTAAAAAATGTAATCGATAATTTTGATGAAAAAATAGATGATGTACACTTAACTAAATAAAAAATATGAAAACTTATGATAAATTTCTTGATTATTATGAAGAAGTTGTTAGATGAATAAATAGTCCACTAGAAGACGAAGTAGAATTTTTAAAAGAGGACTGTATAATGGAATATAATAGTGAAGCTAAAACTATTTTGGAAGTTGCTTGTGGTACTTGAAGTGTAGCAAAAGAGTTTATAAAAGCAGGTTATGAAGTAACAGGTTTAGATATAAATGAAAATATGCTAAAAAAGGCAGAAAAAAATATCTGAAAACAAAATCTTATTTTATGAGATATGACAAATTTTGATTTGTGAAAAACTTTTGATGTAGTGCTTTGTAATTATAATTCTATTTGTCATTTATTAACTTGGAAAGAGTGGCAAGATTTCTTTGCTATGGCTCATAAACATTTGAATAAAAATGGTATTTTGATTTTTGATATAAATACACTTTTTGAATTTGAAAGTATAACTCGAGATTTTGCACAATTTTATACTTTTTGAGATGATGTAGTTTGTCTTGAAATGTTTAAAAAAACAGGGTATTTTGAATGGCTTATAAAGATATTTAGTCATAAATCGGGGAGTGATTTTGAACTTATTACAGAAGTAGTAAAAGAAAATTCTTTTCCTATTTCAAAAATAGAAAAAGAATTAAAAATAGCTTGATTTAAAATACTTGAAAAAGTAGATTATCATTATGGTCAAGTTAGTGCTGAGAGTGAAAGAGTGTATTTTATAGTAAAAAAATCTTAGGAATTTCCTAAGATTTTTTTGACAATGTATAATTATTATCGTATAATAATTATACATTTCATTCTCATCTTTGGAGTAATAATCATGGAAATCACAAATTTTGGGATTTATGCCCAGCTTTTAACCAGTGTTTCAGGAGCATTATATTTAAAACAAACAGTTTTTAGAGAAGTTCAACCAAAAAGAATTAGTTGGTTTATTTGGTCATTTATAGGAATAATGTTTTCCATTGTTGCATATAATGATCCAAAAACAACATTACAAGTATTTCTTTTTTCACTTGTTTTAGCTGTATTTCCAACATTAATTGCCATTGTTTCTATATGGAGAGGTATTAATGAAAAGATAACAAAGTATGAGGCTATTGCTGGATTATTAGCATTTTCTGCAATTTTGTTTTGGAATATTATACCTAGTAATTCAGGTGTTCTTCCAACACTGATATTGATTCTTGCAGATGCGTGCGCGTTGATTCCAACTTTGGTATTTGTTTATAGTTTTCCCAAAGAAGATAAACCCATTGCTTGGATTTGTTTTTCAATAGGAAGTATTTTAACTATAATTTCACTTAGTGAATTTGATATGGAAAATTTATCTTTGCCTCTTTATATGGCTATAGGTTCTTTTCTTGTATCATTTCCTTTGTTGAGATATAGATTAAAACAAAAAATACCACTTAGGCAATGGTTTTGATTTGTACTTTTGCTAGAGTTATTCTCTAGCTTTTTTTGTTTGGATTTATAAAAAAATTTAATTCTCATCTCATAGTTTCTACATCAGCCCAAGACTTTGTCTCAAAATCAATAATTGCAACTCATAGAGTATCCATACCTAGATTTTCATTTTTTGTAAAATATCTAAGTAACCTAGTGATAAAAGGATTGTGTCACACTATGATAGCAACATCTTTTTTATTTTCTATTTTTGTAAATAGATTTAAGTAATAATTTAGTTTTTCATCCATATGAAAATCATAAATTCACTTGTCATAAACTATTTTATCATTTTCTGCATCTAATTGTTCCCAAAGTCATTCTAAAGTTTCTCTTGTTCTTTTTGCATCACTACAAAAAATAATATCTGATTTTATATTTAGTTTTTTAAGTAATTTTTGCATAAAAATAACTTCATTGTTTCATTCTTCACTAAGAGGTCTGTCAAAATCAATCATAGAAGTATTTTTAAATCCAGATTTTGCATGACGAACAAGTATTATAGTTTTCATAATTTAAATTTTACTAATATTTTTCTATAACTAACCATATATTTCAACTTGAACCTCCAAGCCATCTATGGAAAGGGTATTTAGGATTTCAATTCTCTTCATTTTCTCAATCTATGTTAAATTTTTTATGAGAATTTCAAGGTAATAATCAAACAGTTTCAATAAGTCAATTATCTGTTCAATCAAGTGATTTTTGCATATATCAGTCTCATGCAATATTTGTATGAGTTTCTATGAAACTATGTTGATTATGCCATAAACAATCTACTTCTTTTCAACAAAACCAAAGATTAAATTTATATTTTACTCAATTAAAACTATAATCAATCTGATTTCATCTATATAAATCTATTTTTTCAAATCATTCAATATCATATAATCACCTTAATTGTGTCCAATTTTTTCTACAATATTCTCAAAAATTTCAATTAACATCTATTTTGTTTAAAATTATATCTTTATTTTTAATATCAAATATTGTTATTAATGTATTATTTGTAGCCTCAATCTCTCATCAATAATATACTGAGCTTTCAAAAGTATTTAATATTCATTTTACTCTATCTCTTACTTGTCATTCTACTACTGTTATTATTTGAGTACTTCAAATTTTATAAATTTCTCATTTTCTTAATTCCAATGTTTTGAAATTTATTTCATCTCATATACTTAGTGGATTCATATATAACTATTAAATAAATAAATTTTTCACATTATAAATATTTATTATTATATTGCAATTTAAAGCAAAAAATTATAATTAAATAGAGTATTTTTAATTTAAAAAATATGCTATACGAAAACATAAAAAAAATATTGAAAGAAAATGATATTTCTTTTGATGAAATAGAACATGGAGAATCACAGAGTTGTGAAGATTCAAAGAGATTTAGAGATGAGGCTTGTCTTGAGGGAATTGGTAGTAAAAATATAGTTTTTCATGCAAAGTGAGAATATTATCTTGTTACTACGATTTGAGACAAAGAAATAAAAGCTAGAAGATTTAAAAAAGAGTTTGGTACAAAAGACATCAGATTTGCTTACCAGGAAGAGATTTCAAATTTACTTTGAGCAACTATTTGAAGTATTCCACCATTTGGATTTCAAAATAAAACTATAAAAATATTTGTAGACAAAGAGATATTTAATAGCGAATATTTTATGTTTAATCCTGGAATTTCTACAAAAACTATTAGAATAAAAACTCCAGATTTAAAAGAAATCTATCTTTCTTTGGAAAACAAAATTAAACTTTTTGAGTTTTTGGAAGAAGAAACTATATTTGAAGAATTATCTTAATATTTAAATAAAAAATATGAATGTAGATATAATTTTACAATTATTACTTGCAATGTGACTTTGAGCACTTGTTTGAATGGAAAGAGGTATAAATGAAAAAACTAAATTACTTAGTAAATCATCTATTTCATTTTGAGATATTAGAACATTTGCACTTTTATCTTTACTTTGAGCTATGAGTACTTGGTTAACTATGGATTCAAGTAATATTTTCTTTATAGCTGGAACTCTTTTTATAATATGACTTTTTATAGTAGTTTATTATTCTTATAGTATTTATAAAGAAAAACAATTTGGTTTGACTACTGAACTTGCTTCTATTGTTACATTTTTTCTTTGAGTATTTGTTATGCTTGGTTATGTTCAAATAGCTATAATTATGTCTATTGTTTTGACTTTTTTACTTTCATCTAAAGGTTTGATTGATAAAATTCTTGAAAAAGTAAGTAGAGAAGAGTTAAATAATACTATCAAATTTGCAGTTATATCAATAGTTGTTTTACCACTTTTACCAAATGAGAAATTTTCTATTAGTGATATTTTGACTTATATTTGATATACAAATCCATTAAATAATTCTATTTTAAATTTAGAATTTTTAAATTTTTATTGAATCTGGTTTTTCGTGGTTTTAATGTCAGCAATTTCTTATGCTTGATATATAATGAGCAAAATTATTGGTGAAAAATGAAGTATTTTAGCAAGCTGAGCTATTGGTTGACTAGTTTCAAGTACGGCAGTTACAGCCTCTATGTCAGAATCAAGTAAAAAAGATTTAAAAAATACTTCTATGTATGTAGTTTCAACTCTTCTTGCTTCAACTATAATGTTTGTAAGAGTAATAATTATAGTGTTATTTTTTAATATAAATATGCTTTCTTCAATCATTTATCCAAGTTTATTTATGTTTTTATGAATTGTTTTGTATATGGTATATTTTTACTATAGTTCAAAAGATAGAGATTTACATATAGAAAATTTGAGTTTTGAAGAAAAAAAATATAAGAGTCCTTTTAGTATAGTACCTGCTTTAAAATTTGCATCATTTGTACTTTTTATTAAATTTATTGCTTGAGTTTGAGCATTATACAAAGATGTTTGGTGAGATTATTTTTTCTATGCATTATGAGTTATATCATGACTTGCTGATGTTGATGCTATAAGTCAAACAATGGCAGTTGATGCAATTGACTGAAAAGTATGAGCTGAACTTGCAGCTATTACTATAATAATAGCTGTTATTTCAAATAATTTAGTAAAAGGTTCTATTGCTATGAAATTTTGAGAAAAGAAATTTTGATTTGCTGTTATGATGTGATTTGTAGTTTCTATGATTATGTGAATAGTGGGGATGGTGTTTTTAAAACTTACATAAAAAAAGTTCTAGAAAATCTAGAACTTTTTTATTTTTATTTTTGTAAAATATTTTATGTACTTTTGTGACCAAAAGGTACCAAAAGTCTTTAAGGGGACTAACTTTCGCATACAATCTATCAAGTTTTATCTCTCGTTTCATGGCGAAATATTCCCCTTAAAAATCCCATTGATACATATCGAAAAAGTAAGAAAAAATTTAAATCAAAATGAAAAAAGCTTATAGAAACTTACAGGGGTCTTAGGGGTTGAGATAGTGATTACTTACCGTAAGCAACAGAACTATACTAGCTAGTTCGAAAACCCCTAAAACTTTTGCTACCTTTTGGTTACAAAAGTAGGAAGTGTTTTTCTTTTGCCTTTAATCATATTTAAACTATAATCATAGAAAATTAATTTTTAAATAAAAAATAAATGAAATTTGTATTATCAACAATAGCTTGAGTAGAAAGTATTGCAAAAAAAGAAATAGAAAAACAAGGTTGAATTATAGAAGAAACTATAGATAGGCTTATAACTTTTTCAGGTTGAATTGAACTTATTCCTAGAATAAATTTATGGTCTAGAGTAGGAAATAAGATGTATGTATTACTAGCTGAAAAAGATAATGTTAGAGATTTTGATAGTCTTTTTGATTTAATAAAAAATATATCTTGGAAGAGTTATTTTAAAAAAGATTTTCCTATAGTAGTTAAATCAAACTCTACTAGAAGTGAACTTTTTGCTGAAAGGACTATTCAAAGTTTAGCAAAAAAAGCAATTATAAAATCTAGAGTTTGAGATAATTGAATAGTAGATGAAGACTCTTCTTTAGAAAAAATGGAGATATTAGTATTAATCATAGATAATAAAGCTCGTATCTTATTAAATACTTCTTGAGATGCTTTGCATATGAGATGATATAGAGAAAAATCATGAGAAGCTCCTATAAAAGAATCTCTTTCTGCAGCACTTGTCTTGTTATCTGGTTGGAAATTTAAAGAACCATTTTATGATGTTTTTTGTTGAAGTTGAACTATCGCTATTGAAGCACTTATGATAGCTAAAAATATAGCTCCAGGACTTAAAAGAAAATTTGCTTTTGAAAAATTGTGATTAGTAAGTTCTGAAATAACAGAAAATGAAAGATCATTAGCTAGAAAAAAAGAATTTTCAGGAGAATATACTATAAAAGCAAGTGATATAAATCCAGAAATGGTATCTTTAGCTCAAAATAATGCTAGAATAGCTTGATTATGATGAGAAATAAATTTTGAAGTTAAAGATTTTAGAGAGTATCTAAATAAATCTATTTCTTGAACTCTTGTTTCAAATCCACCTTACTGAGAGAGACTTAAAGATGAAAATCTAAAATCTGTTTACAATGATATAGATAAATTATTTAGATTAAATAGTGAATTAAATTGATGAATTATTTCAAATTATATGGAATTTGATAATCTGATTAAAAAAGATACTTATAAAAAAAGAAAACTATATAATTGAGGTGAAATGTGTTATTTTTGGAAGAAAAATATATAATTTTATTAAAGAAAATGGCAGAAATTGGTAGACTTTTCCCTAAAGATTTCGATAGTAAACTAAAAACTTGAGAATATATTTTGATAGATTTTAGAACTATAGAAGAAAAAGAATATTATGGTTATATTGAGTGAACACATTTTTTGTTTGATGTATATAGACCAGAAGTAGTTTCACAAATTGCTTCACTTGATAAAAGTAAAAAATATTTAATTTATTGTTTTCATTGAAATAGGACACAAAGTGTTTTGGCTTATATGAGTGAGAATAATTTCACACATGTTTATGATTTAGTTTGATGAATTGAATATTGGGAAAATTATTGATACAAATTAAAAAAAGACTAGAATTTTCTAGTCTTTTTATTTTGACATATATATTTTTTTATTTATATTATAATTAAATTTATGAAAAATATTAATGTAAATATTATGAGAAAACAAGAGATAATTGATTATTGAAAAGATGAAATAACAGAAGTTGTAATGTTTGCTATAAATGATGTTTTAACTCTTTCTAAAGAGATTGAATGGCCACTAGTCCTATTGGAGAAAGATGATAGTAAATCAGTTACAATAAATATAAATTGAAAACCTTTTATTTTTAGTGAATTATCCAATTATTTTTATGAAAAAGAATTTTTGGATGTACCAGTAAAATATCTTTTTTTATTATATAAATTACTTTTAGAGCTTAGAGTTTTATGAGAAAAAATAAATAATCTTAGTGAAAATGATAAAATTTCTATTTTAGATTTTGTAACTAACATGATAAGTTCTCGTGAAAAACAAATTTGAAATGATTTTTGCTTTCCTCAAAATTATAAAGATATGATTATGATGGAACTTTGACTTGATATAGTAGATAAGGTATGAGATGCCAAAAATGAAACATTGGCCTTATTAGAAGTAATTATGTTAAAAAGATAGAAAAATATTTTTCTATCTTTTTATTTATACTATAATTAAAATATTTGTAAAGTATGAAAATATATGTTAAAATTAACTAAATATATCAATTATTTTAACTTATGTTTGAAAAAGTAAATATTTTTTGGGAGATTATATGACTTATAGCATTATTTTTTAATGTTGTTTCTTATACTGAAAAAAATGATAGGATGCTTTTTATTATGCTTGCTATTTGTTCATTTTTTTATTGATTACATTTTTTATGACTTGGGTTATTAACAGCATCTTTTATAAATTTTTTTGATGTTTTCAAAAATTTAATAGTTATAAAATATAAAAAAAATCTATATTTATTTTTATTATTTACTATAGTTTATTTGATTATATGATATAAAACTGCAAATGGTGAAATATTATCTTATTTACTTACTTTTTGATCTATAATATCACTTTTTTCAGCTTTTTATTTCACTTGAATTCCTTTAAGATTAATTTATATATTAACTAATTTTATCTATTTGATATATAGTTATTTTTGAAATTCATTATCTTGAACACTAACTTCTATTATATTTATATTTGTATTATCAAGTTCAATATATATCTTGTACAGAAGGAGATGATTTTGGTGAAAAATTAGGTATTATAAATATCTATTACATAGAAAATGGATAAGATTGTTTGCTTCTAGACATAGAAGACTTAAGTTTTTAAGATACTAAAAAAACCAGAATTTATTCTGGTTTTTTTAGTAATTGATTATTTAGTTAGTTGTACTTTTGTGACCAAAAGGTACCAAAAGTCCTCAAGGGTTCGAATCATTCGCTGATTAGTTGATTTACTTTTTATCTCTCGTTTTATGGCGAAGTCTCACCCTTAAGAATCCCATTGATACATATCGAAAAAGTTAAATTTGATTTTGTTGTATAAAAATATAATATAAAAATAAGTCTCTCCGGATTTATTTTTTAATTGTATTTATGAAAATACTAAAATATATTTATCATATAATAATTAATATAATAAAATTATTAATTATATTATTAATTTTTAATTATGTTAATTATTGATTTGAAACTTTGGTTATTGGTTTATTAATTTTAATTTATATAACTTTAGAATTTTATATTATTTCAAATGGATATAGCGAAGTAAGAAAATTGATTTGATTTGCAGAAGAATTTATTAAATTAAGAATAATTTTTAAAGATCCATTTTTAATTAATAACTATGATAATGATGATGATATATATAATGATATTCTAGAGACACCAAAGAAAACTTTAGATTGAATTACTCCTAGATTTTACATTTCAATGATATTTAGTTTTATTTATTATATTATTTGTTTATTTCAAATAATATCAGTTATTAAATAAAAAAACTTAGAATTTTTAAATTCTAAGTTTTTTGTTTCCTACACTCTCGTAGTATTTCCATCAGTTTCTACTTCTCAATCAACAACTCAATCATCAGACTTCGCTGAAGCTCCACCCGACCCGTCAGTATTATTTGCTCCTGTTTGGCTATATAGTTTTTGTCATACTTTCATCATTTCATCACTTAATTCTTTTGTAGATGCTTCAAGTTCTTCTTTGCTTGCATCAGTTTTTGCAAGTACTTCTTTTGTTTTACTTATTTTTTCTTCTATAGATTTTTTATCAGATTCATCTATCTTGTCTGCATTGTCTCTAATCATTTTGTCTGCTTGAGCAATTGCACTATCAGCATGATTTCTAGCTTCTACACTTTCTTTTCTTTTTTTGTCTTCTTCTCTTTTTGCTTCAGCTTCTTTTACTAGTTTATCAACTTCGTTTGAATCCATACCAGTTGAACCTTGTATAGTTATATGTTGTTCTTTTCCAGTACCTTTATCTCTAGCTTTTACTTTTAATACTCAGTTTGCATCTATATCAAAACTTACTTCAATTTGAGGAACTCATCTTGGAGCAGGAGCTATACCATCAAGTATAAATCTTCATAGAGATTTATTGTCAGCTGCCATATCTCTTTCTCATTGTAAAATATGTATTTCTACACTTGGTTGATTATCAACAGCAGTAGAAAAAGTTTCAGTTTTATTTGCAGGAATTGTAGTATTTCTAGTAATCATTGGAGTTCTTATTCCTCACATTGTTTCTATACCTAGAGTTAGAGGAGTAACATCAAGTAACAATACATCAGTTACATCTCAACCAATAATACCTCATTGAATTGCAGCTCATAGAGCAACAGCTTCATCTGGATTGATTCAAGCATTTGGTTTTTTCCCAAAAAATGCTTCTACTTTTGATACAACAAGTGGAACTCTAGTTGAACCTCAAATAAGTAAAACTTGGTCTAAATCACTAGCTTTTAATTTTGCATCTTCAAGTACTTTTTTACAAGGAGTTAAAGATTTTTCAACTAAATCAGCAATTAATTCTTCAAATTTTGTTCTAGTAATTGTCATCATTAAGTTTTTTGGACCACTAGAATCAACAGTTATATATGGTAGATTTATATCGTAACTAGTAGTACTAGATAATTCTTTTTTTGCTTTTTCAGCTTCATCTCTTACTCTTTGTAAGGCCATCGGGTCATTTCTTAAGTCGATTGCTTGATCTTTTTTAAACTCATCAATAATATAATCAGTTATTTTTTTATCAAAGTCATCTCAACCTAGATGAGTATCTCAGTTTGTAGATAATACTTCAAATGTACCTTCTTCACTTAATTCAAGAATAGAAATATCAAAAGTACCTCCTCATAAATCATAAACTGCAATTTTTTCATTTTTACCTTTTCAAGCACCATAAGATAGAGCAGCAGCAGTAGGTTCATTTACAATTCTTTTTACTTCTAAACCTGCAATTTTACCTGCATTTATCGTAGCTTGTCTTTGGTCATCATTAAAATATGCAGGAACAGTAATAACTGCTTCAGTTACTTTTTGTCATAAAAATTTTTCAGCATCTTCTTTTATTTTCATCAAAACATGAGCACCAATTTCTTCTGGTCTTACTTCTTTACCATCAAATTTAATCAATGCTTCTCCAGATTTTCATTTTACTACTTCAAAAGGAACAGAAGCTATCTCATCTTTTACTTCATCATATTTTCTACCTATAAATCTTTTTGCAGAATATATAGTGTTTGCAGGATTAGTTATAGCTTGTCTTTTTGCAGGAGTACCAACTATTATATTGCTATCTTTGCATGCAACTATACTTGGAGTTGTTCTATTTCATTCAGCATTTGGTATAACTTTTGCTTCTCATGCTTCCATGAAAGCAACACAAGAGTTAGTAGTTCATAAGTCTATTCAAATAATTTTTCCCATATTCAAAAAAATTAAGTTTTAAAATATTTTATTATGTCATTTTTTTTATGACTTGAAGATATTTTATCAAATATTTTTTTAAAGTCAAAAGTTTTTTAGCACTTTTTTAATTTAGGTGCTAATTATTAATTTTTGTATTTTAAATTCATTTGTGTTATAATATTAAAAAGTAATTTTATTTTAATATTTTATATGTATCTATGTCTGATTTAAATATAATTAATTCTTCAGATTGAGTTGTTGATAATTCTAATTTTTCAAATGAATTTGCTATGTATATAGATTATTTAGCAGAAAAAAGAAGAGAAGTAGATGATTTATTAAATTAAAAAAGTTAAAACCACGCCCAAGGGCGTGGTTTTTTTGTTCAGTAGAAACAGACTTAGGCGGTAAATAAGCAGAGTTGAGTTCCTACCAATTTACTTTTAGCTATTTCTTCTTGAATTCTTCTTTCTTCTTCTTTTCTTGCCTTCATTGCAGCGATTTTTTGCTGCAAGATTGCAATGATTTGTTTTTTCCTTTCTTTTTGCTCAATCGTCAAATTTGACGATTTGCAGAGTTCAGAGTACTCTGTGTAAAGACAGGAGTCTTCATGATTTCCTTCTTTTAGCAGAGTTTCTATATTTCCATTTGGTAAAGGGAGTTTTAATCCCCAACCAAATAGTTCAAGTCTTGCTTGTTTTCCTGACATGTTTTTACCTCTCGAATGGTTAGAAAAAAGTATATTTTTTATATATTAAAAATATAAAAAGTCAACTATAAATTTTATAATAATTTATTATTTTTATATTTTCAGTAAAATATAACTGATTATTAATTTTTATAAATAAAAAATGATTAGAATAGTTTCATTTGTAGATAGTTTTAAGCATTATGACGAACCTATAAAAGAGTTTCAGAAAAGGTTGTGAAAAACTATAGATTTTGTAAAGTTAAAACCAAGCAAGAGAACTTCTATACAGGAAATACTACTTGAAGAAACTATTGAGCTAAAGAGATATTTAGAAAAAACAAAATGATATAAAGTGCTACTTTATATAGATAGTAAAACCATGCACACAATAGAGTTTTCCAAATTTGTTTTAGATGTTCAAATGAAGTATACAGATATAATTTTTATTATTGGTTGATCATATTGAGTTGATTTTGAAAAGATAAAAGATCTTATAGATTTTAAGATGTCATTTTCTCCTATGACATTTCCACATGCTCAAGCAATTATGATGCTTTATGAACAATTATATAGAGTTTCTTGTATAAAATCTGGTGTAAAATATCACCATTAAAGTTTAATTGTCACCTTTTTATTTTTTTTCGTTATATAAGTTATGGACGATTTAAAAATTATGCAAAAATGTTTAGATTGAGACCTAAATCATTTTTGAAATATATATGATAAATATATAGATAAGATTTACAATTTTGTTTATTTAAAAACAACAAATAGAGAAGTTGCTGAAGATATAGTAAGTGATGTTTTTCTAAGTGCCATAAACAATATTTCATCATTTAAAATAGAATCTAGTTCTAGTGTACAAGCTTGGCTTTACAAGATAGCTTATAATAAAGTGATAGATTTTTATAGAACAAATAAAGATTTTGAAGATGTTTGAGATTGTTTAGAATTGTCTTGTCAAAGCGATTTTTGTCAAGATATAGACAATAAAGATAAACTAAAACAAGTATTTAAGTATCTTGAAAATATAAAAAAAGAGCATAGAGAAATACTTATTTATAGGATTTGGGATGATTTATCTTACAAAGAAATATCCGAGATAACATGAAAAAGTGTAGATAATTGTAAAAAAATTGTTTCTAGAACACTAAAAGAAATAAGTGCAAATTTTTTAATTTTAATTTTGATTTTAATTTTTTTATAGATATGAAAAAAATTTTAAAAGAATTGATAGAAAATTTTCCTGAACTCGAAAAAGAAAAGGAAGATATAGAAAAAGCAGTTTATTATCTAAAAGATAATAAACCTGTTTTTAGTGTTTCAAAAGAATTTAAAAAAAATTTAAAAAATAGATTAAAAAATATATCTTCTATCAAGTCTCAAAAAAAGTCACCATTTTTAGTTTTTGCAGTTCCAGTTTTTAGTTTTCTATTTATAGTTGTTTGATTTACTTATTATTTTAAACAAATAAATTTTTTAAATGATATAGAAAATATAAGTACTTGATTATATGACAATGACTCTTTAGAAAAAGAATGACTTATTTTAAATGAAGATATAAAATCATTTAATGAAGATATTTCTAATAATGAGTTAGATTCAAATTCTAAAAGTTCTAAAATTATTCAAGTAGAGAATACAAATTCTATTTTTCCAAGTGAAAAAAATATCCAAGTTGAAAAAGATAACTTCATAGATCCAATAAAATCAAATGATTCGATGTTTTATGAATCTGAGAAAAGTAAAAAAATCATTGTAGATAATAATGATAATAATTCATATGAAAATGATGATATCTCAACTATACTTTGAGCCGTTTGAGAAATGTATCCTGAAACTGGAGATTGATTTATAAATCATGAAAGTATGCCTTATGTTTGAGATCCTGGAGTTTGATTTGAAAGAGATTCTATGATGATGAAAACTACATCTTTTTATATGGTTTATGAAGAAGAATATATGAGTTTTGAAGATTATTGTTTATCAAATTCTTGATCTATATTGCAAAATGAAAAGGCTAAATTATGTAGAGTAAAACAAAAGTATTGTTTATCAAGTGATTATATAAATTGAGTTTGTGAATTTAAAGAAATAAAATAAAATTTATTTGTCACTTTTTAAATTTTTATTCGTTATATTATTTGAAGTATTTTATTATTTAATATAAAAATATGAAAAAAAGTATTTTATTATTTTGTGTTTGAGCATTATCTTTTGCTCCTACTTATGCTTCTATTGTTGATGACTCTATTGAAAAAGAGTTAAATAAAACTGCAAAAACTTTAACTACAGATTTTAAGTTAAAGTCATTTAGTAGTTGTAATGACATGGAAAAAGTTATGTGAGATTATATAAAAGAATATTGGAAAAACAACAAATCTAGATTTCAATATCCTGTTTATTTTGGTAGAGGTTGAGCAGTAATGGAAATGGCAATGGAAGATAGTATGGTTTCTTCAAGTATGGAAAAATCAGTTTCAAATGCTTGAGCACCAAGTGATGATTTTTCACAAACAAATACTCAAGTTGCTTGAGTTGATGAATCAGATATAGTAAAAACAGATGGTAAATATATATACTATTTTAACGATAGTGATAGCTTTATATATGTTGTTTGAGTAGATGATAAAAAAATAGTTAAAAAAATAAAAGTTCCATACAATTTTTTTAATCCTGTATTGTATTTATGAAATGGAAAACTTTCTATAGTTTCAAATGGTTATAGTGATTATGATTATTCTTCAAAAGGTTATTATATAAATAGAAATAACAAAACTTATGTTATAGTTTATGATGTTTCAAATATCGAAACTTTAAAATTAGATAAATTATATATAACAGATTGAGATGTTACTCAAACAAGAAAAATAGGAGATTTATTATATGTAATTTCAAACAATTATTTTAATATACCTTATTATACTTTTAAAAGTGAAGATGACATAAAATTTTCTCTATGAAAAGTAATGCCTCAAAAAATAGATATATCTAAAACAAGTGTTAAATCTGATCAAAATTTAAAAATAAAATGAGCTACTGCACCATACAATATAACTACTTGAAATGTTGCAGATTGTGATGATATAAACTATGTTTTACCAGATGTTGAAACAATTAAACAATATGATTTCAGTCCTAGTTATAATGTTTTATCAGTTATAAACACAAAAGATACATCTAAAAAAGTAGAAACTACTGTTATAGCTTGAAGTAATTCTGAAATATATATGAGTTTAGATAATCTGTATATGACTTCATATATGTATACTAGTTATGATTTTTCTTGTCCAGCTAATGCTAGATGTTTTGCTCCTTGGTTTTCTAGAGGTTCAAACACACTTTTACATAAATTAAATATTTCTTGATCTACACTAAAATATCAAGATTCAACAATAATTCCTTGAACTCCACTTACTCAATATAGTATGGATGAGTATAAATCAGATTTTAGAATACTTACTCAAACAAATAATTGGACTTGACAAGCAAATGAAAGTTATACTGATTTATATATTTTAGATAAAGATTTAAAATTAAAATCTAGTTTAAAAAAATTGTGAGAATGAGAACAATTTAAATCAAGTAGATATATAGGTGATAAATTATTTTTAGTTACTTTTGAACAAATAGATCCACTTTTTGTTATAGATGTAGCAGATTCAAAAAATCCAAAAATATTATGAGAATTAAAAATGCCTGGTTATAGTACTTACTTACATCCATATGATGATAAACATCTTATAGGTATTGGTTATGATACAAAAGAAAATAATTGGTGAGGTATAACAAATTCTTGAATAAAAGTTGATTTATATGAAATAAACTACGATAAAAAATGTTGAGACTCAAATCTAACTAGTGATGAAAAAGCAAAATGTGCTAGTGGTGATTATAAGTGAATTATAGTAAAACAAAAATATACAAAAACATTTGGTGGAAATGGAAGTCATAGTGAAGCTTTATATAATCCAAGAATGTTTATGTGGAAAGCAAATGATAAAAAATTATTCTTGCCTTCTACTATATATGAAAATGATAAAAATGATATGTATAGATATACTGATTTCTTTAACGGAGTATTAACTATATCTATAGATAAAGATACTTGAATAAAAGAAGATTATAGAGTTACTCATATTGATACTTCTTGACTTGAAGCAGAAAGAGTAAAAGAATGTAGTGTTTATACTAAACAATCTACTCAAAATTCTTGTGTTAAGCTTTTAAACTGAGAAGAGTATTGTGAAGAAAAAGTTTATAGTTATGTTCCAAAATATTGTTATGCTGATTCTTCTATTTGAGAATATTTAGCTTCTAGAAGTTGGGATTATTACAATAGTTTTATTAAAAGAGCAGTTTGGGTTTGAGAAAATTCTTATAATTTATCAAATTCATATGTTTCTTGAAACAATATAAAAACTTGAAAAGAAATTTTTAAATTACAATTAAAATAGAAAAATAGCCACGAAGTGGCTATTTTTTGTTTTTTTATATAATGTTATTAGTTCTAATTATCTCAAATTTTAATATAGATTTAATATAGTAAAAATAGATTTGAAAGTAACTAAAAAAATGTATAATAAAATTGCTCTCCTAACTTTTATTATATAATATTTAGTTTTATGTTAAATAAAAATAAGTTAAATTTATTGACCAAAATCTCCTTAAAAATAGTTATATTTTTGATGTGATTTTGGTCTTTTTTATGATATGTTGATGCAGCAACAATAGAATCAAAAACAATTTGATGAAATTGGAGTGATAGTAGTACATGGATTTGATGAATTGTTCCATCAGAGGAAGATGATGTAGTTATAAGTTGACCTGTATTATTTAAATGAGATATTATTATTAATTGAGATTTGTTAATTAATTCATGACTTGGAATGATTTGTAAATATAATTGACCATCATCTTCATCATTAACTATTTATTGAGATACAATTAATAATGGTTACTTTTGATGATGTAAATGATTATATCAAAGACATACTACTTTTAATATTAAATGAAAATTAGTAAATAATTGAGAAATTAGTGAAATTAATACTATAAACATTTATAATGATTTTGTTAATAATTGAATTATACAATTTTCTAAAATATATTTAGTAGCTAGTTCTCCTATAGATTATTATGATGATTATTATTATCCTATTCACTATAAAAAATATTATATATATTTATCTAACTTATGAATTATTAATTTATGAGATTATAGTTATAGCTATAATTTATCTTCAAGATATTTTACCTCAGATTTTTCATGGAAAATAATATGAGAAAATGATAATTGATTATTTGATGTATCAAACCTTAATTGTTTTAATAATTGTGAACAACAACCAATACAAATCCCAATACCAACAAACTTAAAACAATATATACAATCACCATATATTGAAAAAAGGGAAGAAATACAAGTTTGAAGTAAAATAGGTAAATTTCAATCTGGAAGTTGAGTTATATTTGAACTTGAATTAGATAATCCTGAATCAAAAGAATTAAAAATAAAAATAGAGTTATATGAAAAACTATCTTGAAATACAAGGGTTTTAAATAGTGATTTTTTAAATGTAACTTGAAAAAGAACATTTACTATACCACTTGAAGCATGAGATTATACTTGGAAGTTGAGACTAGAAGATACTCAGTGAAATACTAGTGATTGGAAAGAATTTGGAAATAATGGAATAGATATAGATTTCTCTATTTTTGAATGATTTGAGCCTTATCCTTATGGGTTTAATTTTGAGAATTGAACTCCAAATAATTGAATGCTAACTTGATGAATTTCATGATTTGAAGTTTGAAACTATGATTTAAGATTTAAAATATCTTGAAGAAAATGGAATATATTTTATAAAGCTTTTGATACATCAGAAATAGAAAATGATAAAAGAAAATTATTTGATATGTTTGAATCATTAGGACTAAATAATGATATAACACTTTTTGATAATTGAAGTTGTTTTTGATTATCTACTTTGGCATTATTAAAATATCAAGATGATTATTTTAAAAGTAAAAACATACCAAATTATTTAGAACAAAATCATAATAGATTGTATACTAAAATAAAAAATGGTAATATATATGATTTGATTAGTAATCCTAGTTCTACTTTAAATCAAAATTGGAATACATATAGTGATGATTTGGAAGATATATTTGCTTTTCATCTATCATGAAATAGTAAAAATAATATTGATTTAAATGATGCTTGAGTTCCTAGAAATTTTATTTGAAAACTTATTTTTAATCCAAATAAAATACTTGAAACTCTAAAAAATAATCCAGATAAAAAATATATACTTAATTTTGAATGGGAAAAAAATTGAAAAAAATATGGTCATTCTGTAATTCCATATAGAGTTGATTGAAATAGAATATATATTTATGATAATGTAGTTAAATTTCCATTTATTGATACTGAAAAATATTGAATATTAAAATCATATGAACAATATATTGAAATTCAAGATAATTGAAAAATCATAATTAAATCATGGCCAGAAATTAATGAAAATGATTTTACATTAATTTGATTAATGGATATAGAAGAAATGAATAATAATTGAAAAAAATCTATTCCAAAATGATTTAATGATACAGACACACTATATATATTGAGATGAAATTCTGATTTATTAATTACAGATATAAACTGAAATAAAACATGATATAAAAATGGAGAAATATATGACGAAATACAATGAACTAGAGTATTAGTAAACTATTCTTGAGATTCTACAGATGACACATGGAAACAAATCTATCTACCACAAAAACTAGAAAACCTAACAATAGAAATAAATGGTAAAACAGATGAAAACTATGACTTAATGATAGCATGATGAGATTATTACACAAAACTAGAATGAATAACTACATCATTATGACAAACAGATGTATTTAATATATCAAGAGAAAATATTAAGATAGATTTAGATGATATAAAAACAAGTACTTGAACATATAATATACTAGTAGATGACTTTCAAAACAACTGAACATGAAGTATATATCTACATCAATTAGAAACAATAAAAGAAAAACAAGAACTAAATATAGATTGGAATAAAGTAATAAATAATATAGATAATAGTATATCATATTTTATAGATACAAATAATGATTGAACTTATGATATAGAAAGCACTTTCAATTCTCTACCAAAAAGTGAAAATGAAACTTGAAGTATATCATGAAGAGTTATATCATCTCCAAGTAATGCATGATATAAAGTATGTTTAGATATAAATAATAACTGAAAATGTGAAGAAAACATAGAACCATTTATAGTTACAGATAATACTTGAAATTATAAATTTGATAATTTAAACAAATGAAGTTATAATATAATTCAAGAACCAAGAAATAATTGGGAAATAATAAAACCACTTGATAAGAAATATACTATTAAACTAAATAACTGACAAAATATAGTTAACCTAAATTTTGAAAATAGTAAAATTAATGGAAATAAAAATAATAACAAATAATTAATAAAAAAATGAAAAATAAAACAAAAAAAATACTAATTACTATGAAAGAAAATATAAAATTAATAAATGTAAAATATATCAAAATACTTATTATTTTTTTATTAATATTATATATTTTAAGTTATGTATTAATAGCTATATATAGTTTTACATTTGAAAAAGACAAGATAGCTATAGATAGATATAACTTTGAACAATTAGAAAAAGCTAAACCTATACTAGAAACAATATGAGAAAAAGATGAAAGATTTTTTTCACTTAATGAATTTAATGAAAGATATGGTACTGATATAAAACCAATTAGAAATTGTTATTATGTAAGTAATTATAATTGAAATGAAAAATATATATTTTGATTTAAGCTAGAATCATTATTTAACATATATATATATAAAAAAAATTATTTTGCATATCCTAAATATGATATGCCTTATTTGAAAAGGTTGCCAGCTGATTATGATTTAAATTTATCTATGTTTGAAGAAACAATTTTAAAACCATGTAGAGATTAATAAAAATAAAGGAAAAATTTTTCCTTTATTTTTTAGTAGATGACTTCCAAAATATCTCTACTTGAAGCATATATCTACATAAATTAGAAATAATAAAAGAAAAACAAGAACTAAATATAGATTGGAATAAAGTAACAAATAATGAAAATGATTCTATAAAATATAGTGTAGATACTAATAATGATTGAAGTTATAATCAAGAAAGTTACTTTAACTCTATGCCAAAAATAGAAAATGAGACTTGAAGTATATCATGATATCTAAAATGAATAAATACTCCTTGAAACTCTAATATGGCTTGATGGAAAATATATATAGATAGTAATAATGATGGCAAACTACAAGAAAATAAAGAAAGATTTGTAGTTACAGATAATAATGGATATTATGAATTCAAAGATTTAAAAAAATGAGATTATAGTATAAAGATAATTATGAAGCCAAATTGGGAACAAATAAAACCAAATAATAATTACTATGATATAAATATTAATAATTGACAAAATATAGTTAATCTAGATTTTGAGAATAAATTTTTAAAATGAAATAATAAAAAATAATTTATAAAATATGAAAGAAAAAATTAAAGATATAATTAAAGATATAATTAAACAAATAGATATAAAGGTATTTAAGATATGATTTTTAATGTTATTAGGATTATTTATACTTAGAGAATCATATTGAATATATATAGATAAATATAATTTTGAACAATTAGAAAAAGCTAAACCTATATTGGAAACAATAAGAGAAGAAGATGAAAGATTTTTTTCACTTAATGAATTTAATAAAATATATAATCAAAATATAAAACCAATTAAAAATTGTTATTATTTAAATAATAACAATTGAAAATACCCATATATATTTTGATTTAAATTGGAATCATTATTTTATAGTTATATATATTGAACAAATTTATATTCATATCCATGATATGATCAGCCAATTATAAAAAAATTACCTTTACAAGATAGCTTATATGAGTATTTTTATCTTATTATTTCAAATCCATGCAAAGAATAAAAAAATGAAAAATATATATTTTGATTTAAGCTAGAATCATTATTTAATATATATGTATATAAAAAAAATTATTTTGCTTATCCTAAGTATGATATGCCTTATTTGAAAAGGGTACCTGCAAATTATGATTTAAATTTATTTATGTTTGAAGAAACAATTTTAAAACCATGTAGAGATTAATAAAAATAAAGGAAAAATTTTTCCTTTATTTTTGTTTTTTTTGAGAAAATATGATTTAATAATAGTATTATTATTAAAATATTATTTATGGACTTATCATTTGCATGAGCATGACTTGCTATTTGACTTGCATGACTTTGAATATCAATAGGTCAATGATTTTTGATTTACAAATCAATGGAAGTTATTGGTAAAAATCCAAAAATGTCTCCATTTTATTTAACGGTAACTGTTTTATGAGTTGCACTTGTAGAATCAGCATGAATATATGGTTTGATAGTTGCATTTAAAATATTGTCAACAACTTTTGTAGATCCTATTACTGCTATCTGAGTTTGACTTGCTATCTGACTTGCTGGTCTTTGAGCTTGAGTCTGAGAAGGTTATCTTGTCTCTGGAGCACTTGATGCTATGAATAAAGACCCTGAAAATAAAAATAAAATACTAACATATATGATTTTATTTTTAGCTCTTGTAGAATCTTCAGCAATATATTGATTGATTATTGCATTTCAATTATTATCAAAATTGGATATATCACCATTTTTATCTGTATGAGCTTGATTTGCAGTATGATTTGCATGACTTTGAGTTTGAATCTGAGAATGACTTTTATCAAGAAAATCTTTACTTGTTATTTGAGATAAACCTGAATTAACTAGTTATTTATTACCTATAACTGTTTTATGAATAGCACTAGTAGAATCTGCTGCTATTTATGGTCTTATAATGTCTTTTTCTATCATAAATGCAACAAATTTAGTTGATCCAGTTATTGCGATTTGAGCATGACTTGCAGTATGACTTGCATGACTTTGAGTTTGAGTTTGAGAATGAATATTGGTTTCAAATGCTATAGAATCTATGTGAATATCTAGAGTAAATAAAACTAAAACTCTTACTTATATGATCTTATTTTTAGCATTGGTAGAATCAGCTGCTATTTATGGTTTGATTATATGATTACAAATGATATCAGTTTGAAATATGTCTTGAATTTGAGCTATATGAGCTTGATTAGCAGTATGACTTGCATGACTTTGAGTTTGAATATGAGAATGAGTTTTATCAGGTAAATCTATATTGCTTATATCTAAAAGGCCAACTTTATCTATGTTTTTTTTAACAGTTACTATATTATGAATAGCACTAGTAGAATCAGCTGCTATTTACTGATTAATTATAGCTGTGCAAATTATTTCTACACCTACTATTTTGTGAGTTATGTGATTATGAGCTTGACTATGAGTATGATTTGCATGAATATGAGCATGAGTTGGTGAATGATATATGGTTTCATGAGCATTTGAAGCAATGTATAGAAATCCAGCTTATAAATCAAAAATATTAACTTATATGATTCTAGGTATAGCACTAGTAGAGTCAGCAGCAATTTATTCTTTACTTGTAGCATTTAATATACTATTTTAAGTAAATATTTAATAAATAAAAAAATATAATATTT
>JABWCI010000017.1 GCA_013368515.1 Candidatus Altimarinota bacterium | reverse complement strand
GTCAATCTCATTATCAGCCAAAAGTTCAACTACTTTTTTTGGATTATTGATTGTAAAAATAGTTTCAAAATGTTTCTTCAAAACCATTTTACAAGCAAAAAGAATGTCTTCTTGATCGTCTATGATTAATATTTGGGCATTAGTTTTTTTCATGTTTTGGCAAACTATAAATTTAATTCCATGATAGGTAAAAATCTTTTATTGTCTTTGGTTGGTTTGCTTCCAATAACTTGAAACCCCATTTTTTTATAAAATCTTTCAGCATTTGGATCCGCAAACAAAACTATTTTATGATAACCAATTTTTGTGATTTCATCAAATAAATGTTGAAGCAAAAAAGTGCCCAATCCTTTCCCGATTTTTTCTGGTTTAATAAACAAATTGTCTAATTCTACATAATTTTCAAAAATGATATAGGAATAATAACCTAAAATTTCTTCCTGAACTAGCTTATTAACGGTGTTTTCCTTGAGATAACTTTCCGAAATCATGAGCATTTCTTTCCATTCTTCCATTTGTTCGTCTGAATAGCCCCAAAATTGCTTTGATGTAAAAGTAATTTGATTCAAAATAATCAAATCTTCTTTATTAGCTTTCAAAATTTGCATGTTTTCTGTTTTCATCTGTGTTCACTTTCGCACAAACAGTGTTCATTTTCGAACACTCGATTTTTTGTTGATTTTGAGATGAGTTAAAAATCAATGCGTTACAAAACTTTAATTTTTGGCACAAAATTGATATAAACCATTACAAATAAATGTAGTATGGACACCATCGTTCCTCGTAAAAATAGAAAAAATAAATACATACTGATCGCTTCCGTAGTTTTTTTGCTATTGACTGTTTTGGTTGTAATGAGTATGACCAAAAAAAGAAGTTTGGATGTTTCTTCTTCGGAAGTTTCCATTAAATCGGTAATGGTTGAAAATTTTGAAGATTATATTGTTTTTCAGGCGAAAGTGGAACCTTTAAATTCGATGTTGATTAATGTCATTGAAGGTGGTTCCATTCAGGAAATTTTTGTTGAAAATGGCGATTTTGTCGAAAAAGGTCAGCCTTTAGCTCGATTGTATAATCCAAATACCGAATTAAGTTTTATGAATCAGGAAACGGCGATGATTGAACAAATCAATAATTTGAATAAAGCCAAACTTGATTTACGAACACAAGAATTAAATTTAGCAAAAGATTTAATTTCCATTGAACACGATTATTTTGATGCTAAAAATTTATATGATTTGAATCAGAAATTATATAAACAAGAAATTCTTTCCAAGAATGAATGGGAAACTACGCAGGAAAATTTCAGGTATCAAACCGAACGAAAAAACATCATTCAACAAAGTGTTCAAAAAGAGAAAAAAGACAATCAAATTTTAATCGCACAAATCAATCAATCGCAAGGAATTATGCAAAAAAGTTTGCAAATTTTACGTGAAAATAAAAAGAATTTTTTAGTAGTAGCAACTTTGGCAGGAAGGCTTTCATCGTTTGAACCGGTATTAGGAAAAAATTATTCGGCCGGAGAAACCATCGGTAAAATTGATGTGATGAAAGGTTATAAATTGATGGCTGATGTGGATGAATTTTATTTGGAAAAAGTGTCTGAAGGTCAAAAAGCTAACATCGAATACAAAGAGAAAATGATTTCAGTTATCGTTTCCAAAGTAATTCCGGAAGTAAAAAATGGTCGTTTTCAAGTAGAATTACAGTTTGAAAATAACAAAGAACTCGATTTGCGTCAAGGATTAAGCTTTGGAGTACGACTTTTATTATCCGAAAAAACAAAATCAACCGTCATTCCAAAAGGAAGTTTTTATCAGGAAACCGCCGGAAAATGGATTTTTGTTGTCAATGGCGATAAAGCAGAGCGAAGAGAAATTAAGTTAGGAAGAGAAAATCCTTTGTATTATGAAGTGCTTTCCGGATTAAAAGTTGGCGAAAAAGTAATAACTTCCGGTTATAAAGATTATGCAGAAATAGAAGTTTTAAATTTAAAAAATTAATTAATCCTAAATAATCACTTTTATCAAAAAAAATATTATTTAGTTTTAACCAGAATAATTTCTTGAAAACCATAGAAAAAAACATTTTTTTTTGATAATCATTTAATAATACTCTCTCTATAAAAATATCAGTTATATATATATTCTTAACATTTTCATAATATTTAATGAATCACGAAAAATCACTATTAATTATATAAATTATATAATTAATAGTGAAATTATTGATGTTAAAATCCAATTCTAGCTTATTATTTGAAAATTCATGGTAATAATAATAATCTATATTAGATTTACTTCTTAGGGTATTAATAATTGTTTTCAAGTTCATCTTCACAAAGTTTTTTTAAGTTATCATCCAATAATATAGAACAAACTTCAGATTCAACAGCTGTGTTATAAAAAAATACTGCATTAGGTATAGAATAATTTTCTAAATCTTTTAATTTGTTACAAAAAATATAATCATTAAATTTTAAACTATGATAATATTTAGGATCATAATCATATTGAGTATTTAAAAAATAATCACAAGATATATCATCTCAACTATAAATTTTTTTGAAAGTAATTAAAGAATCTTTTATTCAATAAAAATTTTCATCATTTTCTTGTATATATTTATTCTCTCATTTACAAATTTGAGAATAAAAAGAATCTAATTCTTGATATTTTTTCTTTCAATCTAAACAAAGAAATAAGTCATTTATATCAGTGGAAACCTCGTAATTATCTCAAAAAACATAATTTCTAAATATATAAAAGAATTCTAATTCTTCTCAGTCATTTTCTTTAAAATATTCATAATCATTAACTAATAATCTTTCATAATCCAATAAAGTTCAAGATACAAGATCATTATAAGAAGACTCAACAATTTCAAACCTATCTTCTGATAATCAATTTCATAACATTTTTATATCAATAAATTCTGAAATAGATCAAGTTGAAGTATCTACAGAAAAATCTTCATTAAAAATTTTTTCATTTATTTTTGTTTCAGGTAAAACAGATAAATCATTTTTTTTATCTTCTTTATTTAATAAAGAGCAAGAAGAAAACACAAATATTAAAAATATTAAAAAGAATTTTTTCATAATCAAACTAATAAGAAATAAATTTTTCTGTATCAAAAACCTTTAAGTAGTCTTTAGGTATTCAAACACAATCACTTTTAAATGAACATTTTTCACAAGAATTTAAATAAGTACAATCTGACTCTTCAAATCACTCTCACATATTTCAGTAAGCATCATTATCATACTTTTGTCTTTTTATTATATAATCCCAGAAATCATTATCTACTTTACATAAAGGAAAATTTTCAAATGTAACATTTCTATTATTTTCAATAACTTTACTTATAAAAGGTTTAAATTTATCATATGAAACATATAATCATTTTTTTTCATCTAATGAAAATAGATAAAGAGAATATAGCTGTACTATTTGACTTCTAGTAATAGGAAAATAAGACAAAAATTTAAATAATATATGTATACTATTATAGTTATATTTAGTTAGAACAGTATTAGTATCTAATACAAAACTTCTATCTTTTTTTATCAAATCAGATATATTAGAAAATGATAATTTTAACTTATTAAAAGCTCAATCTAATCATACTAAATAATCATGGATTTTTCAATATCAATGAATTGATATAATAATTCATGTAATTCAATTATTATAGTATTCTAAAAGTTTAGAATTATCAGAAAAAAGTAATCAATTAGTATGAATCCTTATATCTTTAAATCATTTATTCTTACAATAAGATATATAATTTAAAATATTTTTATCCATTGTTGATTCTCATCATGAAAATATTATAGAATTTTTTCATTTTAAAACTCATTCATCTATTATAGATATAACTTTTTCGTAATCTAAAAACTTAGATTCCTTATATCTCAAATCTTTTTGAAAACAAAAGCTACATTTTTGATTACAGGGATATCAAAGAAAAATTTCTATTCAATTTAATCAAGACATAAAAATATTTTATATTACCATCTACTTCAGTGAGAACCATGAGAACCATGAGAACCATGAGAACCATGAGAACCATGAGAACCATGAGAACCATGAGAACTATGTCAATATCAAGCCTGTCATGAAAGAGTTCATCAAACAGAACTAAAATGTCAATTTACAACTTGAGAAACACTTCATGCTGAAATAGTTCAAACATTAGCACATGAAAGTTGTTGTTTACTTGTTCAGTTACCATTATTAGCAACAGCATTACCGGGATCAGTCCTAACAGGATTAGCTAAAAATGCAGTAGTACAAGTATTACTATGAGTAGCTTCAGCAAGTCATCATAAAATTGAAACTCATATTCATATTCATAAAGCATCTTTTTTTGTGATTTTTCAACTTTCATCAGTTAAAAAGCCTGAAAGTTTTTTCTTTATTTTAGGAAAAATTTTTTTATCTGTTTTTGTCATAAGACATAATATTAAAAAATATAATATACTAATTTTGAATCCATTTCATTAAAACTTCTTTTGATGCAGGATCTCTTAATTTTTCAAAAATATAATCAATAATAGCAATTTGTAGCTTAACTTTTTTATCATTAACCAAAGGAACATATAAACTTCCTCTAGTTTTAAAGTTATGAATGATATCAACTCATAGATATGGTTTATATGCATGATCATTATATCAAGGCAATCAATCCAAAGTAGACGAAACAATTGCAGTTTTAGCTATATCACTATTCATCATATTTAAATAAGTCTCTTTACCATCATCAAATACTTCAGTCATTAAAAAGTTATCTATTCACATTCTTCATAACATCCTAGATTCATCACTAGCATAAACTTTTCAATCATAATTGTATGCTACTCATCAAATAGCTATTCAACTTGGAGATCTTATATCCATAAAAGCAGGATCTATAGATTTAAAAATTTTTTCCAAATAAACAGAAGTTATAACCTCTTTAAAATCTTTTCAAGACTTATTTATATCAATAATATAATCTAATGATTTTTTATAGAATTCTATCCAATCTTCATCTTCATAAGAAAGTTTATCATAATATGCTGAAGCAAATCAATATGGATTTAACCATCTTAAAAAAATTCATGGTAATCATAATTCAACATAAGTATCTATGATTTCTTTATATTTAGGCAATGTTTCTTTAGTTACTGTAAGAAGTGCTCACAATCTTCACATATTTCTTTTTTGTTTTTCTTCATCCAATCTTTTCATCCAATATGTAACTTTTTCAAAACTATCTCATTCACGCCAAATTCTATTACTATTATGAGTAACTTTATCTCAATCTAAACTAGTACATATATCAACTCAATTGTCTAAAAGCCATATAAGTTTATCTTCTGTCATTAAAGTAAGATTAGAAACCATAACCATACTTAAATCTTTTTGAAGATATAATGCTTTTTCTTTTGCATAATTAACTATAAATTGAACTACATCATAATTAACTAAAGGTTCTCATCATTGAAATTCAATTGTTAAACTAGGAGAGTTTGTATAAAAAATAGCATCAACTACTTTCTTTGCAGTTTCAATACTCATATCAAATTCAGTAGCAGTCATTGGAGCAACTGCAGCATGGCAATATTTACAAGTATGATTACATCTAAGAGTAACTACTATCATATGAAGAGTAGGTCAAACTCAAACAAAATGATTTTTTTGAGAAACACTTCAAATCATTTTATCAACATAAGAATCTCATTTAATAAATCATTTTTTTTCTAAATCTCAATAGCATGATAATTTATCAAAATTTCAACTTATAAAATCATTAAATTCTAAATTACTTAAAAATTGGAATTTTCAAGCATCATTAGTGATAATATAATTATTGTCATCAAATTTTTTAAACCTAAAAAATCATATTTTATCAGTACTTGAATTTATTACTGTATCTAAACTTAGCATTTTATTAATTTATTAATCAAATAACATAATTCATTAGTTCATTAAAAACTTCATCTAAACTTTCTATATCATCTCACTCAATAATCAAAAAATTTCATTCTATATTTATTTTATAGTATTCAGAAAAATCTTCAATTGCATTCCTCATTTTATCAACATCATAAATTTCAAAATTAATTTCATATTTTTTATTCATAGACTAATTATTATTTTTAAATTTATTTTTTATATCATTTAATCAATCTTTATTTATTGATATTACAGGTTTTTGTATAGATTCATTTTTAGATTCTTCTTCTATCTCTTTTAATATATTTTCTATTTCCATTTCATCAATTTGTAAATCTGGATCATTTTCTATTTCTTTTAAAATATCATCAATATCTTTATCAAAATCAATTTGATTTTTTTCAGTATTATCTCAGATAGATTCAGTATCTAAACTAACAAAGTTATTAACATCTAATGGTCAATTAATAGCCTTTTCAATAATAGTTTCTCTTATTACTTTATTATCTTTTTCTAACTTATCTCTTAAATATACTGATATTAACTCTTCTGAAAAAAGTCATATAATCTCTTCTGGTGTTTTTTCTGAATCAGAAATAGAAGTAAATTGCATTATGATATTACCTTCACTATTAAATTTAAAGAAAAAATATCATTTATCTAAAAAATTATAAGCAGATTTTAATATTATATCTTTACTAAAAATCTTTGTATCAATTAATAATTCGAATTTATTTCATTCTATAACTTCAGTTAAAAATTTCTCCATTTTTTTTTGATTAAATTAATAAAATAGAATTTATAAAATTATATACAAAAAAAAATAAAACCAAATTTTTTTTGGTTTTATTTTTTTTATTTTAATGAATCACTTAATTTCAATTGAGCGATTGATTTCAGAAGCATATCTTCAGCTTCGATAAATTTTTCCATATCAAGTTTATCTTTTGCATCTCTATATTTTTCCATCAATTCAATTGCTTTTGTTCTAGCTCTTTCAGCTGCTTCAACATCTAAATCATCTATATCAATAAGCATATCAGCCATTACTTTTACTTCACTATTACTTACCTCAACAACTCATTTTCATATAGCAAAATCATCTCTTTTTTCATTTCAAGATTCATCTTTATATATAACATACATAGTTGAAGGTTTAATACTAGTCAATAATGGAGAATGGTTATCTAAAATTGTAATTTCTCATATAGCTGTCATCATAGTAGCAGAAAGAACATTATCAGAACTAAAACTTTCTCATGAAAATGATAATATTTTTAATTTCATATTTTGAAAAATTTTAAATTATTATAACTATTTTGCTTGTGCTTTTTCATAAGCAGCGATAACATCAGAAATACCAGCTTTATACATGAAATAATTTTCAGGAATATAATCAAGCTCTCAGTCTATTATTTTTTTAAACCCAGAAACAGTATCTGCTAATTTAGCATAAACTCAAGGAGTACCTGTAAATTGTTCAGCAACGAAAAATGGTTGAGAAAGAAATTTTTGTATTTTTCTAGCTCTAGCAACTGTTAATTTATCTGAATCACTCAATTCATCCATACCAAGAATCGCAATAATATCTTGTAATTCTTTATATTTTTGAAGAGTTTTTTGTACACTTCTAGCAACATTATAATGTTCTTCTCAAACAACATTTGGATCAAGAACTGTAGAAGTTGAATCAAGTGGATCAACAGCTGGATATATACCAAGTTCAGCAATAGATCTGTTTAATACAATTGTAGAATCAAGGTGAGCAAATGTAGCAGCAGGAGCTGGATCAGTTAGATCATCAGCTGGAACATAAACTGCTTGAACTGAAGTTATAGATCAATCTCTAGTTGAAGTAATTCTTTCTTGAAGAGTACCCATATCTGTAGCAAGAGTTGGTTGGTATCATACTGCTGAAGGAATTCTTCATAAAAGTGCAGATATTTCTGAACCTGCTTGAGTAAATCTAAATATATTATCAACGAATAATAATACATCTTTTTTCTCTCTATCTCTGAAGTGTTCAGCCATAGTTAAACCTGTTAAGGCAACTCTAGCTCTTGGTCCTGGTGCTTCGTTCATTTGTCAGAAAACCATGGCAGTTTTATCAATAACTCATGAATCTTTCATTTCATGATATAAATCATTTCATTCTCTTGTTCTTTCACCTACTCATGCAACAACAGAATATCATCCATGTTCACTTGCAATATTATGAATAAGTTCTTGCATGATAACTGTTTTACCTACTCATGCTCAACCAAATAGACCTACTTTACCTCATTTTAACATTGGAGCAATTAAGTCTACTACTTTAATACCAGTTTCAAAAACTTCAGCTTGTGTAGTAAGATTTGCAAAATCTGGAGCTTTTCTATGAATAGGATCATTATGTTCAGTTTTTGGTTTTTCTAAATCATCAATAGGATCACCTAAAACATTAAACATTCTTCCTAAAACTTTTTCTCAAACAGGAACTCTAATTGGACTTTCTAGAGCTTCAACTTCTAAACCTCTTTTTAAACCATCTACTGGGTTCATAGCTATTGTTCTAACAGCACCATCACCTAATTGTTGTTGAACCTCTAAAACTACTTTAGAGTCAAATCATTTAACTTCTAATGCTTCATAAATTGAAGGAACATATCCTCCTTCAAATTTAACATCAATTACTACTCAAACTATTTTGGTAATTTTTCAAGTTTTCATTTTATATAAAATATTAATTGTAAATTTTAAATTTAGTGATACTTCTAAACAAACTTAGTAACTTAAATTAAATATATTCTAAATTATTTTATTTCTTTATTTACATATATTTCTAATTCTTCTTGTGTTTCTTGTTTTATCTTACTTTCTGTTTTTTTTACTTCAGAAGAAAAAGTTCTCAAATAGAAAAATTTTCTAAAAAGTAATGTAAAAAGTAATGATAAAAATATAACTAAAATAGCTAGTTTTAAATGAATTGGATCATCAGTTGCTGGGATATCTCTATCAAGCAAAGTTAAAAACAATCAAAATAAAAAATTTCAAGCTATAATAAAAAACAAAGTATAAAAAGAGAAAAGCAAAACATTGAATAAAATTTTTAAAGACATAGATAATTTTTTCATAAATAAATATTTAGAATTTAATAAATCTATTATAGTATTTTTGTAGCTTATGTAAAGAATTTTTACACTTCTTTCATAGACTCAACTCAAGCTGTAATCTCAGAAACTTCACTAGTAATACTAGCTTGTCTTGCTTTATTATACTTAAGTGTAAGAGCTTTAGCTATTTTATTTGCACTATCTTTTGCATTTTTCATAGCAATCATTCTAGAACTATGTTCACTTGCTTTTGCATTAAGCAAAACATCAAACAACATCATATCTAAAATCATTGGTATAACATTAGAAACAAGTTCTTCTGGACTTGGCTCTAAATCATAGGCATAAGTACTTTTCATATCTTCAATTTCTTTTTCTATATCAATATGATCTTCTAAAATAGAAATAAGATATTGTTTAATATCAGATGAATCTATAGGTAGATTTACCTTAGCAACTGGTATTTGTTTAATTGTATTTACATAGAAATTGTAAAAAACAACTACTTTATTATATTTTCAAGAAAGATATTCCTCTCTTATTAATTCAGATATTTTTTTAGTAAAAATTGGGTCCAAAGTATCAGTAAACTCATCACTAAAATCAGCAATTAAATTATTTCAAGTTTTTAAAACAAAATTTGAAGCTTTTTTTCAAATTGCAATGTAATCCATTTCTTCTTTTGTTTCTTTAACATAAGAATTAACTTTTTTCATTACATTTACATTATATCCTCAACATAATCATTTATTTGAAGTAATAACTACTGCTAGAGTTTTTGTTCAAGAATTTTTTGAAGAAAAAAGAGGAAACTCTGAAAGATAATCTTCTACTCTTAAAAATATTTTTAACATTTCTAAAACAAAGTTTCTTTTCTCCATAGCTAAATCTTGAGATTTTTTCATCTTTACAGTTGAAATTAACTCCATAGCTTTAGTAATTTTTGCTGTATTTTTTATGGAACCTATTTTTCTTTTTATCTCTTTAGCATTTGCCATAAAAATTTATATTTAATAATTAAAACTATTTGTTTAACTCAACAACTTTTTTAATAACTTCAACTAATTTGTTTTCTGTTTCTTCAGTCATTTGTTTTTCTTTTGAGATTGACTCTAAAATAGTTTTTTCTTCATCTAAAGTAGAATATAAATCATGTTCAAATTTACCAACTTTAGAAACATCAATAGAATCTAGGTAACCTTTTCAACCAGCATATATTGCAGCAATTTGTTTTTCAACTGAAACAGGAGAATAAACTCATTGTTTTAATAATTCCATCATTCTAGCACCTCTATCTAATTGAGCTTTTGTTTCTGGATCTAAATCTGATGCAAATTGTGAAAATGCAGCAAGTTCTCTATATTGAGCTAAGTCCAATTTTAAAGTACCTGAAACTTTTTTCATACCTTTAATTTGAGCAGAACCTCAAACTCTTGAAACTGATAATCAAACATTGATAGCTGGTTTTTGACCTGCATTAAATAAGTTTGATTCTAAGAATATTTGCCCATCTGTAATAGAAATTACATTTGTTGGAATATAAGCAGAAACATCTCAAGCTTGTGTTTCAATAATAGGAAGAGCTGTCATAGAACCAGCACCAAGTTCATCATTTAATTTTGATGCTCTTTCAAGTAATCTAGAGTGAGTATAAAATACATCTCATGGATAAGCCTCTCTACCTGGTGGTCTTCTTAAAAGAAGTGACATTTCTCTATAAGCATTTGCTTGTTTAGTTAAATCATCATATATAATTAATGAATGTTCTTTGTTAAACATGAAGTATTCAGCCATAGCACAACCAGCATATGGAGCTAAATATTGCATAGAAGCAGGTGCAGAAGCTCAAGCAGCAACAACTATAGTATAATCCATAGCTCCTCTTTTTTTAAGTTCTTCAACAATTCTAGCAATTTTACCTTCTTTTTGACCAATAGCAACATATACACAAGTTACTCATTGACCTTTTTGATTTAAAATAGCATCTATAGCAATTTGAGTTTTACCAGTTTGTCTATCACCAATAATTAACTCTCTTTGTCCTCTACCAATTGGTACAAGTGCATCAATTGCTTTAATACCAGTTGCCATTGGTTCATGAACAGATTTTCTAGCCATAACTCATGTAGCAACTCTTTCAATTGGATAGTTTTCAGATGATTTAATATCACCTAAACCATCAACTGGATTTCATAGAGCATCTACTACTCTACCAATTAAACCTTTACCAACAGGAACTTCTAAAACTTTACCACTTGAGTAAACTTTTTCTCCTTCTTTAATTGTATTAAATCCAGATAATACTACTACTCAAACAAAATGTTCTTCTAAGTTTAAAGCTATACCTCTAGCACCAGATTCAAACTCTACTACTTCATTATAAGAAACTTGACCTAAACCTGAAACTTTAGCAACACCATCTCATAGGTAAAATACTTCACCTACATTTCATACACTAGGATTTAATTCAACAGAATCAATTCTAGCTTCTATATCATTTATAATACTGTTTAATAAGTCTTTTGACATAAAAATTATATTAAAATTAAAATTAAAATTATTTTTTAACAATTCTCTCTATTTTTAGATAACTTAAATCAACAACTGAGTCATCTGAGTAAACTCTAATTCATCAAAGTATTGATTCTTTTTCTACAAATATAACATCTTCTTTTTTAACATTTAAAGAAAATACCTTTGTAAAAACTTTATTAGCTTCTTCCCAAGCCAAATCTTGAGACATAGAAGGAAAATATTCTACAACTAAATTCTTTTTTCAAGTTTTAATTTTGTTGTATAAATTTACTCCTCTAGAACCAAGTTGTTTTTTTAAATCCCTATATAATTTAACTTCTTTTAACAAAGATTTTGAATCTTCTAAAGTTAAATCATTTATATTAACTTCTTTAGTCATAAAATTTATTATTTAGTTAATACATCTAATTCTTTTTCCAAGAAATCTTTATTTGCAGTTTCTTTAGAAAATAATTTAGAACTCAATTTTAAAGATAAGTCTAATACTTTTGATCTCATTGAATTTACCATATCTAGTTTATCTTTTTCTATTTGTGATCTAGCACTTTCCAATATATATTCTGCTTCTTTACTTGCTTTTTCAAGAGTTTTCGCAGTATTTTGTTTAGATAATTCATCTGCTGTTTTTTCTATTTTTGAAGCATTTGCTCTAGCCTCATCCAATATTGTTTTAACTTGAGCTTCAGCTTCTTCTAATTTTGATTTAGCTATATCTTCAGCTTCAGCCGATGCTTTTAAATGTTTTCTTCTTTCTTCAATAGCAACTGATAATTTTTTTCAAAGAAAATGCTTAAAAACGAAAAATAATATCGCGAAATTGATCATAGCAGCAATAATCAACTCTAATTTTAAATCTTCCATAATATAAAGTAAAATATTAAAAATTAACCAATAATTTTAAATGCAATTAATAATCAATAAATTGCAACAACTTCAACCAACGCAACGAATAGTACCATAAATGCAAGAGTTTTACCTTTTGACTCTGGATCTGCATTTATTCATTTAACAGCTCATTTAATCAATAATCATTCACCAACTCATGCTCATAATCATGCAAATCAAATAGCTAATCATGCTCAAACAGAAGCTAATCAAGATAATGTAGACGAAGCTCATAATATTTTAAATGCAACTACAAGTGCATATATAACAGCTGATTCAACTAACGCGACTCATAATATAGAAACAGTTAACATAAAACCAATGATTGATGGATTTTTTCACATTACTTCTAATCATTTTTCAGCTAAATTTCATTGTCAAATTGCAACTCATAATCATGCAAGTCAGATAGCTAATCATGTTCATACATATACTAACTGATCTATCGATGCATTAAAATCACTAGATATTTTAAAAGATATAATTAAACCATATATAGCAGTAACTTCAACTAATGCAACAAATAGTACCATAAAAGTTAAAAGTTTTCATTTAATTTTTGGATTTCTACTTATAGCAGTAAGTGCTCATGCAATAAGTATTCATTCTCAAATTCATGCTCACAGTCATGCAAGTCAAATAGAAAATCCTGATCAAGTCGCAGCCATAAGTGATAATTCTTTCCCAAAAATATCAAATGCAACTACAAGTCAATATATAGCAGCTGATTCGACTAATGCTATACCTAAAATTGTTATTGTTAAGAAAAATCAAATCATAGATTCTTGTTTTGACATAACTTCCATTGATCTATTAGCCAATATTCATTGTCAAATTGCAACTCACAATCATGCTAATCAAACAGCTAATCACATACCAACAAATGCCTCATTAGTAAAATCTGAATCTCAAAGTATTTTAAATGCTATAACTAATCAATATATAGCAGCTGCTTCAACCAATGCAACAAACAATACCATATAAGCCATAAGCCTTCATTTTATTTTTGGATTATTACTAATTGCAGTCATAGCTCAAGCAATAAGTTTTCATTCTCAAATTCAGGCTCACATTCAAGCAAGTCAAATAGCTAATCATGCTCAAACTGATGCAGCCATAGAAATATCCTCTATACCAAGTATTTTAAATGCAACTACAAGTCAATATATAGCAGCTGATTCAACTAATGCAATACCTAAAATCGTTATTGTTAAAAGAAAAGAAGATAATTCTTTATTTTTTCACATAGCCTCTACAGCATTTTTTCAAAGCATTCATTGTCCAATAGCAACTCAAACTCATGATAATCAAATTGCTAATCATGCTCATATAAAATTTGCTAAATTTTCCATAAGATTTTTTAATAATATAATAAAATAATTTTAATGTGCTTTTGCAACTTTAATAAAAATAGCAATTAAAAGCGGAAATACTAATGCTTGTATCAAAGCTACAAGTAATCATTGTAAATGTAATATAAGTGGAAATATAATTGGAAAATTAATTTCTTTTGAAAATAAAAATCAACTTATAGATCAAGTTAAAAGTTCAACTCATGCAAGAAGCATAGCTAAAAGCATTCAACCAGAAGTTATATTACCAAAAAGCCTGAATGACAATGAAATTATCTTTGCTCAATGTCAAACTACCTCCAATATACCTAGAAATAAAGATATAACTATATCAAAGAATTTAACTAAAATATATAAAGGTATATCTATATATTTATTCATTTTTCATCTTTCATATGGAATATAATCTTTTCATAAAAATGGTATATATTCATATAATGCTTTTCCAAATCATAGAAATTTAAATTGTTCATATATAACTATACATACTCATATTATAGCCATAGCAACATTGAAATTTATATCAGATGTTGGAATGGAAATAGCATGATGAAGAAATGGTAGTCATACTCAAATTACTTCTAGAAAAACTCATAAAAGATTAGAAATTAATATAACAAAAAACATACCTGTAATATATAATTTTGTCCATTTTTTTTCATCTGCACCCAATATATCTTCAAAAAAACCATAAACTCATTCAAATATCATATCAAAAAATATAGAAAAACTAGAATTAGGTCTTTTTGCAATAAAAAAATAAATAATAAGTATCAAACCCAAAACAATAAGTGTTCATAAAAAATATGGGTTTATTCAAACATGCTCACCAGATGAATGGTAGTATGCTCATAAAAAATTATGTAATATGTCCATATGTTTGTATTAAAAAGTTATACAAATAAATTAAAACCAAAAAAGTATAGTTAACACTAAAAAAAAAGCAAATGAAAATTTTATTTTTTTCATTTACTTTTTCCCTATTTTAAGGGATTTTTTCATTTTTTAAAAACAATTTTTTGTTTGGTATAATAACTATTATTATAAAAAAATCAAATCTTTTTTTTAGCT
>JABWCI010000008.1 GCA_013368515.1 Candidatus Altimarinota bacterium | reverse complement strand
TAAATATGAAAAAAATTATTTCAGCAATTATTATTTTTTTACTTTTATGAATAAATTCAGCATTATGATATAGTGTTAAATATCAAAAATGATATATGAAAAAAAATTGAACTTATGTCCAATGACACTATAAAACTGTTTCAAATAGTAAAAAATCAGATAATTTTTCTACTAAATGAAATTATAATCCATATACATGAAAAAAATGATATACAAAATAAATTTAACCTTTTCTATCAAATTAGATATAATTTAAATATAAAGTCTAGGTTGTAAAATAAATCCTAGATCCTCCCTACTTAATTGTAGGGCAATTAAAAAAACACACTAACAAATAAATTTGTTAGTGTGTTTTTTTAATTCACCCCCTTCATACTCAACTGAATCTTCCCTGTATTTTCATCGATATTCAATACTTTTACAACTACACTTTGACCAACTTCAAGCACTTCTTTTGGATCTTTTATAAATCTATCTGTGATTTGAGATATATGAACAAGTCCATCATTTTTTGTCCCTATGTCGATAAAAGCTCAAAATGCAAGTACATTTCTAACTACTCATTTCAAAATAGTACCTTCTTTTATTTCTTTTACATCTACTTTTGATGTAGCTTTTTGGTGTGCAGAATTTACTCTTTTTTCAGCACCTATTTCTTTATAACTTTTAATTATAAATTCAATAGTTGTTTCATTTGCATCTTTATAAAGACTCAAAATAGTATCTTTGTGTTTAGTAAAATCTGAAACTTTTAAATCATTTTCTACTATATATTTTGCTAACTCATATTGATCTGGATGTATATCGCTATTATCAAACTTTTCATTACTTTCTGGTACTCTCAAAAATCAGATTGCTTGTTCATAAGCCTTTGCACTCAATTGTTTTTTAAGCTCAATTCTTGATTTGTATGGTCTATTATTATAGATTTTTTTTGCAGTTTTTTTATCTATTCCAGAAATATAATTCAATACATAACTTGATGCAGTATTTACATTTATACCTATATCGTTTACAGTATCTTCAACTACAAATCACAATTTTTCTTCTAGTTTCTTTTCTGGTACATCATGTTGATACATACCAACTCCTATACTTCAAACTGGTACTTTAACAAGTTCACTTAGTGGATCTATAAATCTTCTACCAATTGAAACAGTTCATCTATCCAAACTATCAAGTTCTGGAAATTCTTCAGCTGCTGTTTTACTAGCACTATAAACAGAAGCTCCACTTTCATTTACTATATATATGTCTACTTTTGTGATTTCATTTAATAAATCAATTGTTTCATTTACTCAAGTACCATTTCAAACAACTATTACTTTTGGATCTTGTTTTTCTAAAATAAGTTTCAAAATAGCTTTTGCTTCTAGTTTTTTGTGTAAAAATATTTTTTCAAATGATAGTGGATTACCAAATTCATCTAAAATAGCCATCTTACAACCAGCATTGAATCATGGATCTATAGCAAGTATTTTTTTACCATATTCTGGTTTTGTCATAAGCAATTTAGAAAGATTACTTTTAAATGTTTCTATTGCTTCATCTTCAGCTATTTCAGATAAATTTCATCTTACTTCATTTTCAACAGATGTAAAAAGTGCATCATAACCTTCTTTAAATCAAGCTTCTAATTCACTTATAAAAGGATATTTTGTTTTTAATATTCTAGCATAATGAAATGCAATTCATTCATAAGTTTTAGGAGAATCTTGAATTTTTACATTTAGTATTCATAAATTTTCTCACCTATTTAAAGCTAAAACTTGATATGGTTTTATATATGAGATTTTGATAGTATAGTCTTTATAAATATCAAATTTTGGTATTTGATTTCTATCTTTTTCGTTTAATTTTTCTAATGATTTTTCAGTTTTTATCTTTGAAGTTATTTCATTGTACTTAGTCAAAGTATCAATTAAATCTGCTCTTAAATCACTATTAGCAGAAACTTCTGCTCAGATTATATTTATACTTCATTCTATTATTTCTTCTCTAGAATAATCTTTTAGTAGATTTTCAGGGATAATAAAACCATCTCTATTTTTCTTTATTTCATCAGCAACAACTTGAAAACCTTTTTCAATTGCTATCATTGCTTTTGTTTTTTTCTTACTTTTGTATGGTTTATATATTTCTTCAACTTCTTTTAGAGTTTTTGCTTTCAATATATTTTTAAGTAATTCTGGAGTCAGTTTTCCAAGTGCATTTATACCATTTGTAGCAGTAACTTTTGCTTTAAATAGATTTTCTAATTTCTTTTGTAGTGCTATTATTTCTCTGATTTGATCTTCATCTAGATTTCAAGTAACTTCTTTTTTATAACGAGCTATAAATGGAACAGTTGATCACTCTTTAACCAAATCTAAAACAACTTTTACTTGAAAATCTTTAAAATTTAAAGCTATTGCAATTTCTTTTATATAATCAACTTCTGGTACAAAATTATTTACTTCTTCTATTTGTTCTTGTAAATCTAAATTTTCTTCTAAATTATTTTCATTTGTATTTTCCATTATCATTATTTTAAAAAATATTTTATTAATAATAAGATTTATATATATTTTGCAAGAAAAAATGATTTTTTAAAAAAAGTTTTGACAAAGTTCAAATTAAGAATATTCTATAAGTGTAAAAACAACACTATCTTTTTTAGAAAATATATAAAACATTTTCTTTTTTATTTAAAAAATAATAAGTGTATATTTTACATATATTATATTCTAACTTCTCCATTATGAAAAAAGAAGCAATGATAGTTGTAGACTATCAAAATGATTTTGCTCATCCAAAATGAAGTTTATATGTAAAAGGATGAGAAACACTATTCCCTTTTATAAACTCACTTATGAAAGAAGTAAAAACAAAATCTTGAATCATTATAACAAGCCAAGACTGGCACCCTGAAAATCATACTTCATTTGCAGCAACATATTGATTAGATGATTATAGCATGAAAGACTCTGAATTAAAATGGCCAAAACACTGTGTAGCAGATACTTGGTGAGCAGATTTCTTGGATTGATTTGATAGAGATTTAGTTGATAGAAAAGTATTAAAATGATTTGAAGAAAACCTAGATTCATTTAGCAGTTTTGGTTGAATAGAAAAAGAAACTTGATTAAATTTAGATGAGATTTTAAAATCATACAATGCAAAAATATTACATGTAGTTTGATTAGCAACAGAATACTGTGATCTAGCAACTATACTTGATGCAAGAAAATTATGATATGAAGTAGTTGTTCACACAAAATGAATTTCAGCAGTCAATGTAAACCCTATCGACTGAGAAAATGCAATAAAACAAATGAGAGAATCTTGAGCTATTATTTTACCTTAAAATAAGTGTAAATATTACAATAATAAATAAAAATATGAGAAATAATTTATATACACCTACTGATATATTTGCAGTAGCGAGAAATGAAGCAGAAGTAGATAATCTATTAAATACAGATATTTATAAATTTATGATGCTTGATTTTATCTTAACAAAACCAGAATACAAAGATATAGTTGTAAGATGGAAAATGACTGTAAGAAGTAAAGATGTAAAAACAGCAAATGTAATTCCAAAAGAAAGTTTAATAGAACAATTGGAATTTACTAAATCTATAAAATGAATAAGTGAAGCTGATGCATCATATTTGAGATGAATGACAAGACCTGACTGACAAAGACTTTTTAGAGAAGAAACTATAGAATTTTTAAAAAATTTTAGACTACCAGAATACAAGATATGAGTTGATGAGACAGATAACTATGAGCTAGAATTTACATGACCTTGGTCAACTTCTATTTTGTGGGAAATATATGGATTAAAAATCATAAATAGCTTATATCTATATCACTATACAAAAAAAGAAAAATTAACAAATGTTGAATTTAATCAAATCATAAATGAAACTTTAAATAGATTATACAAAGATATATGAATATTTAAAGAAACTCCAGAATTAACTTTTTCTGAGTTTGGGACTAGAAGAAGTGTAAGTACAGATTTTCAAAGAATGGTTTTTGATATATTGTCATCTAGTTTACCAAATCAATGTTTATGAACATCAAATGTAATGTTATCAAGAGAGTTTTGACTTGCTAATCCAAGATGAACAAACGCTCATGAACTTCGTATGATTCCAACTGCATTATATGATGATAAAGAAAAAATAGTAGAAACTATGTATGATATAGATAGACAATGGGCAAATCACTTCCCTGGACTTTCTATACTTTTGCCGGATACATATTGAAGTAGTTTTTATTTTAAAAATGCTCCAAAAGACATAATACAAAATCATAATTGATGTAGATTTGATTCAAAAGATCCACTTATAGCTATACCAGAATATGTAGATTTTTTATTAAAAAACAACATAGATCCAAAAACAAAAATTGGTATACCAAGTGATTGATTAGATGCAATAAATTCAAGAAAAATATATGAAACTCAAAGTCAAAAATTATGAAAACTAACTTTTTGAATAGGAACAAATTTAACAAACAACACAAAATGAACTTGGCCAAGAAAAAACGAAAATTTATGACCATTTTGATCATTTTCAGTTGTAGTTAAACCAAGTGAAATTCAAAGACCAGATTGAAAATGGGTATCATGTGTAAAACTAAGTGATAACTTTACAAAAGCTACTTGAGAAAAAAATAGAGTTCAATTTTTTAAAGAAATATTTTGAGAATCAGGAGTAGAAAAAAAAGAAGTATTTGTATAAATAATAAAAAAATATGGAAATAATAAAACAATTAGACTGCTCAATTTGACAATGATTAAGTCAAGTAGAAAACTGAGCATGTGAGACAAAAAAAGAAATAAGTAAAATACTTGCTATGCCAAATAGAAAACTAAATTACAAGGAAGTAAGTGAAAAGCTAGTTTCACAATTGAAAGAATACTTAAAAGCTTCATGACAAAAAGGATTTATTGTTGGAGTTTCTTGATGAATTGATAGCGCACTTGTATCTACTCTTTGTGCTATGACTTGAGAAAAAGTAACAGTTATGGATTTACCAATTCATCAAAAAAATGATGAGGTAAATAGAGCAAATAATCATATGAATTGGTTACAAGAAAATTTTCCAAATATAGAAAGATATAGCATAGACTTAACTGAAACTTTTGAAACATTTAAAAAAGCTCTACCTGGAATAAGTGATGAAACAACTAGATATATGGCTTATGTAAACTCTCGTTCTAGATTAAGAGCTGTAACACTTTATGCTATTTGAAATGAAAAAAATGCAATAGTAGCAGGAACTTGAAACAAGGTAGAAGATTATGGAATATGATTTTTTACAAAATACTGAGACTGAGCAGTTGATATAAGTCCTATTTGAAATTTATACAAAAGTGAAGTTTATGAAATGGCAAGATTTTTATGAATAAATGATGAAATATTAAAAGCAAGGCCAACTGATTGATTACACCCAAATTGAGCAACAGATGAAGACCAAATAGGTTGTAGTTATGATGAACTTGAATGGGCTATGAATAAACATGATGAATTTATGTCAATAATTACTTCAAATTGAATAATGTGGAATGATAAAAAATCTAATGAAAATTTTTTAGAAAGCTTTTCATGAAGAAAAAAAGAAGTCATGAAAATATATTTATCTCGTCACTTTGCTAGTGCTCACAAAATGGTAATACCAAAAGTATTTGAAATATAATATTTGATAAAAAAAGTATATGAAACAAATTGAATTTAATAAGAATATAGTATGTTTTGATCATTATAAAATAGAAGAAAATCCTTCCCTAAGAGATTTTTTAGAAAGTGATTTACTAATAGAACTAATAGATAGTTTTAAAGAAAAAATCATAGTAGTTCTAGGTTGAGATGGAACAATGCTTAGATCAATAAAAGAAAATTATGAAAAAAATATGCCATTTTTATGAATAAACTTCTGACATAAATGATTTTTATTAAATTCAAGAGATTCAATTAATCCAAATACAGATTTTGTAGAGAGAAAATACCCTTTACTTGAAATAGAACTTGAAACAAATTGAGAAACTAAAAAAGCAATTGCTGTAAATGAGATAGACATCAGATCCGGAAACTGAAAAATGATATCTTTAGATATTTCTCTAACAAAAAAACAAAGCATAAATATAGAGTGAGATTGAATCCTTATATCAACTCCAGCATGATCTACTGGTTACAATAGTTCTCTTGGTTGACCTATAATTCCTCACACTCTAAATGCTTTTGTTATTACACCAAAAGCACCTTGGAAACCAAAATTACAAGCTCCAGTTTTGATGAGAGATGATGAAATAATAGAAATCAAAAATGTGTGAAGAAAAAATATGGCAGAAATATATTTTGATTCTGTAGAGTTTTTTAAATCAAATGAATTTAATTTAAAAGTTCAAAAGTATAAAGACAATATCAGATTATTGATATGAAAAGATTATTTAGATACTTGGGATAGTAAAGTCCTTTCTGAACAAGGTTTTTTAGAAAAATAAATATTTTATAAGTTTTAAAAATATGAAAAATATAGCTATTTATTGAGGAGCTTTTAATCCTCCTACTATCTGACATTTTCAAGTTATAAAATGAGTTTTAGAAAAAGGTATAGTAGAAAAAATCATATTTTCTCCTGATTGAACAAGAAAAGACAAAGACTATAAAATACAAAATATTGATAGAGAAAAAATCATTGAAATATTTTTTGCTGAGCTAAAACAAAGATGATTAAATGTAGATTTTGAAGATTATTTTTTAAAAAATCCTTGAAATACTACAACTATAGAAGTAGAAAATTATTTTAAAGACAAACTATGATTTTCACCATATCACATATTTTGAATTGATACTATTTCAAGTATGCCAAATCGGGTATGAAATACTGAAAAATATATAGAAAATAAACTTAAAAAAATATTTATAAATAGAAAAGGTTTTGCTATACCAAAAAAATTAGATATGGAAAATTACCAAATATTTGATTTAAACATACTAGAAATTTCATCAACAACAGTTAGAGAAATGATAAAAAATAAAATGAAAGTTGACCATATTTTGACTCCAAAAGTAAGAGATTATATAGAAGAAAATTGATTATATATTTAAGAAAAAGATTATGTTAAAAGAAATAAATAGAGAAACAATAACAAGCTGAAAACACTTAGAACTTGTAAGAATAAATCTAGAATGAGGTAGAATTTATGAAGCTTGTTCTAGAGTATGAAATAAAAATGCAGTAGCTTGATTACTCAGACATACAGAGAATAATAGCTATATTTTAATAGAACAATATAGATATCCTGTAAAACAAAAAGTACTAGAACTTGTAGCTTGATTAGTAGATAAAGAGTGATTGAGTGAACAAGAAATAATGCAAGAAGAAGTAGTAGAAGAAACTTGATACAAAAAAATAAAAAGTATAGATTATTTATGAAAAACATCATGAAGTGCTTGAAAATCTAGTGAAACAACGACACTATTTGATATAGAAATAATTTGAGAAAAAGACAAACAAAACTTATGAGAAATGGAAGATATAAAAGTAATAGAAATCCCCTATAATGATTTTGATAGTTTTATAAATTCTCAAATAAAATCATGAATAATTATAGATCCAAAAGTATGTATGGCTGTTTATATGACTATGTGAAAAATAAAAAAGTTACTTTAAACTTTTATAAAGTAACTTAAATAATTTCTTTTGAAACTCAGCTATTTGCTTATTTTCTATTATTATAGAAGTTTCTGTATTGAAATCTATAAATCAAACTTTGTTAGCATAAATTGTCATAAGTATATCGTCTTGAAATTCATCTATATTTTCTGGAATTACTTTTAATTCCCTTTCAAGTCTATTTTTTTTAGATTTAGAAGATTTAGATGACATAATAACATATCTTTCTAAATCTTTTTTATCTCTTTTTTCTCTGTAATCTTTTGGTAAATAATTTTGATTAATAAAGTCAGTATCTACTTCTGAAGTAACACGATAAAACACATCTCATTTTTTAGTTGATTCAACTATATCATTAAACAAATTTGTAATTCAATTTTTACCTTGATTATAAATTACAATTGGTTTTTTATCTATATTTTCATACATATTTTCAAGGGTAGATAAACTAGATTTTGTTTGTGATTGTAATTCTAAATATGCATCGTTTATAATACTTGGAGAAGCTGGAAAATAATATTTTTTCTTTCACTCCAAAGTAACAATTACAAAACCAGATTCAATCAAATATGGTAATAATCTATAAAGTTGAGTTCTATGTAAAAGAGTAATTTCAGAAATATCTGTAATTGTTGATTTTCAATATTCAAGCAATTTAAGATAAATAATAGAATGATTTTTTGATAATCAAATTCACTCTAATATTCTTATAAACTTATTCATATGTTACAAAATGTTACTAATAATTTTATTATACTTTTTCTTTTATTATAAACAAAATAATTAAATATCAAAAAATAATTGAAACGAAATCATACTTTTTAAAATAAAATTTTATTTTTAATTTATACTGCTTTTGCATTTACAAATTAATTATAAAAATATGGAAAATAAAGTTATAGAAAAAAGCATAGCTCAATATAAATCAATTGAACAATATGCTCACATAAGTTTTGATGATGTTATGAATAAAGTTTCACAAGAAATAGCTGAATTAATAGAAGCAAAACAATCTTGAAATCAAGAAGAAACTTACAAAGAAGCATCTGATGTTTTGATAAATTTATTATCGATAAGTAGTGAACTAAATATAGCTCCTCTATCTTGAGAAAAAAAATATTCTGACATAAATAGTTTAATTATAAAATTTTGAAAATGGAATTCAAAAATTCAAGAACTAAGAAATAGATATTCAAGAGAAAAAACAGATATAAGTGAAGTAGAAAAAATAACAAAATCACTTGTTAGCGAAGTACTTGCTTTTACTAATCCAGAATTAAGTATTGAAAAAATAATAGAAGAAGCAATTTGTAAATTTGAATCAAGAAAAGATTTATACAAGCCAAAAATAGACTTAAAAGATTTTATTTCAAGTTATCAAGATTTCCCTAAATCTTGAATAAATTTTAAAGATATTTCTCCATTATTAGCAAACAATGAAGCATTAAATTATGCAATTTTTGAAATGGCTAACAATTGTAGAAATGCAGATATCATAGTATGACTTGATGCTAGATGATTTATTTTTGGAACACTAATAGCAAAACAATTAAATAAACCATTTGTAATGATAAGAAAAGCTTGAAAATTACCATGAAAAACAAAAGAAGTAAGTTATTGACTTGAATATTGAAATGACAAAATACAAATTCAAGAAAATGCAATACTAAAATGACAAAAAGTAGCTTTAATTGATGATCTATTAGCAACTTGAGGAACTATAAAAGCAGCAATAGATTTAATTGAATTATTATGATGAATTGTTGATAACCTATCTTTTGTAATTTCTCTTGATGAAGAAAATTTAAAAAATCTAGATTCAAGAAAAGTACTAAATTGATACAAAATAAATAGCTTATTAAATTATAATTAAAATATTATGAAAACAATTATTAGTCATCCAAACTTTGAATACTTGACTCAAAATATAGCAAATGATAATAAGTGAAAAATAAATAAAGCAGATATTTCAATGAAAACTTTTCCAGATTCTTGGCCAAATATCTTTATAAATGATGTAAAAGATTTGATAGAACATCAAGAAGTAACTTATATTTGAGATTTTTCAAAACCAGAAGATTTATTTATAAATTTTTCAGCAATAAGATGAATAATAGATTATTATGCAGATAAAGTAAGAGTAATACTTCCATATTTCCCTGTTTGAACTATGGAAAGAATAGAAACAAAATGAGAAGTTGCAACTGCTAAATATTTTGCTGATATTATGAGTTTATTACCTAGTTGAAGAGAAGCAAAAACTTCAATACATATATTTGATATACATGCTCTTGTTGAAAGATTTCTTTTTGATTCTAGACAAGTAAATGCAGAAATCCATACTGCTATGAGTTTACTTAAAAAAGAAATCGAAGGAAAAACTATAGTATTTCCAGATGATGGAGCAAAAAAGAGATTTTGAAAAGATTTCAGTGATTTTGATGTAATTGTTTGTTCAAAAGTAAGAGTATGAAATGAAAGACATATTCAAATAAAAGAATGAGATGCAGCATGAAAAGATTTAATAATTATAGATGATCTAATTCAAACTTGATGAACTATAAAAGAAACTGCAAATAAACTTAGAGAATTATGAGCAAAATCCGTTTGCGCTTACGCAACTCACTGAGTATTTCCAAATGATTCTCATATATCACTTGCAGAAAATTTAGATAAATTAATAGTAACTGATTCTATTCCTAGTAATATTAAAAAAGCAGAAAACATAGTAAATATGCAAGTCATAAGTATAAAACCTCTAATAGAAAAAATAATTTTTAGAGAATAAACTTGTAAAAAAATAAGAGAGTAATATAATAATTGTAATATTTACAATAATAATTCTCTATGAATCATTTAATTAAAGAAAATAATTTTTCAAATATATGGGACCCAAATCTGAGCATACCTATCCCTGCTATAGATATAGTTATATTTACTATTTATCAAAATGAAATATGTGTTGTTTTATTAAAACAAGAATTAGATTGAGTAAATAACTATATCCTACCTGGTTGAATAGTTGCAAAATGATATTCTCTAGAAGAAAACTTTGATAATATACTGGAGAGAAAAACGTGAATAAAATGAGTTTATAAAGAACAACTTTATACTTTTTGAAATCCAGATAGAGATAAAAGATGACATACTATATCAATAGCATATTTTGCACTTGTATGAATGGATAATTTTTTAAAAAATGTAGATTTAACAAAAGTAGCAATTGTAAAATACAAAGATATAAATGAAAATAATATATGATTTAAAGAAAAAAAAGTCGGTAGTGATCATCTTGATATAATAAAATACGCTAAACAAAGATTAAAATGGAAGTTAGAATACACTAACATAGCAAAAGATATGCTTCCAAAAACTTTTAGAATGAGTCAATTACAAGAAGTTTACGAAATAGTACTTTGAGAAAAAATAGACAAAAGAAACTTTTGAAAGAAGATATTTAAGTTAAATATGATAGAAGAAACTTGAGAATTAGATAAATCTACTAATAGACCTGCTAAACTTTATAAATTTATAGATAGTGAATTAAAAATTTACAATGTAATTTAAAAGACCAGCCTACGGCTGGTCTTTTTCTTCATTTACGGCCTCCAAGTACAAATAATTCCACAAAGACATTTTTTTGTGGTACATCTACACGAGTACATCCGTAAAGTACAATCCCTTCTGGTTTTGATGGAAGCTTCTCAAGCTTTAATTCCCTCTTGCATGAATCAATCTTTTTTTGAAGTAATGCTTCTGCTTGTTCCTGAGTACAATCAGAGAAAAAAGCAACCTCATCATTTTTATCAGAGACTTTATACCACATCTCAAGAACCCCTTTTATAAATTTAAATGAAAATGAAATTTAATTATTATAATATATAAATAATAAAGTCAATAGTTATTAATTTAATTCCAATAATTCTTTTTTAACATTTTCAACCTTATCATCATCAATTATATATACTTTATCTCAAAGATATCTTGGTTTATTTTTAAATATTTCTATCTCAAAAAATGCTTTTATACGAGCAAATACTTCTCTCCTATTATTATAATTTTCTTTTACATATTTTTGCAGATTTGTCTCAACTCAATAAACTTTAAGTCAAAGCTTATTTCATATATACATTGCTCTTTTTAAGTGAAAATCTTGGGTAAATAAAACTATTTCTGTTACATCAAATATTTCACGAGCTCTATAAAGTGAATCATAAGTATCAAATCAAGCATAATCTAGATATATATCTTCAGTTTTAACTCATAGACCTATAAGATAATTTTTCATAACTTCAGGTTCGTTATAATCTATTTTTGAATTATCTCATGAAACAATTATTTTCTTTATTTTTCAATTATTATAAGCCTCAAATGCTACTTTTAATCTATCTTTTAATATATCAGAAGGATATTTATTATTTATAACTGATGCTCAAAAAACAAGTCATATATATTTATTATCCAATCAATCTACATCATAAAAATAATTATCATTAGAGAAACTAAGAACATAATAATTAACCCCAGTAACAAAACTGAGTAACAAAAATATTAAAACAAAAAATGAAATAAAATATTTTTTCATTATAAAATTTTTTCAAGTAATCTATAATAAAGAGGCATTAAAAAAACAAAAAATACACATATTAAAAAAAGTATTCTGCTTTTTGTGAAAAGTGGTTTTTTTTCATTATTTTCCATAAAAATATATTTTATTTATAATAGCTCTATTTTAAAACTTTTTTCTATATTTCCAAATCTTCTTCATATTTTCTAAACCAAGTTAATTGCCTTTTTGCATAATTTCTATTATGTTTTTGGACAAGAGAAATAGCTTCATCTAGAGATATATTTCAATCTAGATAATCTATAACTTCCTTGTATCAAATAGTTTTTAATCAAAAACTATTTTTATCATATTTTTCTAAAAGTCACTTTACCTCATCTACAAGTCATAAATCAAACATCTGTTTAATTCTCAAATCTATTTTATTATAAAGTTTCTCTCTATCTCAATCATATGGAGTTAAAAAAAGTGTATCAAATTTTAATGCTTTTTCTGTTTTAAAATCAAGCTTACTTTTTCAAGTTAGAGTTTTAACTTCTATTGCTCTAATTACATACCTATAATTATTTGGATGCAATTCTTTTGCATAATCAGGATCTATTTTATTTAATTTATCCCATAAATACTCATTTCAGAACTCAAGTCTTTCTTGCTCTAATCTTGCTCTTAAAACTTCATCTGCTGGTATTTTTGGTATATCAAAATCATATATCAAACTATCTATATATAATCAAGTACCTCAACATATTATAGGAATTTTTCACTTTGATAACATATCATCTATTATTTTTTCAACTTCATTTTTATACTCACCTACACTATAATCATTATCTGGAGGTATTATATCAATCATATGATGTTTAATTCATGACATTTCTTCTAATGTAGCTTTTCATGTTCAAATATCAAGTCATAAAAAAATTTGTCTAGAATCTGCTCATATAATTTCAGTATCTAAATACCTAGCCAATTCGATACTAAGACCAGTTTTTCAACTTGCCGTAGGTCAATAAATAACAATTATTTTGTTTTTTGAATCTTTATTATTTAAAAACTCATTTATTTTTTCTAAAAAAAGCATAATTATATTTTGCAAATATTTTTAAAAGTGTACTATTTAAAAGCTTTTTTTCAAGAAAATATTTTTTTTGAAAAAAAGTTTTGACATATTTGTGTTTTTTAATAATATGTCTCTCGCAAATGAGATATGCCAATATAGCTCAGCTGGTAGAGCATTCGCCTTGTAAGCGAACGGTCATCGGTTCAAATCCGATTATTGGCTCCATTCTTCGCTTAATTTCGCTATAGCTTAAAAAAGCTACGAATGGCACAGCCATAAATGGTGAAGAAAAAAACAAACAAATTGCGAAGAATGTCCTCCGAAGCTTTATGCGAAGGACGGACATTTTTAATTAAGGGCAGATTCCAGAGTGGCCAAATGGGGCGGACTGTAAATCCGCTAGCTAAGCTTTCGGGGGTTCGACTCCCTCTCTGCCCACCATTAAAATAAAAAACAAGGCTTTGATTTTTGATAATTTAAAATAAATTATTAGGAGTCGAAAGGAGGTTTTTTCTGAAAGAAAAATTTTATTGTGACGAATAGGAACAATAAAAACGGTGTCTGACCCGAAAGGGCAACGACTCCCTCTCTGCCCACCATTAAGTTTCTCTTGCGATGATTGACAATAGTCAAGAATCGGAAGGAAAGTTAAATATCACTTGCTATAAGTGTAACGAATAGGAAGAATATTTATTCGAAGCGATAGCGAGATGCATAAATTATAAAGTATTAAACTAGTGATTTTTTATTAGATTTTTTACATATATGCCGGGGTGATGAAATTGGTAGACATGTTGGTCTTAGAAACCAATGCCTTACCGCGTGCGAGTTCGAGTCTCGCCCTCGGCACCATTAAATTCCACTTGCGACAAGCTTGCGAGTCGGAAGAGAATTTACATCGAGCATTAGCGAGATGCAAACCTTCTCAAAATCCAAATATTTTTATATTTTTGATTCGTACTTGGCGAACAAATTAAAAAAACAATAACTATGAAAACAGGAATACATCCAGAATCTAGAGATATTCTATTAGTTGATAGAAGTGCTGATTTTGTTTTAAAAGTAAAATCTACAGCAAAAACAGTTGATACATATGAATTCAATGGTGAAACTCTACCTTGTATATTTATAGAATCATCTTCTGCTTCTCATCCATTCTATACTGGAGAACAAAAAATCCTTAAAACAGGTGCAGTTGATAAATTCTATGCTAGAATGAAAAAAGCTGAATCAATGAAAAAATAAAAAAATACACTTAGTTTTAAGTGTATTTTTTTTAATAAAACTAATAAATAAAATTGTTATTTTTTTCTTGACTTATATTTTTTTTGTATATAATCAAATTACTTTCTATGTCAAAGACAGTGGGCAAATTATGTAAGACCTACCGAGATAATAGAGGAATAGACTTAAAAAACTAAAAAAGATTTTTATAAAAACTCTATCCTTTTTCTTTGACCTAAAGAAAAAGGATTTTTTATTTAGAAAGTAATATTGTATATCGTAACTAAGCAAAAATGGCTGTTTCAAAACAAAAAAAATCTGAGATATTTAGCGAATTAGTAGCTAAATTTAAAGAAGCAAAATCTGTATGATTTGTAACTACAAATAAAATGACTGTTGAAGAATTTTCTGAATTAAGAAAATCTCTAAGAGAAGTTGGTGCAACTTATACATTGGCTAAAAAAACAATTATAGTAAAAGCAATTAAAGAAGCTATAAATTTAGATGTAGAATTATCTACTCTAGATGGTCAAATCTGAGTTGTATGTTCAAATACAGATGCAGTTTCTGGTTTAGGAAAAGTAAATGCTTTCTTAAAAGAAGTAAATGGTAAGAAAAATGATTTAGGTAAAATGGCTTGGTCAGTTTCTATATTCGAATGAGAAGTTAAATCAGTTGAAGAAACTAAAGTTATTGCATCTATGCCTTCAAGAGAAACTTTACTTGGAAGACTTGTTGGTTCTATGATGTCTCCTATTTCTGGAATGGCAAGATTCCTTGATGCTGCTTCTAAAGAAGTTGAAGCTCAATGAAAAACTAAAGTTGGTGAATTAGAAGGAAAAAAAGAAGCTAGTGCTGAATAATTGATAATTAGTATGATGATTCTATATTTTATATAGAGTCATAAACTAACTATTAATAGTTAGAAATCATTGTGGAGCTGATTCAGTGTCTGTTTTAAGAAAACTGAATCTAACAGATATTGAAATAAATTCTACAATGAAATTAAAAATTTTATTTTATATTATAATTTTGTAAAAATGGCTGAATTATCAAAAAATGCTGCTCAAATTATGGACTTAGTTAAAGAATTAACTATTGTTGAATTAAATGACTTAGTTAAAGCTATGGAAGAAGAATTTGGTGTATCTGCTGCTGCTCCTGTTATGGTTGCTGCTGCTGGTGGTGCTGCTGGTGGTGAAGATGAAAAAACTTCATTTGATGTAGTATTAACTAGTGCTGGTGCTTCTAAAATCGGTGTAATTAAAGTTATTAGAGAAATTACTGGTCTTGGATTAAAAGAAGGTAAAGACTTAGCTGATAATGGTGGTGAAGTTAAAAAAGGTGTTTCTAAAGATGAAGCTGCTGAAATTAAAGCTAAATTAGAAGAAGCTGGTGCAACTGTTGAAGTAAAATAATTATTTCAAAAAATAAAAAAGAACTCTTAATAAGAGTTCTTTTTTTACTATACTTTTTATAGTAAAAAGTTTGACTTTATATTATAAAAAAATAAAATATATATCGTAAAATTTATTTACTAAATAATTAAAAAATGAAATATTTATATTTATTGGTACTTAGTGTATTTTTAGTATCTTGTGGAGCAAAAGCACCTGAAATAACAACAGAAGTAGATGTAGAAAACATAACAAATGAGGTTGTTAGTGAAATAAATAGTGAATTAGAAACTATAGAAGATGAAATGGTTCCAGTTAAAGATATAGTTAAAATAGATGCTACATATACAAATCCTGCTTGAGAAGTAGACATGGTTATTAACTATACTCTTAGCGATACTGGTGTTATTGAAACTATAGAAGTAAGTGCAACTACTTACGATTTAACTGAATTCAATGAAGAAGTAAAATCTCAATTAGTTTGAAAAACAATAGAAGAAGCTAAAAATACTGAAGTTGCTTGAGGTTCTCTTACTACTGAAGCATTTAAAAAAGCATTAAAATAATAAAAATATGAAATATTCTAGAAATTTATTTTGATCAAGACTTGATATAACAATTAATTCTGAAAACACAGATGAAGAATTAATTGAAACTTGTTTTTTGCAAGCACAAAATTTTGAGAATAAATATTCTAGATTTATAAAATGAAATTATTTATATAATTTGAATAAGCAAAAAAGTTCTCAAATAGATTGAGAACTTTTTTCTATCATAAATCTATGTAAAAAAGTATCTGACTTAACCGAGTGATACTTTGATATAACTATTATTCCCTTTTTAGAAAATATTGGTTATGGAATAGAAGATATATTTATGGAAGAAAATATTGGTTATAAAAACATAGAAATAAAAGACGATGTAATCTATCTAAAAAATAATATATCTATTGATTTATGATCTGTTTGAAAATGATATATAATTGATAAGATATTTACAATTCTAGATAAAAAATATAAAAATTTTATAATAAATTTTTGATGAGATATAAGAGTAAAAGGTAAACATACAATATTTTTAGAAGATCCTTTGGATGATAAAAAAATAATTTGAGAGATAGAATTACAAGATTGTTCTATAGCGTCATCAAGTCCAAATAAAAGAAAAACCAAAAAAGATCACCATTTGATTAATCCTTTTGATAAAAATAGTCAAAATGATAAACTTGCTATATTTTTAACTCATAAATTATCTAGTTTTTCTGATATATTTTCAACTGCATTATTTGTTACTCCATTAGATAAATCATTAAAAATACTTTCAAGCATAAAATGACTTGAGTGACTTATAATAGACAGTAATTGAGAAATATATAAAAGCTCAAATTTAAATTGTAATTTATATAAAAAGTGATAAAAAAAGTAGAAGTAATTCCCTGATGTATAAGTTGTAGAAATTGTGAAAATATATGTCCTCAAATTTTTAAAGTTGATCCTACATCTAAGGTAATAACAAATAATTTTGATTGACTTGATAGTGAAATATTGCAAGCAGAAATATCTTGTCCTGTAAATGTGATAAAAGTAGAAAATACTTCAAAAAATATAAAGTTATGATTTAAAAAAGCAAAAGTTAAAGAGAAAAATATGTTAACAAGTGATGTACTTGAAATAACTTTTGAATGTGATGATTTTTCTTTTAAACCATGACAATATATTTCACTACAAGCATCTGACAGTTTATGAAAATTTTCTAGATCTTATTCTATATCTAGTGCTTCAAAAAATAGTTTTACTTTAAATGTTAAACTACTACCTAAATGAAGAGGTTCTAGATTTTTAAATAGATTAAAACTATGAAGTAATATTTCATTTTTATGAGCTTTATGAAGTTTTTATTTAAAAGATACAACAAATAAAAAAGTTTTTATAGCAACAGGTACGGGACTTGCTCCTATGATTGCTATGCTAGAAGCGTGTCCTAAAGAAATAGAAAAAATAGTTATTTTTTGAGTAAGATATGAAAATGACATATACTATAAAGAAAAATTGGAAAGTTTTCCAAATACAAAAGTGATAATAAGAGTTTCTAAGCCAAGTGATAGTTATAAATGAAAGATTTGAAGAGTTACAGATGATTTAGTTGAAATCTGAGAAAATGATGAAGTCTATATTTGTTGAAATCCTAAAATGGTAGATGCTGTAAAAGAATGATTAATAAAAAAATGACGCAGTTTGGATAAAATCTTCAATGAAAGTTTTACTATTTCTAGAGTATATCCTGGCTTTTGGAAAGATATAATTTTCAATTGAAATATACCATATATAAATTTATTTTCTTGGATAATTATAATATTTGCAATAACTATAATCCCTTTTTCATGGTTTTATAATAAACTAAATGATAGTTTATATTGAAATTATTTATTTATAAATAATTTCATGTGATTTATGTTTGATTTAAGTTGGTGGAGTGTAGTCTTTGTAATGGCTATAAGACCACTATCTGATTTATTTCCAAAACTTTGAATACTGAAAAAATTGGTGTCTTTAAGAAAAGCATTTTGAATATTATCATCAAGTATAATAGTAGTAAATCTAATATGACCTATGTTTTTAGATTTTTCAAAATTTATAAATTATTTTTCAAGTGTAAAATGGTGAGTATATTATCCAATAATATCTAGAATAAGCGAAATAACAGCTATTATATTACTTGTAACTTCAAATAATTTTTCTCAAAAAAACCTTGGGATATGGTGGAAAAGAATTCAAAGAAGCAGTTACTTATATTTTATTTGTTGATGAATAATAGCAGCTGAATATTTTCCTATGAAAATATACCCATCAATGATTATAGTAATAATACTATGGATTTTAGCACAAACTAAAATTAAATTATGGAAATAAATTTTAAAAATATAAATGATTTAATAAAATTTCAATCCGTAAATAAGTATTTATTTATGGCTTATTCTCCTGAAAAACAGAAAACATTATGAAATATTATTTCTAAATATGATAAAACAAATTTTGAAATAATAAAAAATGAATTTTTAGAAATATATTTTCAAATAATAAAAGAAGAAATAACTAAATGAAAATATATAAATGCAATATCTCACATGTTTTGATATTTTAAAAATGACTTAGATAATGAAGAAAAAGAAAAATTAAAATTTTTAATAGAAAAATATAATAAAAATGAAATAAAAATAAATGAATTATTCATTTATTTAAAAGAATTAAGTATAAAATATAATAAAGATTACATTAAAAAACAAAGTATTTTAGAATTTAAATAAAAAATATGGAAATAATAAAAATTTTTTGAGTTTATTTTATATGATTCATTACTCTATTAATTTTAGATTACATATGGCTATGATATATAACAAAAGATTTTATAATTAGAGAATTTTGAAATCTAGTTACTATACAAGAAGATTGAAGTATAAAAATAAATTTAGTTGCATGATTAACTGCTTGGATTATTATATCAGCTATGATTGTAACATTTGTGACTTTAAAGTATGACAATATATGACAAATAGCTCTTTATTGAGCATTGCTTTGATTTATGAGTTATGCGATGTATGATTTAACAAACTTAACATTTATAAATAATTATTCTTTAAAATTTACTATAGTTGATATACTTTGGTGAACTTTTGCTTGTATGATGATAGCTATAAATAGCTTTTATTTCTATAATTTAATAAAATAATGGAAGTATTTTTTATAATATTATTACTATATTTAATACTTTTTTGAATAAGTATAAAAATAAAAGACAACTCTATAGTAGATATATTTTGGTGAACTTGATTCGTTATAATAGCTGTTTTTTATTATATTTTAAATAAAAATTTTTGATTAATTCAAAGTTTGAGTTTATTATTAATAATATTTTGGGGATTAAGACTTACCTATTACATTGGAAAAAGAAAAGTAAAAGAAAAAAAAGAAGACCCTAGATATGATATATGGAGAAAAGAATGGAAATATTTTTATACTAGAAGTTTTTTCCAAGTTTTCATATTACAAATGATACTTATGTTTTTAGTCGCATATCCAATTTATTTTATATTTTCTCAAAATAAAATAAATATTTATTTATTTATTTTATGAATAAGTATCTCAATTATATGACTAATTTTTGAAGTAGTTTCAGACTTACAAGTAAGAAAATTTATAGAAAAAAATGGTAAAACAAACAAAGTTTTTACATGATGATTGTATAAATATTCTAGAAATCCAAACTATTTTTGAGAGAGTACTTTTTGGCTTTGATTAAGTATAATTTGATCAAGTGTAAGTCTATTTAGTTTTATTTGATATATAACTATTACTTTATTACTTTTATTTGTTTCAGGAATTCCACTTAAAGAAAAAAGACAAGAAAAAAAAGAAAATTGGATAGAATATAAGAGAAAAACAAATATGTTTTTACCTTGGTTCCCGAAAGATTAAAAAGGTAAGACTCTCGCCACTTTTACCTATAAAAAATATTATGAAAAAATCAATTTTTTGGTTTAGACAAGACCTAAGAACATTTGATAATAAATGATTAATTGAAGCTATAAAAAATAGCAATGAATTATTACCTATTTTCATTCTGGATAAAAATATAATTCCAGATTTTTTATGACTTAATGACAAAAAGTTTCTTTTTTTAAAAGAAGCTTTATTAAACTTGGATTTAGAATTGAATAAAATTTGATGAAAATTAACTATTTATCATGACTATCCAGAAAAAATAATTCCTGAAATTTGCAAAAAATATAATATAAATACCATTTTTACAAATAAATCATATTCTATTTATTGAAAAAAAAGAGATGAAAAAATACTAGATTTTTCTCTAAAAAATAATATAGATTTTTTGAGTTTCAACGATTTTTTACTTGTTGAACCAGAAGAAATAGAACAAAGAAAAGTATTTACTCCATATTATAAACTATGGCAAAAAAAACTGATTGAAAAATGATATAAAATTGAAAATCCAGTTAATTTTAAACAAATAAAAAATGATTTCAATATAAAAAATTTTCTTAATGAAAAAATACCTTGAGAAAGCCATCCATATTTCACAATGGAATTTTGAAAAAATAGATTAGAAAACTATATAAGAAGTGATTACGAAACTTTTAGAAATGATTTAGATAAAGATTGAACTTCAAAACTATCACCATATTTAAGATTCGGTATATTTTCAGTTAGACAAATATATAATATTGCTAAAGAAAAAAGTACTCATTATGTATCAGAGTTAGCATGGAGAGAATTTTGGCAACATATAGATTACTACTTCCCTTTTACAAAAGAAATTGAATTTCAAGAAAATAAAAGACATATAGAGTGGAGACATGATGAAAAACTATTTGAAAAATGGTGCAATTGAGAAACTGGTTATCCCATTGTAGATGCCGCTATGAAACAATTAATTGAAACAAATTGGATGCATGGTAGAGCTCGTATGATTGTTGCAAGTTTTTTAACAAAAGATTTACTTATAGATTGGAGGTGGTGAGAAGCTTTTTTCAAAAAACATTTACTTGATTATGATGAAAATGTAAATTTCTGAAATTGGCAATGGTCAGCTTCAGTTTGAGCAGATCCGAAACCACTTCGTATATTTAATCCTTGTTTACAATCACAAAAATTTGATAGTGAGGCAAAATTTATAAAAAAATATATTAAAGAGCTAGAATTTGAAAAAGCTGAAAGAATTCATAATCCAATTGAAAACTTACTTATATATAATGATATAATAGTTAATCATAATGAAGCACAAAAAGTAGCAAGAATTGCCTATAAAAAGACAATCTAGTTAAATTTTATTGCTTTTATAATTTTTTTTTATAAAATATGCCCGTATTTAAAAATTAATTATAAATGATATTATGATAACAGCAATGCAAATAAAAACTGGTTGAGTTATTAAAATGTGAAATGATTTATTATTACCTTTAAAAAGAGAATTACACAGAGGTGGTAGATGAGCTACAAATATAAAAGTTAGATTTAAAAATCTAATAAATGGAAACATAGTTGATAAAGTATTTGATAGTGAAGAAAAATTAGAAGATATAGTTCTTGAAAGATCAAAATTTGAATTTTTATATGAATCTGGTTGAGTATATTATTTTATGGACCAAGAAACATATGAACAAATTGAAATAAGTGAAGAAGATATGTGAGATGCAGTAAACTTTATAACTCCTTCTTTGATTGTTGATATTCAAAGATTTGAAGGTAGACTTGTATGAGTTATACTTCCTGCTTCTGTAAAATTATTGATTACTGAATGTGAACCTGGTGTAAAATGAAATACTGCTGATGGTAAAATAACTAAAGAAGCTATTTTAGAAACTGGTTATGCTATAAAAGTTCCTGGATTCGTTGAATCTGGAGAATATGTTATAATAAATACTGAAACTGGTGAATATCAAGAAAGAGCAAAATAAAAGAAATCCTGAATTTTAATTCAGGATTTCTTTTATTTTCTCATAAGCATCACAATTTTTTATAATATAATCTTTTAAATCTATAAAATTTGGTTTATAATATTCTCTCTTTAAAATTATATTTTCAAAATTTTTATATTTATCACCTAAGTTAAAATCTCTAAATATATTAAAGTAATCATTTTTAAAAGAGAATTTACTAAGAAAATCTATAAAATCTTCTATCTTATAGATATGGGCATCATTGTTTTCTTTATAAATATCCCATAATGTTACATTTCAAGTTAAAAGTGAACTAACAAGACTATTTTCACCTCTCACTATATTTATATCACAAATATATAAAAAATTATTATAATCATCTATTTCAAAAAATGGCATTACAAAAACATTATCCTTTTTTATATCTAATCAATAATATCAAAAAATAAAATACGTATTTTCATCGTTTTTAATGTGTTTTATTATCTCATTTAAAGTATCTTTATATACAAAAACTGAAACAAAATTATTTTTATTATCTTGTATATTTAATTTGTATTTTTCATTTATAAAAGCCAAAAAATCATCTTTAGTTTTATAATTAAAATTATTATTTTGCAAAACTCATCAAGTATTTTTGAGTAAACTAGGAACAAAATGAGTTACAAAAACATTTCTATTTTGATAAGCAGTATTATGCAAACTAGAAACTCAATCGTGCATCAAAAAATAAGAAAAATTTATCAATTTAATTTCAAAATCAAAACTATGAAGATAATCAAAATCTATTTTTCTATCAAAAAAATTAAAAATTATTTGATTTGGTACAAAATCCTTTAAATCTTTTAAATCAAAATAATCTATATTTAAATCTTTAGATTCGAGCATATTTTCAAATAATTTCTCATCATTTGAAAATAATCTAATAGATAGATTTAAGTCAGCTTTAAGCATAATCTTTGCTAGATTTACTGCAAATCACAAATCTCAAAAATTATCTATTACATCTACATAAAAATCTATAACTTTATTCATATTATCGTTTTTTAAAATAGTTATACTAGTTCTATTTTAAAATCTTAGTTTTTCTCACTGCGTAACTCGCTTCGCTCAGACAGTACTCGTTTCTAAAAACTAAGATTTTAAAGTCTTTTTAGACTATATATATTGTATTATATTTTTTTATTTTATTTATGCCATATTTTTTACTTTTTAATGTTTAAATGATAAAATATAGTTAATAATCTATAAATAATTTTTATGATTCACATAAAAAGTGTACATATAGTAAACTTTAGAAGTATAGAAAATGAAACTATTAGTTTTTGAAGTAACAAAACTGTTTTGGTTTGAAAAAACTGAAGTTGAAAAACAGTTATTTTAAAAGCTATAGAAAAACTATTAAACTCAAAAAAAATCAAAGAAAAAGACTTCAAAAATCCTAAAAGAAAATTAAGTTTAGAAGCTATAATTACATATGAATGAAAAGATATAAGCATCTACCTAGAAGCTTATTTTGATTGAAAAGAAACAAAGATAGAAAGAAATGATAATGAAGATACAATAAAATTACTAGAAAAAATAAATATTATTTATATACCTAGTGATAGAAAAATAAACAAAGAAAATAATGAAGATGGTTATCTAAAACTTATTGATTTAATACTAAAAAATAAAGAAGAAAAAATAAAAGAAGGTAGATTTTCAAAAGAAAAAATAAAAGAATTAAATGATAAATCAGGAGAGAAAAAAACAACTTTACTTGTAAGTTTATTAAAACTATACTTATATAGTGTAAGTGATAGACAAAATAAAAATTTTACTATTTTTTTGATAGATCAACCAGAAAACTTTTTGCATCCACATGCGACAAAAATGATAGATTCTATCTTACAAGATATTTGAGAAACTGAAAATACACAAGTTCTATACTCTACTCATTCTCCTGACCTAGTTTCAAATTTTAGAAAAGATAAGTATGAAATTTCTGATGTAGTTTTTGTAAAAATGGAAGAGAATTCTACAAAAATAAAAAAAATAGATAATTCTTGAGGTAGATTCAATAAAATAATGATAAATCTTATATTTAAGAATGCATGAGTATTTTTTTCTGATTACGTAATACTTGTAGAAGGAGAAACTGAAAAGATATCTATTCCAAATATATATGAAAATACAAAATGGGAAAATTATTATAAGATCAATAAAGATTGATTAACAAAAGAAGAAATAGATAATTATTTTAACTTAAATTATAAAAATGTAAGCATAATAGATGTGTGATGAAAATGAGCACTTTATGAGTGGTATATATTTTCTTGTGAATTGTTTTGAAAAGAAAATGTAGTAGCACTAATAGACAAAGATGATAATTTTTATGTTGATCGTGATATGATAATAAAAGCTATTAGAAAAGTACATAAGGTTTGATTTGTATATGAAAATGATTTTAAAAAATATAATTGGATTGTTCTAGATTGAGAATTTGAAAATTATTATAAAGTAGATTCTATAAAACAATACATAAAATCTGAAGTTGATGAAAGAGCTAAAGAATTTTGAGATGAATTTGATCAAGAAAAATATGAGTTAAGTCTAAAAAAACTAGATAATAAAATAGACTCGTTAAAATATGCAAAAAAAATATCTACAGCTTATGAAAGTATTTTTAATATATTTTTTAGAAAATATTCTAAACCAACTATTGCATTTAACTTGTCAACTTGGCTAACAAAAAATAATTGATATGATGAAAAATTATACAAGATATTTGCAAGTATAATAGAAAAATTTGATACAAAAAAATAGACCTTTGGTCTATTTTTTAATAAATTTATTTCTAAAAATAATAAGTCCTGATAAAAACAAAGATGCCAATATAAGTAAACTTTCTTCTAATCAAGTTGTTGGTAAAACATTAACATCTACATTTCACATAGTAACTCAATTATTATTTTCTCATGGTAATCATGCAGAATTTAACTCTATATTTTCCTCACTTAAAGGAATCATAGAAGTTTCAACTCACATATTTACTGTTTGTTCTCAAACAAAAAACTCTTTATCTGTTATTGTTGTATCTCAAGAAATAACTTCATTTTCTTTTATTGAATTTGAGTCAGTTTCAACTGATCAATCTTGAAAAATCCATGAACTAGTAGATCATACAGAAGTATCTGTTACTAAATCTCAAGTTCATGATGTTTCTTCCATTGCTGAAACAGAACTTATAAATAAAAAAGAAATTAAAATAATTAATTTTTTCATATAACAATATTAAAAATATAAACAAGGCTGATTATATTCATATTTTAAAAAATAAAAATTTATTAATATTGACAATATTAAAAGTATTCTATAAATAAAAAAAACATTAGTTTTAATTTAAACTAATGTTTTTTGCTTTTTCATAAATGGTGGATTGTAAAACAGCAGTCAGAAATTTTATATTACTTAATTATTCTTTTAATAGAAAGAAATTAGGTAAAGCTAAGAATAAAAAAATTAATTAATCAATTTTAATAAATTCGTAAATACGATAATTAGAAAAATAATGTTTAATTAACAACATATATTTAATATTATTTTTGTCTTGTACGATAATATATGTATCTGAATCGATATATTTATATCATTCATTTTTAAAACTATCAATCAAATCAAAATCATATTTTACAATATATTTATTTTTTCAAATTAATATATATTCTTTATCCATTATTTCTAGTTTTAATGTTCATATAGCAACAGATATAGGGGTGTTATCAATAAAAATTTCTTTTCTAAAAAAAATTACAAATGTAACAATAACTATTATTAGGATAGTTATTGTTACTCTTAAAATTGATTTAAGCATATTTTGCATTAGTAAAAAATTAATAAATTACTTTAATATAATAATATTTAGCATTAACTGCACTAGGGTCATTAAAAACCTCTTGTAAAGGCTTATCTAATCTGTTGTTTGAATGATAACTTAATTTTATTTGAGAAGGAGATGAACCAGTTTTATCAGTTATTATCATACCATGGTCAACACTGCCATTATTAGTCCAGTCTACAAATATTAAATCTCATTCTCATAAGTAAGTATAAGAACTTTTTACAGAATATCTATCTGTTCTTTGTAAAACATGGTCATAAAAATTATCAGCTCATCACCAAGTCCAACTAGAATTTGTTGGTGTATAATAATTATAATACCAATTATCATCATCATATTTACCAAATAATCAATCTACTATAAATGGCATATATCAAGCTTGTAAAGTTTGTGAGACAAAATTAGTACAATCATAATTAGTTCAAAAATCATAATAATCAGGATTCCTTCATTTAGCCCATTTTTGTGCATAGTTTACAGCTTCAGTTCTATTATAATATGTAGAAGTAGTAGAATAAGCAGAAATTTTCATTAAAGATTCATTATTTTTATCACTATTTGCTAATTTATAATATGAATATAATATAAAATCTTCATTATTATTTAATGGATCAAAACTAGCATCTGAAATAATATTATTTATATCTTCTCATTGTTTTTTTAATAACTTTTCTCATTCTTTTAATAATTGATTTTTAAGTGAGCGAATTCATTTTTTTATTATTTCTTGATATTCTTCTGATGTTTCATCATAATCTTTTATGTTATTTTTATCTATATATTTTTCTAATAATTTTTCTCACTTATTTTGAAGCTTATATTCTTCATCTAGTGAATAGGAATATGCTAAATTAGCTATATTAAATGTAATTACAATAAATGTAAACAGAAACAAAAATACTTTTTTCATATATAAAAAAGTTAAATAATAAAACGACTAATAAAAGTCAATTTATATTTTAATGAACACATATTAATTCAACATTAAATCTTTGAGAGAAAATTTTATTTAATGTTAAAAACTATTAACTTATTCCGAATAAAACACAAAAATAGACTAGATTTTTCTAGTCTATTTTTGTTAATTATTTTTTTACCCTATTTAATCAGTAAAATCAAGGTAAAACTTTAATTTGTAAATTAATGGTGGGTCATTCGGGGCTCGAACCCAAGACCTTCGCCTTAAAAGGGCGCTGCTCTACCTACTGAGCTAATAACCCATTACCTCTAAAAGCTAGTGTATTGTATAAAAAAAAATACTAAATGCAAATCTTTTTTCAACTTTTTTTAGAGATACTATATTTTCCTCTTTGGTATGAGAAAAACTCAATCATAGATAACTATATTAGTAACATTTTTTCAATCAAAAACAAACAATTCATCACCTATTTTGTAATCTCTTTCAATTTTTACTTTCTTTCATAAATCCAATTCATTTAATATATCTGAATCCAATTCTATAAAATTTTTATTTTTAAAAAGTATTTTTAGATCTAAAAAATTATTTTTATCAAAATTTTCTAAAGTTTGAGAGAAACTTAAATCTAAACTTCAAACTTTTATTCTTCTTAACTCAGTAACATATGCTCAAGTACCAAAAAAAGTTCACAAATCATATGCTATAGTTCTAACATATGTTCAAGCGCTTACTTTAGCTCTAAGTTTAGCAGTTGGATAAGTATATGATAAAAGTTCTATTTCATAAATAAAACAACTTCTTTCTTTCATATCAAAATCTACTTTTCATGATACTATCATATCAATAGCCTTTCTTCAATTTATTTTCAACGCACTATATTTTGGTGGAATTTGTTTTATATTTCAAGTAAAATTATTCTTTAATAAATCAATGATTTTTTGGTATGTTATATTTTTTTCTGCAATGATTTTTTCAGAATCACTGATATATTTTATAGGTGTTCATAAATCATAACTATCAGATATACCATCAAAATTAATACTAAATTCATATTCTTTTGTATCTTTTTCAAAAAATGGAATTAATTTTGTATAATTTCAAACTGCAATTAAAAGACCTCCTGTTGCCAGAGGGTCTAATGTACCAGTATGTCACATTTTTTTTATATTTAATTTTTTCCTAAGTACTCTAAGAATATCAAAACTGGTATAATTTAATGGTTTATCAATAAAATAAAACATAATTATAAATCATAATTAAATGTAGAAGGTGATGAAAAAAATCTAGGAGTAGTATCAATACCTAGTTCTGGTTGTATAAATCAAAACTTTTTTATATTAAAATAACCCAAATCTAAAAATAATTTTCAAATCATATCATTTTTAGTTATAAATTCAGTTCTTCAAACACAATTTGAAAAACATTCCCTAGAATCAGTTGAATGATTTCTATTATCTCACATAACAAAATATTGATCATTTCAAAGAGAGTATTGCTTTGTATCTTTGCTAGTTCAAACAAATGTATATCACTTATTTTCTTGATTTAAATATTCTTCATCTAACTTAATAAAATCAGAATCTCAAGATTTTTTTACATATATATCTCATTCTTCTATTTTAAGAGTATCTCATGGGACTCAAATAATCCTTTTAAGAAAGTATTTTTTATTGTCATTTACATATGGTTTGAAAACAATAACATCTCCCCTTTTAGGATTTCATAATAAATAAGATATTCTATCTACAATTATAAACTCTCTATCATAATATGATGAGTACATTGATTGCCCACTTATTTGAAATGGCATAGCAATATAACTTCTAACTACAACTACTATTACAATTATTATTATCAAATCTTTAAAGAAATCCAATATCTCAGAATGATTACCTTCTTTTTTTTCTGATTTTAAAACAACTTCTCCTTTTTGTTTTTTCCAAAATTTAAAAATCATCAATTTTTTATTTAATTATTTAATAGTCATATTATATGTTTTTTAAAATAAAATCAATAAAAAGTACCTTTTGGTACTTTTTATTATTTATCATCGTCTGTTTTAAGCCAATCTGGTATTTTCATTCAATCATCCCAAAGCTCAGTATCATTTTTATTATCTTCTTTTTCAATTAAATTATCAACAGAAGTTTTACTATTTTTCTTTGTAGATGTTTTTTTAGTTTGAGTAGTTTTTTTAGTTTTATTATTTGACTCATTATCAAAATTTTTTACAACATCTTCATTGTTATTATTTTGTATAAGAGTATCTAAAAAATCATCTCCTCCTTTTGTTTCTGATTTACTATCAAAACTTCACTTTAACCAATCTGGTAGATTTTCTTGACTATCAGCAACTAAATCATCCTCAATATCAATTTTAGTAAAGGCGTCTAACTCTTCTTTAGTTTCTAATTTAGGTTCTTCTTCTTTAGAGAGTTCATTTTCTGAATTTTGAAAACTTCATTTTAACCAATCTGGTATTTCTTGAACTTTTTCATCAGAATTATTTTCTAACTTATTTGAATCATCAACTTTAAATTCAGGTAAAACTTCAGATTTAATTTCTGGTTCTATCTCTGAATTAATTTTAATTGAAGTTTCCTTTTCCTTTTCTTCTAATAAAGGATCTTCTGAAAAACTTCATTTTAACCAATCTGGTATTTCTTGAACCTTTTCATCAGAATTATTTTCTGATTTAATTGAATCATCAACTTTAAATTCAGGTAAAACTTCAGATTTAACTTCTGGTTCTATTTCTGGATTAATTTCAATTGGAGTTTCCTTTTCCTTTTCTTCTAATAAAGGATCTTCTGAAAAATTTCACTTTAACCAATCTGGTATTTCTTGCTTATTTTCAGTGATAACATTATTTTTATTTGTAGTTTCAAAGTCAAAATTAAAACTATCATCATTTCATAAAATATCCTCAACTTTAGAATTATTTATATTTTTACTAGAATCTTGAGAAGTTTTATCAGATATAAAATCTGTAAATGATTTATCTTTATCATTATTTTTAGATTTATAATAAACAAAATAAATTCATACAAGTATCAATACTATAACAATTATTACTCAAAAGATTTTTATTATAATTGATAAATAATCAAATAATCATTTAGAACTAGAGTCTTGTGTTTCTTGAACAACTTCTTCTTTCTCTTCAACAGGTATATTTGAAACTGATCAATAAACAAAAGTATTTAAAATTGCTTTAAAATCTGTCTTTTGCTTTACAGTCATATTAGTATCTGCAGCGATATTTTCTAAAATTATTTTTCAAAGCTCTTTATTTTCATCAATATTATAGTTTTCTCAAATTACATCCAATTTAGCAACCAATAAATCATAACATGTTAATCAATCTTTAATTTCTGAAGAAGTTGGTTCTATACAAGTTATACCTTTAGGTATAAGATTTTTTAACGCATTATATGCAATAGATTTCTCTGATTTATCAGCTTCTCATTCTATAAGTAGAGACTCTAAAAGATCTATTAATTCTTTTGATTTTGGCAAATTTATTTCTTGGATAAATCATTCAAATTCAATAATTACATTTGTCTTTTCTCTATCATCATTCCATTCTTCTTTCAATTTTTGAACATACATTAATCATTTTAACTTATGTTCCTTGGGAAAATTAGATACTTCTAATTTAATTTTTTCCAACTTAAATTTAACAGAATCTGAAACTCATTCAAATACAATTGAATTAACATCTATCGATTCATCGATATAATTTTTAACAATTTTTATATCTTTAGAGCCTAATAATTTTCAAGAAATATCTTTAGTATATAATCTAACAACTTGCTCTCTTGCTTCATTTAAATCAACTAGAATAGCATTTTTAGAAAAATAACTATCTTGAAATCTATTATCTTCATCATCATCATTTCATCAATTTAGATCTGAGTCATAATTTATATCAAAATCGGCAACATAATTAGAAATACTTCAAGAATTACTTCATAAATAAAAGTATAATTTTTTTGAATTATCTTCTAATGTAATTGTATCATTATCATCTATTAGTTGGTTTGAAAAAACTATTAATCATGATTTTTTTGATTTTATAAAATTTGATAAATCTTTTACTACTTTTTTTGTTACTTCTCTAGATTTTGTTCATTCTGAAATTTTAAGTGTAACTAAATGAGTAGATTTTCAATCATCATAAGTATATTTAAAAGAAGGTTTTGTGATTTTATTACCATCTCACATATCCCAAGAATAATCTTTAGGACTTCCCAAACTTGTATCAAAGAAAATATAATCATTACCTATAGAAACATAATCAAAGTCTGGTTTTAAAACATTAGCAACATTTACTACAACTGTCTTAGTATTAGAAAATCATTTATGTTTAACTTTTACCTTTGCATATTTTTCTCAAGAACTCTCATATTTATGAGTAACTGTATTTGTTTGAGTCTCTTTATCATAAAATCAATCTCCATCAAAATCCCATGAAAAACTTACTTTAGAATTCAAGTTTTGTCACAATATATTTTCTACATTAGAAGTAAATACAACTTCATCTCATATAGAGACAGAACTATTGTTAACTTTTAAATCTAAAATAGGAGTATTAACATTATCTCATGTTAGTGTTATAAAATATTTTGATCAACTTAAATCCTCTGAATTAGACCTTGTTTCATTATTATCTTTCATCACAACAACAAAATAATAATTTCAAGTAACCTTTGGAAGAACAAAAGTAGTAGTATCAGTTTTTGTTGCTCTAAAATCTTGTGGTTCAGGATCAACATCTGTATAATAATACCATAAATATGATTGTATAACTCCATCAGCATCTTTTGCTCAAATTGCATTAAGAGTAACTAAAACTGGATCAGTTTCCAAATCTTTAACTCTTATATCTAAACTTGATAATGTCGGCTTTAAATTTTCTACTTTAACATAAACTTCTTTTGTTGACTCTTTTCAACTTTTATTACTTTTTACTGTAAGCTTGACTTTTGTACATCATAACTCATCAAATTTTTTAGTAAAAGATTGTGAAGAATATAATACATCTCCTATCTTCCATGAATAGCTTAATCCTGTATTTTCTCAAGTAACATCTATACTTTCATCTCAAGAAATAGAAAAAGTATTAACCCTATTTAATATATAAGCTCATTCTCAATTACATTCATTTTCTCTATAAGAGGCAAAATTTTGTAAGTTATCTTTTATATTTATAAAAGCAAAAGGAGTATCTGTATCTCAAACATAAACATTTTTTGAGAAAGTATTAGAATTATCATTTTGATCAACAACTTTTAATTTTACATTATAAACTCATGATTTATCAAAAACATGAGATATAGTATCGGTTTTTCATCATTGTTTTTTCCCATCTCAAAAATCCCATTCATAAAAATTAGCTTGAGGAGAATCTGCTACAAACCTAAATGTTTTTCATATTTGAGCAACTCTAGGAAAAGCAAAGAATTCAACAGATAAAATAGAATTAACTTTTATCTTTTCTGTTTTTTGAGATGTCATATCATCAGGATCTGTAACCTCAAGAACAACAGATTGATCTCAAACAGATGAAAAAGTATAGTATCAATTTGATCAATTAAAATTAGGACTATCTAGATTAACCCTATCTCAATTTATAATCCAAGAATACTTTAATTTTCAATCATCACTAAAATCTGCATCAAAAGAAGATGTGGCATCTAAAAATATTGTATTTGGTTTATTTGGATAAGGAACGCTATATATAAATCTAGCCTCTGGTGCCCTAGAATTTATATGTATAATTTTATAATCTAAATCAGTATTTCATGATGGATCAGTGACATAAAGTTGTATATTATATTTTCATTTATCTGAAAAAGTATGAGTAAAAGTAGAAGAATTTTTATTTAATATTTCTTTATCATTTTTTATATCAATTATTTTCCATGAATATCACAAATTATTACTACTTCAAGTAGGATTAGCAGAGAATGTAAACTTATCTCATATAAATCACTCTTCATTGCTTGCTCTAATTGTAGCAATAGGGTTATTTATTTTTAAAATAAATTTTCTTTCTACAGATTTATTCTCATTAGTAGTAAGTTTTAACTTAACAGTATACTCTCATTCTCTTCAATAAGCAACTCTCTCAACATTTGGAGCTCAATCATTTACTCTTGTAACTCAATTACCAAAATCCCATTCTGTTCTAGTAAATTTAGCTCAAGAAGTAGGTGTTGAACTTGTTGCATCAAATAACAATCAATATCTAGCAACATCAGGTAGAAATTTTAATTCTTCTTGTTGTCATAAGTTTTCATTATTAACTTTCAAAATTATTGAAGCAATTTTTTCTTTAACTACAATATCAGCTCTAGATGAAAATGGTAAAACATCTGAATTTCAAAGTGAGTTTTTATGATTTGAAGTTACATCAAGAAAAACAGAATAATTTCCTTCTTCTTTAAAAACATATGTTAAAGATATTTTATTTCAAATAACTTTTCTTTTTCATCACTCATTTATCCACCATGTATAATTATGATTTTCTAACTTTGTTCAAGTAGGATCTTTAACATTTCATCTAAGAGTAACCGTTAAAGGAGCATTTCAAGTTGAAGGAAAAGCTTCTACATTTCAAGAAACTTTCTGAATAGTAGTTTTTTCTAAAAAATTTTCTATAGAAGTAGCAATTTCTTCAAAAAATGATGAATTTTCAGGATATTTAACTCATTTCTCAATAGAAGTCTTCAAATAATTATAATAATTTTTATTTGATAAACTATCTGGAAGGTATTTAAGTCATTCAGTTGCATATTGTAAAATTTTTGCAGATACATAAGTATCAATTTTTCAATCTACTTCAAATTTACTTCTTAAATCTAAATAAGAATCTGTAATTTTATATCTATATTCATTAAAAGTTTTCAAATCAACAACTCATAATGTAGTATATGATTGCTCATTTGTTTCTGCAGAATAAACTAAGTCAGAATTTAGACTTAGTATAAAAAAAGCTGTAAACGTAATAAATATCTTTTTAAACATATGTATTTTTTAACAAATAGTTATTTAATAAATATTACCATAATTAAAATTACAAGGCAAAAAACAAAATATACATATTGTACTTTTTAACTTGACTTTTATTCTTTTTATTATAAATGGATTTTAAAATTAGAATATACTATTTATATACATTTTATATATTTTATCTTGATTTATTTTTAAATATAGATATAATAAGATAAGAATTTAAAAAAATTCTAAAATTTATTTTATAAGCATTGAACCATGGATTTAAACAAAGCGCAAGTTATTGGTAGAATTACACAAGATTTAGAATTAAAGCAAACACCAAATGGACAAAATGTTTTAAGTTTTTCTCTTGCTACTAATAGAAATTGGACTGACTCTAGTTGAAATAAACAAGAACAAGTAGAATTTCATAATATAGTTTTATGGTGAAAATTGGCTGAAATTGCTATGCAATATAGCTGAAAATGAAAAAAAGTTTTTATAGAAGGTAGATTACAAACTAGATCTTGGGAAGCACAAGACTGAACTAAAAGATATAAGACAGAAATAGTTGGAGAAAATATGATAATGCTGGAATGAAAATCAGAAACAAGTTCTCAAGAATATAATTATGATAATAATGAGAATTCTTCTCCTGCTATTAGAAAATCTTCACAAAAACAAGAAGAAGAAATATCTATAGAAGATATACCATTTTAAAAAAATAAATCTTTATAAATTGCCTTTTTAGACTATTTGTAAGGATTTTTTTGACTTTACTTTTATATTTTTTTTTATAATATAGTTTATATTTTTAACAGATAATTTTAAAAGATGGATTTATATAGTATTTTATGAGTTGAAAAAAATGATAGCAAAGAAGAAATAAAAAAAGCATATAGAAAGCTTGCTATGCAATATCATCCTGATAGAAATGCTTGAAACAAAGAAGCTGAAGAAAAATTCAAACAAATAAATAAAGCATATGAAGTATTGAGTGATGATACAAAGAGAAAAAATTATGACATGTTTTGAGATGACAATTCTAGATGAAATCCATTTGGTTGATGATGATTTTCAGGAGTAGATGTGGATTTATGAGACATATTTGAATCATTTTTTTGATGAGGCTTTAGCTGATCTACAAGAAAAAGAAAAACAAATTTTGCATGAGAAGACTTAGAATATAACTTAGAAATAGACTTAAAGACAAGTATATATTGATGAAAACAAAAAATAAGTTTCAATAAAAAAGAAACTTGTAAAACTTGTGATTGAGAATGATGAAGTGGTAAAAAAACATGTCCAAAATGTAATGGTAGATGACAAGTTACTCATACAACTCAAAGTATGTTTTGAATGATACAACAAACTGTAACTTGTGATAATTGTAATTGAAGTTGAGAAGTATTTGAAAAAGTATGTAATGATTGTAATTGAGAAAAAAGAAAAGTAATAAAAAAAGAAATTGAAATAGATATACCAGCTTGAATTGATGATGGTATGATTATAAAAATGACTGGAGAATGAAATCACTGAATTTGAACAAATAAATCATGAGATTTATATATAAAATTTAGAGTTATTCAAGAAGAAAAATGATTGAAAAGAGAAAATAGTGATTTAAATTATGATTTAGAAGTAGATATAGTTGAAGCTGTTTTATGAGCAACTAAAGAGATAAATATACCTATAATTTGAAAAAGAAAAATAGAAATAAAAGCCTGAACAGAAACTGGAAATATAATAAAGATATCTTGAGATTGAATAAAACATATAGATAGTGATAGAAAATGAGATTTATACATAACAATATTTGTAAAAACTCCTAAAAAATTAAGTAAAAAAGAAAGAGAATTATTTGAAGAAATAGCAAAAGAAAGAAAAGTAGATGTAAATAAATGATGAGTATTTGAAAAGATATTTGGTTAGATAAAAAACTCCTAAAATAATTTTTAGGAGTTTTAATTTAAAAAATAAAATAAAAAAATGAAAAAAGATAAGATTATAAGTTCTATTATTTTAAGTATATTTTTCATAATATTTTCAATATTTAATTTTTGAGAATATTATGATTTTCATAAGCAAAAAATAGAAAATAAAGAAATTTATACAAATAACAAAAATATACTAGAAAACTTTGATATAAAGAATATAAAACAAATAGAAAATATAAGTTTAAAACACACTCCAAACAAAGACCTACTTGATGAAATAGTAAAAAAAATAGAAAAATCTAAAGAAAAAGTATATATAGAAGTTTATATGTTTACAGAGAATAGAATAAAAACAGCTTTAATAAAAGCAAAAAAAAGATGAATAGATATAAAAATCATACTAGAAAAAGATCCCTATATGGCTTATAGTATAAATGATAAAACATATAATGAACTCAAAAAAAATAACATAGATGTAGTATGGTCAAATACGAAAAATTATTCATTAAATCATAGCAAAATGCTTATAATTGATGATGAAGTTATATTATCAACTTGAAATCTAACATACTCTACATTTACTCAAAATAGGGATTTATTTGTATTTATAAAAGATGAAAAAATACTAAATGACTTTTTAAAAATCTTTGATTATGATTTTAATTGAATAAAAAATTATATAGAAAACGAAAACATAGTAATATCACCTGATAACTCAAGAATTAAAATAGAAAAATTATTTGAAAGTGCAAAAAACGATATAAAGATATATATGCAATATTTAAATGATGAAAAAATGAATAAAAAATTAATAGAACTAAAGAAAAAAAATAACTTACAAATACAAGTGGTTATAGCAGAAACATCAGTAAATAATGATATAACTAAATCATTATTAAAGGCATGAATAGAAATTAAAAAAATACCAAAATACAAAATGCACTCAAAAGCAATTTTGATTGATAATGAAACTATTTTTATATGAAGTGTAAATTTTTCAAGTTATTCTTTAGATAAAAATAGAGAATTATGAATATTAACAAAAGATAAACAACTAATTATGGATTTTTTAAGTGTTTTTAAAACAGATTTTAAATAAGAAAAAAGCTTTACAAAAAGCTAAAATCCATATAATAAAATTAATATATTTTAATGTAGAAAAAGTGATTTCAGCTAATAAAGTATTCATAGTAATTATTTCATTTTTAATATTCTTATGGTTATTAAACACAACTTTTACAAAAAAAGAAGTTGAACAAAACCTAAAAGAAGTAAGTTATAAACTAGAAAAAGAATGAGACTATCTAAATATAGATCAAGATGAAATTATTTACTCAAATGAGTTTTCATCTTGATCAGTAAATATAAAATACATAAATTCCTTTGATAAAATTATATCTATATCAGGTGAAATTGATATAAAAGATAACCAGATTGAAATTAAAAAATGAATATTTTTATTTAATATATCTGATATAAACAATAATTATGAGGTAAAATGAGAGTGATTTAGGATAATAACTAATTGACCTATGTCATTTATAATAGATAACTCTTGAATAAGGACAACAATTTTTTCAATCAACTCAAGGATAGATTTAGATTTAAAAAACATAGAAAATGATAAAATAATAAATAGTCTTAGTTTATATCCAAATACATATATAAAAATAATTCCTAGTCAAAACAAGAATCTTGAAAATGCAGATTTATTAAGAGTCACACAAAGATTTACTTTAGATTATCTAAACCAAAAATTATTGGTAAATGATATTGTTAATAAAGAATTTTTGGAAAAAGTAATATGAGAAAAAGAAGAAAATGATATTAAAAAAATAGAAAAACTTATAAAATTTGTTAGTTTAAATGAAGAAAATAATTCTCAAGAACTAAAAAAAATTAAAAATATAAAAATAGGGTTTATACTTTGAGAAAAATTAATAAAACAGTATCATATACTTTTTGTTAATGAAAATAAGAAAACTATATATTACAAGAATTTAATTATAAAAACTCTTTGAGATATAATAAATAGTTGAACAAACGAGGAGAAAAATAAACTTCTAGTTGAAACATTATTAGAATTAAAAGAAATAAATACAAAAGAATATGAGAAAATTATAGATATAATAAATTATTATGTATATATATATTTAAATAGTTATGAAAATAACTATGAAAACAAGATAAATATATCTAAATTATATTCAGAGATTTCATGAAAAAAGTTTACATTGAAGGATAAAAATTTAATTTCTCTTAATGACTTATATTTCAAATATAACTTTAGAAATTATGAAAAATTATATTATGACTTAAATGTAATTAATTATGAAATATGAAAATCTATTGAAAATGAAGTTAAAAGAAGTTACTTTATATACTACCTTAATAAAATAATTTTTTCTGGGTTTAAAGATCTAGATGAAAACAAAAAAATATCATTTGAAGATATAATATGAATATTTAATATTTATTGAAATAATAGTATAAGCTATTATTCAATTGATGATAATGTTAGAATAAAAACTTGATTAGTTGAATATAATAATATCCTATTAAAACTAATTAATCAGATAAGAATATCATACTTTAAAAATGAGTTAGATAAACAATGATTACTTGTTATAAACAAAGAAAATAACATATGAATAGATAAAATAAATACCCTTGAAAATAATATGAAAAAAATACTAGAATATTATAACAAGAATAAATTTATTTTATGAACTACTTGAAAAGATTTGCAAATTAAAAGCGAATTTGAAAGTTCTAATTTAAAATATGAAGAATATATTTTTGCTCTTAAGGATTATCAATCATATGTTGCGAACTATAATGAACAAAATAAAAAATTACTATTTTGAGAAACCGCAAATAATTCAGATAAAAATTCAAATGATATATCTATTGAAAATGCAAAAAAATATCTAGAACAATTTAATTATTTAGATTTATCAAATTTAAAAATAAGTCTAAGATGAGTAAATTATTGTAATAATCCTGTATGAAAATATGATTTAGATTGAATTGAAGAACCTTATTGTTATAAAATTGAAGATTTAATTATATGAAGCTGAATGTATTTAAATATGATATTATCTCCTAAAGAATATAATAATATATATAATTTTGTTATTAATTGAGACAAAAGTATAAATAGAGGATCTTATAAATTAGATAGTGAAAAAATAATATGGGATGAAAATTATAAAAGAGCTAGTTGAAGTAGAGTAGATGAAAAAACTAAATTTGAGAACTTCTTCCTATATGTATTTAATCCTCCTAAAGAGATAAATGATAAAGAAAATACAAATGAAAATAATAATGATAAAGAAGTAATTGAAGAAAGTGTTATAGTAAGAATATTTAAGATGAATAAATTATTATGAGAAAATTGAGATTTCAATATAATAAAATGATTTATAAATATAAAATATGAAAATACTATAGTTGAAGAAAATAATCAAGATTTTAACATATTTGTTAAAAATTGAGAAATAATTTACGAAAGTTGACAAGTTTATTATAAATGATTTTTATCTTGAGAATATGAATTCTTACCATGACACAGTTTTATAAATCCAAGTATAAAATTTGTAAATAAAGTTGATACCGATTTATATTTTTGAAATACAATAAAATTTGAATGAGTTTACAATATAAATAAGATTAAAGAAGAACTTATTGATGTATTTTCTAATTTAAACAATTTAAATAATATTTTGGTTTCACTTGCAGAAAAAAATGGTATTAGAAATTATGAGATAATTCATAAAAAAGAAGAAAATCAATTTTACATAAAAAATATTGATGATGAAATAGAAATAATTTTAAAATGAATATCACTTCAATCTGTTATGTATAATTGAAAACAAAGAATAAATAAACCAACTCCTATATATGATTTTAGAAATATATTAGAACTAATTAAATAAATATGAAACAAAAATGAGCAAAAATAATGGCTAGTTTAGCATTAATAGCTGTAATATGATCAGTAATTTGAACTTGAATAATGTTTATTTTTCAATGATGAAATAATCAAGAAGCTCAATTAACTCCTGAACAAATAGCACAAATTCAAGAACTGATTAATTCTCAAAGTTGAAGCACAACTTCAACTTGAGAAATTTCTTGAACATGAAATATAATAGAAATTAACAATTAATTGATGAAACTAAACACTAGAATAACTTGACCTGCATGAGCATGAGTTAATTCAACAGTTGATATTATTTCAGAGCTTTATGCAGAGCTTGGTTATGATTTGATAACTGATATAGAATACGAATCAAGAATAAAATGATGAGTAAACTTTTTTGATGTAAATATTTCCAATTCAGGAGAAAAATTTCTTACAAAATATGTAGATATAGTACTTGCCTTCAATTCTGAAAGTTTACAAAAACAAATGCATAGCTTAAAAGAAAATTCAACTATAATTATAAATAGTAAATGGATAAATAAATTAAAAGAAAAAGGTTTAAATTTTGATAATTTTAATGTATTAGAACTTGAAATCACAGATAAGTATGATAACACTTACCTACTTTGAATTTATGCTAAATATTTAAATCTAGATTTGAATATTATACTTGAAAAAATAGAAAAAGTATTTGCTAAAAAATGAAATGATACAGTAGAGTTAAATAAGAATATAGTTAAAAATATTTTTGATACATATGAAATTAAAAATAAAAGTGATTTAACTATAAAAAGAATCTGAGAATCAAAAGAAACTATTTATTGAAATAAATCTCTAACAAAGTGAGCAATAGAATGAGGACTTGAATTTTATAGTGCTTACCCTATGACACCAGCATCTACTATTCTTAGTGAAGTTATAAATGATGGTAGAGTAAAATATTTTCAAGCAGAAGATGAAATAGCAGTTATAAATTCGGCTCTATGAGCAAGTTTTACATGAGCTAGAGCTATGAGTGGTACATCTTGATGATGATTTGCACTTATGAGTGAAGCTCTAAGTTTTGCTGTGCAAGCTGAATTCCCAATAACAGTTGTACTTTCTCAAAGAGCTGGTCCAAGTACTGGAACTCCAACTTATCACGAAGCATGAGATATAAACTATGCTCTAAATCCTACTTTTGGTGATTTTGATCATGTTGTTATGTACCCAAGTTCTTTAGAAGAAGTTTACACTTTTTGAGGTTTAGCTCTAAATATAGCGGATAAATATCAAAGTATTGTTTTAGTTTTAATGGATAAACAATCAAGTGAAATGGTTGGAACTATCTGAGAATTAAATGTACCAAAAATAGATAGATGAGTAATGCTTGAAAATCCAGGAGAAGATTATAAAAGATATGAACTAAATGAAACTTGAATTTCTCCAAGAGTAAAAGTAGGTACAAAAAATGGTGATTTTATAGCTACAAGTTATGAACACGATGAATATTGAGCTACAAGCGAAGATCCACTTGTAAAAAAAGTATTTACAGAAAAAAGATGGAAAAAACTTGAAAATTTCTTTGAAAAAGAATGATATAATTGATATGAAGTTGTTAATCCAAATGCAAAAAAAATGCTTATAGTTACTAGTTTTACTACTTATACAGCAAGAGAATTTGTAAAAAATAATAGTGAATTTGGTCTTATAATTATCAAATTTTTAAAACCACTTGATGCTAGATTAAGAAAAGAAATAGAATGAAAAGATGAAATTATTTTTATAGAAAGTAATTATTCTGGTCAATTAGAAAATTATATAACAAAAGAATTTGGTCTTAAATATATACCAAATTTAAAGATATCAAATATGAGAAAATATGACTTATTCCCTTTCTATATAGAAGATTTTAATGAATTAAAAAAATAAAAATGAGATCTTGATTAAATAATATACAATGGTGTGCTTGATGTTGAGACACACTTATAATCTGAGCAATAAAAAAAGCATTTGAAGAACTAGGAATTGCTTCTCATCAAAGAGTAGTTGTTTCTTGAGTAGGTTGTTCTGGTAAAGCAAGTCAATATATTGACTGATATGCAGCTGAAACTCTTCATGGTAGAACTCTACCTTTTGCTACTGGTATAAAAATGGTAAATCCTGAACTTACAGTACTGGCTACTGGTTGAGATGGAGACTGATACTGAATTGGTATGGGACATTTTATCCATGCTTGTAAAAGAGATTTAAACATAACTTATATAGTTATGGATAATGAAAACTATGCTCTTACAACTGGTCAAGCAAGCCCTACAACTCCTATTTGAGCAAAAACAAAAACTACTCCTCTTGGAAATACTAAACAACCTTTTGATCCAATAAAATTGGCCATTGATGCTGGATGTACTTTTGCTAAAACAGCTGATAGTATAAAATTTTTAGAAATGAAAGATATAATAAAAGAAGCGATTCTTCATCCTGGTTTTTCACTTGTAAATATTCATCAAGCTTGTCCTAGTTTTAAAAGATGGTAAAAACACTTGATTTTCAAGTGTTTTTTTGCATTTAAAATTAAAATATGATTTAATAATAATAATAGATTATATTTAAAGGAAAATGCTAAAAAAATTTATTAAAAATTACTACAAATTATTTGACGAAAAATTACAAAATGGGACTGTTATAGTATTAATAATAGCATTTTTAATAACTTCTGTTTGAAATATAACAAATGCAAATAATAAAAGTACTATAACTTTTGCAAAAGCAAATATATTAGAAACTAAGACAACTAGTGAAATTATAATTATAAATGATAGAACATATCAATTAATAGACTAAAAAACACATCATAAATGATGTGTTTTTATATAAATTTTATTTCAAAATTATAATCTTTTAAATCTATATTTTTTATTTTATTTTGGAAATTATAGTTAATTTTATCATAAAATAAATGTAATTCTGAATTTATTAATGGATTATTTGTTTTAATTAAAAGTGTATCATTTTTTATTTGTATAGAAACTAGATATGATGACATATCTATATTTTTTTCTTGCAAAAAAACCTCTATTATACTATTCCATAGAGAAGTTTTGATAAAAAGTTCAGTCTTTTTTTCATTTAAAAATAATTTCATAATCTAAAAAATTACTACAAATTCTCATTTAACTTTTGAACTATTTTGAGTGTAATAATCAAGTACTTCTCTAACTGTTCATCTATTAAATTCTTCAAATTTTTTTGTTAATTCACGACCTATTACTATATTGTGTTCCATTCAGAAATAAGTTCATATTTCTTCTATAGTTTTAACTATTCTATGAACTGACTCATATATAACTACAGTCTCCAATCAAGCTTTACTATTTTTTCTTTCTACAAGTGAGTTAAACAAAGTTTGTCTTCATTTTTTAACTGGCAAAAATCATAGATATAAGAAATGATTCATAGGAAATCAACTTCACATTAAAGCTGTAGAAAAAGCTGTAACTCAAGGAATAGGGACAACTTCTACTCAAGCAATTATAGCTTCTTTTATCAAAACATAACCAGGATCAGAAAAACCTGGAGTTCCAGCATCAGATATAAGTGCCATATTATGCCCTTCTTTTAATTGAGAAATGATTTTATCAACCTTTGTTACTCAAGAATGACTATGAAAAGAAATAAGTGGTTTTTTGATATCATAATGATTTAAAAGTGTAGAACTAGTTCTAGTATCTTCACAAGCAATAGAATCAACTTCTTGCAAGATTCTAACTGCTCTATAAGTGATATCGTCTAGATTTCAAATTGGTGTTGCAACTATATATAACAAAGTAAAATAGTTAGGAAATATATAAAAGTATTTTATAAATAAAATAGTAAAATGCAATAATTACTGCAAAACAATAGATTATTTCCTATATAAATATTAAAGTAACTTTTTTATTGCCTTATTTCAGATAAGGTTTTTTCAATTTCATTTAATATTTCTACATATCTAATTATTATAGATTCATCTTCTATAAAAGAATTGTACAAATATTTTCTATTTAAAAAAATTAAAAAATTATTATTATTCTTATATGTATTATTTTTTATCTCATAAATCTTATTATTCTCAATTAAATCATAAACATGATAATAATATGATCTTAAGTAAGATCTATATTGTTTACGAGAAAAAAATAAATTATAATCAGTCGAATCATCAAAATCTTTTGATAATATATACATAGACTTTATTACATTTTTATTGTATTTTTCTTTATCAAAACTATATATAATTTCTTTATTAGTAATTTTTTCCTTATTTTCTTTAATTGAATTTAAAAGATAATTTAAAATAAACGTAGAACTAAATCAAGATGGATTATTTACTAATTTTTCTATAGATTTTAAATCATCCTTTAAAGCATTATCTATATCACATTCTTCTTTTTTTAAACATTTTCTTAGATTACTTTCAATTGTTCATGAATAAGACATATTTTTATCATCTAAATCATTTAAAAAAGTATATTTTTCTTGTTTATCAATATTTATATATCAGAAAAAGAGACTATAAAATAAAACCAAACTAATTGGTATAAAAATCAATGATAATTTTTTATATTTATATAGCATATATAAATATAAAACTAAAAATATTAAAGAAATTAAAAGTAAAAAATACTCTCATGAAAACAAAAATAAATTAAAAAGTAAGAAACCAATAAAAAACAATAATGTGCTAAAAAAATATTTCATAGTACAAATATTTTACGATATAAAATAGGAGATAAAAACATTATATTGACTGACAAAAAAAAACAATATAAAATTGTTGCTTTCATAAGAAAGAAACAACAAACAAAAGGAAATAGATATGAATCGCCTTGCTATAGTTGCTACTTTGGCAGTTTTTGCCACTTCAGCACATGCACTTGAATTTTCCAACAATTACTGTGATCCATCAACTGGGGACATTGGAGTTGTTGTGAAAGCACGTGCTTGGGATGCTTATTATCATGGAACCGTGATAATAAAGGCTCGAGACTCATATATGAACTGGAAAGAAGTTAAATTTAATATGGCATACCCTAAAGGAACTTATGGGGCAAATGCATATCAAATGGGCTTGAGCAATGTTCAGCAATACAACATTGCTACCGGTAAAACAACTTTGTTAGTTTCTGCTTGTGGTAAATAATAAGCAGTAAGCTTACAAAAGTGAAAATTAAAAGATGTGAGTTTTTAACTCGCATCTTTTTTCTCTTTTTTAAATATCAACTTGTCCCATTTTTATGAGCTTATAAATAACACAATTTTGCTCTTTTAAGTCTCAAATAAGTATAGTTCTAGTTTTTTTTGTTTCTTCATAAGTTATCTTTCACTCGTGTCTTTTTTTTCAAAAAACTTCACTATCAATTAGTATTTTTAATAATCTATAGAAATTTTCCTCTAAAAGTATGTCTTTTATGTACAAATGACTATCTAAAAAATCACTAAAACATCTAGTAAATTCTCATAAGTTTCATCATTTTTTTATCAAACTAAGAGCATGAAAAAGTTTAGCAATTCACAATATATATCAACTATTTACAACTAAATTAAGAGTTTTTTCTAGTGGATCATTTCTTCTAAGAATAGTTTGTTCATGCTTTTTTGCAAATTTTCTAAATGGCTTAGTTATAGTACTTTCTATTATATAATCTATTGATTTATGATATGAACTTATTATTCATAATCAGTCTGCAAATTTATTTTGTCTTTGATTATAAAACAAAATTTCAGCTCAAATTATGTTTTCCATTACTGTTTTAGGAGTATTTAAAATCATAAGTTCTCAAAAAAAACTATGAACTCAAGTTGTGATTATTTCTTCTACATTTTCATGAAAAAAATCCTCAATATTTCATGATGATAAATTTGATATTTTTTCTTTTGAAATCAGATTTATTTGAGTTTTTACTTCCCTTTCCATCCAAGATTGTGCTATGAGAAGTTTTTTCTTTAACTCTTTATTTTCTTCTTCTAAATTCACAAAATAATGATTACAAAATAATTGTTTATAAAACTTAAAATAATTATAACATTAAAAAATTTTAAACACAAAAAAAGAGACATATAACAGTGGAAAGTTAAAGGAGGAAACTTTACACCGTTGCTATGACTCATATATATAATAATATAAAAAGCTTTTTTTTGCAAATTTTATTAAACAAAAGTTAAATATTGAAAAATATAAATTTTCTTATAAAATAAGAGAAATTATATCAAAAAAATAAAAATGCTTCTAGTAAATCTAAATCTCGATAAATCAAAAATAAACAAATATTTATCAAATACTCTACTTAAAGAGATAGATAACTCAATGCAAAATAATAAAAAAGTTATTTTGTATCTAAACAAAAGATGAGAATATAGTTCTCTTATTTGTAATAAATGTAGTTATTTATACAAATGTCCAAATTGTGACAATTCTATGAGTATTCATAATGATAATATGACTTGTCATTTATGTAATTTTACTCAAAAAGTACCTAAAAATTGTGAAAAATGTAATAGTAGTGAATTACAAAAAGTATGAGTATGAACTGTTCAAATAGAAAATATTTTAAGAGAAACATATAAAGATAAAAATATATTTAGGCTTGATACTGATATAGTAAAAAATAAATCTGATAAAGAAAAAGCTCTAGAAATACTTAAAAATGCTCAAATAATCATATGAACAAAAATGATAACTACTTGATTTGATTTTGAAAATGTAGGACTGATATGAGTAATTTTATTAGAACAAGAACTTCAAATACCAAAATATAATACAAGTGAAAAAGTATATTCAAATATAAAACAATTATTTTGAAGATGATCTAGACTTTGAGTAGAAACAAATTTTGTAATTCAAACATTTATTAGTGAAAATGAACTAGTAAAAGATATAGTTTATGATAATTATAAGGAGTTTTTTATAAAAACTCTAAAAGAAAGAAAGACTTTTAATTATCCTCCTTTTTGTGAATTAGCAACAATTGAGTATAGAAATAAAGATATAGAAAAAGGATTAAAATATATAAATAAAATAAAAGATAAATTGATTTTAAACAATGAAAAAAATGAAATCCAAATTATATTAAACCCAAATTATAGCAAAAAATATAATCAATATTATTATAAAATAATAATAAAATGAACTAATTTAAAAAGTTACTTAGAATGTATCAAGACAGATATTTTTAAAGATAGCAACTTAATTGTTATTTTTGATTAAATAAACAAAAAAGCTGTATAAAAGTTTTTAACAAAAAATATTTTTTAATCTTGATTTTTTAGTCATTTTTTTAATAATTAGCTATATAAATATAGAATACTAACTACAAAAATATGAAATTTACGATATCTACACAAAGCTTAAAAAAATGACTTGAAGTTGTAAACCATGCAACTGCATCTATATCTACAACTCCAATCTTAGAAAATATTTTATTAAAAGTTAACTACAAAAGTATAGTTCTGACTTCAAATAATTTAGAAATGGCCATAGAATATGTTATAAATGAAAACTTAACAATAGAGACAGAGTGAGCTTTTTGTGTTCCTAGTAAACTTTTCACAAACTATATAAATTTGGTGACTGATGATGAAGTAAAAATAGAATTATTAAACGATGAAAGCATAAAAATAAGTACTTGAAGTTCAAAACTAAAAATAAAATGAATTGAAAGTAATGAATTTCCTCTTATCCCTTCTATAAGAGAAGAAGTAAGTCTTAATATTTCTTGAAAAATAATTAAAAAAGCTATTGATAAAACTCTTTTTTCAAGTGCAGAATGAAATATAAGACCAACACTTGCTTGATTATATGTAAATATTAAAAATAATGCTGTTATATTTGCTTCAACAGATAGTTTTAGGTTATCTGAATACAAAACTTTTTTAGCTAATGCTGCACAAAATGATTTTTCACAAATAATACCAAGTAAAACTTGTAATCAATTAAAATCAATTTTAGATGATGAAGATGAAGTAAAAATAGTTTCTTGAGATAATCAAGTAGCATTTTTAACTGGAAATATAAAAATATATTCTAGATTACTAAATGGTAAATTTCCTGATTATGTATGATTTTTTCCAACAACTTATTCTACAAAAGCAGAGATAAATAGGATTGATTTAATTTGAGCTTTAAGAAAAATAAATCTAGTAAGTAGAGAAAATAATTATTCTATAAAAATGAGCTTAAGTAATGAAAGATGAATAGAACTTGAAACTTCTCAAACTCAAATTTGAGAGTGAGATGTAACTTTAGTTTGAGTTGTAGAATGAGAAAATAATGTAGTATGAATAAATTCAACTTATTTCTTAGAAGTTCTAAGTGTTATAGAAACTACTCATGTTAGTATAAGTTTTGAATCACCATTATCACCTATCTTGATATCACCTATCGCAGATCCAGAAAAAGAACTAAAAGATAGCTTCAAACATATAATAATGCCTTTAAAAATATAAAAAAAGAAAAATGGATAAAGTTAAAGAAATAATCTTAGAAATAGAAAAACTTAAACTTGAACAAAAATTTACAAGAGCTATAGAAATAATAGAAAAAAATCTAGTAAACTATAGCTGAGATTATAGATTATACGAAGAATTAGCAGATATTTATCTATATAAATGAGAACTTGATAAAGCTTTAAAATCAGTAAATTTTTGACTTGAATTAAATCCACTATCAGCTACTGGAAATTATTTAAAATGATTTATTTTATTATCAAAAGATAAGATAAGAGAATCTATAGAATTTTTAGAAAAATCTAATAGCTTGATGTGAAATAATTCAGAAGTTTTGAGAAATTTATGATGGGCTTATACTATGCTTTGAGAAACAGATAAATGAATATCTATCTTGAAAAGAGCTCTAGTTATAGCTCCAAATGATGAATTAATCACTGAAGATTTAGCTATGGCTTTAATCTGAATTTGAGAAGTTTCAGAATGAAACTGACTTCTAAAAAAAATATGAAAGAAAAATATATCATAAATCTCATAGAAAGTGAATTTTGAAAAAAAAGAAATAACTGCAAAATATATATGAATAATAGATATTTGAACATATAAAATAAGAGTTTGAATATGTAAAATGCTCAACAGAAATGTTGAGCTAATATGATATTGAGAAAAAAGACAAGATATAAATGATATAGATTTACTTGAAATAAAAAATCTAGAAAATGTTTGTGAAAATATAAGGCAAGCAATAGAAAAAGCTGAAATAGATGCAAAAATAAAAATAAGTGATTTTATGATAAATGTTATTTCTCCTAATTTATTTTTTGAATCTAGTAATATAAATTATACAAGAGAAAATACAAATCAAATTGATGAAAAAGAAGCTTATGAAATACTTAAAAGTCTAGAAACTCAAGCATTTAGAAATCATTATAAAAGAATCAAAAACTCTACTTGATACAGCAAAAGTGATTTAAAACTGATAATTAGTGATATAATTAGTATATCTCTTGATAGTGAAGTAAATAATAAAAATATAATTTGAACAAATCCAAAAAATATTAGTTTAAAATTATTAAACATATTTATAACTCAAAATAAATTTGAATTAAAAGAGCAAATTTGAAAATATTTGAAAAAAAACATAACAAATATAATACCTAGTGAGTTTGCATTAATTTCACTATTTAATCACAAGAAAAATGTTGTTATAATTGATTTATGAAATAGTAATACTTCTATTATAGTAAAAAAAGACAACTTTGTTTTATGAGCAAAAAAATTATCTTTTTGAATAAATGATTTAATTAAAAAAATAAGACAAAACTATAGATTAACTAGAATAGATATAATAAATACTATAGATAGCGATAGTTATTTGAAAGAAAAAACAGAATTTTTAGAAATATTTAAAGATATAATTGCTATAAGTTTAGAAGATATACTGAAATGAGAAATTTGTCCTAATGATTTTTTCATGGTTTGATGATGAGCAAATAAATTTATAAAAGATTTTTTACAAGAAACTAACTTTAATAATTATAATCTAAAATTAGTAAAAAGTATAAGTTTTATATCACCAAAAATAGATTTTATAGATGATAAGATAACAGAAAATCCTCTTTGGATAGATTCAGTTAAATCAAATATAAACATCTATGCAATGATAAAAACAGCTCTTGATTTTATAAAAAAAGATAAGAGTAAGATAGAAAGAACTCTAAAAGAAATAATACAAGAAATTAATTAAAAAACTCCCTAAAGGGAGTTTTTTAATTAATTTCAGTAACAGTAACTTTTTCTATAAAAAAATCTTCTAGTCTTCATTTTATATCTGAAACTTTTTTGTCTTCTACTATTATCTTTCCATAATTTATTATACTTATTTTATCACATATCTCCTCAACATCAGCAAGAATATGAGTATTAAAAAATACAGTAGTTCATTCGTTTCTAAGAGAAACTATCAAATCTTTTACCATTTTTCTTCAAATAGGATCAAGTCAACTCATAGGTTCATCAAGAAATAATAATTTTGGATTATTAATTATAGATTGAGCAAGACCAACTCTTTGAAGCATTCATTTTGAATAATCTTTCAAGTACTTATCTCAAGCTTTTTCTAAACCTACTCTTTTTAACAATTCTTGCACTTTTTTATCAAGTTCTTGTCATTTTAGTCAAAAAAACTTTCAATTAAATTCTAAAAATTCTCTTCAAGTTAAGTGTTTATAAAGATAAGTATTTTCAGGCATAAATCATATTTTTTTTCTAGCTTCAATAGTAAGTCACTTTTCTCAAAATATAACTATTTCTCAACTTTCTGGTTCTATTAAATCAAGTATAGATTTCATAGTTGTAGTTTTTCATGCTCAATTTGGTCATAAAAAACCATATATCTCACCCTCTTCCACACTAAAATTTACATCAAATAAAACTTGTTTTTTAGATAAAGTTTTATTTATTTTTTTTACTTCCAAAATTTTCATTATCTCATACTAATTAATAATATAACTAAAATACATTTTATAAAAATATATATTTATGTAAAGCTTAAATTTGACTTTTTTACATTAGATTTATATAATAAAAAAAATTATAATTTAAAAATAAATATATGTTAGCAAAAGCAAAAGAATGAATTGAAAAAGCAGTAAAACACCTAGATTTAGAATACTCTAAGTTACAATTATGAAGAGCTAATCCAGCTATGGTAGAATCAATACTTGTAGACCAATATGGTATGATGCAACCTATACAAAATATGGCAACTGTATCAAATCTAGATGCACAAACTCTAACTATAAAACCATGGGATAAAAATGCTATACACCCTATTGCAAAAGCTATTACTGAAGCTTGACTATGATTAAATCCACAAACTATGGCAGACTCTGTTATGATAAAAATGCCTGCATTAACTGAAGAAAGAAGAAAAGAAGTAGCTAAAATAGCAAAAAATCTAGCAGAAGAAGCTAAGATATCAATTAGAAATGCTAGACAAGAATCTCTAAAAGATATAAAAAAAGCTGAAGATAATAAAGAAATAAGTGAAGATATAAAAAAACAACATGAAAATGATTTACAAAAGCTTATTGATGATGCAAATAAGAAAGTAGAAGAGCATTTTAAACACAAAGAAGCTGATATAATGAAAATAAAATAAAAACTTGATTTATATATTATTTCTTATATAATCTTGCGGTAACTCTTAAAAGGAGATTTAATTTATATAATAATTTGAGCTAAAAATGGCTAAAGGTAAAAGAACTTATGTAGGTTACTATTCAACTGAAACTGGAAACCTTGTTCACGTTACAAATATTCAAAAAAAGAATTTTGAAGCTGGGAAAAAAGGTCCTGAATTAAGAAAATACAATAAAGTAACAAAAAAACACGAAGTGTTAAAAATGAAAGAAATTAAAAAAGGGTAATTTAAAAAATTACTTCTTTTTTTTTGCCTAAAATTGACTAAAAATAAATATTATGATTTAATTATAATATTATATATAAATATTTACTATGGATAAATACCAAAAAATATCACTTTTATTATCAATATTTGAAAAGCTAGGATTAAATAAATTGGAACTAATAGAAAATGAAAAAATACTAAATAATAAAAATGAATTAGAATTACAAGAACTATTACAAAATTTATGGCTATTAATTAGTAAACAAAAAAATTTTGATAATATACTGTTAACAAAAATAAAAAATATAAATTTAAATCTAGAAGAAAATATTGATAAACAAAAAGATAAACTAGAAATAGAAAATGATATTAATTTTTAAATAAAAAATATGATAGATGCAATAAAAGTAGAGAATGATGAATTCTGAAAAAAAGAAAGTGTAAAAATAGATAAATCAAAAATAAAAGATTACTTTATATGAGAAATGGTTGAAAAAGAAGTTAAAGCACTAAATAAAGATATAGATAATAAATATAAAGCAGGATTACTTGATTTTAATTGAAGTGAAAAAATATCTGATAGTGAAAAAAACAAACTTTTAGCTAGCTTAAATGAGCTTGTTAGAAACTATAATGATAAAATATGAGAAGCTGTAAAAGAATATTGATATGCTTCAAGCGCAAATGAAAAAGAGATAAAACAACTTTTATCTAGCGCTTGATTAAATGCAAATAACATAAAAGCCTGAGTTCAAAATATAAGAGAAAACTGAATTTGAAATATAGCTTATTATTCATGATGATCATGAGTAGAAAGAAGAATGAAAGATGCTTGATTATAAAAAATACCACTATAAGTGGTATTTTTTAAGTTCTAAATGTATTTTTTTCTATAAATTCATCTACCTCTTTTTGTAATTCGGGACTTATGATTTCATTTGTAGAAACAATATTAACATCTTCATCATTATCAAATGCTTCCATCATTTTAGTAAACTTTAAAGCTTTCTCAAAATCATCTACTTCTATCTCATTTGTAGCTAAAAAATCTAGTTTTGATTCCATTATTTCTATTCATTTATCATTGAAAAATTTCTCAACTTCTAGGAAATCGTCTACTCAGGTGATTATTTTTATATAAGATTCTTCTTTTACTAAATCTTGTGCACTCGTTTCATAAACTAACTCTTCAATTTGTTCAAAACTATATTTAGATGGATCAATAAATATAACTCAAGCTCTATTAAACATCCAAGAAACAGCACCATTTTCTCACATATTTCATCAAAATCTAGAAAAAATATGTCTTATATTTTGAACAGTTCTATTTTTATTATCTGTAATTACACTCACCATTACAGCAATTCACCCTGGAGCATATCATTCATAAACTATTTCTGAAAGTGCAGCTGCTGTTTTATCTTCACCTGTTCATTTTTTGATTGCTCTATCAATATTATCATTTGGAACTCATGCCTTTTTTGCTGTATGAATTGCTGCAAATAATGATGGATTTTGATCTGGATCTCATCATTTTGTAGCAGCTATAGCTATAAGTTTAGCATGAATTGAAAACAATTTTCATTTTACTGCATTTACTGCATTTTTTCTGGCTTGTACTACTGGACCTCTTCACATATTTTAATTAATTAATTTTTAAAATTTTTTAGTATATTTCTAAACCACAATTTATCTTTAAAAATATAAGTTAAATCATAATGAGCTCTTTCCATACTAACTCATCTATCAATAAAATCATCTATTTTTTTATCTTTATTTATTATCTCACTTATAAGATTTAGTTTTCTCGTTCCGTTTCTTCATCTAGTTGGAAACTTAACTGTTTCTATATTCGGAAACTGAGAAAAAAATAAATAAGTATATAGGTTTAAATTATCATTTCTAGAATAAAAAGTAGCTAATTCAAGAGCCTTTAATTTAGCATCTCCTCATATATCTTTTGATTTTTTAGTTAAGTGTTGAATTCAAGACTTAATAGAATTTTCAATTTCAGATTCTAAATCTATAAGCTCTTTATTTTTTAGATACTTTAATGCTCTAAAAAAAATAAAGATTTTTTTATTTCTATCACTATTTATAGGTTTCATAGCATCAAAAAATAAATCTGGTTTATTTTTTAGTTTTAAAACTAAGTCATATAAATCTTTTTCTAAAACTACTTTATCCAAAAATCATAATTCTAATTTTCACAATATTGATGCTATATTTTCATAATCATCTATATATTCATCGTTTAAAATATTTACTTTTTCTTCGTTTGTAAGTTCTTGATTTAAAATGATATCTTTAAAATTGGGAGAAAATCTCTTTTTAACTACCAAATCATTTACTACTATAGTACATATATCTTTTGCTCAATATTTGTGTTCAGCAAAACAAAGTCAATTATTATATCTACAAAAATCTCATTCTCAAAATACCTCAAATAAGACATTTGGAAACTCTACAACTATGTTTTCAATTTCTTTTAAAGTAACTTCCCTACTTAAAATAACCTTATTAATTTCATAATTTTCTAGAAAAAATCTAATAGCTTCTTTATTATATAAAGCCATTATAGTAGATATATTTATCTTTAATTTTTTACTTCATCAATAATCTATACTTTTTAAGTATTCTATTATTCATATATTTCAACAAATAATTCAATCTATTCATAAATCTATAAAATCATCTACCATTTTTTTTATATATGGAAAAGTTTCATCTGTATAATACCATGCATTTAAATTTATAAATATCTCTAAATTATGAGTATGAACTTCATCCACTACTTGTTTCAATGTTTCTAGACTAGTAATTTGTTCATGTTCTGCAAATCTACCATTTGGACTAACTTCAAATCAAAATCTAGTATACCAATCAGGGGGATTATATCATGTAAAAAATTCTGTTGCTCATCATAAAACAAGAGTATTAATATACTCTTTTACATCTTTTGCATTTTTTCAAGTACTAGGAAATCAAAGTCAAACAATCTTTTTAAACATATATATTTTTTAAAATATTTTTTTTATTATAACTTGAAAAAGAAAAAATAAAAGCCAAAATTAAAATTTTGGCTTTTATTTCAAGTTAACTAAAAGTAAACTTTATTGTTTAGCATTCTGTAGTGTTCTCTAACGATAGCAGAGTGTCTGATTTTTTTCTTAGATGGTTTCCCAACTGCATATCTTTCAGCTCTGATTTTATTTGCAACTCTAGATTGAAAAAACATTTTTTTGTATCTTAGAATCATTTTCTCGTTAGTTTCCCCTTCATTTTTAACTGCGTAAATCATATTTTCTATCCCCTTACAGGAAATTAAATTATAAACTCTTTACATATGTAAAAGTAGTCGGATTATATTTATCAAATATTATTTGTCAAAACTAAATATTTTTATATATTTATACATATAAAATATTAATAAAAATAATAAAATGAACAAAGATAGAATTAAGAAACTTGAAAGTATGTCTAGAGAAATAATAAGCACACTTATATTTGAAGAACTAGAAGATATAGAAAATGATTTTTGAATTATAACTATAACTGAAATAGTAATAAGTCCTGATTTATCATATCTTGATGTTTGGGTTAGTTCACTAAAAAATCAAGATATATTAGCAAAAACTTTAGCAAAACATAACAATGAAATACAATGAAAATATAATAGAGCTATAAGTATTAGAAAACTACCAAAAATAAGATATAGATATGATAATAAATGAGAAATAGGTCAAAAAATTACTCAAAAAATAAACGAAGTTACTAAATAACAAAAATAAAAGTGAGACACACAAGATTGGAAACATTTAAACTATATTTTGAAAAGTTTATACAAAAATTTAAAAAGAAAAAAGATTCAAAATACAAATTGATTATTAATAATATAGATAGGAATAATTTTGTAAAAAAAAGAAAATCTATAAATATAAATATAAATTTTGAATATTATCTTAAATTTTTTAAAAAAAATTACATACCTTATTATTTTATAATAAGTATAATAATAATTTTAGTTATTATATTTGTATTATTCTGACCTATTTTT
>JABWCI010000007.1 GCA_013368515.1 Candidatus Altimarinota bacterium | reverse complement strand
CATTTCAACAGTTAATAGTATATGTACTAGCATTTGCTCATGTACATGTCATTGTACTTGTTAAACTATTTACTCATGTTGTTGGACTTGCTGTTAAATTTGTACAACTTGGAGTTGTAGTATTAATTGGTTGACATGAATTATTACAACCTCCTGCTCACCATCAAGTTTTATTAGGATCGCTAGGGTCACAAGTTTCTCAGTAAGAAGAATCTAAAACTCAATCTCAACACCAAGCCAAAGTCACATTTAAACATTCATTTTCATGAACTTGATAATTAGATACAAAATAATTATTTATAGTCTTAGATTCTCTAGTAGAAGGATTATTATACCATCAAGATCTTGGATAATAATATCTAGTTTGAGTTGTACTTCATCATCATATAGCTCAATGTCTAATATTAAAAACAAATTGTAATGTCTTATTATTAACATTTTTTGGTTTATTAAATGTACACCTTGAATAAAGTGCAATAATTTTCTCATTATTTCAAGGAGCAATATCACTTGCTTTAATCCAATCACTAGAGGAATTACATCAAGTTACTAAATTATTTTCTGATTGCCATAATTTTACTAAAGTTCAATTATTAGCTATAAATCTATCATTTGGATGCCAAAAAGAATCCCAAACAGTCTCTGTAAGAGAATTTTGTCAATTTGGAATATAAATAGTAGAATTTACATTTGCTCATATACATGAAGTTTCAATATTTCATATAGCAGAAAAATCTATAGCATATGAAGTATTACAGAAAAAAATGAAAATAACAGAAAATAATATTTTTTTTAACATAAAATATTTTTTATAAGATAAATTAATCTTCTCAATAATCTTTTTTTAATTGAGAAGATTCAACTCAAATTCATCATCATATATTTTTATTCAGAGAAATATCTTGTGTAATATCATCAGATACTTTTTTATTCTCTTCTATTTTTAAATAATATAAATAAATAATAGATAATGTCAATAGTATTGTAATTAAAATAATAATTATTTTTTTCATAATATATTTCTAATAATTTAAAAATTTATTTTTATACATGTTATAATAAAAATTATACATGTCATCTTGATCTTCTTTAAACATTAATGTTCATCAATAAGGATTTACTTCAAAAAATCTAAAATCTTTTTTAGAAAGTATTCACAATTCTAAAACCCCAGTTTCATATCAAATTAATTTTACTATTTTTTTTATATAATTAAGTAAAATCTTATTACTAATAATTTCATTTTTATTAATATAAGACCAATAAACCTCTATTCACTTATATAGTTCAAAACTATCTAACTCAAATACTCATTCAAAATTTGTATTTTTTTGTTTTACACTATGTATTTCCAATATATCTGTTTCTTTATTGTATAAATAATAAATTCTATTTTCGGTAATTATTTCATAAAATGGTACTATATAAAAAGCATCTAATTGATTATAGATATTACAATATTTATTTTTTAGTGCATCGTAAAATTTTTCATTATTTGTTATATTTAAATCAATTGCCTTAACTCAATTTCACATTTCTCAAAAACTTTTTTTAAGAACTATTTTTTTAGTTCAAAAATTATCGTAAATAAAATTATATAAAATATTTATATTTTCTTTAGAAAAAGTATTTATAAAAGGTATAATAATATCTCAAACATATTCTTTTAAATTTCATTTATATAATTTAGATATACAAAATATTTTATCATTATAATTCCAATCCCATCTATGATTTATTCATAAAGTATTTCATCATAATTGATTAAATATTCTAAATATATGACTAAACCATGGATATCTTATATTTACAAAATAAGTATTCTTAATATCTATTTTTTGAAAAAATTTTTCATTAAAAACATAAAAATCTTTGTTTAATAGTAAAAAATTTTCTTTATATACCCATTGAATATCTTTTAACTCAATTTCTAATTCACTATTTAAGTAATCTATAAAAGTCATTGCCTCTAAGAAGAAAGACTTATTGATTCTTCAAGTATTATCTTCACCTAGTTTATAATAATAAGTATTTATAATATCTTTAACTGATATATCATTTGAAATCAATTTAATTTTATCAAGAAAAAAATCATAATCTTTCTCTGTTATTCAAATATCTAAAAAATATATAAATTTTTTCATTATAAATACTTATTAAAATAATTAACTCTCTCATAAAGATGGAGTTTCAGGAGTTGAAGGAACAACTCAACCTCATCATCCAATTCAAGGTTCACTACCTCAATCTTGACTTGGTACTTTATCTTGACTTGGTACTTTATCTTGACTTGGTACTTTATCTTGACTTTTATCTTGACTTGGTACTTTATCTTGACTTGGTACTTTATCTTGACTTGGTACTTTATCTTGACTTGGTACTTTATCTTGACTTGGTACTTTATCTTGATTTTCAGGTTTGTCTTGACTTGGTACTTTATCTTGATTTTCAGGTTTGTCTTGATTTTCAGGTTTGTCTTTTAACTCTTTCTCTCATGTAAATCATAATCAAATTTTAATTGATGAGTGTTCAGGTTGAAATACTTCAATTTCATCCACTGGTTGGTCACTAGGTTTACCAGGTTCAGGAGTTGGTGAATCTAATGGTATTTTCTTTTTGATAATAGGTAAAATTCTATCATCAAAACCTTCTGGATCTTTATAAAAATTCAACTCAATTGTTCAATTTTCAATTCAAGTAATCAAATTTGATTTTACATCTTCAGAAACATTTTTTGAAGATTTAATTTTTTCTTTAAATGCATCTATTTTTGTTTTATCAGTAATAGGTATTAATAATGGTTTTCCATCAACTGCTAATATACTAAGATTAGTATATAGTGTATCCATTCATTTTACAACCTTACTTCATTCTACATTTATACTAGAAGTAGCATCAAATCATACTCATAATTTAGTTTCTTTTGTAATTCTTCATTTTCATTCACTAAGTTTTTTATAATAAGCGTAAGCTTCTGAATCTAAATTAGGTCACATTAATGTATTAAATGCTTTTCTTCTTGATTTATCTTTAGAAATATAAGAATCTACATTTTCATTCCATGATTTTTTATCTCAATTATTAAAATCATTTGCTTTTTTCATATATTGTGAAATAGTTGATATAACCAACCATTTTTCATTATCAGTTTTTACTGTTTTTAAAAAGTCATTTAATTTTACATCTTTTAATGCTTTTACTACTTGAGATAATTGAATTAATCATTTCCATCTTGTTTCTAAAGTACCTGATGGAGACATAAGAGATTCAGCTCATTTATTATAACGAGTTCTAAAAGAAAATGCACTCTCATATGATGATAATTTACTTCAAATATCAGTTCAATTTTCATAAGAAGATCTAAGATTTTCTTTTACTTCTCTATTTCATTTAACTGAACCATCTCATGTAGAATTTGATTTGTCATCTTGTGTTTTTGAAGGAGAATTAGTAGGAGAAACTCTACTTTTATTTACCCAATTTGTTTTATTATAATCAAATGATGCTCATACAAATGGAATTGGTAGATATTTTACCAAGAAAATTAATCAAACACTAATTCAAGCATAATTTAAACCATCTGCATTTTGATATAATGCCCTTTCATAATTTTTTAAAGCTCATTCTTTTAAAAATCTAGAAAATTCTGGTTTACCTCAATTAGATTTATATAAATCAGATAATTGATCATAAATATATCTATTTGATTCTTCTCAAGAAAAAGATGATTTATCAAAACTAGTTCATGATTCAATTTCTGAAAATATTTTATCTAATAATGGTTTCATTTTATTTTTAGCATTTTCAATTCACAATTTAGTTGTTTCATCTGCTTTAGAAAAATCAATTATTACCGAAGATGCTAATGTAGAAATTCATCATGCTAAAGTAACTTGTGTTTTTGAATCTATTTCTGTAGGAAAAAATTTCTTAAACTCATCATATTCTGCTTTTTTAACAACTCATGATGCAGATAAGATAGGAATTAAATTAACAACTGAAGCATCTACTCTAAATGTACCATTCTCATTTTTAACTAAATTTTTAGCAATTCATATTCATGGAACTCCATTTATAATACCAATTTGTAAAGAATCAATTAAATCTTTTGTTAATCATGTAATATCAAATGAGACTCATAATCAACGAGTAGATCAAACTAAAATTCATGCAGCTTGAAGTTTTATTAAATCCTTTGTTTCTTTTGGTAAATTTTTTGTTTTATCATTTTTATCTAACTCTATAGATAATGCATTTTCTGCTTTAATCTTATCATTATTAAATTCTATTAAAGCATTTGGATTTTTAAGCATTTCTGATGGACTTATAAAATTAGAAATACTTAATATAGTTGCCAATCTAGTTTTAAAACTTTCTCTTGCAGAATAATAATTATTATCAAATGAAAGATCAAAAACACTTCTATCAGAATAACCTAGATTTTTTAATAAATTATTAAATTGTATTTCTGTTTTAACTGCACTAAAAAATTGTTTTTCTTTAGTATAAAAATGTACTTTATCATCTAATAATCAATCTTTATTATAATCAAAAATTACTTTTAATTTATCTTTAAAATTCGAAGATTTATTTAATTTTTCTTGAGTATCATAAGCATCTATAAGAGATAAAACTACTCATGCTGCTTCTTTATTATCCAAAACTCATTTAACAGAATATCAAGCTTTTTCTAATATATCTGATAATCAAGAATAATTATTTCATAGTCAATACCATGTATATTTAAAATTTCTAGGATTTTTTCCTCATAATGATTTAGTTGAAATTTCATTTATCAATGTTCATAATTCAGTAAATGATAGTTTAGATAATAATTTTTCTAAAGAATTTACATTAACCTCAGTAATCATTTCTGCTCTTGTTGTATTTGAAACATCTATTCACATAACAGAATTTGTAACTTCACTATTTTTTTCTCAAGTTTTAACTACATCTTCTTTAACTTCAGCTACTCACTTTGCAGCCTCATTAACAACAGCTCAACTTTCTCATATAAAATCATTCAACATTTTTATTTCAGCTTGTGAGAATCATTTTATTTTTCAATCAACAGTTTTATACTGATCAAGTGATTTTATTAATCTAACAACATTAGAAAAAGCATATCTTTCATTTGAAAATAAACTATCATTAACATCTGTTTCCTCTATAGTTGATTGATTTCATGATTTTTTAGCAATTTCCATAATAAAACTTTTTAAAAAATTTTTATGTTCTGAATTATTAATATCAATTTCTGAATTATTAATAACTTTAACCATATCTTCTAAAGTCTTAGTAGATTTAATAACTTCTTGAGTAAGAGGTAACTTAGAATCTCTTGAATAGTTATCTTGCTCAAAACTAGTTTCTAAAAATGAAAGTAACATTTTTTTATATTGTTTTACAATGTGTAACATAATAAGTTTCTTAATTAATAAATTTATACCTTTATATAATAACACATTTATAAAATAATTTTCAAAATAATTAACTTGACTATATACCAAAATATTGAAAAATAAAAAAAGATAGACTTTAAATCTATCTTTTTTAAAATTAACTATTTTTAAATCTAACAATACCAAAACCTAAAATCATTGCCAATATCATAAGTAAGAAAAATTCAGCAGGTCAAGTTTGAGGAAGAGTCTTAGGAGTTTCTACAACTGGTGATTGTCAAGCAGCAGATTTAAATAAAACACATTCATTATGAGGTGTGTTACTCATACCTAATTCTCAATTATCTAAAAGTGTATGACTTAAAACAGGATAAACAAGTAATCAAATATTTTCTCATTTAACTGCATCATTCCTATCTAATTTAAATGCATAACTTAATTTAGATTTTAACCAAGTAACACTTTGACCAGCTTTTAAAACATATCAGTCTTGTTCAGTTGAAAATAAAGCTTCAAATTCTGGAGTATATTCCCAGAAGTCTTTTGAATCTGGAGTTTGAGACCATTCTACTTTAGAAGTATTAAGATTAACCATTTCTGGCATTTCTTGTTGTTCTTTATACATTATTTTATCATTTGCAGAATTATTAGACCAAATATCAGTTAATAATCCTATAAATGATCAAGTTGATTTTTCTCAACCATCGAAACATTGATTACAAGAATATTCTGCAAAAACGCTATCAGTAGAACATTCTATTTCTGTGGTAGCAGCTGAAACAGTTGAAATTGAGCTTATTAAAGCAATTGCAACAGAACTAGCTAATAATTTTTTAACCATATGCTAATAATTAATATATAAAAATATGCTTGTATATTAATAAAAAAAGGCATAAGTGTCAAAATCATTGACACTTATCATCTTTACTTTTTTAAAATTTTATTTACAAATAATTGTTGAAAAAGCATAAATAACGTAGAAATTCACCAATATATACCTACTCATGCAAATAATGAGTATGTAAATATAGCAACCATAACAGGCATACCATAAAGCATAAACTTATTAATCATTTCTGGATCTGGCATCATTTGAGAATATTTATCATCTCATGATTTTTTCTCTAGTATAACTCATGATTTTTTATTATCTTTATCCTTTTGGCTTAAAGATAATTTAATTTGTATATATTGTATTATTCAAACAACAAGTCATAGAATAATTCATTGAACTCAACCAACTTGAAGTAAATCAAGTGAATAAAAATTAAAATTTATATCACTCAATGAAAATCATGTTAAAAATGAATATAGATAATATATATTAGCTGGATCTTGAATACCAATAATTATATGATAAATAACTATAAGTATAGGCATTTGTATAAGTAAAAAACCACATGATCAAACTGGATTAACATTTTCAGTTTTATAAAGTTCCATCATTTTCATACCTATCATTTGTTGATTTCACTTATGTTCTTCTTGTATTTTTTTTATTTTTGGCTGTAATGCTTGCAATTTTTTTTGAGAAACCATCATTCTATGTTGTGGCCAAAGTAGTATTATTCTTAAAATAATAGTAACTCCAACTATTGCCCATCAAAAAGATCATTTAAATAAATCAACAAGTCATATAACTAAATTATAAATTGGTGCATATATGATTCAAACAAATAACTTTTTAATGCTTCATTTATGTTCTATTTCAACTTGATCAAAATATTCTTTTTCTCAAATTTTTGCATTTAGACTATATTTTCAAACATTTTTGAATTTAGAGTATTCGCTAGCATAAGATATTGTTTTAGTTTCTCAAGACTTTATTTCTAAGTCTTTACAAAAAGCTTCATCAAAAACTAACTTATCTCATCAATTTAATATATTTAAATCTTTACAAGTATTAAGAATTACTCAACTTGAAGTATAATTATTAACTATAACACCAACTGATGCTGGAATAGTATAAGATTTATTTTCAAATGAAATATCTAAAATATTACTATTTATATTTTTATCATCATTTGAAAATAAACTTATAAGTAATATAGTTATCAAAAAAATTAAAACCAAATCTAAAAATTTTTTCATATTTATTTTTTATATTTATCTAATAAAAATTTAATATCATTATCAAAAGAGATTATACTCAAATTGTTTTTTTTATCTAATTTTGTTTGTTTTTTTACTAAAAAAACTAAGTCATATCAAGCATTGTCATTATCAAATATTTCAGAAAAACAATTATTAAAAAACCTTCTTCTAAAAAAATTTCTAGTAACATTGTTATTTACAGATTTTCATCAAATAACTATAGAAAATCTATTGTAAGAAAGTTTATTTTTTAATATATTTAATACTATTCAATAAGAAAAAAAAGGTTTTCACTTATGTAAAACCTTTTTAGTATCTTTTTCAGTTAATCTATATTTTTTAGCAATCACTATAAAATATCACTTAAAAACTAAAATTATTTTGTTTTAACGTAATTACCTTTACCATCAAAAGGTGATTTTCTAGCAGTACCTCCTGCAATTATATGCATTTTAGCTTTACCATCAACAAGTTGAAATCTTTTTGGGTAAGAAACAGTAAGAACATGTCTTCCTTTTCTTCTTCTTGCTTTTAATACATTTTTACCTGTATCAGTAGAACTTCTTTTTAAAAATCCGTGAGTTCTAAGTCTTTTTCTTTTTCTTAATTTTGCTAACATCTTGATTTTAATTTATATAATAATCTATATTTAAAAATTTTTAAAATTTCTAAAAGGTGTATATAACTTTCAAAAATTACCGGCATATCATATTAAAAAATAAGCTTTTGTCAAAAGTTTTTTACTCTCTTATTTCACTTCACTCTTTTTCTCATAATATAGCTCTTAAAACTGCTCCTATTTTATCAAGTTTTACAACTTTGATAATTTTTTTATTATCTTTTGCTAGAGCAACGGCTGTTAAATCAAGTATCTTTAGATTTCTAGAAATAAAATCATCATAACTTATACTATCAAAAAACACCGCATCATCATATTTTACTGGATCTTTATCATAAATTCAGTCAACCTTTGTTGCTTTAATCATAAAATCACAATCAAGCTCTAAACTTCTTAAAACTCAACCAGAATCAGTTGTAAAATAAGGATTTCAAGTTCATCATGTCAAAATAACAACTTTATTATTTTTTAGATAATTTAATGCATTATTTTTATTATAATTTTCTACAAATTTTATTCCATTTGGATCCATAACAATACTTTCTACTCATACTTGTTCTAGAAAATTTTTTAAAACAACTCAATTAAAAACAGTTGAAAGCATACTCAAATTATGAGAATCTGCAGGATTAACTCACGAAGATATAAGATTTGATCATCTATAAATATTTCATCATCAAACAACTATTGCAAGCTCTATTTTCCTATCATGAATTTCCTTTATGATATTTACAACATTTTTAGAAAAAATGGGATCAATTCAAAATTCTTTTTCTCATTTTAAAGCTTCTCAGCTTATTTTTAAAAGTACTCTCATAATTAATTTAATATTTTTTTAAATAACATATCTGCTATAGTAACTATAACAAATCATTCATTTTTTTCTTTTAATTCATTATTTTTACCACTTATATTTGAAACATCTATTCAAATTCAAGATTCAAGTTCTAAAACTCAATAAAATCAAGAGTTTGTATAATAATGTTTTTCATAATAATATTTTTCTCATTCTAATCTAATTACATAAAAACTAACTCCTTCTTGTCAAGAAATAGGTCTTAAAGAATTCCAAAAAAACCAAGATTTATATTTACTAGCTAGAAATGAATTTATAGAATCACTATCCAAAGTAATACCAGTTCATGATATTTGCTCTATAGATAATCATTTGATATCACTATAAGTAACTTTTCAATTTCAAAGTGAAACTGGATTTCAGTAATAATCTCCATTTGGAAGAGAAGAAATATCTAATATTTCACTTTCTATATTATTTTCATCTTGATTAATTAATACATTCTCTTTTTCTACATTTACAATTAATTCAACTTTTGAAACTTCTTCTCAAGAGTAAGCCTCTATTATATAAGTATTTTTTCAATAGTCCAAAGTTTCAAATTTTTTAAATGCTCTATATAAAAAAGTCTTGTCTCCAGCTTTAAAAGTTTTTAGAGTATAATTATCAACTGGAAAATTAGAAGTAGGATTTGAAAAATTAACTATTATTTTATCTACATTTGTATTAGTTTTTCAAGTTATTTCTAGTTCCAATTTAGTTAAATCTTTATTAGCTAAATCATCTATTTCTATAAATTTATTCTCTCAAATATAATTTATTGCAAATTTCTCTTCTTTTTGTTCTTCTAAAGATTTTTCTATTTCTTCAAATTTAGCAATATTTTCTTCAAATTGTTCTTCTAAAGATTTTTCTTCATTTAAAAGTCACTCCTTTGCCTTTGAAATATCATCCTTAGAAGCTCAAAAACAAGAAGATAATGAAATTACTAATACAAATAAAAGAAATAAATTTAATTTATTTTTCATAATTTTATTTTTATAAAAATAAAAGACAAAACTATATTATGTAGTTTTTGTCTTTTGTAAAATATTTTTAAACTTCTATAACCATTGGTATAATCATTGGTTCTCTATCTATTTTTTGTAATAAAAATTTCTCAAGATCATCTTTTATTATTTTAATCAAGTCTTTTTCTTCCATATCTGGAACATCCTTAACTGTATTTTCATAGATTTCTCTAGCTTTTTTTATAATAAGTCTATGTATAAATCTAACTTCTTCAAGATAAACAAGTCATCTAGATTCTAATTTTATATGTCATAAAACAGCTTTAGTTTTTTTATCAACCTTATACATTATAACCAAAACTCCTGAGTTCATCATTTTTTCTCTAGCTTTGATTACATGACTTGTAGCAAGTCACATACCATGACCATCAATAATAATTTCAGCAATAGGTACTTTAATTTTTGATTTAAATACATTTCAATTATTTGGAGCAAAATCAACTATATTTCCATTTTCAAGCATCAAAACATTATCCTCTTTCATACCAATATTCATTGCAGTATTTTTATGAGCAGTTCTAAAATATAGATCTCAAAAAACTGGCATAAAATATTTTGGTTTTACTAGATTTATCATGATTTTTTGTTCTTCTTGAAATGCATGACCTCAAGTATGTACTTCTCAATCATCTTTTGTGATAACATTAGCTCATAATTTTATAAGTTTGTTTATTATTCAAACAACTGATTTTTCATTACCTGGAACAACACTTGAAGAAAATACAACTGTATCTCATCTTATTATTTCAACGGCATTATGTTTTCATTCACTCATTCTAGCAAGTGCAGAAAATTGTTCTCATTGACTTCAAGTTGTAATAATTATTTGTTTATGAGGAGCAATTCATTCTGTATTTTTTGGAGTCATTTTTTTTACAATACCAGGTTTTATATTAAGGTAACCTAGTTCTTTTGCTATCGCAACATTTTCAACCATACTTTTACCACTTAAAAATATAGTTTTATCATATTTTTCTGCTATATCTATAAGTTGTTGAACTCTTGAAATCCAAGAAGAAAATGTAGCAATTATAAGTCTACCTTTATGATGATTTGAAACTATTTTTTCAAGTTCTTCTCATACATTTTTTTCACTCATAGAAAATCATTTTCTAGTTGATCAAGTTGAATCTGACATAAGTAAAGAAATTCATCTAGAACCAATTTCAGCAATTCTATCTAAATCAGCAGGGGTATCAATAGCTGGAGTAAAATCTATTTTAAAATCTCATGTATGAACAAATCTAGTACCTGATGGAGATTCTAAATAAACTCAAGCACAATCTGGAACACTATGATTTACTTTAAAAAATTCTGCACTAAATTGTCAAATTTTAAGTTTTTCTTTACTTCAAGCATCAACTTCTATCAAAGTTGCATGAGGCAATAATCATGCTTCTTCCAATTGTTTTCTCACAAGTCAAAGAGTAAATCTTGTACCATAAAGTGGAGGACATCAAACAGCAGGATAAACATGTTTTAATGATCAAATATGATCTAGGTGACCATGAGTTATAATAAAACCTTTTATATTTTTTTTATATTTTGATAAAAAAGATACATCTGGAACACTATAATTTACTCATAACATATCTGAGTCTGGGAATTGTATACCACAATCTATTAAAACTATATCGTCTCAATATTGAGCCATTCACATATTTTTTGAACCAGTTTCATTATTTCATCAAATCGGTATGAATCTAGTATAACCTTCTCTAAGAGATGGAAGGTAAAATTTTGTTTCTGGAAATTTTGATATAAATTTTCATCTTATTTCATTATCAGGTCTTGCTTGCTTTTGATTTTTATTTCTTGAAGAATTTTTTGAAATTTCTTTTTCAATTTTTTCAATATTCTGAGTAGTTCAATCTAATCACTCATTCATCAATATATGTTGATCAACAATATCATCTCAAGCAAAACTTTCAAATGCATCAATTTCTTGATCTAATTCATCTAAAAAGTCTTTCATTAATTAAATTATTTAATAAATATAAATTACATATAAAAATAACTAAAGCTATTGTTTCAAGCTTTATAGTCACAAAAATAATTATACTTTAAAAAAGTATTTCAAGTATGTTTGAATATTTTTGAATATTTTTATATTTGTAAAAGCACTTTTTTTACTTTACATAAAAAGTTACTCTTATCTGGTGACAAGAGTATATCTATTTTTTTAAATACTGCAAAAAATTTTGTAAAGAATATTCTATCTTTGTTATATCCCGATAATAATCGCTTATATAATTAATTGTTTTATAGCTATTTGTTTTAAACTCATCATTTCTGAAAATGTAATCTGAAAAAAAATCGTATTTTTTCTTTAAAGTTTCTGACAATAATGATTTCTCATAAAAATCATTATTATGCAAAATATAGTAAGTAAAACTTTCTGCAAAATCTTCATATTTATTAGTCATAGAATAACCAGAAACAAAATCCTTTTGCTCCATTGATGGTTTTAATGTAGTAGTATTAATCCAAGAAATTTCATAAAAAAAATCGCTAATATCTTTAGTAACTTTTTTCTCTAAAATATATAAATCAAGAAAATGTCAAAATTCATGAATAGTTACAGATAAAGATTCTGCTTCCTTCATATTATAAACTCCAAAAAGATGAATAGATTTATTTTTCATCTTTCATCTAACTTCTCACTTTTGCTTATTTAAAAAAAGCTCTAAAAAAGAAATTTTAGGTTCTATTATTTTTGAATTTAAAAATGAATCTATTGAATCTAAATATGTTTTTAATTCTGATTCAAAAAATAATTCTTCAGGAAGAAAATTGTACTTGAATTTTGCTGCAGAAGACAAATTTGAAATTATCTTTTCTTCTACTTTTTTATTTAATTTTTCATAATTAATATTTGGATAATCTTCTTCTATTGAAACAGGACTAATATAATTGTCTTCTATTATAGAATTTTCAAAATCAACTTTTCATCAAAAAAAATAGTTTTTTGTTATAAAAATCAAAAAACTAAATAAAAAAGTAAAAATTAATATTCTAAAAAAAGTATTTTTTAAAAAAATAAACATAAAACTATGAAAGAGAGTAAAATAATCTTATAATTAGATTTATTAAAAAAGAAGCGGTAATTAATCATATAAATCAAATAATTGACCACTTTATTATATCTTTAGATTTGTTAACTTTTTCATCTTCTCAAGCACTAATAGTTAACATAAATGATCAATATACTATTCATAAAACTGCTCAAATTCATAAAAATACAGATATATTGTTTATCCATTTTTTTATTGATTCATTAAATGTTGCTCAGGCGTCAATTCAAGCATCAACTAGCTCTGCTCAATATAAACAATTTTCCAGCTCAAATTTTATATCATAATCTCAATCTGGAGGAGTACAACTTGAATAGCTAATATTAAAATTTAAAAATAAAACAGAAAACAAAAAAATTAAAAATAATATTTTTTTCATAAATAAAAATTATAAACTTAAACTAGAAACTATTTTTACAAGTCACCACGCCATAAATATAAAAAATATACCTATTATAGCATATATAAGCTGCATCCAAGCCTTTTTAAATTCTTCTGGATTTCATCTAGCAGAAGCAAATCTTATACCTATAAAAATAAAAACAGCTATGGCAACAACCATGATTAATGAAAAAATTTCTGTTTTAAACCACGAAAATATAGGTGATAATATATCTCAAGTTGTATCTCAATTAACTTCTCAAACACTAGATTGAGTATCAGATATAAGTGAATCTTTTAATGAAGCAGCAGATATATAAAGATATGAAGAAAAAAAGTAAAGAAATACTAGAATTTTTAATAAAAATTTCATATATTAACTAAGTTATAAAATATTTATATTATTAATAAAATTAATTATTCACCATGCCGAAATAGATAAAAACACTCCCACTAAAGACCATATTATCCATTTTTTGGCTTTATTAGCTTTTTCTTCATCTCAAGAAGATATCAAATAAAATATTCAACTAAAAATAAGAGCAAATACAGCAAATACAGCAACTATCTGAATAAATTCTCAAATAAAATTTGATAAAACATTTACAGCTAATGTTCAATCATTTGAGTCTCAAGAATTATTTAAAGCATCACTTTGACATCAAGGAAGTCAAGCACAAGTTACACTTGGAGAAGATGCTCAATATATATAATCAAAAGAAAACAAGTTTGTAAAAAGTATAAATAATAGTAATAATTTTTTCATATAGTTATTTTAAAGTAATTATTATGTTGAATATAATATTTGTCTAACAATGTATATTATAAGGTAAGAACTTAATGCAATTATCATTGAATATACTCAAGCCATAAATATTGACTTTCATTTACTAAGTAACTCATCTTGTCAATTATGCAATATAATATATCAAGCTCAGATTGTCATTATAAAAACAGATAAAACTCATAAAGCAATCATCATTGTTTGTATAATTGTTCATAATAACCAATTAATTCTTTCCTCTGTATCACTTCATTCAGAATCTATTCAAGGAGATATGTCGCTTACACTTATAGTAAATCATGAACTTGTTAAATCGTTATTTCAAAAAGTTGAATTTAACAAAAAAAATCAAAATAAAAATATACAAAACAATAATATTTTTTTCATAAATAAAAATTTAATTATAGATTAAGCCAATTTTAATAAAAAATTAGTTTTTTTCAAAAAATAATTATTATTTAATAAATTTTTTAAATAAAATACAAAAAATATGAAGATTGCGATATTACATGAAATGCTTATAAAACTTGGTTGAGCTGAGAAAGTAGTAGAAAATTTATTATCTATTTTTCCAGATGCTGATTTATTTACTCTTATTTACGATGAAAAAAAAGTAGAAAAAGTATTTCCAAAAGAAAAAATAAATTCAAGAGTTTTTTCTCTAAAAAGTCAAAAAATATATAACTTTACTAAAAAACAAAGATTTTGTTTACCATTTATGGCTGGAAGTGTTGAAAGCTTAGATTTTAGTAATTATGATTTAGTTATTTGTTCTAGTTCATGATTTGCTCATGGAGCAATTACAAAACCTGAAACGAAATTTGTAGTATACTATCATTCTCCTGCTCGTTATATGTGGGATTGGACAAATGAATATAAAGCTGATTTATGATTAAATTATTGATGGAAATCTATATTTTTGAAACCATTAATTAATAAATTATTTTTACATCTTAGAATCTGGGATGTAATTGCTAGTAATAGAGTTGATATAACTCTAGCAAATAGTAAAAACACAGCTAATAGAATAAGAAAATACTACAAAAAAGATTCTATACTACTATATCCTCCAGTTGAAACTAGTAGATTTGCAAAAAAACTAGATAAAGATTTGAATTTTGAAAATATTTTTGAAAAAAATAATTATTATATAATAATTTCTGCTTTAACAGAGTTTAAGAAATTGGATATTGCAATAAAAGCATTTAATAATCTAGAAGAAAATTTACTTATAATTTGAGCTTGAGATTACAAAGAAAATCTAGAAAAATTGGTAAAAAACAAAAACATAAAATTTGCTTGAGCAAAATACAATGATGAACTTGTATATATAGTTCAAAACTCTATGTGATTAATATTTCCATGAGAAGAAGATTTTGGTATAGTACCAATAGAAGTTATGGCCGCATGAAAACCAGTTTTTGCATTAAATGCTTGATGACTTACAGAAACTGTTTTAACTTGAGTTACTTGAGATTTTTTCCTTGATAAAAATGGTATGGATTTTGTAGAAAAATTTAAGGTTTTCAATAAAAACAACAAAGAAAATAAATATGCAGAAGAAAATTGTAAAAAACAAGCCAATATTTTTAGCAAAGAAGTATTTGAAGAAAAAATAAAAGAAATTATAAAACAATAAAAATTTTACATTTTTATTGTTTTATTTATTATATAAAAAATATTATTAAATATAAATTATGAATTTATTTACCCTACTTACAAAATTTGCAGTTGCAATACTACCATTTTATGTATTTTTAGCTGTATTTTTATGATATATTACTTGATTTGATAAAATAGGATTTTTATTTAAAGAATGACTTTTAGTGGCTATATTTTTTAGTCTAATATATGAATTTATAAAAGCAAAAAAAATACCTAAACTTGACATGCTTGACTACTTAGTTCTATCTTACATAACTTATTGAGTTTGAATAACTTTATATAATTGACTTGGACTAAATAGCATAATATATGGTTGAAGATATGATTTTATGTTCTTAATTGTTATGATTATATATAAACATTGAGCTATATTTTTAAAAACTGATTTTAAAAAATTGGCAACAATATTTGTATACTCATGAGCTATGGCATTACTTTTTGGTATACTTATTAAATTTAGATTAAAAGAAGAATTTTTAGTAGAGTTTGGATATGTAGATTATGTAAGTAACTGGGTTTTTAGTTGATGAGTTCCTGTATATCATTGACTTGAAAATTCATGAATCAGAAGATTTCAATGAATACTAGACTGACCAAATGCAATGTGATATTTTTTAATCATTTTTTCTTGAATGTTTTTATATATTCAGAAGAAAAAAAATGAATTTTATGTATATTTTATTATCATTTTTTTATTTTGGTTAATATTATTAACATATTCTAGAAGTGCTTTACTTTGAGTAATGACTGCTTGATGAATTATATTTTTAACAAATTTAAAATATATTTATACTCATCATAAAAAAATTTTTTTAAGAATAAGTACTTTTATAATAATATTACTTGGTATCTTATGAATAATTTTTCAACATCAATTAACAAATATCATTTTTAGGCCATCTTCTACTACTGGACATTTCCATAGAATGGAAATATGATTTGAAAGATTTTTAGAAAAGCCACTATGAGCTTGACTTGCTGAATCTGGCCCTGCTTATAGAAATATATATCCTGAAAAACAAACAAAAATTGATGAATATCATTATATTCCTGAAAGCTGGTATATACAAGTTTTAATAGAATGATGAATAATCTTTTTTGTATTATTTTTAAGTATATTAATAAATGTATTATTTAGATTATATAAAAAATCTACTATAATTTTTTGAGTATTATTAGCAGTTTTAGTTATGAATATATTTTTACATATATTTGAAGCTACATATTTGTCAATGCTATTGTTTATTTTTGTTTGATTAAAAATAGCTAAAAAATAAAATAAAAGGGTAAAATTTAATTTTAACCCTTTTATTTTATGAAAAAAGTTATTAGTTACTTGATAATAAGTATTTTTTGTTTTAATATTTTTTGAATAGGTAAAATATTATCATTTGATGATGAAACTTACTATAAAGAAGAAACAGATACAATAAAGTTAGAACTAAATAAATCTAATCAATGAAAACAGTATATTAAAGCTGTTGATAAATTTATAGAGTCAAATAAAAATAATGAAGAAAAGCTATTAGAAATAAACTCTAGATTAATAGATTTAGTATATTCTTGAACTTTAAAAAATGATGATTTATGAAATACTATTAGATATCTAAATGCAAAAACATATATTGCTATTTTAAATATAGAAGATAATAAAATAAGTGCTGTATTTAATCCTAATATAGTTGAATATGACAAAAAAATAGCAAATGACAGAATACTTAAACTACAATCAAATCTAGCAAATTCTAGTAATACATTTATAGAAAAATTTACTAAAGAATTTGAAAATGCAAATAATTATTCTGAAAATTGAAATATAAAAATATCTCTAGATATAGATGAGAAAAAACTATGAAAAATAAATTCTAGTATAGAATTAAATAATTATGAAGCGACAGCAAATAACTTTGATTCTCAATTAAAATGACAATTAAAAGCTATAGTAAATGCTATACCTGCTTGACAAGATGAAGTTAAATTTGAACTGAATACATTTATAGATTTTATTACTAAAGACTGAAATATTTATTTACTATTAAAAAATTTAAATATCCTAAATGATAAATGAATAGAAGAAGTAAAATGATTTTTAGCTGAGTTTGAAAAACTTGCTAAAGAAAACAAATACATTATGTACGAAGATAATAGTTCTAAAATGTCATTAGAATTATTAAAAAGCATAAATCCTTCTAATATATGATCTGATATCAATAAAGCACTAAGCAAGCCATTATTTGAAGCTTATAAAAAAGAATGAAATAAATACTACTTAAAACCTACAAAATATTCTTGTGATCAAATGAAAGAACTTGAAAGTAGATTTGATCCTTTTTATTGAAAAGAATGTAGTGAAGGTCAATATAAAAATATGTTAAAAGACTTTAATAATTTATGAAGTATATATTTAATTATAGATTGAGAAAATAATACATTATGATTTGATGGTAAAAAAGATAGTCAAATAGAAAAAAATTCATGAAGTATTACTTTTAACAACAAAGAAATATTAAGTGCAAATTATGAAATAATTCCAAATCAAAAAAGATATCCAGATGAACATTTAAAAGCAAATTATACAAATAGAAATAATATAAAAGTTGAATTCTATGCTGATTCATGAGAATTGGAGACTAAACTAAATATAAAACTTGATTCAAATAATATAATAAATTCTATTGATCTAAAATCAAAAATATATGATTCAAATCTAGTTTCAAATATAAGTATGTCTAATCAAAATATAAATTGAAAAACTACTTTTTCTGAAAAATGAGAAAAAATATTTGAAATTGATACAACTTGAAGATATTCAAAAGAAACTTTGGAATTAAATAATAAGTTTAGTGTTGTAAATATTTATGAAGATCAAATTAAAAAGGCAAGAGATGCCTCAAGAATTACTGATTTAATGATGCTTAGATCATCTATTGAGCAATATTATCAAGATAATTGAGAATATCCTAATACAATAGAAAAATTAACAATAAATAATCCTTATATTTATGAAGTTCCTAATGATCCTTTATGAAATATTGAAATAAATTGATGTAAATTTTGATACTATTATGAAGTATGAATGGATAAAAATGGAATAGAAAATCAAGTATATAAATTATCAACTTGTTTTGAAAGTAAAGCAAATATAGATAATAAAGCAAAAAATGATTGATGATTATATGAAAATAAATTTGAATCTTGAATTTTAGTTAATAAATATGATAAATGATTTTATATAAATAATATAAAGTCTTGGGAGTCAATTAAAGAAGCTTCAAATAATAATTTAACTTGAAACCTAAATCTAAAAACTGATATTTCTTATTGAAAAAACAATTTTTATATGATTTTTGATATTATTTCAAATAATTCTAAAATAACAAAATTTGAAATAGATAGTAAAGCAAATAGAAAATATGGAAATTATGAAATAAAAACACCTACTAATACAATTGATTATAAAGAAGCCTTATGAATACCTGATTATAATGATGAATATTATTATGACGATTATTACTATGATGACGATTACTATTATGATTATTAATAAAAAAATAAAAAGAGAAAATTCTCTTTTTATTTTTTTAGTTAAAATTATTGACAATAATAATTTTAATTGTAATATTAAATAACTTTATAATATAAATATAAAAAATATGAAAAAAATAATTTTAATTTCAATATTTTTATTCTCAATTATTTTTACATTATCTGTTGATGCTCAATGAGTAACAACAAAAAATAAAATATTCAAAGAAATAACATTAAGTAACTCAAAGATACAAAAAGATTATTGAGACAAATATATAAAAACTCTAGATTTGTATTTTAATAAAATAAGATACTATAAAAATAGAAATGAATTATTAATTTTAGAAAAAAAATTAGAGCCACTAATGTTAAAATATAATAACAAAAATAATCTTTCTATAAAAGAGCAAAAAAAATTTAATCTAATAAAAAATATTTATTATAGATCTAAAGTATTATCTCTTTATTATATAAAATAAAAGAACCATTTTAAAATGGTTCTTTTATTTTATTATATAATCACTATCTATTTTATATAAAACAGAAGCAATATCTCTATTGAAAACTTTATCATGTAAGATAAGACTAACATAATCGTTATAACTACTATATTTTAAAATATAATTAGAGTTTAGAGAAGTTATTCTTCAATCTGTAAACACTGTAAAAAGTGGTTCTTTTTCTTGATTATTACTTCTATAAACAACTAGGCTTCAAGCATTATAAGTTGCATTATCAGGTAATAAATAATAAGAATAATTTGCATCATTAACTAATCTGAAAAACAATCAACTATTATCTAAATTAGAATAATTATTAACAATGTTAATTTTACTTTTTCAATCTACTTTTATAGTCTCATAAAAAACTTCATTATAGGTATCTTTTAATATAATTTTTGGATAAACTAGTTTATTAGAAGTATCATTAGATGTTAATACTGAAATAGTATAATTTCAAGATCATTTATCTAAAATAATATTTTCTAATTCATCTAACAATCCATCATTAGTAACAATATCTATTTTTCAAGTTTTTTCATTTATGTTTGCTATATTGACTCAACTTTTAAAAACTTTAATTCAAGATGAGTTTTCTCAAACTTTAAAAGTAAAATCTCAATCATTAGTAAGTGTTGAATTGTCTCCATTTTTTGTAGATAATTTTGAAACCATTCATCATCTTACTCTATAAACATTAACAGGCTCATCATCCAACTTTTCATCAAGAGATCAAAATAAATCTTCATCAATATAATCATTTATATTTGGAATAGGTGGATAAATTTCAAATTTTATTTCTTTATATCAGATATTATTATTTATATCCCTTATAACTAATCATATTTTCTTATCATATAATTGATTAAAAGGTCAAACATCAACATAAATTTTAGAGTCAACTATAATAAAATTTAAATTATTCATGTTTGAAGAATCATTATCATTCTTAGTATTTCAATCTCAAGAACTATCAACTGATAAATCAAAATCAATATATGCTTCTTTTATTCATGTATCTTCATATATATAAGAAGTTAAATCTATTCTTTGTTTTTGATAAACTGGTACTCTGATCTTAGATAAATTTATATCTGGAGAGTTTGAATCAGAATGGATTTGTGGAGACAATAATACTTGATTACTCATTGTAGAATTTATGTCATTTTTAAATGAAGAAACTTTTGCATAATATAAATCATTATTTCTAGGAGTAGATATTAAATATTTTTGAGAGTTATATCATAAATTATATAGTTCCCAATCAGATATATATTGAAAATCTATTGACTGAATACTTCAATCATAATAAGATAATTCAACATAACTATCATCTCTAACATCTGAATTATTTCAAATATATGAAATTTTAGTTCAAAATAATAAAGGTTTTCATATTAATTTTCTTATATCTACTCAAGAGTATATCATTTTATTCCCCTTTCTAATAAATCAATCTCAATTTATTCAAACAATATTTAAAGTATTTTTTACTTCTATATGTCTGTTTTTAGGTACAATTATACTCTTTATTTCTCATGAACTTCATATAGTATATTTTAAAACCATTGAATTATCTCAAGAATATATTTTAGTTCAATTATTAACAGAAACTACATTTCAATTATTAATATCATTTCTAATATTTATAAACTCGTCTGTTTCAATTTGAACTCAATTTAGATTTCAAACTTTATCTAAAAATACCAAATCTTTATACTCTTTATATAAATCAGTGTCAGATAATAAATTTATTTCTCAAGCTCAAGATATTCAATCAATTATTGATTTTTTTCTATAAACTGGTGAATAATTTGTATTATTTTCATTTAAAAATTTATCAATCACAGTATAAAATGAAACTCTATAGTTATTAATAGATTTTTTTCAAGAAAATGATAAATCAATAATTCAACTAGATCAATTAGTACTTCTTAAATTATTTACAGAACTTATATAATTATCTGAGTTTAGAAACCTATTATCATTAGATTCCAAAATTATAGGGTTTTCATTTAAAAATGATTTATCAGATTTTTTATCTAAACTTTCTTTTAAATAAAGTTTATTATTAGCAAAATATAATAAATCTTCATCTCCATCTAAATCAAAATCTATAATTTGCGTAGTTTCATTTCATAATAACTCATCTTTATAATCGAATAATCTATATGATCTATTTCATTCAAGTATATATATTCATTCATAAACATATGAATAATCTCAATTAGATTTTCATCAATAAGTACAAGAATTTTGTTCTCATGAATTATTTGTTGATTGAGAAGTTCAAGTAGTATTTGCTGATAACAATAATGTATTTTTAGATGTAGAATTACTATAATTTGATAAAGATGTATTTATATTTTCTAGTAAAGAGTTTCATATCTCTTTTAATTCTCATCAATATGAATCTTCTTGTTTGAAGTTTAATAAATTAGAAGTTGACTCAAAAGTCTTAGAGTTATATTTATCTAAAATTGAATTATAATAATCAACAGATGAACTATTATTAAAAGATACTTTCTTTATTGGATTATTAATAGAATCATTTAACTTATTTTTAAATTCTTTATTTTTAATAATTTCTGTATTAATAATATCTTTTAAAGATTCAAATTTATTAAAATTATTGTCTTTAAGTTCTTGAATAAGTTTATCTTCTCAAGAATATGTATATTTATTTACATTATTCCATAAATCTCTTAGTTCATCAAACCTTGGATCTCAAGAAATAGACTCACTTGAAAGTGCTAATCAAATTTCTTTTTTAAACTCTTCATTTGAAATAGTTATATCCTTATTTTTTTGTATATAATCATATCAATGAATAAGATTCTTAATCAAAATAGAAGAAACTAGATTTACTATTTTTTTATCTCTATCATTTAAGTTTCACAAATTAACGTTTATCTCTGAAGGAGTAACATATCTAAAATCTAAATCAGCTATATCTATATCAAACAAGCTTGTAAAGTCTGAAGTAAATTCATTTATAGGCATTGCAACTTGTCTTGCTAATTCAGTAATAAAATCAACCTCAAATTCAAGATTTACATAAGTAGTAACTTTTATAGCATCAATCCAAGGAAAAGAAAAATGAGGAGAACTTAAACTTAAAAAATCTGTAGGTAAGTATCAATTTCTTTCAGTTAAAAATGCAATTTGATCTCAGGCTCTCCATTCTGGAATAAATGGTGAAGATTTGAGAATACACATTGCTTTAGTTACTAATTTTAAGATATCTAAAATTGCTTCTAAAGCAGATAACATTTTAGGTAAAGTCGGTGGTGGTGGTAAATCTGGTAATTCTACAGTTGGTAAAGTCGGTAAATCAGGTAATTCTGGAATTACTAATTCTGGTAGTACTGGTAAATCTGGTAGTACTATATTAACATTTGGAGCATCTGGTAAATATAAATTAGGTAATTCAGGTAATAAAATTGGTCTTGAAGTTACACGGAATTCTGGCAATAAAACATTTATTCATGCTCTAATATTATGTAAATCAACAATAATATCTGGCCATTTAGGAAATTCAATAACTGGAATTTCAGGAATAATCATACTTATTAATTCAAATACAAAAGTCATTAAATCTTGTCTTTCATTTTTACACTCTTTACATTCTTGTTCATATTCAACAAATACATCTATTAATAATTGCCAAGATTTTAAAATTGCTTTTATAAGTATAAATAATTCAACCCATGCTTTAAACCTTTCACCATTTTTTCATATCCGTCATCATAAAATATATGAAATAGTCTCGACATTACATAATATTTGCTCTAAGTATTTTTCTTTAGTATTTAAAAGTTTATTTATTTGCTCTGGTATTTCTTTATAACTTTTTAATACCTCTAAGTTAGACTCTAATGAGTTTACCAATGCATTTGAATCAATCAATAATTTCTCTCAAGCTGAATTATTATCTAAACATCTTTGTTGAGCTTGTGGGTCTGAAAAATTACAAGTAGCTCATAAAGTCCAAGAGTTACTAGCTCTAGAAACTTCAGCTTTCCAAGATTCTAAAGTAGACTTCCGAGTAAAAATTGTTTTATCTATCTCTGATAATGAAATCCATGGAAGTGAAATTTCTACTTGAGATTGCTCTATTTTTACTAAAGGAAGAGAACCTATAAATTCATAAGCTTCTTTTATTCAAGAATTATATTGTTTAGCCTTTTCAGCGTATCATTTTACAGTCTCATTATCTATACCAGAAGTATCAATATCTATTGTTTGATTACTTATAGCATCTTTATTTCAACTATTCTTCAGCCAATTAGCTTTATTCGTTTGCCAATCTAAATCAGTATCATATATTCAAGAAAAATCAGGTAATATGATAAACAAAGTTGGAAAATCAGTTAACTTATTAACAATCTCCTCTATTTGCCTAGTAACCCAATTCATTAAAAATCAAGGAAAAGCTTGTATTCTTTGTTTAGCAATTTTTGTTATATCTGAAAAGTCAAAATTTCAAGACTCAGTATCTAAAGTAACTGAAACTGGTGTTCATGACTCAGCTCAAATTGTAAATAAAGGTCAAGAAATATTAGAATTGTGATCAGAAACAGCTTCATTTATAGATCATAAACTAGAGTAACTTCATTTTCCAGTTATATAATTATAATAGTTGTTTGCATAATTTGAGTCTAGAGATTGATTAACATCTATACTACAATTTCAATTTATTACTCAAAAATCAGATCAGTAAACTGGATATCATGTTGATTCTGGAGCTCAATCTGATCAATCATTACTACACTTCAATAAAGGTTTTGCAATAACTATACAATTTCATCATGGGAAAAGAGGTGAAATTCAAGGCATATTAGAATAACCTGCAACAATAGCTGGTCATCAAAAACAAGCCGCCATTCAAATTCATCAAGTTAAAGTAGGAGTAACAAATAATCTGAAAGTATTAGTTGGTGCCCATGTTCATAAGTATCATCATGCTGATGGTGGTCAACAAGTTGGACCTGGAACATATGCAAGAGGACTAACAGGCCAAACAGTTGGAAGACAACATGGAGAAGTTCCACAAGAAGTTTGTAATCAAGTTAAACTCGAAAAAACTGGAAGTCATTCTCAAACATATAATCAATCTCAAATAGGATATCACATGAAAGTAGGATCATTTCATGGAGCTAAAGGAGCCCAATTTAAAGGCATAGAAATACAAGAACCATTATTAAATCAACAACTTAATCAATTTAAAAAATTTTGTATATTATCAAGTCATGAATCAACACTAGATAAAGCATCTTGAAATCAATTTGATGAATTAAAATTATCCTCATCATCTGGTATACCATCTCAATCTGAATCAGTAAACAAATTATTTAAAACATCTTGAGAATATTCTTTTCTTGCATCATTATCTGTTGTAAGATTTTCTATATAATCTGGTATACCATCTCAATCTGAATCAAGAGTATTTTTAGATAATTCCTCAGGTAAAGTACTATCATCACAAGAAGGATTTTTTAATCATTTACTATACAATCTTGTAGAAACTGATCTAAATATTTCAACTGGATCTCAACAATTTTCTGGACTATCTTTTAATAGAACATCTCAATATAAATCATCTCCAGCTTCTCATTTTTCAAATAATCATACTTGCATATATGAATATTTGATTGGCTTAACTTCTCAACTATAACTTATAGAAAAATTTTCATTGATTCATAAAGAAAACCCATCAAATAAAAAGTCATAACTATTATTTGGTATTTTTATAGGAAGATTTTTTGAGTTAGTCACACTAGAAAAATCTACATTAAAATACTCTAGAGAGTCTTCTATATAAGCTATATTTCTTTTAGTTCATCATGATTTATTAGTAATGTTTATTTGAATATCTACTATATCTCAAGATTTCAAAAATCATCAATTTCTATCTGTATAAATTTTTTCATATTTTATTCATGCAGCATCAGAATATTCAGATTTAATAAAAGTTGTTTGCTCTATAGTTGATGGAAGATTTATCAATCAATTTAGTCAATCGATATCTACATTATTATTTTTAGAATATGAAATTTGTTCAAAAATAAAACTATTTGCTAATTCAGTATCAACTATTTCTCTACTAACAGATTCTGATCAAGCTCATAAAGAATTTCTTAAATTATCTAAATAATCTTTATTAGAATTAATTAAATCAGTATTATCATATCTAGAATCAATTTGATATAATCAATCAAAATATATAAATCATGAATCTTTTCTTATCTGATTACTCAATTTAACACCATAATCATCACTAAGATTTAGTTTAGTAAATGTAGGATTTGAAGAACCCAAATTTCAATAAAAGATATTTATTGAACCTTCGTCATCAAGAGTAACTATATCTGTAATTCAATCATTATCCATATCAAAACTCTCTGCCCTAATTATCCTTCATTTTAAATCAAATTTATTTTTTAAAGAAAGTCTAGAAAAATCTTTATTTATGTTGTTTAGTAAATAAGGATCTCAATCTTCCCCTACAAAAAATATATCATCATATCAGTCTCATGTAAAATCTCAAGTCTTTAATAATTCATAATTTCATAAATCAATTATATAAGCCAAATCTCACATATCCCTGAATCTAGAACTAGTATTTACATTTTCTAATAATTTTATATATCAATCATTTTTTACTAACAAAACATCAACTCTAGAATCATTATTATAATCAAAAATCTTATAAGTATCAATTAATGATTCATTAGATAATAAATCTCATATAGTTGAATCAAATTTTTTATCAATATTAGTTCAATTAAATTGTTTTTTAATTTTCTTTAAACTAACTAAAGGATCTCAAATATTAATTGATGAAAAACTCATATTTTCTTTTAGAGATTCTCATACATTTCTTCAAAAAGAAAAACTTAATAATGTTTTATTTCATTTAGACCATCAAAGACCTCAATTATTTTCAAAATTTTCATATCAAAAATTGTTTCACTTAGAAAATCAATTTAAAGAAGTTTCAGATCAAAAAGGATCATTATAATATATTACTAGTGATTCATTTTCTCATTTTCAATTTGAATACGTTCAATATAATGAAGAATCCATGTATATTAATACTGAATTTTTTGAACTATTTATTTTAGTGTCTAAAGTTAGTATATCTCTTGAAATATTTATTGATCAATTTGCTAAATTTAATCACAATAAAGCTACTTCTTTATTTCAAGAACTAAGAGTTATTTCCAAATGTTTTGAACTAGAATTTTTTAATAAAAAATCTAGACTAGATTTTCTATATATTTTTCAACTTTTATCAATCTCTAAATAAGTTTTACCTGAATTATCTTTTAATATTAATTTTCATCATGATACATAAAAACTAAAATTACTATCTAAAGATTTTCAATATATACCAGATTTAGAATAATTTATACAACTATTAAAATCATCTTCACAAACTTCCAAATTTGAATCATTTGGAAATATATAATAAGCTTCTCAAATTTTAGTATTTAAAGAGTTATTAAAAACATCTAAATATAAATTGTCATTTTTAAATGCTACATCTAAATCAATATCTTGTGATAAATCACTTTCAGAAAATAGCTTAGTAAATGCTCCATTTTTTCATACTGAAAATACATTATTGTAAAGATATGGATTATTTACAATACTTGTAACAGCTAATGCTTTACTTGTTTTTTCGAAAATAAGTGATCAAGCAAGATAATCTTTCTGATCAATATCTCAATAATTAGATCAAAGTAAAGTAGTATAAATAGAGTTATAATACTTATTTTCTATTTTTGATTTATTCCAAACATAAAAGCTTTCAATTTTTCATGCAACTTCTCAAACTCAACTTATATCTAGAGTTCATGAATCATCTGTTATAGAAAATTTATTATCATATAGAGTTGGAGTAGTTTTAATTTTAAAATATCAGATTCATGGAGTTAATGTAGAATAAATTTTAAAATTAGCCTTACCATCTTTTACTTTCTGAGTATATGATGTAGAATTTATTAAGTTTCTATATTCAGGCAATATTTCTAAATCTAATGTTGTACTATTATCAGTGAAAACTAAATTATTATATATATCTTTTAGTTCAATTCATATTTGAGAATAATCTTCTCCGTTAGCTTCAATTTTAGACTTAGATACAACCATATCCATTTTCATTGGGATTCATGGAAGTATATCTAATGATTTAGTAAAAATTTCTCAAAATCACTCAATTTGTAACTCAATTGGTATATTCTTTCAAGCTAAATTTTTTGTTTTAAATTCAACAATAGCAACTCAATCTATAATATCAAAATAAGGTTTTTGTAAATCTAAATAACTAGAATTTACCTTCATATAAACTCTAGAGTTCAAATTATTAATAATTTTTCATAAACTATCTCTGACTTCTATTTGATATTTGTAAGTTCATCCTCATATTTTAATATCACCCATTAAAGATTTAGTATTTAAACTAAAAGAATCTAAGACAGTGATTTTTTTTGTATTTGAGAGTAAAACATTTCCATCTAAATCATATAAAGATACTTTTAAATTACTCTCTCATAATTTATTAAGCGACTTTAATCTAAATATTTTATATCATTCATATGTTGAAGTTGAAAAATTATCTTTTCAGTTATCTACAAAAACTAAATTATTATCTGAAACTTCCATTTTCAAATCATAGAAATTTCAAGAAACTGGATTATTATATTTATCAAGAATAGTTACATAGTTTGTAGAAATACTTCAATTAGTTTGTAAATAATTTGCTCATAAGTTTATATCTAATTTATGAGGAGATAATGGCATTACTTCAAATCTTTTTTCAACAAACTTTCAAGAATTATCTTTAATTTTTAAATTATAAGTTCAAGATTTAGAAATTGAAAATAAAGAAACAAATCAATTAATATTATCAATACTTGAGCTTTTAACTAAATTATTTCATGAATATAATTCAACAATTAATGGGTAAGAATTAGGTAAAGATGTCCCTATTTTAGATAAATTATCTATTTTAAAAACTAATTTCTCATTTGATTTAGAATTATTATTTATAGTACTTAAAATACTATCTATATTTTGACTATTTCAATCTATTAAGAAAATATTTTGATTATCACTTGCTAAAACAGATTGATTTCATTGATTTACATTTAAATTTGAGCTATCATTTAAATTATATGTAGTAGTTGTCAAAGATTCACCTCTAACTTCTATTTTTAATAAATTTGATTCTTTAGATAATATTTGAGACTTATTTGAATCACTTATATTTATTTTGGCTTTTAAATATACATTAATATCTTTATTTTTAAAATTAATTCAATACTTTGAAACTCATAGTGAAGTTGGTACAGTAAAATCTTTAAAGTATAAATAATTATTTAAATTTTTAATAGATACTTCATCTTTTATAGATGAATCATATATAATTTTTTTATTTGTTTCAGATATATCTTTATTCTCATCAATTTTTGCTTCTACTCTAACAAGTTCAAAATTAATATTTGTTCAATTTATATATGTTAAAGTTTTTCAATCACTTCATTTAATGCTTGCAATCAATTGAGCATTTTTATTGTATGAATATTTATTTGAATCAGATTCAAGAAGTATGTTTCAATCTGGTAATTTACTTTCTACACAATCATTAACTCAATTTTTATTTACATCTCAATTACAAATTTCAAATTCTTCTTTTTCCTCAGAAGATAAAAGAGAAGGTCAACAAGCTCAATCAGATATTTTTATTGTAGGAGGAAGCATATCTCATAACCGACACATAATTGCAGGAATCCATTCCCAAATAGGAACTCATTCTGGAGGTGCACACTTAAATAATGCTTCATTTGTAACAGTTTCTGATCAATTAATATTTAATCATAATATTTTTGTAGAAATATCTTGATTTTTAGATATTATGTCAGAATATGGATTTGTAGACTTAGAGTTAGGATCAAGTCATATATACATATTAGATGCATTTCAAGAAGAACCTAAATATGCAATTTCATATTGACTTCTTCATTTTGGCAAGAAAAATGAATTTTGAGTATTTAATTGACTTGATAAATAATTCTCAAAAACAAATCAATATTTTGCAGAAACTGAAGACAAATTATTCCAATAGATTGCAAATACAAGCATATCATAATAACTAATATCCTTTTCTTCTCCATCTAAATATAATTTTTTACTTCATTTTTGTTTTAAATATGTTTTTAAGTCTAGAGATAATCAAGTTATATTTCTAAACTCTTGACTTTTTTGATCTAAAACTCTATCTAACTCAATAGAAACTTTATCTATTGTTAAATCTGATATATCATCAAATTTAATTCTAAATAAATATGGATAATTTATTTTAGCAAATGATCAATTTGATAAAAGAAAATCTATATATCTATCTTTATCTACAGCTAAAGATGGTGTAACCATAGATTCAATCTGTGCCTTTAATTCATCTGAAGTAGGAGATTTATGAAACATATGAGAATCAGAAATAGATTTATAGTCATATCTATTTATTATCCAGCTACTTTCTTCTATATCATAGCTTTCATCAACCAACAAACCATCTAATATATCCTCTATATTATTTACTATATCTCTTGTATTAGTTCAAGAACATTCACAAGAATCTCATCAACAAGCTTCATTGTACGCAACTTCTTTAACTAAAACACCATCAAGATAAATAGAGTTTTTCTCACAATATCCAGCGGTCAAAGTTGAAACATGTTGTTCGAATTTTAAGCTAAAAGGATAATATTTATCTGTTGAGTTTGTATCAGTTATACATTGCCATCAAGGAACAGATGTTCTAAGAGTACTTGTTTGATAAGATGGTAATTTATATGTATTTTCCCATGTTGAAGTTTCTCAATTTCATACTCAATACTCATATCTATCTGCTAAAATAAGATTAGTATTATAACACATTGATATACTAGGATTTTTAGATGAGTCATAAATTTCCTTAGATCACTTGATATCATATAATGGAACTATTGCTCATTTATAGTCTGATTGATTAAGAACTAAATTTCATTTAGCAGATTCAGTTTGATTAAGATTAAAAGGAGAATTTCTTCACCACAATCAATCTAAAGATTTTCAAGATTGAAGATTTGAAAAACATATATTACCATAAACAGAGAAAGTATTCTTGTCTGGCTCTATATTATAAATATTTGTCCCTCTATTAGCCTCAACTAATTGTCATCAATTTATAGTTGAACCTCTATAAAAACTACAATCTCATGCGTATGTTATATCTGAAGCCTTTTTTCAAAATAAGTAATTTTCATATACTTCTTCAACTTGGCTATTTTTAAATTTATAACTAACTGGAATAACTATAGATCAAGGAATTGATTTAATTAATCAATCCATTTTAGATTCAAAATCATCTGTAATTTCTTTTATTAATTCATCATTAACAATATCTAATACACTTATAAGATATGGAATAAAATCAACATTTACTCTATCCTCATAATTATATCTTCATGCATTATAAACATTTTTTCTCATATCAGATATAGCTCATGGAGATATAACCTGAATAAATTTTTTTACAGTTTCATTTATAATTGTTCTAGTTTGAATATCAGGAACTCATTCAAGATTATTATCTAAACTATTTATTAAATCATCACTTAAAGTTGGGTCTATTTTTTTTGCTAAACTACCTAAAGATTCAGTAGAACTTCAAAGTAATTCTTGCTTCAATTTATCAGCTAATTCTTTAGTATATCTATTATATATTATATCTTCTTTATTTGATAGGTATAACTCGTATCAAACATAAGAGTTATAATTTAATGCCTTTGACTCTCTGAAACTATCAAAATAAAAAACATAAGGTTCATAAGTATCACTATATCATTCATTTTGATTTCAATTTGTAGAATTATTCTCCAGTTCATAAAATCATTTTCAAGTATAATAATCATGATTCTTATCAAAATAATCCTTTATTGCATCTATGTCAGTATCATAATTTCATGTGTTAGGAGAAATAACTCAATGCCAAATTTCAGATCTAACTCAAGTAACATTATCCTTGTTATATTCATATTTTTGTGTATCAGTATTGTATATATATGATTTATCATCAAAATCAGTATAAGGAAGTATCGTTTTAGATACCTCATTATTTTTATGAACTGTTGGAATTTGAATATTTCAAATTAAAACTGTTCAAACTAATCTAGATTCAAAATCTACATCAGAAAGTCATTTATATCATTCATAATATAAAGATTCATTTATTGATGCTATATCATAAGTACTAGCATCATCAGGAAAAGGCAAAACAACAACCTTTGTATTTTCTAAAACATTAGTTATGTCTTTACTATATCTTTTTATTTCAGAAGATGTATCAGAATATGTTTTCTCATCTACAAGTATAGAAACTATATCATAATAATCATCTCAAGAGGCAGATGCTAAGAAATCAAAAAATGGTACTCTAAAGGTAATACCAAAAAGTAATGAAAAAATCAAAAAACTTGATATAAATTTTTGAAATTTTGTATAAATCATAATACTTTTTTTAATTGATAAATAAACAAAAAAAGAGTTTTTAACATTTTATTAAAAAAACTCTTTTTTACAACATTTTTGTACTATTTTTTTATACAAAATTTATTATTTTTATATTATTTTTTTTCATCACATAAATGGAATTAAAACTTCAGGTATAACAACATCTCCATTTTCAGTTTGATAATTTTCAATTATAGCTATTAAACATCTTCAAATAGCTGAAACTGTTCAATTTAATGTATGAGCATATTGAAGTTCTCAATTGTTATCTTTATATTTTATAGATAGTCTTCTTGATTGAAATTCTCAAACATTACTACAACTAGTAACTTCTCTAAATTTTTGTTGTCATGGCATCCAAGCTTCTAAATCATATTTTTTAAGTGCTGGATTTCATAAATCTCAACTACAAATATTAACTTTATTGTAAGGGATTCCTAAATCTTGCCGTACTTCTTCTTCTACTCCTACCATAAAATCATGCATAGATTTGCTTTCATCATTTTTACAAAAAACAACCATTTCAACTTTATCAAATTGATGTCATCTAAGTATACCTCTAGTATCCTTTCAAGCACTTCAAGCTTCTCTTCTAAAACAAGGACTATAAGCAACATACATTTTTGGTTTTTCTAAATCTAAAACCTCATTAGTATGATAGCTAGTAACTGGTACTTCACTTGTACCAACTAAGTATAAATCATCTTCTCATGGATTTACAGAGTATATACCATCTTCTCAAGCTGGGAAAAATCATGTACCAAACATAGCTTGTTCTCTAACTAAAACTGGAGGCAAAATAGGTTCAAAACCTTTTGACATAAGCTTTGAAACTACAAAATTAATTATAGCAAATTGTAACATAACTAAATCTCATTTTATATACCAAAAACGAGCTCATGAAACCTCACTTCATTTATCTATATCTATCCATCATTTTTTTTCTCAAATTTCCCAATGTTCTTTTGCTTTAAAAGGAAAAGATGTTGGTTCTTTAAAACTTTTTTCAACTACATTTCATTCATCAGTATCTCAAATAGCTGCTGTTTCATCAAGTAGATTTGGAAATTTAAAATACATATTTCTCCAAGTATCTTCTACTTCTTTTTGTTTTGATTCTAGAACAGATAACTCTTCTCAAACTTGTTTCATTTCAGCTATTTTTGCTGGTCTTTCTTCATTACTTAAAGTTGGAATTTCTTTACTAACTTTATTTTTTAATGCTCTATAAGAGTCAACTTTAACAATCAAATCTAACTTTTCTCTATCTAATTCTAAAAATGCATCTATATCAAGTTTTAAATTTCTTTTTTTAATAACATCTCTAACTAAATTTGTATTATTTCTAATAATTTTTATATCTAACATTTAAATATTTTAAAAACTAAACTTGTCTCATTATAGACAAAAAATCAAAAAATCAAAAAAAAAAGACAGGATATTATATCTTGTCTTAATTTATATATTTTTTCATCATTATTTTAGCTTCACGATCCATTGTCCTTTCCTTTAATAATTGCTTTTTATCATAACTCTTTCTTCATTTTGTCAATCAAACTCTAAGCTTAATCAAACTTCAAGAAAAGTACAGTTCTAAAGGAATTATAGAATATCCTGGTTCTTTTGATTTTCATGAAAGGTAAATAATATCTTTTCTATGAAGTAAAACTTTTCTAATCCTATCTGTTTCTAAACCTGATTTATTTGCAATGGTTTTCCAAGCTGAAACATGCATACCTTTGATAAATAATTCTGAATTAACTCAAACTATATAAGATCATTTTAGATTTGTATATCAATTTCTTATACTTTTAACTTCATATCACTTAAGCTCTAATCATGCCTCATATGTATCTAAAATTTCATAATCAAAATAAGCTTTCTTATTTTTTGTGATAAAATTATCTTTAATCATTTTTTTGGAATATGTTATATTGATTTTCTACTATATGTTTTTCATTTTCTCATTTAAAATACCAATCCCAAGACATATATTCATCAATAGAATATGGTAATTTTCTATTATCATTATAAGGATTTTTTCTAAGTTCTATATGCAAATGATAATCTTTATAATTTTTATCTGGAACTCAACTTATTCAAATTGTTCATAGGGCTTGTCATCTAAAAACCATATCTCATACTTTTATATTTGAATAAACTTTATCCAAATGAGAATAAAATGCAATGTCTCATTTCATAGTTTTAACCCAAATTTGATTACCTCTAAGTATATCTAAGTTCTTGATTTTATCATTTTTTGATAAATCACTTCATTTTTTAATTTTATCTAAGTCTGAAAAAACAAAATTATCAACAATCCTTATAACTACACCATAATCTATAGAAACAACTGTTTCTCAAAAATCAGTATCAAAATCCCATCATTCATGAACTCAATCTGTATAATCAGCTCTATAAGGCCTAGCGGCATTTGGAAGTTTACTTGAAACAGTTGTTAAATTTGATCATTTTACAGGTATAAAATATTTTTGTTCTCTTTTTTCTAAAATATCAACTATAAAATTATGCATGTATTGAAGTTCAGACAAGTTTCTGTTTTTAGATAGATAGTCATATTTATCCAAATGTAAATTTTTATTATAAGAAGAGTATAGCTTTAATCAATTAATAGCTTGTTCTAAACTATATAAATATGAATTTAATTTATCGCTAGAATAATCAATATATTTTAAATACAAATCAGTATTTTTTGTAATATTAAAAGAAGTTTGTAATACTAAATCGTCTTTTTTAAAAAAAACATTAATTTTTGACTTTTCACATTTTTTATCAAGAAGAAAAACATCAAAAATATAAGAATTTCATCACTTTTGAATAAACTTTCAATTTATACCACAATCTCATGATATAACTACATTTTCTAAATTTTCTCTTGATTTTATAATGACTCTATTTTTATTCAAATTTAAACTATCAATAAATAAATTATTAGATAATCTAAACTCAATTTCTCATAGATTTCAAGCAAAAACTAGGGAGTATCAAAATCATATACCAAAAAATGATACTATTAAAATCCAGAATGAAATAAGTTTTTTATTCATAAATAGTTAATTTTTTATAAAATTGTATATTAATTATATTAAAATCTTATTATTTTCAAGTTTTAATTCTACATCAAGTATCAGTTAAAACAGGTTTGAAAATTTTTATATTTTTAAATCATTTATTTTTTAATAAAATTGCTTGGTTTTTTGATATCATTCATTTATTACAATAAAATAAATATGTTTTTGTCTGATCAAGATTTGGAAATTCAAATTCTAAGTCAAAAAAAGGTAACTTTAAAATATTAAATCATTCAATAATTAATGGATTTTCTTGAGATTTTTGCTCCTCTCTTACATCGATAATAATTTCATTTTGTCAAACTATGTGACAAGTTTCAATTTCTATATCTCATGAAACTTCTTTTTCTAAAACCTCATCAATAAATTGTATTTTTTTATTATTTATTGCTTTTTCAAGTAAAGAGAAATCAAATTTTTTTTCTTCATTTAATACATTTTCAAGTTTTGCTCAAGTAGCTGGTTTATCAGAGATTACGGCACAATATTCAGGCATATTACAAGCAAATTCATAGGTTCATATTTTCATTGAATCATTTATAATTTCCTGTTTATTAAAAGATATAAGAGGTCTTAAAACTAGTGTTTCAGAAGCTTTATCTATAACAAATAAATTTTTAAGAGTCTGACTTGAAACTTGTCATAAGCTATCTCATTTCACTATTGCATAATAATTATTTTCTTTTGCTAAAATATCTGCTGCCATTAAAAATAATCTTTTTAAGATTATTCATCTATATTTATGATCTAGATCCTTAACTATATGAGAAACAATTTCTTGAAAATTAATAGTTATAAATTTTGCTTTATATCAAGAAGAAAAGTTTTTCCATATGTAATTTGCAACTTGCTTTACTCATAATTCATGAGCAACTCAACCCAAATTAAAAAACAAGTAATCAACCTTACATCATCTTTTTATCATAGAGTAAGTAGATACTCAAGAATCAAATCAACCAGAAATAAGACTAATTACTTTATCTTGAGTTCAAACTGGATATCATCAAATTCAAATAAATTTATTTTTTACTAAATAAACTTTATCATCTTTTATTTCTATATTAATTACGATATCTGGATTTTTTAGATTAACTTTTGAATTCTTTGATCTTTGTAAAAGTCATCATCAAACATATCTTTCTGCATCTATTGAAGAAAAAGAATGATTTCAACTTCTTCTTACTCTAACTACAAAACTTTTATTTTCTATATCATTCTGATAATAACCTGAAGCTTTCTCAAATATATCATTAATAGAATCAAAATTTTGTTCAATAACTTCTAAAAAACTCTCTATTCATGGCATTCTAGAAAGTGTTGTTATAAGTGAATTATATTGAAATGAATCTAATTGTTTTCAAACTATTATCTCCTGTCTATCCCAAAAAAATTTTGCTTTTATAGAATTATCTATTTTTTTAAATGCCAAATTACAATTTGTTTGTAAAAAACTTAAGTACTTTTTTCTAACTGGTTTTGATTTTATTAAAATTTCAGAAAATGGCTTAACAATAAACTTCATAAATTTAATCTTTAATTATCATAATTATTCAATCATCTACATCAATTGGGATGATATTGTATTTTATTTTTGTTTTTTCTAGATATGTCCGAAGTGTTTGCATTTTATCCTTAAATTTTATAACATCATCTATTATTATTATAGCTCAAGGTTTAGCCTTAGGTAAACACAAGTTTAGAAACTCTCAACTTCTTTTCTTCATTCAATCTATAAAAATAAAATCAAAAAAATTATCTTGGAGCTTAGGTATTTCATCAAGAGCGTTTCATAATATTGAAGTTATTATATTATCCAGATTTGCACTTTTGAAATTTAATAATGCTTCTCATTGTGATTTAGGAGAAAAGTCTATAGTAGTCAAGTGTCATCAATTTTTTTTAAGTTCCAAAGCAAAATTTATACCACTAAATCAATTTGCAGTACCTATTTCAAGCATATTTTTAGCTTTAGATATTTTTAATAAATCTCTTAAAAAATTAACATTGACATCACTAACATTAGGGACAGTATTTTTAATTCAATACTCCCTTAGATCTTTTAAAAATAATTCTATATCCATATATTTAAAATAAAAAATTTCCATTAATTTATGCATTTTTCTTTTTTTTGCAATCTTTTGACAAAAAAAATTTGTATTTTTAATAATTTTTAATTATAATGTAGGTGTTATAAATTTAATTAATAATAAACAAGTTTATGAAAAAAAGTTTATATGCTGTTGCTTGAGTTACTTTAACGGCTTTAAATCAAGCTAATGCTGCAATTAATCCTGGTACAGTTAGTAATCAATGAATAGTAACTACAGGAAGAGCTGATGAAGTTGTTCAAAGATATGTATCTAATATATTAGGATTTTTATATTTAATAGCAGTATTATACTGACTATGGGGATGATTCAATATATTAACAGCTGGGTGAGATGAAGATAAAGTAAAAACATGAAAAACGATTATTATAAATGCACTTATTTGAATAGTTGTTATATTTTTAGTTGGTACAATTGTTGAATTATTGATTAAAGCAATATTAGCTTAATAATTTAAAAATGAAAAAAATAAAGACAATATTATATTTAATGATATTGTCTACTTTTTTTAAAGTAGGCAATGTTTTATGAGCATTTTGAGTTGAAAAAATTAATAATTGATTAATTTGAGGTTCAGATAACGCAGATATAGTAATACAAGAATACACAGTTTATATTTTATGATTTCTTTATCTAATAGCTGTTTTATATTGAATTTATTGATGATTCAAAATAATAACTGCAGCAGAAGATGATGAAAAAGTGAAATCTTGAAAAACTATTATTATCCAAGCTCTTATATGAATAGTTATAATATTTTTAGCTGGTCCAATAGTAAATTTATTTTTATGAAGTGGATGAACTGATACTGGTATAATTTGAGAATAAAAAATAATCCTTTTAAAAGGATTATTTTTTTGTTTAAAAAAAACTAGAAATAAGCTAATTTTTGCATATAATCAAACATATTTTTATTATATTTATAAAAAAAGAATGTATAACCATAAAGAAATAGAAGCAAAATGGCAAGCTTATTGGGAAGAAAATAAAACATTTAAAGTGAAAACCCCTTCTACAGATGAACTTACGAAAGGGCAAGCAAAACCAAAATATTATACACTAGATATGTTCCCTTATCCTTCTGGAGCTGGTCTTCATGTATGACATCCAGAATGAATGACAGCAAATGATATAGTTGCTAGATATAAAAATGCTTGTGGTTACAATGTACTTCATCCAATGTGATGGGATGCTTTTTGATTACCTGCTGAAAATTATGCTATAAAAACTGGAACTCATCCTAGAATTACAACAGATGCTAATATCAAAACTTTTAAATCTCAAATCAAAAAATTGGGATTTTCTTATGATTGGGATAGAGAAATTGATACTACTGATCCAAAATATTATAAATGGACTCAATGGATATTTTTAAAATTATTTGAAAAAGGTCTAGCTTATGAGCAAGACTTACCTATAAATTATTGTCCATCTTGCAAAACTTGACTAGCTAATGAGGAAGTATTAAATGACTTTACTTGTGATAGATGTGGTACAAAAGTAGAAAAGAAAAAAATCAGACAATGGGTTTTAGGTATAACTAAATATGCTGATAGACTACTTGCTGATGTAGACAAACTTGACTGGCCAGAAAGTATAAAAGAAATGCAAAGAAACTGGATTGGTAAAAGTGAAGGTTGTGAATTTGAGATGAAATTAGTTTGAAATACACAAAAGTCTATTTCAGTTTATACAACTCGTATAGACACAGTTTTTGGTATGACTTATGCAGTACTTGCTCCAGACCACAAAGATGTAATGGATTTTATAACTCCAGAACAAAAAATTTCTTGTCTAAAATACATAGAAGATTCTGCTAAAAAATCTGATCAAGATAGAACTCAAGATGACAAAGAAAAAACTTGAGTATTTACTTGAAGTTATGTAATAAATCCTTTTAATTGAAAACCAGTTGAGCTTTGGATATGAGATTATGTACTTGGTAATTATGGTACTTGAGCTGTTATGGCTGTCCCAGCACATGACGAAAGAGATTTTGAATTTGCAAAAAAATATGAGTTAGAAATAACAGAAGTTATTGCATCATACAATAAATTAACTTGAGAAAGTGAACCAAAAGAATGATTCCCAACTAGAATAAAAAATTGTACTACTTCTATTATAAAACACCCTTTTGAAGAAAAATACTTAATTGAAAATTTTTCAAATTGAGAAATTTGTCTACTTTGAGGTGGAATTGAAGAATGAGAAACAATAGAAAATTCAATGTTAAGAGAAATAAAAGAAGAAAGTTGATTATATGATATAAAATCATATAAAAAAGTTTGAATAATGGTTGGTCATTGATTTAAAGCAAGAAAAAACACAAATTGTAAAGATCCTGATTATTTTTATATTGTTGAATTAAATTCATTAAATTGATTTAAAGAAACTTTATCTGAAGATAATGTAGAATATAAAAATGAATGGTGGTCAAAAGATGAAATCATAAATTCTAAATCATTAAAAAGCCATCATAAAAAAATGTTTGAAATATTTTTAGATGGTGAAAAGGCATTTTGTGAAGATTGAATATTAATGAATTCATGAGATTTTACAATGCTTACATCAAAAGAAGCTCGTGAAAAACTAACAGAATTTGCAGAAAAAAATTGATTTTGAAATAAAAAAATAAATTATAAATTGAGAGATTGGTTATTTTCTAGACAAAGATACTGGTGAGAACCAATTCCTTTGATACATTTAGAATTAAGTGAATTAAAAAAATTACCTCATATTACAAGTTTAGAAGAAGCAGCTAACAAAGATATGGCATATATTCTAAAAAGAATGCCTTTAGAAAAAGAAAATTGTTCTTGAGCAACTTGTGGATGTGGTCATGTTAGAGAACTAGTTTTGAACTGAAAGGTTTTTAGCAAGATTTATGATGGTATTTATGGAAAAATAGTTTGTGATTATAGATTACCTCTTGAACTACCAAATGTAGATGATTTCGCACCTGCTTGAGATGGTAATTCTCCTCTTGCAAAAGTAGATAATTTTGTAAATGTAAAATTGGCTGATAATTTAAACTGAAAAAGAGAGACTAACACTATGCCTCAATGGTGAGGATCTTGTTGGTATTATCTTAGATATATGGACAATGAAAACGATGATGAATTAGTAAACAAGGAAGTAGAAAAATATTGGGGAAAAGTTGATTCTTATGTAGGTTGAGCTGAACATGCTGTTTTACATTTACTTTATGCTAGATTTTGGCATAAATTCTTATTTGATATATGAGTAGTATCATGGGATGAACCATTTTTCAGACTTAGAAATCAATGACTTATTTTAGCTCATGCTTACCAAAGAAAAAATGGATGATTATTAGCAAATGACTTAGTTGAAGAAAAAGATGGTAAATATTATGAGATAGAAACTGGTGAAGAAGTAGACAAAATAGTTTCAAAAATGTCAAAATCTTTAAAAAATGTTATAAATCCTGATGATATAGTAGAAGAATATGGTGCTGATAGTTTAAGACTATATGAAATGTATATGGCAGAATTTAAAGATGCTGCTCCATGGGATACAAAAGGTATAATTTGAGTAAGAAGATTTATAGAAAAAGCTGAAAGATTATTTACAAGTGAAGCAAAAATATCTACTGAAGATGATAAAGATACTATGAAATTGGTACATAAAACTATTAAAAAAGTACAAAATGATATAGAAAATTATAAATTCAATACGGCAATTGCATCTCTTATGATTCTTGTAAATAACTGATTACCAAAAGATATAGAGTTACAAAGAGAATGGAGAAAAACATTTTTAATATTATTAAACCCATTTGCTCCTCACTTAGCTGAAGAGCTTTGGGAAAGAATGAATAAAAACAAGGTAGATTCAATTTCACTAGAATCATGGCCAAAATATGATGAAGCTATGACAATAGATGATTTTATAACTATTTGAGTTCAAGTACTTGGAAAACTTAGATGAACAATTGAAATAAACAAAGATGAAGAACAAGCAAGTGTTTTAGAAAAAGCTAGAAATAATGAAGAAGTTGCAAAATGGTTAGAATGAAAAGAAATAGTAAAAGAAATATATGTTCCATGAAAAATAGTTAATATAGTTGTTAAATAAAAAAACGCTGCAATGCAGAGTTTTTTATATTTTCAGAGTATCTATTTCTCTTTTTGCACTATCAATCATATAGTTAGTTTTGCAATTTGGACAAGATAAATAATATTCATAGTAATAATTTTGAGATTTTGTTTTACTTGTATGTTTTGGTATTTTTTTTTCAACTGAAGTTCCGCATTTACGACAAGCATCTCCAGATTTTAATACTTTTATATTTTTGTCTATTATTTTTTTATCTGATACATTATTTTTTTGTAAAAAATTGCTAGTCATTTTTTGAAGTTCTTCATCACTAGGTATATAATTGATATCGTCAATTAAGTTGTCCATATTCATTGCAAGAGTAGCTAATTCATCACATCTTTCATTTTCTAAATGTCCATTATGTCATTTTACCCAATGAAATTTTACATCATGTTTTTCAACTAAATCAAGTAATTTTTCCCATAGATCATAGTTGACAGCTTTCTCTGTTTTTGTCCTATACCAATTATTTTCTTTCCATTTTTTTGCCCATCACTTTTCTATACCATTTATAGTATATTGAGAGTCTGTATATAGATTTACTTTTGATTTTTTTGTTAGTTTTTCAAGTCAAGTTATAGCTCAAGTTAATTCCATTCTATTATTTGTTGTCATTTTATAACCTGCAGAAAACTCTTTTTTAATTCATTTATAACTTAGTATAACTCAATAAGCTCATTTTCATGGATTTGGATTTGCTCATCAATCTGAAAAAATATCTACTTCTGGAAGCATTTTTATTATTTAAAAATTAAGGAATAAAGGAATAATTAATTCGAAACAATAAAAATCTAGATTTTTTAGATAAAAATTATTTTAAAAATTTTTTGTTTAGCTATCCTAAGCGAAAAATTTTTGAATAATTTTTAGTAAAAAAGATAATTTTTTTGTAGATTTAAATTGTTCCTTTATTCCTTATATTTATAAAAATATAATTAAATAATTCTTTTATACAAATAAAAAGGTCTAAATAGACCTTTTATTATTTCAAATTAGAGTTTACAAAATCCCAATTAACTAGATTCCAAAAATTTTCAACGTATTTTGGTCTAGCATTTCTTGTATCTATATAATAAGCATGCTCCCAAACATCTACAACTAAAAGAGCTTTTTTATCAGTTGTCAAAGTTGTTGCTGCATTACTAGTATTGTATATTTCAAGTTCTAAATCAGAGTTTAAAACAAGCCAAGTCCATCCTGAACCAAAATTTCAAATAGCACTAGTACTAAACTTTTCTTTGAAATTTTCAAAACTTCAAAAATCTCTATCAATAAGTTTAGAAACTTCTCCATTTGCTATTCCTCATGCATTTGGTGATAGACAATTCCAATAAAAAGTATGATTCCAAACTTGAGCTGCATTATTAAAAATACCAGCGCTTGATTTTTTAATTATTTCTTCAAGACTCATATTTTCAAACTCAGTTCAAACAATCAAATTATTTAGATTTGTTACATAAGCTTGGTGATGTTTACCATAATGGTATTCTAGAGTTTCAGACGAAATATAAGGCTCTAAAGCATTTTTTTCATAAGGTAATTTTGGTAATTCAAACATATTTATTTATTAAAAATTAAAATATTATAGCATTCAAATATATTTACTAATTTTCTTACACAAACTCAAAAACAGGGACCAATCAAAGATTGGGACTCATACAGTTTTCGTTTGTTACAGAAAGTTAGTAAATATAAATTATCTAAACATTACTAAAATAGTAATCATTCTCATTTTAAAATCAAGAAAAAAGATAAAAATCATGATTTTTATCTTTTAAACTTTCTAAGTAATTGTAATAAATTGTATTTAATTTTATTATTTACAAATATATAACTATCGCTTACTTTTACTATATTTGATGTAAATTTAGACTTAAAATCTGTAACTCATCTTAAGTGACTATTTTCTTCTCATGGAGTTGCTACTCACAAAAAGTCATATATTTTCATTCATAATTGTTTTGCTTTAAATATTGCTGTCCATTGAAGTAAATATGGACTCATTAGATTTCTATAATTTATATCACTTGTAGATGCTCAATAATAATAAATAGCCTCTTCTCAAATAAATGTAAAAATACCAGCTGAAATTGGTTTATCATCAAAAAAAGCAATAAATAATTTTGATTCTTTTAAACTATTTAAAAATGTCATATAATAATCTAAACTATTTCAATTAAAATTATCTCTTGAAGTAGTCTCAATCATAAGATTATAAAAAATCTCTATATTTTCTTTTGTTTTTTCTACTTCTTTAACAATTACTCATTTTTTTTCTGCTAATTTTATATTGTATCTTCATTTAGGTTTCATCATAGATAAAATTTCATCTTCTCTCAAATTTAAATCTATAATTGCAGTATATGGAGTTATAAATTTTTTATAATAATTATTAGCAACTCATTCTAATTTTATTGATAAATCATTAGCATAATTTAATGTTTCAAACTGTATAAATAATGATTTTTCTATTTTGCAAAGTGATTTAACTTTTTCTAAAAAGTCACTATTTATATTATTTACTCATAAAACAAATAATCAAAATTGGCCAAGTCAAATACTTCTTTTTTCAATAAAGACATTGTCTACTTCAATAATTTTTTCGATTTGTTTAGATTTTAAAAGCATTTCTTGCCAGGATTTTGTTTGCCAAATTGACATAATTTTAAAGAATAACGAAATAATAATAGAAATGTGCAAAAACAAGAAGTTCGAATACCCCGATGTACGGAGAAATTCGAAGTTTTTTCGCATTTCCTTAAGTGTTAATTAATTCTATATAAGATTTCTTAGTTCATGCCTTAGAATCTATTTGTAAATGTTCTAATATGTCTAATATTATTTGTTTTCCATTTTTCTCATCAAACTTGAAAACTAGATAGAAATCTCAATTTTCCATTTCATCAAGACAAACTAAAATTCAAGATATAAAAAATGTTCTTCTAAGTCTAGAAACTTCAATTATATCTTTTGGAAAAAGTTCTTTTAAATGAGATAAAGTATTATAATCTATAAAAAACTTCATAGTATATCTATCTTGATATACTTTTTTGTTGCTAGATGGTCAAAAATAAGTAAAAAAATACCTATTAAAACCTATCTTTCTTATCTTAAGTATTTCTCAAGTTTTTTTAAAGTTTGAAGTACCTGGATTTAAAAAATAATCAGTTTGTTCTGCTTTTCAAACATAACTTCATCATAGTTTATAAACTATCTCATCTATAACTCATTTTACATCTTTTTGTAAAACTTTGAATCTAAGCTTTGTTTCTTTTGTTTTTGCATTTTTAGCTTCAAGCTCTGGAATATAGTCATTCATCAATATCACATTTGCATTTTTCTTTGTAGGCTCTATATATTTTTTATGCATTGGAGAAACTACATCTAAAAAATAACTAAGAATGTCTTTAGGTTTATCTCATGTTCTTTCAACATCTCTGAATAATCTCCTAAGTATCTGACTATGTGCTCATAAATCAACAAATATCTTGAAATCTCATAGTTTAGAAATTTGGTCAGTTAATGCAAAAAGTCATTCAACTATTATTATCTTACTTGATTTAATTTTAATAGCATCCATTTTTGGATCATTTTTAAAATCAAAATCTGGTATCATTACATCATTACCTTTTTTTAAATCTTTTAAATGCTTAAAAAATAAATCAAGGTTCAACACTTCAGGTTGATCAAAATTATAATCTGGATGTTCTTTCATAAAACTAGGTCCTCTATAATAATTATCCATAGATAATATTTGAGAATCAGAAAAAAAATCATTTAATTTTTTAGCGACAGCACTAGTTTTTCAACTAGCTGTTCATCAAGCAACAAGTATAACAAAAACTCATTTTGTTTTTTCTAATTTTGTTTCTATTTCTTTTCTTACTATTTCTACTCAAGATTCTAAAGTGTAAGTTTCTATATTTGTTTTTTTAAAAATCATATTATTTTTTTAAGTGATTAATAGCATCAAATGTAATTTTTCTACCCCTAGGAGTTCTTTCTATAAAACCAATTTGTAAGAGATAAGGTTCAACTACATCTTCAATTGTTGATTCTTCTTCTCAAATAGCACTAGAAAGTGTATTTAATCAAACAGGTCAAGAATTGAATTTTTCCAATATAGTAGTAAGATATTTTTTATCTAGATAATCAAGTCAAAGTTCATCAATCCCTATATCTAAAAATATTTCATCAATTATTTTATAATCATTTAAATCTTTTCAAATAGTATGATAATCTCTTATTATTTTTAATAATCTATTTGCGATTCTAGGGGTTCATCTAGATTTTCTAGACAATGAATCCAAAACATATTCAGAAAGCTTTAAATCAAGTTTAAATGAGTTTTTATGAATTATTTTTGATAACTCTTCACTATTATAAAAATCTAACTTTAAAATATTTCAAAATCTATCTCTAAGTGGATTTGAAAGAGCTGATAATCTAGTAGTTGCTCAAATCAATGAAAATCTTTTTAATGGTAATTTTACACTTTGTGCTCAAGTACCACTTCATACCATTATATCTATTTGAAAATCTTCCATTGCAGTATAAAGAATCTCTTCAACTTGTGGTCTCAATCTATGTATTTCATCTATAAACAAAATGTCTCATTCTTCTAAATTTGATAAAATACTTACTAAATCTGATTGTTTTTCTATAGCAGGTCAACTAGTTGATCTGAGATTTGATTCCATTTCATGAGCTATAATATTTGAAATAGTTGTTTTTCAAAGTCATGGAGGTCAATAAAAAAGTATATGGTCTAAACATTCTCATCTGATTTTTGAAGAGTTTATAGAAACACTTAAGTGTTTTTTTATACTATCTTGTCAAACATAATCTTCGAGTTTCATTGGTCTCAATATATTTGAAAAGTAGTTTTTATCGCTTGTATTTTCTACTGGTGTGACAACTCTAGAATTATCTTCTTTTTTACTTGACTCTATCATAGTTTTAATTTGAAATTTATATATTTTGTATATATTTTATAGATATAAATAATTTTGTAAAGTTAAAATAATAATTTAAAATTAGTAAATTTTAAAAAAGTACATAATTTGCAAATTTGGAGTTTTTCGTTATAATGAGAATAATTATTATTTATAATAAAAAAATGCTAAAAATAGAAACTTGAAATGAAAACCCTATACTTAGAAGAGTAGCAGATAAGATAACTGATAAAAATTTTAATGAAGCTATTAAACTAGGTCGTGAAATGTTAAAATATATAAAAGACCCTGAAAATGGTTGAGTTTGACTTGCTGCACCTCAAGTATGACATAGTATAAGACTTATAATAGTAAGCTTACTAAAAGATCGGGAAGATGAAAATTTTAAAACAGTTATGATGATAAACCCTGAGATATTAGAACATTCTAATATTACTGAATGTGATAGTGAATGATGTCTATCTATACCTGGAGAAAAATGAGATGTTCCTAGATATAAAACAATAAAATTGAGTTATATAGATGAAAAAAAATCTAAAAAAACTCTTATACTTGAGTGATTAAGTGCTAGAATAGTACAACATGAAATAGATCATCTAGATGGTAAATTATTTACTGATTATTTAGACAAATAAAAAAACACTTGCAAGCAAGTGTTTTTTTATTAATTAAATTTAGAATAATCATACATTTTCATTTCTGCATCAACTTTTCTAACTATATCAAGTATAACTGAAACTATAATTATTAATCAAGCTCCAGATACAATAAAGTCAATAGATTGACCTCACATAAATTTTCACATTATGTATGGTAATACAGCTATCAAAGCTAAGAAACTACCACCAAATAAATTTAAATGTCACGATACTTTAGATAAGTAAGCAGATGTCTCAGAACCTGGTCTTATTCAAGGAATATAACCACCTCTTTTTTGTATGCTTTCTGCAATATTTTCAGTGTTAAATGTAATAGATACATAAAAAAATGAAAATCAAACTACAAGTAAAAAGTAAGCAAGTATAAAAGCCCAAGAAGGATTAGTCATACTAAAATGAGCTACTAAGAAATTTCATAAATCAACCATTTTTTGACTAGATGAACCTAGCATTAATTGTCAAATAATTGAAGGGAAAGTTATTAATGATACAGCAAATATAATAGGAATCATTCAAGCTTGGTTAATTCTTATTGGGAAATAAGATTTTTCTTCTCTACCTGTTCTTGTATAAATAACTGGAATTCTTCTATTTCATTCAGTAAATTTAATAATTACATAGATAACTGCAAGAGTACCTATTAATAATCATGCAAAAAGAGGATAAGATCAAGCACTAATATGTGACATAATAACTGATGGAACTCAAGCAAGAACTCAAGCTGTAATTATAACAGATATACCATTACCAATTCAAACTTCAGTCATAAGCTCTCATAACCACATCAAGAATACAGTACCAGCGGTAACTATAGTCATAGCCATAAGAACAGTTTTAGTATCTGATAAATCGATAATTGTTCCTCAAGCTAAAGTATTTAGTAAAACTATCATACCATAAGATTGTACAAATGCTAAAGGTAGTGTTAACCATCTAGTCATTTTAGTAATTTTCTTTTGTCATTGTTCTCATTCTTTTTGTAGATCTCAAATTTTTGGAACTATAACTCAAAGTAATTGGATTATAATTAATGCATTAATATATGGAGATAATCACATTAATATAATAGAAAAATTTGATAGTCCTCCACCCATTAAAGCACTAAAAAAAGACAATCATTTATTTGCTTCTATAATAGCTGCCAATTTAGTAGTATCTACTCAGTAAACTGGTATAACAGATAAAACCTTATAAACAAGCACTAATAAAAGAGTAGCAATAATTTTTTTTCTGATGCTTTTGTTTCAAAACACAGATTTTAGACTCTTAATCATAAGATAAAATTAATTATAAATTATTATAATCTTTATTATACATAAAAAAATAAAAAACCCAAACTAAAAGCTTAGGTTTTTTAATTATTTTGTTTCAATTTTTCCTCAAGCTTTTTCAACAGCTTCTTTAGCTGAAGCAGAAGCTCTATCTACAACAACAGTTAATTTAGCTTTTAATTCACCTTTAGCCAATAATTTTACTTCTAAATTTTTGTCTCTTATAACTCTATTTGAAAGTAAAACTTCTTTATTAACTTCAGTAATTCATTTAGAAGCCAAAACTTCTAAATCAGATAAATTAACAATGTTATATTCTTTTGTAAACATAGCATTTGAAAAACCTTTTAATTTAGGCATTCTTCTAAATAAAGGAGTTTGTCCTCATTCAAACCAAGTAGCTGTACCACCACCAGATCTTGAATTTTGACCATTCATACCTCTACCACAAAATGTTCATTTTCATGACCCATTTCATCTACCTAATCTTTTTGAAGTTTTTCTTGATCATGCAGTAGCTTTAACGTTATTTAATGATAACATAGTTTAATATCGTTAATAAATATTTATTATTTGAAAGATGATAAAGCTTTCATTGTAGCTTTAGCATTGTTAATTAAATTTGTTGAACCGTATCTTTTAGCTAATACGTCAGTATAACCTGCAGTAGCTAAAATTTTTCTCATAGCTCCTCAAGCAATAATTCATGTACCTTCTGAAGCTGGATGAACCATAACTTTAGCAGCTTTGAATTTAGCTTCAACATTATAAGGAACAGTACCTTCAGCAATTTTAACAGTAATTAATCTTTTTTTAGCATCAGCCACAGCTTTTGCGATAGCATCAACAACTTCCCAAGATTTACCAGTTCATAAAGCTACATTTCCTTTACCATCACCGATAACCATAACAGCTCTGAATCTAAGTTGTCTACCTCAAGAATTAACTCTAGTTACTCTATCAATAGAAAGTAATTCTTCTTTGAATTCTTTTCTTGGTTTTTGAAATTTTTTATTTCATTTGTCTTTTCCAGAAAAAGCCATACTTTTTTAGTATTAAATAATTAAAATTTAAGTCCACCTTCTCTTAGAGCTTCAGCAAGAGCTTTTACTCTACCGTGGTAAGCGAATCAACCTCTATCAAAAACTACATCTTCAATTTTTAAATCAAGAACTTTTTTAGCCATTTCAAGTCAAACTTTTTTAGCCATTTCAGTTTTTGTACCTCCTTCTAATTTTAAATCAGAAGCAGATGCAAGAGTTTTTCATGCAGTATCATCAATAAGTTGAACAGAAATATGTGCATTACTTCTGAAAACAGATAATCTAGGTCTAGCAGCAGTACCACTTATTTTTGCCCTAACTCTGTTTTTTCTACTTAATCTTTTTAATGTTTTTTGTAACATCTTCTAATATTTTATGATATAAAGTTAAGTTTTCTATTTAGAACCAGTTTTACCAGCTTTTCTTCTGATATGTTCTCAAACGTATTTAATTCATTTTCCTTTATATGGTTCAGGTTTTTTCTTAGCTCTAACTTTAGCAGCAAATTCTCATACTAATTGTTTATCAATTCATGAAATGTGAAGCATATTTTTTGCTTTTTCATCTAATGAAACTTTTAAACCAGCAGGGATAGGCATATCAACTTTATGTGATAAACCAATACTTAATACAAGAGTATTTCCTTGTACTTCAAATTTGTAACCTACTCAGATAACTTCTAAGCTTCTTTTATAACCTTCTGTAACTCATACAACCATATTATTTAATACAGCTCTAGTTGTTCACCATAAAGCCTTAGCCTCTTCTCATAAAGGTTTTACAATTAAATTGTTTTCTTCTTTAGATACTTCTACTACATCTGAATGAGTAAAAGTTAATTCTCAAAGAGGTCCTTTAACTTTAATATCTCTACCTACTAAAGTAACTTCTACTTTATCTGATAAGACAATAGGCAATTTACCAATTCTAGACATTTTTTTATAAATTATAAATATAAATCGGATCAATGAATAATCATTTCTCGTTTATATGTTTATAGTGATTAATATACTTCACAAAGTAATTCTCCACCTACATTTAAACTTCTAGCTTCATAACCAGTAACAACACCTTTTGGAGTTGAAATTATGTATATACCATGACCATCTCTTGATTTTTTAATATCAAGTGCTCAAACGTATATTCTTTGTCCTGGTTTACTTATTCTTTTTAAAGTTGGAACGTATTTAGTAGTTCTAACATCGTTAAGAGTAAGCATAATAGATTTTTTATTATTTTCTTCTCCAATAAGTTCAAAATCTGCTATATATTTATTTTTCTTAAGAATTTTAGATATATCTAATTTAATTTTAGAATAAGGAACTTTAACTTCGATTATTCTAGCTAAATAAGCATTTCTAATTCTTGTTAATAAATCTCCAATAGGATCTATTATCATAACAATAAAATTAATAACTAAATTTATTTTTTAACTAATTATTACCAACTTGATTTTCTAACACCTGGTAATTCTCAAGCATTAGCTTTTTCTCTAAAACATATTCTACAAATACCGAAAGCTCATAGATAACCTCTTGTTCTTCAACAAGCTGTACAACAGTTAAAAACTTTTGTAGCATTTTTTGGTTTTCTTCAGTCTACGATAGATTGTAAAAAGCTTTTTTTAAGCTTACTAGCTTTAGCTATTTTTGCTTTTCTAGCCATTTTTTAAAAATTTTATAAACTAAATTTTATTTAGAAAAAGGAAATCACATCATAGTTAATAATTCCTTTCAAGCTTCTTTATTTTTTGCAGTAGTTTTTATAGTAATTTGAATACCATGATTTTTAACTACATCATCTTGTGGAACTTCTAAAAATATAGAATGTTCTTTGATTCAGAAATTGTAATTTCCTTGAATATCAAAACCATTTTTGTTTATTCATCTAAAGTCTCTAACTCTAGGTAAAACAGCATGAATTAATTTATCAAGAAAGTCATACATTCTGTCTCCTCTTAAAGTAACACTTAATCAAACAGGCATTCAAGCTCTTAATTTAAAGTTTGATATTGCTTTTTTAGCATATCTAACAGTACAAGCTTGTCCTGCAATCAAAGTTAAATGTTCTTGTAATGAAGAAAAATCTTTATTACCTGTTCTAACATATGTTCAAATTCACATGTTTAAAACTACTTTTTCAATTTTTGGAATTTCCATAACATTTGAAATATTTAGTTTTTCTTTTAAAGCAGGAGATATTTCTTTTAAATATTTTTCCTTAAGCATTTGTCTCAAGTTTTACAAAATAAACTTTTAAACTATTTAATAATATATTTTTTAGCTTCACCACCTTTTTCTTGTAAAGCTTTTTTTGAAAATCTGAATTTTTTAGTAACTCATTTTTCTTCAATTTTTACGAATCCAACTCTAGTTGGTTTTTCTGTAAATGGACAAATTAACATAACGTTAGAAGCATCAATAGCTTTTTCCATTTTAATTATTTGTCCTGGATTAGTACCTTGTCTTTTTAAATGTCTTGTTACTACATTGATATCTTTAACGATAACTTTATTAGTATCAGGAAAAGATTTTAAAACAGTAGATATTTGACCTCTGTCTTTATCTTTACCAGACATAACTTGTACTTTATCTCAAGTTCTTATTTTCATAATTTTTTACTTATAATAATTATAAAACTTCTGGAGCTAAACTCACTATTTTTTGATAACCTTTTGCTCTTAATTCTCTGGCAACAGGACCAAATATACGAGTTCATCTTGGATTATTACTATCATCAACAATAACACAAGCGTTATCATCAAATCTTACGTAAGATCCATCTTTTCTTCTAATTTCTTTAGATGTTCTAACTATTACAGCTTTTACTACTTTTTTCTTTTTAACTGTTCCATCTGGAGCAGCTTTTTTAACAGCACAAACTATAACATCACCTATAGAAGCATATCTTCTGTGTGAACCTCAAAGTACTTTTATACATAGTACTTCTTTAGCTCAAGAGTTATCAGCAACTGACAATCTTGATTCTGCTTGTATCATAGAATACGATTCTTAAAAGTTAAACTAATTTTTTTCTATAACTTCCCATCTTTTTAATTTAGATGTTGGTCTAGTTTCTTTAATTGTAACAATATCTCATTCATTGCAAGAATTAGCTTCATCATGAGCATAAAACTTACTAGTTACTCTAAATCTTTTTTTATATTTAGTGTCATTTTTGTATGAATGAACAGATACTACTACTGTTTTATCCATTTTAGTGCTTGTAACTACACCTTTTTTTGTTCTCATAAATGTAATATTTTTTTAAAAATAATTAACCTATATTTAAACCTTTTGAATTTGCAACAGTTTTAACTTGTGCAATATATCTTCTTAAAGCTTTAATTAAATGAGTTTGTTTTAATTCTCATACTTCTTTTTTCATGCTTAAAACATAAAGATTTTTAGCAGAAGTTGATAATTCAGCTTTTAAAGCTTTTTCATCCAAGTCATTTAATTTTTTAAGTTCTTTTAAGTTTAAGTCTTTAATTTCTTTCATTTTAAAAATGATTAATCAACTATTATTTTAGTTTTAACAGGTAATTTGTATGAAGCAAGTCTAAAAGCTTCCCTAGCAATTTCTGGAGTAACTCATGTTATTTCAAATAACATTCTTCCAGGTTTTACAGGGGCTCTATACATTTCAACAGATCATTTACCTCAACCCATAGGTACTTCTAATGGTTTAGAAGTGAAAGGTTTATCTGGAAATATTCTAATCCAGATTTTTCCTCATCTTTTAACGAATCTAACCATAGCTCTTCTAGCTGATTCAATTTGTCTAGATGTAATAAAACCTCTAGTTGTAGCTTTTATTCAGTAATCACCGAAAGCTAAGTTTGAACCTCTAACAGCAACTCATTTTAGTCTTCATCTGTGGGCTTTTCTATATTTTGTTCTTTTTGGTTGTAACATTTTCTAGTACAATTAGTATATAAAAAAACGTGAAATGTCAAGTTTTTATTTTTTATAGATATCACCTTTGTATATCCACACTTTTAAACCAATAGTACCATAAACAGTTTCTGCTCTAGTAGCAACATAGTCTATGTCTGATCTAATAGTTTGAAGTGGAACAGCTCCTTCTTTAAAAGTTTCTTTTCTAGCAATTTCAGCTCAGTTTAATCTTCAACCTACTTTTACTTTTATTCATTTTCAACCTTTTTCTAAAGTTTTTGCAATAGCTTGTTTAATAGCTCTTTTGTAAGGCATTCTTTTTTCTATTTGATTAGCAATCATGAACCCTACAATTTTTGCATTTAAGTCTGGATTTTTTACATCTCTAACTTCTAATTCAACTTTTTTTGAAAGTTTTTTAGTTAATAAAGAAACTAAAGCTTCTTTATTTTCTCATGTTTTCCCTAAAATAAGAGCTGATTTAGCTGTATATACAACTACTTCAATAGTATCTTGATTTTTAGAAACTAATATATCACCTAAAGGTATACCTTTCAATTCTTTATTTAAAATTTGTCTAACTTTTAAATCCAAACTTAGAGAATCACTGTAAGTTTTTTTATCTTCAAACCAAGTTGATTTCCAAGATTTAATATATGGTATTCTAAAAGCTATCGGATTTACTTTATGTCACATAATTTAATGTGTTAATAATTATAATTAATAACTCTAATTTCTCAGAAGCTATTCTACCAGTAATTATTTGTTAAGTAATGTTATCAAAAATTATAAAAATTTTTGCGTCATTATTTACCCTAAAGGATAAGTAATGTCAACAAATATATTTTTTGCAAAATATATTTGCGTCATTACTTAACTTGTAATTCTAATTTAACATTAGAAGTTCTTTTTAAAATTGGGTGCATTCTACCTCTTGAAACAGGATTTCATCTTTTATATACTATTCATTTAGTAATAATAAGAGCTCCTATTTTTAAATTCTCTTCTTTTTGTGAGTCGTTATTTACAGCATTAGCTATAGCTGAAGACAAAATTTTGTATAATAAATCTGCTCATTTTTTTGGTGCAAATTTTAAAAATTTTGAAGCTTCAACAGCATCCATACCTCTAACAACTTCAGCAACTACTCTTAGTTTTTTCGGAGAAATTCTTATATTTTTTCCGTATGCTTTCATAGCTTAATTGTGGCTAATAAATAAATTTATACCCCTCTTTCAGGGATGGTTAGATTACTCTAACTCGTGGGCCTATTTTTTGTTTCAAGCATGACCTCTGAATGTTCTAGTCATTGAAAATTCTCATAATTTGTGTCATACCATATCTTCAGTAACAAATACTGGAGTATGAACTTTACCGTTGTGAACTCCAAAAGTATGTCATACAAATTCTGGAGCAACAGTACAAGCTCTTGACCAAGTTTTAATTACACCTTTTTTTCATGATTCATTCATTGCAACTACTTTTTTCATTAGTCTCTCATCAATATAAGGTCATTTTTTTAAACTTCTTGTCATAAGTTGTTTTTTATAAAAATTTAAATTATATCATTAATTTACCTTTTCTTGTTCTTAATATCCATTTAGAACTAGTTTTTTTTCTGCTTCTAGTTTTACCTCATAAAGCAATTTTTCACCAAGGTGTTTTTGGAGCTTTTAAACCGATTGGGTTATGTCATTCTCAACCTCAGTGTGGATGATCAACAGGATTCATAGATTTACCAAGAACTGTTGGTCTTTTTCACATCCATCTAGATCTACCTGCTTTACCAATAACTATTTGGTTATGGTCGATATTTGATACTTGTCAAAGAGTAGCATAACATTTTTTATGAACTAATCTTATTTCTCCTGAAGGCATTTTTACTTGTGTATATTCTCCTTCTTGAGAAGCAATTGTACCAAAAGAACCAGCAGATCTAATAGAAGAAGCACCGCTTCAAACTATTAATTCTAAATTGTAAATTTGCATTCCTGTAGGAATATTTCAAATTTCCATTCTATTACCATTTTCAAGAGAAGTTTTTTCAGCAGTAACTATTGTGTTACCAACTTTCATATCTTTGTGAGCGATAACATATCTTCTTTCACCATCTTTATAACAAACTAATGCGATGAAAGCTGATCTATATGGATCATATTCGATTGTTTCAACTCTAGCTTCGATTCCTTTTTTATCAACTCCGTAGAAATCTACTAATCTATATCTTTTTGCATGACCACCTCATTGGTGTCTAACTGTAATTGTTCAAGTATTATTTCTACCTGAATGTTTTTGTAATTTTACTGTAAGTGCTTTATAAGGTGAAGAAGTAGTTATTTCTTCAAAAGTATTTACAGACATTCCTCTTCTACCCGGAGTAGTAGGGTTAAATTTTTTAATTCCCACTGTCTTATTTTTAAGAACTAAATTATTTTGTAATTGTAAAATCTAATGTAGCTTTTGCATCTTTTAATGTAACATAAGCTTTTTTACTAGATCTTTTTCTTAATTGCATTCATTTTTTTCTACCATACTTGAATTTTTCTCTAGTATGAAGAACATTAACACTATCAACTTCTACTCAATAGATTTCTTTAATTGCTTTTTTAATATCTATTTTAGTAGCATCATCTGAAACTTCGAAAACATAAGCATTTTTAACCAAACTTAAGTTTGCAGTTTTTTCAGTTGTTATAGGTTTTTTTAATATTCTAAATAATCTCATATTTATAATTGTTTAGATTAAAATTATTTTGCTAAATTATCTAAATTAGCTAAAGAGTCTTTTACTAAAACCAATGTTTTATATTTTAATAAATCTTTAATATTTAAATAATCTACTAATATGCTTTTAACATATGGTAAGTTTGAAGCAGATTTTTCAATAACTTCATTTTTTGCTGGAATAGCAAGTAAAACATTTTTTTCATATGGTAATGCTTTAATAAGAGCTTCCATATTTTTTGTTTTAACATCTTTAAATTCAATTTTATCAACAATAATTAATTCTTTATTTGCTAATTTTGAAGATAATACCGTAAATAAAGCTTTTCTTCTTTCTTTTTTATTCATAGAAAGAGTAAAGTTAGCATTGTTTCTAGGACCAAATGCAACTCAACCTTTTTTTCTGATTGGTGATCTATTTGAACCCATTCTAGCTCTACCTGTACCTTTTTGTTTATATATTTTTCTTGTAGAACCTCTTCTGTCTCATCTAGTTTTAGTATGCGCAACAACCATTCTATTATTAGCTAGTTGATATACTAAAGCTCTGTGAACAAGTCCTTCATTTAGTTCTAATCAAAACACTGAAGAGTTTAATTCGATTTCTCAAATTGCCTTTCAAGCTTGATCAAATAAATTAGTTTTCATGTGTAGTTTAATATAAGTAACTAAAAAATAATATTTACGAATGAATTTCTTCATCCAGGAACACCTCCTCTAACACCAATAACACCAATTTCTTTATTAACTAATTCAACTGGAACGTTTTTGATAGTAAATTTAGTATTACCATGATGTCCATGCATCTTTTTACCTTTCATAGTTCTAGTAGGATGTCTGTTACCAATAGAACCAAGAGCTCTATGGAATTTAGAACCATGTGTAGCAGGACCTCAATGAAAGTTATGTCTTTTCATAGCTCATGTAAATCATTTTCATTTTGAAAATCATTCAACACTTACTTTTACATCACCTTCTAAAACATCTAATGCAACAACTTCTCAAACATTGTATTTTCCTTTTTCTTCAGTAGAAATTGGAAACTCTTTAATTTTTGAAAAAGAACTTTTATTTAAAGTTGTTTTTCCTTCTGCTAATTCTGCATTAGCTCCATTTTTTAAAACTCAAACGATTATTGCATCATAACCATCTTTTTCAAGAGTTTTAAATCATACTACTCTAAGTTCAGGAACTTGTAATAGAGTTACAGGGACAAATCTATCTCCTTTAACAACTCTAGTCATTTCTAACTTAGTAGTTATAATTCAAGCCATATAAAATACAGTTTACAAATATAAAGTTAGAGGTTAAACAATATTTGCAAGCAAACAGTTTAACTTAACCTCTCATAAAAACTTTTCGTGATATTTCTAAAAAGCCTCGTGATTATATAAAAAAGTCAAGAAATGTCAAAAAGAAAAAAATATTTTATTTGCTATATAATATACATATAGATAAATACAATAATTTTTTGACTAAAATTATATTTATTTATACTTAAAATAATTAAAATTTTAAATTAATACATGATGAAAAAACTTATTAGATTAGAAGAAGTAAATTTAACTTTAAATGAAGATGAAAAATTACTAAAACAAAAGATCTTAAAAATATTAAATATTAAAGAATCAGAATTAATAGATTTTGAGATAGTAAAAAAAGCTGTTGATTCTAGAGATAAGAGTAAGATACTTTTTGTATATTCATTAAATATAGACACAAATGATAATGAAAAAATAATAGTATCTAAAAGCTCTATTTTTCAGAAAAATCTAAAAAAACACAAGATAAGATTAATTGAGCCTTTTATATATACTATTAAAAAAGTAGATACAAAAAAAGTAAAACATCGCCCAGTTATAGTTTGAAGTTGACCATCTTGATTACTTTGTGCAACTATACTTGCTGAAGCTTGATTAAAACCAATAGTTTTGGAAAGATGAGCTGAAGTTAAGCAAAGAGTAATTGATGTATATAATCTATTTACAAAAAGAGAATTCAAGAAAGAAAGCAATGTACAATTTTGAGAATGATGAGCTGGTACTTTTTCTGACTGAAAATTGTATACACTTGTAAATGATCCTAGAAGTAAATATATTTTTAGTGAATTTGTAAAATCTGGGGCTCCTGAAGAAATAATGTATAGTGCTAGACCTCATATAGGAACAGACAGATTAAGATGAGTTGTTAGAAATATGAGAAAGAAAATCATATCTCTATGATGAGAAGTTAGATTTGATACTCTAGTAACAGATATAGAACTTGAAAATGGAAAAATAAAAAATGTAGTTTTACAAAACTGAGAAAAAATAGAAACTGATGATTTGATAATTGCTATATGACACTCTGCTCGTGATACATATGAGATGCTTTACAATAGATGAATGGAAATAAAACAAAAGCCATTTGCTGTTTGAGTTAGAATAGAGCATAAAAGAGAAATGATAAATAAATCTCAATATGGAGAATCTTGCACACATATAAAACTTTGAGCTGCAAGTTATAAATTGGTAAGCCACGACCCTGAAGAAAGGTCAGTTTATAGTTTTTGTATGTGTCCAGGTTGACATGTAGTACTTGCTGCTAGTGAGCCTTGAATGTTAACAGTAAATGGAATGAGTGAATACGCTCAAAACTCTATAAATTCTAATAGTGCATTACTTGTAAATGTAAATCCAAGTGATTTTTGAAGTGATCATCCTCTTGCTTGAGTAGAATTTCAAAGAAAATGGGAAAAGGCAACTTTTGAAGCAGGTTGATGAAATTTTAATGCTCCCGCTCAACTTGTATGAGATTTTTTAAAAAATATTCCATCAAAAAAGATGTGAAGTATAAACACTACGTATAAACCAGAATTGACATTTACAAGTCTAAATAATTGTTTACCAGATTTTGTAATTAATGCTCTTAGAAAAGCTCTTCCAGAACTAGATAAAAAAATAAAGTGATTTGCAAATCCAGATGCTATACTAATATGAATAGAAGCAAGAACATCTTCTGTTATTCGTATGTTTCGTGATACTAATTGTGAATCAAACTTAAAATGAGTTTATCCAACTTGAGAATGAGCTTGATATGCTTGATGAATCACTTCATCTGCTATTGATTGACTTGTAGTTTGAGAAAAAATAATTGAAAAATACATATAAAAAAATCCACTTTCTAAGTGGATTTTTTTAGTACAAAAGTGTTTTTTAATATCCTTTTTCTATAAAATATTATAAAGGCTAAAACAAAATTTAAAAAACAAGAAACAACAACAAATCATATAGTTAAAAAACTTATATTATTCATAGCAAATATAGATAAAAAATATCAAGTTCAAGCTAAGAAATAAGCAGTTTCTGTTTCTTCAAATGGTTTTTGTATGCTCTTTAATATAGTTGGTAAAAATCAAAAAATATCTACCAAAATAAGTAATAAAACAGATAGAAAAGGATTATCTGAGAATATCCATAAAATTATAGACAATATTCAAAAAATCAAAGAAAATGAATCTCACTTAGATATTTTTCTATTTCATTTCTTGAAGGAAATAAATGCTATGAAAAAACATAAAAATGCTACAAATCAAATATTGAAAGCTCAAATTCAAGCATTATCATATATCTGAATAGTAAAAATAATAAAAGAAATAAGTCACCATATAAACCAAGAAACTATGTGTGGTTTTGTATCACCCTTAACTACACTTCTAAAATAAATAAAATAAGATAAAAATGTAGCAATCCCCGATAACACTAAAAATAAATAGTCTGAATTTAATTGCATAAAATTTTTTAAAAAATAAAAAAGGCTTTATTTAAAAAAGTCTTTTTTTGGAAATATCAAAAGATATTAAAAATTTTCATTGAATAATTAGAAAACCTTTATTTCATTTAATACGAGAGAATAATTCTCCGCTAAACCAAATAATAAAACCCCGATTTAAAAGCAAGAAACTTTTAAAGCTCGGGGATGATAATCAAAATATATTAATTGTCAATATTATTTTTTAAGTAAATCTCTAATTTCTTCTAAAAGAACTATATCTTCTGGTTTTTTTGGTTCTTCTGGAACTTGAACCTCTTCTTTTTTAGAAATTTTTTCAGAAGCTTTTGACAATATAGAAACAAATATAAATATAGCAAATGCTATAATTATAAAATCAAATATTGATTGTAAAAAATTACCATAAGTTATTGAGCTATCTCAAATAGTATATTTTAAAGAAGTAAAATCTACTCATCACAAAACTATTCAAAAAGCTGGAGTTATTATATCAGCAACAAGAGAAGAAACTATTTTACCAAAAGCTGTACCTATAACTACTGCAACAGCTAGATCTATAACATTTCCTTTAAGTGCAAATTTTTTAAAATCTCAAATAAATTTTTTACAAAACATAATAATATAATTAATTATTAAAGTGTAATAATTATAATGTTTTTTAGCAATTGTAAAAACATTTTTTTGATATTTATGAAATATTTACTTGTTTTAAGTTTACTTATTACATTTGTATTTGGTTTTGTATAGTTTTCTTCTAGGATTATATCTTTGTTTAAGCAGTAACTCCTGCAAACATATATCAAAAAAAAGTTGATAATAATGATATAATTAAAATTGTTATATATGCTTTATTTATATCACTTTCACTTTTTACAAATAATTTAAATATAATAAAAACTAATATAAAATTTAATATTAAAAATATTATTATATATAAAATTTGATCAGAAATAGTATATACATTTGGAAGAAAAATATTTCATAAAAATCAACCTAAATAAATTTTAAATAGATATAAAAAATCTTTAAAATAATAGCCTACTCAAAATAATATATGAAATATTACTCATATTAATGGAACTATATTAATAATAATAAAACCTATTCATATTTTTTCTTCAATTTCTTTCATAAATATTAAAATTAAAATTTAAGTCTTCTAGTTATTTTATTTGTTGAATCGTTTGGTCAATTTCACCATTCATAATATGTATCTACATCATACTTATTATGTAATATTGGATTTTCTAATGGGCTATAAATATTATATGTCCCTATATCTTCAACATCTGTTTCTAGAAATCAATTATTCATATATACTACTTCTTGATGTCCATCTAATGAAATGAATTTAGAATTTGGAGTGTGAAGAATTGCCGTTTTTTGATGAAGTACTGATTTATAATATGGTAATTTCACCCATTCATTCATATCTAATTTATTTACATTTTCTGGAACATATAATGTATTAAAGCTATTTCTTTTATAATGTAAATCTTTAGCAATAGACTCTTTAAGTTCAAACTCTAATTTCAACTCTTGTTTTTTATCTGGAGGAAAAATTAAAAATCATAAATCGTATCAACCTCAAATATTATATATTTTATTTTTTATTTCAAGATAATCATCATAAGCTTTAATAAAATCAATCCTAAATTGTTCAGCTTGTGCTTTCTTCTCTGTCCCCATCGGATCAACAAAACTCACCGGACTATTCCCAACATAACTATACAAATTCACATCATCAGAGATATCAATTGGATCACGAGATATAAATCTACCTAGCTCAGGATTGTAGTATCTTGCTCTGTTGTAATATAGTTGTAATCATCTTTCATATTCTCTTCATGTGAATAATCTTGTATTTCATATAGTACTAGCTTTTAAGTTTGTTACTTTTCAAGTATTTATATCTTTACTATATGGTTTTCAGAATACATCATATTCATATTCTTCCAGTATATTACCTAGATTATCT
>JABWCI010000016.1 GCA_013368515.1 Candidatus Altimarinota bacterium | reverse complement strand
GTAGACGTAAATGGTCGTTGCACTTGATTTTTCTTCCATTACATTACAGAAAAATCACCCTCGCCTAACAGCTTCTATGAGGTTCGCATCAAAGCACTTCGCTCTCCCATATTTTACTCATACTTCGCAAAACATCTCATAGAAGCAAATGTTATCAGACATATTTCTTTTGGATTTTTAGATTTTTCTCATTTGACTATTAAAAATTTTATATATAATAAAGTTCTACATTTTTTACGGTGTGTAGCTCAGTCTGTTAGAGCGCTCTATGCCTTTTCTCTTACAAAGGGGCTAGGTTTCTATAGAGAGGTCGGGAGTTTAAATCTCCTCACGCCGACCAATTTTTAAGCCTAGTATTTTACTAGGCTTTTCTTATTTTTTTCATATTTGTTCTAGTTCTGCATTTTTTTCTTCCATATATTGCATAAATTCTTTTCTTTTGTATTTATATATATAAAATCATACTGCTATAAATACTATAATCATTATTTTTCATATATGATTTACTATTGTTTCATAGTATTTACCAAATACTACTCATAGAGTTATTATAGTAATAGACCGAATTATAGATCATAGTATATTATAAAACATAAAAGTTTTATCTTTCATACCCATACTTCAAGCTATAAATGGTAAAAATGCTCTAGTTAAAGGATGAAACTTACCAAGAGTTATCCCAATAGGTCACCACTTGTTTATACCTTTTTTTAGATACTTTACTTCAGTCAATCATATACCAAACCATATTCAATATTTTGCAAAAAAACTATCTCAATATATTTTTCAGAGTAAATATCAAATATAATTTCAGATAATTGCTCAAAGTGAAGCTATTATATATATGTAAATAAGATTTTGAGTACTTATCTTTGCAAAAAATGATCATACTATTAAGAGTATATTTTGTCATGGAACAACAACTCATAAAACTGGAAAAGCCTCTATTAAACTACTTATAAACGCTATTAAAAAATTCCAGTTTCATAATCATTGTATTAAAACTTCCAATTTTTTTATTAAATCAATTATTAATTCTTTATCAAAAATTGATATTATTGCTATTATTATCGTTAATCAAATAAGTATTATATTTATTATATGAAATACTTTTTGTATTATTTTTTTTATTAAACTTTTATTCATTTTATTAGTTAATTAAAATACTTGCTTTATATTACACAAAAAATAAAAAAACTATATAAATAATTTTAAAATATTTTGACTATTATTTTTTTTATTGTGCTATTCTTAATAATTGTATTTTTATTTGCTTTTTACTCATTTTAAATACAATTATTAAAATATTTTTTTATTATTTATTATGGATGTTTTAAAAAATAGATTTATATATCTATGAGTGTCTGCTTTTCTTTTGATTTTATCAATTTTTATGCTTGTTTTTTGAAAGTTAAATTTAGCAATTGATATGACAGGTTGAATAAATATAGAATATACTTATGAAAATAGTATTGATATAGAGAAAATTAGAACAGATTTAGATACTTTAAAATCTGAAATTAAGTATAAAGATAAAGAAGTTATTAATAACATTTGAGTTTACGGTATAACTTGAGAAAATGCTTTTTCTTTAGTTGCTGGTTTTGATTCTAGTATTGATGAAGTAACTTTAAATACTTTAAAATTAGAATTTAAGAATAAAGCTCTAGATATAGTTAAACAAAGTGATGAAACTATAATTGAATCAAAATATACAAGTATATGAAAAAGTTTTTGAGATTACATTAAAAAAACAGCATTTGTTACTTTATTTATAGCAATTATAGCAATTACTATATATGTAAGTTATGCATTTTCATGAGTAATTAGTTGAATAAGTGTTATTTCTTTTGCATTAATAACTTTGGCTACATTATTTCATGATGTTATAATATCTGCTTGATTATATATAATTGTTTGAATTTTTTATAAAGATTTTCAAATTGATACATTTTTTATTACAGCTCTTTTAACTATATTGGGTTATAGTATAAATGATACTATTGTTATATTTGATAGAACAAGAGATAATTTAAAGAAATATGCTTGAAAAACTTGAAAAGATTCAAAAGATTTATATGAAATAGTAAACTTATCAATAAATGAAACTTTAAGAAGAAGTATTTATACAAGTTTAACTTTAGTATTTGTTCTTTTGACTATATTTTTATTTTGACCAGAAAATATAAGATGATTTATACTTGCTATGATGTTTTGAGCTATTGTAGGTACATATAGTTCTATATTTATAGCTTCTACTTTACTTTATGAAGTTAATAAGAATAAAAAATTAAGTATATATAAAAAAGTAGAAGTAAATCAAGATGATAAAATAGTTGTTTAATTAAAATATTAATGAAATTAAATATTTTCAAAAAAGTATTTTCTACATATGTAGAAACAGTTTGAAAGACAAATATAATATTTGTCTTCTTTTTTGGTATATTTGTTTCATTTATGACTGTTATAGAACCATTATTTTTCTCCGAAATAATAAAAAAAATAGAAGAATTTTATAAAACATGAACTTATAATTATATTGATTTAATTAGAACTATGGTTTATTGGGCTATTTTCATAGTAGTTACAATAATTTTAATGTATATTTATAGATATTATATTGTAGATGTTTTTGCTTTAAAAAATTATAAAAATGTATTTTTAAAATATGTTCAAAATGTTTTTGATATGCATTATTGATTATATCTTGGTAAAAAATCATGAAGTATATATAAAAATTTCGATAGATGAATGGAAGTTCATTTTATACTTATATTTGAATTTTTTAACAATATATTTAAAACATTAGTATCTATTTCTATCATAATAATAATTTTATTTGTTATAGATTGGAAAATGGCATTAATAGCATTATCAATGTTTCCATTTATGATTATGTTTTGAGTTTATTTTAATAAGATAACTTGAGAAAGACAAAAAAAATTAAATGAAAGATGGGATGCTATTTATTGAATAGTATGAGATTCTATGAGTAATTTTTTATTATTTAAAACTCTTTGATTAGAAAAAGTTTTTTATAAAAAGATTTTTACTTGAATGAATGAAATATATGCAGATCAATTAAAAGTTTCTAAACAATGGTCAATTTCAGATATTTATACTGCTGTATTAATCATGGTTTCTAGACTCCTTGTTTTAGGTTTTGGTATGTATTTTTTAGTTAAATGAGAGATTGATTTTTATACTTTATTTATTGTTTTTTCATATTTAGGATGGATATATTTTCCACTTGGAGCAATATTTTCTATGCTTAAAAAATTACAAGAAAACATCTTGGCTGTTGAGAGATTTTATGAAGAATTTGATGAAATAGAACAAGATTTAAAAAAAGATATAGGTAAAAAAGTAATTTCATTGAAATGAAATATATCTTTTAAAGATGTAAAATTTTCTTATATAGAATGAAAAGATGTATTAAATGGATTAAGTTTTGATATAAAATCAGGAACAAAAAATGCATTTGTTTGAAATACTTGATCATGAAAATCAACTATTGTAAATCTTATTTTAAGATTTTGGGATTTTGATAAATGAAATATAGAATTTGATGGGGTAGATATAAAAGATATTTCAAAAACTTCTATTCGTAATCATATTTGAATAGTAACTCAAGATAATTCACTTTTTAATCTATCAATTCTTGAAAATCTGAAATTTGCAAAACCAAATGCAACTTTAAAAGAAATAAAACAAGCACTTATTGATGCTCAAGCAGATTTTGTATTTTGACTTGAAAATTGATTAGATACTATTATTTGAGAAAGATGATTAAAACTTAGTTGATGAGAAAAGCAAAGGATTTCTTTAGCTCGTTTATTTTTAAAAAATCCAGAAATATTAATATTGGATGAAGCAACAAGTGCTTTAGATAATAAAACTGAAAAACTTATCCAAAAAGCATTAGATAAACTTATGAAAGGTAGAACTTCTATAGTTATTGCTCATAGATTATCAACAATTCAAAATAGTGATAATATTTTTATGCTTGAAAATTGAAAAATAGTTGAATCTTGAAAATATGATGAATTAATGAATAAAAAATGAAAATTTTATAATTTATCTAATCCTGAACATTTAATAATTAATTAAATATAAATGATAAATCATTTAGGTATAATAATGGACTGAAATCGTAGGTGGGCAAAAGAAAAAATGTTGCCTGTCTTTATGTGACACAAAGCATGAGCAGATAATGTAAAAAAAATAGTTACACTTTGTCAAAATAAAGGTATTAAATACATAACTCTTTGGGCATTATCAACTGATAATCTTAAAAAAAGACCACCTGAAGAAGTAGAAGGTATAATTAAGCTTATAAATAATATAGAAAGTTTCCTTTGAGATATGCTTAAAGAAAATTTGAGGTTTGAAACTATTTGAAATATAGAAGAATTACCTATTGAATCTCAAAAAATATTACAAAGAGTAAAAGATAATACAAAAAATAATTCTTGAATAACTCTTGTTTTAGCACTTGTTTATTGATGACAAGATGAAATAATTAGAGCTACAAAGAAAATAATTAGAGATTGACTTAATCCTGATGAAATAACAAAAGATAAATTTAGATCATATTTAGATACTGCTAATTTTCCTCTTGTTGATGTTATTGTTAGAACTGGTTGAGATATAAGACATTCTTGATTTTTACTTTTTGATAGTGAGTATAGTGAGTATTATTTTACTCCTAAAAAATGGCCAGAATTTGACGAACAAGAACTTGATAAAGTAATAGAATTTTTTCTAAATTCTAAAAGAAATTTTGGAAAATAATTTAATTAATAAGGTATAATAAAATGCTTCCATCTTGGTACAATGAATATAAACAAAAAATAGAAGATTCTATGAAAAATTATTTAGATAATTATTTTTTGGAAAATAAAAATGAAGTTTTAAGTGATTTTAAAGAATCTATTTATTATAGTGTTGCATGAGGTAAAAGAATTAGAAGTATACTTGCTTTGGAATTTTATTTACTTTTTTCAAATAAAACATTAGTTGATTTAGATTTAGAGTCAAAAGACGAGATTCATGATATAATCAAGTTTTGTATTGCTTTAGAGTTTCTTCATAGTTATAGTTTGGTTCATGATGATCTACCAGCAATGGATAATGATGATTATAGAAGATGAGAGTTAACAACTTGGAAAAAATATGGAGAAGCAAATTGAGTTTTAGTTTGAGATTTATTAAATTCACTAGCTTTTGAAATACTTTCAGAACTAAAAGATCAAATAGTTTGATTAAAACTTATAAAAAGATTTGGTAATAGTGTCTGACTTTATGGTATGATTTGATGACAAATTCTTGATTTATATTATGAAAAAAATAACAAAGATTTAACTCTTGAAAAACTAATTGAAGTACATAATAAAAAAACTTGAGCACTTATAGAGTTTTCAGTTTTTGGTTGAATATTATTATCAGGTTTTAAATGAAGTTTGGAAAAATATCTAGATTTTTGAAAAAAAATCTGACTTGCTTTTCAAGTAAAAGATGATTTACTTGATGTAGAATGAACAAAAGAAGAAACTTGAAAAAGTGTATGATGAGAGAAAAAATGATTTGTTTATTTTATATGAATTGAAAAAACAAAAAATTATTTAAATGAGTTAATTGATATTTGTTTAGATACTATTAAAATTTTAAAATCACAAAAATTAGAATTTCTTGTTTCTTATATTAGAGATAGAAAAAAATAAAATTCCTAAATTTTAGGAATTTTATTTTTTAATTTTTCTCAGCAATTACTGCAATAAAAAGCTTTATCTCTATTATTGCTTCAGCAGTTTTTACAAATATTATTTCTTTTTGAAAATTGAACTATCTTAGATGTTTCAAGAAATATAATCACTGTTATTGATGAAATAATAGCAATAACTACAGGTCATAAAAACATTAAGAAACTTGCAACTATTTTTCATATAGATGTAATTGGTAACATATCACCATAACCAGTTGTACTCATAGTTACTATCGCCCACCGAAGTGTGTTTGGTAGAGTATTAAATGTTGATGCATCTCACCATTTTTGTTCAGAAAAATATACTATAGTAGATGAAACAATTAATATTATTAAAATAACTGAAATTCATGAAATATATTCAATCCTATGTTTGTATACTGATTTTAGTAAGTTTTTTATTATATTTATCCTTTTTATAAGTTCAAAAATCCTAAAAACTCTAAAAATCCTAAATACTACAAATATAGAATAAGTCCCTACTCAGTATATGATTACTAGTATAAAAAATGGTAAAAACGAAAGTAGGTCAAAGATATTTAAAATCTTGAAAGGGAATTTCTTTTTATGACTTGACCTAATCCATCTATAAAAATACTCTATTAAAAATATACTAGATATGATAAAATCTATTATGAAAAAATATATTAAATATTTTTCGTTTAAAGATGGAATACTATCTAAAAAAACTACTATAATTGATAAAAATATAAAAAATATGATTAGATAATTTGCATATAATCATATTTTTGTATTTGTTCTTTCAAATAGGGTATTTTTGTCTTCATCAGAAATCTTGTATTTCTTTGTATTCATAAATACTTATTATTTTATAATTTTATCAATCAATCCATATTTTAGAGCTTCTTCAGCAGTCATAAAATTGTCTCTATCACAATCTTTTTCTACTTGTTCAACTGTTTTTCAAGTATGTTTTGCAAGTATTTTATAAAGTCTTGTTCAAGTTTTGATTATATGTTCAGCTGCAATTCTTATATCAGTTGCTTGTCATTCAGCTCATCCTAGAGGTTGGTGAATCATGATTTCAGAGTGAGGAAGTGCAAATCTTTTTCCTGGTTCTCATCCAGCTAAAATAATAGATCACATACTAGCAGATAAACCTATACTTACTGTGTGAACTGGACATTTTACATATTGCATAGTATCATAAATCGCAAGTCAAGCAGTTACATGACCACCTGGACTATTTACATACATAGTAATCGGTGCTTTTGGATCTTGTTTTTCAAGAAATAAAAGTTGAGCAATAACAGTATTTGCAACATGACTATCAATTGCATCACCCAAGAATATAACTCTATCTTCAAGTAATCTACTATATATATCATATGCTCTTTCTCAAGTTGGAGTTTTATCAATAACTGTAGGAATTAAAGTGTTTTTAATTTGTTTTTTGCTTTCTACAAACATTTTTAAATATTTAGATAGTAAATTTAATTTATATTAATTACATATTTAATTATATCAAACTTTTTTAATAATATAAAATATTTAGTTAAAATATAGCTTTACAAAAGCATTATTGTGTATACAATAAAAAATATTTATTAGATTAATTATTGAAAAAATGCTTGAAAATCTACTTTTTCCAGAAATAAACGAAACACCAGATGATATAATCTCTAAGTATCCTAGAAGAAATAGTGATTTAGTTGTTACTAGAATGGCTCCAAGTCCAACTTGATTTTTACATATAGGTGCTGTTTATTCTACACTTTTAGATACTGTAGTTGCTAAAAAAAATAATTGAATTGTTTTTCTTAGAATAGAAGATACTGATCAAAAAAGAGAGATAGAATGAGCTGCAGAAAAATTTGTAGATATTTTTAAGGTATTTTGACTTAATTTTGACGAAGGTCCAGTTTGAGAAAATTATAAAGATGTAGGGAATTATTGACCATATACTCAATCAAAAAGAGAATATATTTATAAAGTTTTCATTAAAGATTTAGTTGCTAGAGGACTTGCTTATCCTTGCTTTCTAACTGAAGAAGAAATAAGTGAAACAAGAGCAATACAAGAAGCATCAAAAGTACCAACAGGTATATATAAAGAATATTCTCCTTGGAGATATGCATCAAGTGATGATGTTAAAAAAGCACTTTCAGAAAATAAAGAATTTGTTATTAGACTTAAATCAACTTGAGAATTAACAAAAAAAATCGATGTTAAAGATATAGTTAAATGAATAGTTTCAACACAAGAAAACTTTTTAGATATAGTTATATGTAAAAAAACTGGTATCCCAACTTATCATTTTGCTCATTTAATTGATGATTATTTGATGTGAACTACTCATGTAATCAGATCAGATGAATGGTTTGCTTCATTACCTTTGCATTTAGAATTATTTAATATGATGTGATGGAAAGCTCCTCAATATGCTCATTATGGACCGCTTGTAAAAATAGATTGAGAAGGAAAAAGAAAACTTTCAAAAAGAAAAGATTTAGAAGCAGATGTAGAGTTTTATTTTAGAGAATGATATATGGTAGAAGCTATTATTGATTTTCTATCAAATATGATAAATGCTTGATTTGAAGATTGGAGAAAACAAAATCCAAATGAAAGTTATCTAGATTATGACTTTAAACTTGAAAAGGTTAATACAGCTGGCGCTCTTGTTGATATAGATAAATTGAACTGGGTAAGTTCAAATACTATTAAAAATACTTCTAGTGAAATTTTGTATGAAAAATTAATAAAATATCTAGAAAAATATGATTTAGAATTTTTTAAAATAGTAAAAAGTTTCCCAGATATATATAATCTAAAAATAGTTAGTGAACTAAAAACTAAGATAAGAAAATTTAGCGAATACAAAGAAAATACATTTTTTCTATATGATGAATCAAAAATACCAAGTAGGGAATTACTTGTAAATCAAAAAATGAAAATAGATGATTTAGAAACTGCAAAAAAATGACTAATTTTGGCTTTAGATTTACTTGAAAAAAGAAATAAAACTGATTTTATAAGTGTCGAGGAAGTAAAAAACTCTTTTGTTTTAGCTATAAATAAAGCTCAAATGAAAAATGGTCAAGTTTTATGGCCAGTGAGATGTGCCCTTAGTTGAGAAGAATTTTCTCCTTGAGCTTTGGAGCTTATTTATATATTATGAGTTGAAAAATCAATTTTTAGATTGAAAAATGTTTTAAATTTTTTGTAATAAAAAAGGATAAAGTCAAGTAAAATATGTATTATATTTTTTGAAGTTTTTAAAATTAGTGTTAAAATTGTTTTAATATTAATAAATAGATGATATGAATTACGAAGCATTAAAATTACTTATAAATTCTCTTGTTACAAATTTTAAATGTACTAACTGTACTAGCAATGTAACAGAAAAAGATATAAATTTGTTAGGTATTGAATGACAAAAAATAGTTTTAGATATAAAGTGTCCTAGTTGTGATAAAAAAACTCTTATTAAATCTGAAGTTGTTTCAGTTGATCTAACTAAGATGAATTTGAGTCGTGAACAAATTTCACTTTTAAAAAACAAGATAGAAACTACAAATGCTGCAAAAATAGTAAATAGTCAAACAAATATAAATGATAAATTTATAGTTGATTTGAATAGAGATTTAAAAAAAGAAAATTTAAATGTTTCTGATTTATTTGATGCAGAATAAAATCAACTTGATTTATGTTTAAAATAAAGTATATTTTTAAAAATATACTTTATTTTTTCTTTTAAAAAAATGATTAAAAAAATATTTTTTATTATAATCTTGGTATTTACTCTTTATATTGTACTTATTTTTATTTCTCCAGCCTTGGCTGATAAAATAGAATCTAGTTTTTGATTTGATTGATTAAATGAGAAAATCAGAACATTAAAATCAAATATGGATGATACATATACAAATATACCATCAAAAGATCAATTTTTAAATACTATAGATGAAGTTAAAAAATGAGCAGAAACAAAAACAAAGGATGCACTAGATTCTGTAAATCAAGTAAAAAATACTTTAGACGATGTCAGAGTAACTTTAAGTTGAGCTGCAAGTACATATAGTGAGATAAAGTGATCTATAGATGAAACAAAAATTCAAATAGAAACTTGAGTTAATACTATAAAAGATACTGCAGATACAATAAGTGATGTTTCACAATCAATTAATAATGTTTTTTCAGGTAGTTTAAATAATAATTAGTATATTATGATATTGGCAGATTCAAAAATAAAACAAAGATTAAAAGATGGTAGTTTAGAAGTTATTTCTTTATGAAATTATGATATAAATGAACAAATTTGACCAGCAAGTTTAGATTTTAGATTATGAACTACTTTTAAAATTTATAGAAAATCAAGACAAACTGTTATAGATTCAAGAACATGATTTGATAAAGAACATATAGAAACTATTACTTTAAATGATTGAGATAAATTTGTACTTCATCCAGGTGATTTTGTTCTTTGAGTTACTATGGAAAAGATAAAAATACCTTATGACTTAGTTGCAAGATGTGAATGAAGAAGTAGTTTATGAAGATTATGAGTTATAATTCATTCCACTGCAGGATTTATTGATCCAGGTTTTGAAGGTACAATTACTCTTGAAATGACAAATATAAATGAGTTACCAATTGCACTTTATGTTGGTATGAGAATATGACAATTTGCTTTTGAAACCATAGATTGAATTGTTGAAAATACTTATGATAAAAGAAAGGGCAGTAAATATATGAATCAAATACTACCAGAAGAAAGTAGAATAACTTCAGATTTGTACTAAAAAGACAATAAAATGTCTTTTTATTTAATTAATAATTTAAAATAGAAGTGAGAAAATATTATATAAAGACATTTTGATGTGCGATGAATCAAGCCGATAGTGAAAAGATAAATATGATTTTATTGCAGTCTTGATTTATGATAACTACTAATTGGTTAGATGCTGATTTAGTTGTTTTTAATACTTGTAGTGTAAGACAAAAATGAGAAGATAAGGTTTTTTGATTTATTGAAGAAATTCATAAAGAAAATGAAAAAAGAATTGATAAAAATAAACATATAAAAGTTTGAATTACTTGATGTATGGTTAGAAAAACTGGTTTAGATGGAAAATATCTAGATTGATATAAAAGAGATAAAAATAATAGTAAAAAAATAAATACATTAAATGATTCAAAAGAAATATTTAACAATGACGATAAACTTTTTCCTAGAAATAACAATAAAATAGATTTTGTACTTAGGATAGAAGATATAAAATTTTTACCTTTAATGCTGACTCATATTTATAATGAATCAATATGAAGTGATTATAAATTTGATGATTATCTAAAATCAAAACAATTAAGAGAAAGCAATTTTTCTGCTACTATTATTATTCAAACTGGTTGTGATAATTATTGTACTTTTTGTATAGTTCCATATACTAGATGAAAAGAAAACTCTAGAAGTATAGAAGATATAGTTAATGAGGCAAAAGAAGCAGTTTTATCATGAGCAAAGGAAATAACTCTTGTATGACAAAATGTTAACTCTTATTGAAAACAATTCGTAGATAGAAAATATTGGAATGAAGAAAAATGAAAATGGAATGAATGACTTTGAAAATCGCCATTTAGAAACTTACTTGAAGAATTAGATAAAATAGAATGACTTGATAGAATTAGATTTACTTCAAGTAATCCTCATGATATGACTCAGGATATATTAGACGCGCATTTTGATTTGAAAAAAACTTGTAATTACTTACATTTTGCACTACAATCTGGAAGTAATGATATGCTTAAAAGAATGAATAGAAAACATACTTATCAAGATTTTAAAAAACAAGTTGATTATTTAAGAAGTCGTGACCCATTTTTTTCTATTTCTACAGATATAATTGTATGATTTAGTGGAGAGACAGAATATATGTTTGATGAAACTATAAAAGCATTTAAAGAATGTGAATTTGATTTTACATACAATGCTAGATATAGTGTTAGAACATGAACTATTGCAAGCAAAATATATCCAGATGATGTAAGTGATGAAGTTAAGGCTAATAGATGGCATCTATTAAATGAAGAATTGCTAAAATCAATAACAAAAAGAAATACTTCTATGCTTTGAAAAATAGAAGAAATACTTATTTCATGACAAAAAGATGAATACTTTTTCGGTAGAACTAGAAATTTTAAAGAGGTATATTTTATTGCAGATAATGTTTCTATTTGAGATATAGTCAATGTAAAAATTATCGAGCTTGATAGATATGTATTGAAATGAGAAATAGTTATTTAATAAATTTATATAGTAAATATTATGAGTAAGATTTTAAAAAAAATTATAGTTATAACTTTTTTGTTTTTAACTTTTTTCCCTCATTTTGCTTTTGCAAATGAGTCTGTTACTGCTGAAAATAATATAATCATTGATGCTTTTACTCAGAGGAAAAACAGACTTCTAGAGCTTATTAGTTGATGAAAATTGGAAACTGAAATATCTAGTTTAAAAACTAGACTAGATCAGTTAAAGGTATGAAATACTTTAAATAATGATACTAAAAACAAACTTATTTCAGATATAGAAAAACTCGAACAAGAAGTTATTTCTATGAATAATGAAATAAAACTAAATGTAGAAGATAGTAGCGAATTTGAAGCTATACTTGATAAATACAATAATGAAATAAGACTTAAAAAGGAACTTGTAGAAGAATTAAATAATTCTATAAAAGAAAATGAAATTAATTCTGAAAAAATTGATTTACTTCTTGATAGATATATAGCTGAAAAAGCAAAACTAGAAGAAACTGAAAATAAAGAAAAAAGTATTAAAATATATATATTTATATTTTTTACTCTCGTATCTATATTTATATATTTTGTAACTAGAAATCTTTCTAAAAATTGAAAAATAGATTCTAAAAAAAACATATATATAAACTTCTTTTTACTTTTTATATATATTATTTTTCTTATTTGGTTTTTCTTTTACTTATATCCTCAACTTTCTATTTTTCTTATATTTATTTCATGATATTTACTTGTAATTAATTCTCATTTAATATGATCATTTATATGAAGTGTAGTTGTTTTACAAAGATTTAAAATATGAGATATAATAAAGTTTTGAAATGATGTATATTGACAAGTTGCTAGAATTAGTCCTCTATACATAGAATTATTACCAATGACTAAAGAATGAATATTTAAGCAAAAACCTATTTTTATTCCTCATATAAATATATTAAAGGAGAACGTAACAAAAGATATAACAGCGGATAATTTTATACATAGATTTGAAATAACAATTAGAGATGATTCTTGAATTGATGTTATGAAATTTTTAGAGGAAGTTGAAAATACTATATTATTAAAATTTTTACATAATAAACTTTCCTCAATTACAAATACAAATGATTTTTATAGGATTTCTTTTGATAGAACCAATTTTGGTCATATAGTTGTAGTTTTTACATGGAGATGAGATGATATATTGAATAAAAAAGTAGAAAGAAAGATAATATGATTTTTTTCTAAATCTATACTTGATATAAAAAGGGAGAAAGAAGAACAAGAAAAATTAAAAACTGAATAAAAAAAACAAGATTATAATCTTGTTTTTTTTGTATTTATATGTTATAATTATACAATATATATTATGAGATAGAATATTTATGAATAAAAAATGAAATTCCCTTTTCCATTTAGATTTAGAAAATTGATGAGAAGATTGATGAAAAAATAAAAAAATTTTAGTTACATCAGCAACTATTTCAACACAGATAGCCGATCTTATAGAACATTCTTCGGTTGTTAATACTGAAAGTCCTTGATATACTAGCTTACAAAGAGATTTATTTATTTATTTTGAAAGATTATTAGAAAGAAGATGAGATTTAAGTATTTTAAGCTCATATTTTGATGAGTATACATTAAAAGAATTTAAGGTTGTATCTAAACTTGAGAAAAATATAATGATATATTTACCAGTTTTGGTCGAATTTATTTATCAAAATAAAGAATGAAAATCAAAAAAAGAAATTGAATTACTTATAAAAGAAACATTTAAAAAACTTTTAATATTACTTTTTATATATTGAGATAAAACTAGTTTAAGTTTATTTTCTAGATTATTAAAACTAGATTTAGAAACTCTAAAAGAAAGAGAAGTTTTATTTATAAAAAATCAGAAAATATTTCAAAAAGATGAAGAAGAAACAAGAAAATCTATTTTGAGAGTTTGACATAAACCAACAAGTATAGATGATGTTTATACTAGAACATATAGAAGTATAATAGAAAAAACAGATGAAAAATATCGTATACTTTGAACAAAATCTAGACTTGAAATAAGAGAGGAAGTTTCAAAAAAAGAAATTGAAATTACATTTAGAGCTTTAAAAAAAGTGTATGATAAAACTATTGAGTTAAATATAGATTTACATAATAGACTTTTAGAAATATCAAATGCTTTTGTTATACTTAATTGATTACTTGTTACTCTTAAAAACCTATGATTAATATCAAATGATTATTCATTTAAAACTGATAATCATACATTTAGAGAGTTTTTACTTATATCGTGAGATGAAAAAAATCTGGAGTTATTTATAAATAATCTACCACATAAAAAATGACATAATAAAGAGCATTCAAATGTAGTATGAGCATGAAAAGAAAAGTTTGATAGTCTCAAAATACAAAATATAAACTCAACTGATTGGCAATCATTATCAACAAAGCAAAAATATCTTTTCTTTTTTAACAAAGTATTATTTCTTGAAAAATGAGAGATTAAATTTCCAAATTCTTTAAAGTTTAGTCATCCATCTATTAAAACACTTATATGAAATTTTTGTGAATTTTATCAATATGACAAAGAGAGTGTTTTTGCTAAAGTCGAGTTTTTCAAATCAAAAAAATCTTTAAAATTGATTGATTTAATAAATTATGATTTAGATAAATTGGTATTTTTATTTGAATGGTATGAATTTATAGTAACAAACTGAAATTATAAAACTATTATTAAGCCACAAAAACCTGATATTCTTTTAGATATACTATGAGATTTATATAATAAGTGAGAAATAGATAGTGTTGCTGACATAAAAACAAAATGAGAATTTTACAATCTTTCTGCTGTTAATATTTGATTACAAATAGATTTTATCTTCAATGATTTATCTAGATGAAATTTAGAGATATCAAAGTTTAAGATTTGAAAATATTTATTTAAAGATATAACTAGATTTTATTCTCCTTGAGAAAAATCAAGTTTGAAGGAATCTCTTGATTATCTAAATAATGCAATTGATGCTTGTATCAATGTATTGAACTGAAAACCTATAAAATCACAATGATGAGATTATATAAAGTTTTTACAAGAAATAGAAGTTTTACCAAATGATTTATCAAAAATAAAAGTTGTAGATAAAGATAGAATTATCAAATTAATTCCTTGATTAAAATTTATCAAAACAAAGATTTGAACACTTGAAAAAATGCAAGAAATATCAAAAAAGGATATGTATGATGTAGCTCACATATTTTCTGATATTTGATTAAATAGTAGTTCTTATGATTTGAGGCTTTGAAATAGTATCTGACCAGAAAAAGATTTTTGAAGAATTATTATAAAATTAGTTAAAGAATATGTTTGAGATTTTCATAAGATATGAGACTTAAATAGATTTAGACTTATTTGAAAACTTGATTGAACAGACGAAGATTCACTATATTTTATACTTAAATGAGTAGCTAATTTAAAAGATAGTGAAATAGTAGAAAATATATCTTTTGAAAATGCAGCTTGACATCTTTTTTCAAATCCTGAAAAAAAATCAGGTTATAGAGATATAAAGGCAAATATATTATTGAAATCATGAAATCTTGTAGAAGTACAAATTCATTTTGAAGAAATGATTTGAGCAAAAGCCTGAGATATACATGTTGATTCTAAAATAAAAAAATTATTGGAGTATAATAATTCTCTTTTAACTAGTGATGAAGTAAGTAAATTTACAAAAATTTATTTTGATATATTTGGGAAATACCCATCTAAACAGCTTATTTTAAATATATCAACTTTAAATGAATCTCAGCTTAAAGAGGTAAAAACTGGAGATTGAAAGATAAATTGTGATATGTTGTATAAAATAACTAGATCTCTAGATAATAATAATCCAATAAAATGGAAACTCATAAAATTGGAAAGGATTTTTTTCAACACTCAATGGTCAAATGTAGTAAGAAAAAATCTAGAAAAATTGTGACTTGAAGTAAAAGAGAAAAAAGAAGAAGTAAAAAAAAGATAAAAGAAAAAATTAGAGTTTTTATACTCTATTTTTTTTTGTCTTTTACATAAGCCATAAAATGACTAAAAAATTTTAATATAGTTTTAATGTCACTTTAATATGAATTTAAAGGGAAAAATATACTTGAAAAAATATAAAAATAAGTAGTATAAAATTGCT
>JABWCI010000015.1 GCA_013368515.1 Candidatus Altimarinota bacterium | reverse complement strand
GAGGTAATTCTAAAATATCTGAAGCTTTCTTTAAAAAATTTATTTCTTGAAGGCCTTTCTTTGCTATTACTGAATTCTCTAATTCTTTGAAATAAAAAAACTCCCTAGTGGAGTTTTTTTATTATTCATCAACTTCTTCTTCTCATTCTTTAACGATAGATGCTCTTACAACACTATCATCTCCATCTTTTAATTTAGTTAAAATTACTCATTGAGTAACTCTAGAAGTTGGTCTTATTCATTTTATATTTAACCTTATAGTTTGTCATCATTTAGATATAAGTATAACATCACTAGTTTTTCTATCTTCTTCACTAAGCATAGTTGCAGAGATAAGTTTACCAGTTTTAGCTGTTACAGACATAGCTTTTACTCCTGAACCTCATCTTTTTTGATTTCTATATTCATCTATAGAACTAAGTTTTCACATACCATTTTCAGTAACTATGAAAACATATTCTTTATCTGCTCAAACTATAGAAACTTCTATAACTTCATCATCTCATTTAATTAATATTCATCTAACTCATGATGCATTTCTTCACATTGGTCTAACATCTTCTTCATGAAATTGTATAGCTTTTCACTCTCTTGTAGCTATAAATATAGAATCTTCTCAAGAAGTAGTTTTAACCCAAGAAAGTTCATCATCTTCTTTTACTCATAAAACTCTTAATCAATTAGATCTGATATTCTTAACTTCAGACATATCCAATTTTTTTACTGTTCATCATTTTGTAACAAAGAATAAATATTTACTTTTTTCTTTACTTATATCCATGATAGCAGCTATTTCTTCATCTTTTTGTAATGCTATGAAATTTATAACAGGTTGTCATTTTGCGATTCTATTTGTTTCAGGAATCTCATAAGCAGGAAGAGTAAATACTCTACCTTTTGAAGTAAAATACAATAAATCACTATGATTTTGAGTTGGAATAATTAATTTAATTTCATCATCCTCTTTTGCTCAAGTTGTAACTCATTTTCAACCTCTTCTTTGAGTTCTAAAACTATCAGCTTTTAATCTTTTTATATAACTATTTTTACTAAGTACAACAAATACTTCTTCATTTGGAATAGTATCTTTTGGATTAAATTCACCTATTTTTCAAGCATTAACTTGAGTTCTTCTTTCATCACCAAATCTTTCTCTTATTTCAGTTAATTCTTCTAAAATAATAGCAACTACTCTTTCAGGTTTTACTAAAATATCATTTAAATCCATAATTAAAGCCAATTTCTCAGCTAATTCATTTTCGATTTTTTCTTTTTCAAGTCCTTGTAATCTTCTAAGTTTCATCTCAACTATAGCTTCAGCTTGAATTTGAGAAAGGTTGAATCTATTCATCAATTGAACTTCAGCATCATCATAAGCTGCTCTAATTGTTTTAATTACTTCATCAATATTGTCTAATGCTATTTTTAATCATTCTAAAATATGAGCTCTAGCTTCAGCAATTTTTAATTCATAAATCGTTCTTCTAGTAACAACTTCTTTTCTATGTTCAATAAAAGCAACTAAAAAGTCTTTTAAATTATATAATCTAGGTTGTCTTCATCTTTCTCAAAGAGAAATCATATTAAAACCAAAACTAGTTTGAAGTGGTGTTAATTTGTATAATTGATTCAATATTTTTTTAGGAAATGCATCCTTTTTTATTTCAATTATTATTCTAACACTATCTTTATTTGATTCATCTCTTAAATCAGAAATACCAACTATTTTTTTATCTCTTACTAAATCAGCAATTTTTTCTACAAAACTAGATTTGTTAAGACCATAAGGTATTTCACTTATATTGATAACACTTCTTCATTTTTTATTTTCTTCTATTTTTGCAACTCATCTAACTGGAATAGAACCTCTACCTGTAGAATATGCTGTTAAAATAGCTTCTCTATCATAAATAATTCATCCTGTTGGAAAATCAGGTCAAGTTACATATTGCATCAAATCTTCAACAGTTATTTCTTCTATATCATTACTCTTTAATAGAAATTCTATTGCATTTAATAATTCTGTTAAATTATGTGGAGGAATATTTGTAGCCATACCTACTGCAATACCCATTACTCAGTTCATAAGTAAATTAGGAATACGAGTGGGCATAACAGATGGTTCTTGTTTTGTAGTATCAAAATTATCTCTAAAATCAACAGTTTCTTTTTCTATATCAGCAAGCATATATTCAGCCAATTTAGTCATCTTAGCTTCAGTATATCTATAAGCTGCGGCACTATCTCAGTCCATAGAACCAAAGTTACCTTGACCATGAACCAAAGGATATCTCAAAGAAAAATCTTGAGCCATACGAACCATAGCTTCATAAACAGAACTATCACCATGTGGATGATAATTTCAAAGTACATGTCAGACAACAGTTGCAGATTTTCTAAACTTAGCACTTGATTTTAATCATTGCTCATGCATAGAAAAAAGTATTCTTCTATGAACAGGTTTAAATCAATCTCTTATATCTGGAAGTGCTCTTGAAACGATAACACTCATAGCATAATCCAAATAACAAGTTTCCATTTCAGTTCTTATATTTCTATTACTATCTCATTCATAAACAATATTGCTAGGAATAACAAGTAAAGTTTGTTCTCCTTCAAGAGAATTATTTTCATCCTCTCAAGAGATATTTAAATCTTCTTTTTCTGACATATTTTTACTTTATTTTAAGCCATAAAATATACTTGTAGTATACTTTTTTTTATGATTAAATCAAGAGAAAAATCATTTTTTTAAAGCAAACTTTACAAAAAAAATTAAAAGCTTAAAATAAAAAAAATATATCTTAAAAAAATACTTATGAAAGCGATAATTTTAGCAGCATGAGAAGGTAGTAGACTAAGACCATTGACAAATACTATACCAAAACCAATGATAAAAATATTTTGAAAACCTATTTTAGAGCATAATATAGAACATATTTATAAGTATGTAAAAGAAATAATAATAGTTGTAAAATATAAAGCAGAAATAATTGAAAGTTATTTCTGAAATAATTTTAAATGAGTTCCAATAAAATATCATTTACAAAATGACGAAAAATGAACTTGAGCAGCAATAAAATGATTAAAACTAGATACGGAAGTTTTAATTTTAAATTGAGATTCTATATTTGATAAAGATGATTTAAAAGAAATAATAAAATTAAAATGATATTGAGTATTAGTAAAAAAAGTTCAAACACCAGAAAAATATGGTATATTTAAGGTAGATAATGAAAATAAGATATTGGAAATAGTAGAAAAACCTGAAAAATTTATATGAGATTTGGCAAATTTATGAGTTTATAAATTGAACTCTCAAATATTTCAAATAGTAGATGATATAAAACTATCTAAAAGATGAGAATATGAGATAACAGATGCATTAAATGTATTTGCTAATAAATATGATTTAAAAGCAATAGAAATAAAAAATGAATTTATTGATGTATGATACCCTTGGGATATTCTTAATGCAAATTCAATATTTTTAAATAAGTTAAAAAAATCAAAGATAAAATGAAAAGTTGAAAAAAATGTTACTATAAAATGAAATGTTATAATAGAAGAGTGAGCTATAATTAAAAGTTGAACATACATAGAATGAAATGTTTATATATGAAAAAATTCTTCTATTTGACCAAATGCATATATAAGATGAAATAGTACTTTTTGAGAAAATTGCAAAATTGGAAATGCAGTAGAAATCAAAAATTGTAGCTTATGAGACAATAGTCATGTTTCTCATCTAAGTTATATATGAGATAGTATTATCTGAAATAATGTAAATATATGATGAGGTTTTATAAGTGCAAACCTAAGACATGACAATAAAAATATAAAAGTAATGGTAAAATGAGAACTTATTGATAGTAAGTTAAGAAAACTTTGAATAATTATATGAGACAATGTAAAAACATGAATAAAATCATATAGTATGCCTGGTAGAATAATTGAAAATGATACTTTTACAATGCCATGAGAAATAATCAAATAAAAAAGATATGCGAAGCATATCTTTTTTATTTGATCGTAAAACTTGCTATTTTTAGCATTTTTCAAGTTGCACTATTTTATAGTGTACTTTTGGTTTAAGGCTATATCCATCACTTGAATAAAGTTCATTTCAAGAACTACTTTTATATATTTTACAATTTTATTATACATAAAAAAATAAAAAGTCAATATAAATATTGACTTTTTATAAAATTATACAATTGATATATATGTATCAACAAATGTTCTACCATCATATCTTTTTCTTTTCTTTTCAGAAAAATTAACAACACCTTCTTTTGTAGCAAATAAAGTAAAATCATGTCCTTGAGAAACTCATTCTCCTGGCCAAAATTTATTACCTTTTTGTCTTACAAGTATACTACCTGATGTAGCTTTTTGACCACCAAATAATTTCACACCTAATCTTTTGGCATTACTATCTCTACCATTGGCAGTTGATCATTGAGCTTTCTTGTGAGCCATTTTTAGTAAATTATGAATTAAAAATATTTATATTATTTGTTTGCAAATCTAGCGAAAGCTTTATTTGCTTCAGCCATTTTATAAACTTCTAATTTTTTCTTATAAGCATTACCAGTTTCGTTAGCAGCTTCTATTAATTCATTAGCTAAAAATTTAGAAAAAGAAGCACCTTTTTTACTTCTAGCTGAATCTATAATCCATTTTGAAGCTAAAAACAATTGTCTTTTTGGTTTAACTTCTTGTGGAACTTGGTAAATAGAACCTCAAACTCTTTTTGGTCTTACTTCAATTTTAGGAATAATATTTTCTATAGCTTTATCAAAAATTGCTTTTGGATTTTTTTGTCCTTTAGCTTTTATTTCTTCAAAAGTATCATCCATAATTTTAATAGCAACACTTTTTTTACCATGAAGCATTACATAGTTTGTAAATTTTTCAAACATTGATTGTTCAGTTTGTTTCATTGTTAATAACAATTAGTAAATATAATTAAATAAAATGGTATTTTTCAGTAATTGTTAAACTTACTCCATTTTATTTATAAAATCTTTCTATTTTTTTGGTCTTTTAGCACCATATAATGATCTACCTTGTTTTCTGTTTTTTACTCATTCAGAATCTAGTAAACCTCTAACGATATGATATCTTACTCATGGTAAATCTTTAACTCTTCAACCTCTAATAGCAACTACAGAGTGTTCTTGAAGATTATGTCATTCACCTCAGATGTAAGCATTTACTTCATATCAATTAGTTAATCTAACTCTAGCAACTTTTCTTAAAGCTGAGTTAGGTTTTTTAGGAGTCATTGTAGTTACTTTAACACAAACCCCTCTTTTTTGAGGACACCCTCCATCAATCTCAACAGTTGTTTTTCTAATAGAGTTTCTAATCACTTGTAAAGCAGGTGATTTACTTTTAGAAGCTGGAGATTTTCTTTTTCTTTTAATTAATTGATTTATAGTAGGCATTTCTACAATATTTATAAATTAAATATATTTTGTCATTATCCGATCTAAGTCAGATAATAATTTATTAATTCACTTTATTAGCTGATTAAATCAGATAATGAACAAAGATAGAAAACTATCTTTTTGACCAAGATGGAGATTTTCTCGCTTTCTTTTGTCCTGGTTTTTTTCTTTCAACTTTTCTAGCATCTCTAGTTAAAAATCAAGCAGCTTTCAAGATTTTTTTAAATCCTTCATTTTTTTCAGCAAGATTTCTAGATAATCCTAGTCTAATTGCATCAGCTTGAGCTGATATTCAAGAACCAACGATTTCTACTTCAAAATAAAACTCATCTTTAGCTTTACAAGCTTTTAATGGAGAATAAACAACATCAAATAAATCAGTTCTTGTGATATATTCTGAAGTTTTTTTACCATTAATTTTGTCTTCACCTTTCCCCTCAAATAATTTAACTTGAGCAGATGCAGTTTTTCTTTTTCAAATGTTATAAGTATATTTATTTGCCATAAATAATTTTAATTATTTTATAAGTTCAGGTTTTTGAGCAACATATGTATGTTCAACTCAAGTAAATAATTTTAATCTAGATAACATTTCTTTTCTTAATTTATTTTTTGGAAGCATACCAGATACAGCTAATTCTAAAGCTTTAGTTGGTTTTTTCTCTAATAAATCTTCTAAAGAAATTTCTTTAAGACCACCTAAGTAACCACTATGTCTGTAATACATTTTATCTGTTAATTTTTTACCAGTAACAGCAAATTTATCACAATTAGTTACTATAACGTAATCTCCATTATCTATGTGAGGTGCAAATGAAGCTTTATTTTTACCTTTTAAGATAACTGCTATTTTAGTAGCCAATCTTCAAAGAGTTTGATCTTGAGCATCAATTACATACCATTTTCTTTCAGCACCTGTTAATTGTGTTGGAGTAATAGTTTTCATGTCTAATTAAACTTAAGTAAATATTAAACTAATTCTAATTTAACTAATTTAGCAGCATCACCATCTCTGTATTTAACAGTAGTAGCTCTAGTAAAACCAGAAGTTTTGTTTCCTTTATATTTTGGAGCAACATTTTTGAATAATTCAAGACTTGCTTCCTTTGTATATAGATATTTCATTGCATATCTAATAGCGTTCATTTCATCTTTTGTATTAACTACATTGATTAATTTATCAATCATAGGAACGATTAAATTAACTTTTTTTTCTGTAGTTTGTATAGATTTATGTAAGAAAAAAGATGTTAATAGGTTTCTTTCCATAGCATCTCTATGTGAGAAACTTTTATTGTTGAACTTTAAGTTTTTTCTAACTCTATGTCTCATTTTTATAAAAAATTATTAATTAGATATATTAGTCATCACCTAAAAGTTTTAAACCTCTTTCAGCTAAAGATGATCTAATTTCAGTCATAGCCTTCTTACCAAATCATTTGATTGAAGAAAGTTTTGTTTCAGTACATTTTGTTAACTTTTCAATTGAAAGTATATCTCAATTTATTAAAGCGTTTAATGTTCTAGGAGATAATCACATAATTTCAATTGGAGTATAAGTTTCCTTTTCTAACTCTTCTTGAACTTCTTCTTTTTCTCTTGATATTAATTCTTTTACATTAGAAATGAATTGTCATTCTACTTGTAATGCTTCTTCATTAAATATTGAAAAGTATGAAGTTAACATATCTCAAGAAAATTTTAATGCGTTTACAGGTGTTATTGATCAATCAGTAGTTATAGTCATTTCTAAAGAGTCTAAGTTAATCATGTCTCAGAATCTAGCTTTCTCTATATCATATTTTACATTTAATACAGGTGAAAAGTTAGTATCTACAAGTAAAACTTCTACATCTTCTTCTCTTTCTAATAACTCTTCTTGAGTTAAATATCAAACTCATTTTTCAATTCTAATATCAATATCCAATTCTAAACCATCTTGATCAATTTCAGTAATATATAAATCTTTATTTATTATTTCTATTCAAGCTGAAGTTTTAATATCAGCAGCTGTTACTTTTCAAGATTTTGTTTTATTTAATTTTAACCACTCTACTCAAATATCACTTTTTGCTAAAACCAATCATTTAAGATTTAACATTATATCTATTATTGAATCTTTAACTCATGGAAGTGTTGAATATTCATGATTTACTCCTTTTACTTTTATTCAAGTTACTTTTGTTCAAGGTATTGAAGATAAAAGTATTCTTCTAAGAGAATTCCCTAAAGTTACACCATATCATTTTGGTAAAGGCCCTACAATGAAAGAAGAAGTAGTACTATCTAAATCTTTTTGAGTAATTTTAGGAACTCCTATTGTATTATGAATAATGTGCATATTTTAAATTGATTACAAAAATAACATAAACTAGTATTTATTATTTTGAGTAGAACTCAACTATTTTTTGGATATCAATTATTTGGTCAAAGTCTTCTTTACCAGGTAATGCTAATATAGTTATTGTTAATTTTTTTGAATCAACATCAATCCATTTACAAGCAGTAACTTTACCTTTATTAGCTTTAGAAAATTCTTCTAATTCTTCTAATAATGATTTATATAAAGCAGATTCTTTTAATTTATCTCTTAAAGCGATAACATCTCAAACTTTTACAGCGATTGATGGAACATCAACTTTAACACCGTTTAATGTAAAATGTGCATGATTAACGAATTGTCTAGATTGAGTTCTAGTTCTAGCAAAATTTGCTCTATAAACTACATTATCTAATCTTAATTCTAATAATTGTAACATTTTATCTCAAGTAGTTCATACACTATTTGAATTTTGAGCTTTTTTAAAATAAGAAGCGAATTGTTTTTCAGATAATCCAAACATTCTTTTAGCCATTTGTTTTTTTCTCAATTGAGTACCAAACTCACTAGCTTTTCTACTTCTTAGAGGAGCTCTTTTTGAGTCAGTTAAATCATATTTTTCAGTACCAAATAGATTTACACCTTCTCTTCTACAAAGTTTTTTCTTTGGTCAAGTATACCTCATAATTAAATTTAAAATTTAAAATTTAAAAAATTGTTTATTTAGTTTTTATAAACGTAAGAATTATAATTTTCTTACTTTTTTCTTTCTACATCCATTGTGTGGAACTGGAGTTATATCAAAAATAGCTTTTAAATCAACTCCACCAGAGATTAAACCTCTAATAGCTTGTTCTCTTCCTATACCTATTCATTTTACATAAACATCAACAGATTCAATAGAATGAAGTGTTTTTGCTTTTGAAATAGCTTGTTCTGCTACAACTTGTGCAGCATATGGAGTAGCTTCTCTAGCACCTTTAAAACCAGCTGAACCACCAGATGACCAAGTTAAAACACTACCTTTTTCATCAGTAATACTAACTATAGTATTATTGAATGTAGCATTTATATGAGCTTGCCCATGAGGGATTATTTGTCTAGTTTTTTTACTTTTTTTAATAGTAGTTTTAGCCATAATATAAATTAAATTTTTAAATATTATACATAGTTAAAGAAAAAATATTATTTCTTTTTACCAGCAATAGCTGTCGATTTACCTTTTCTAGTTCTAGCATTAGTTTTTGTACTTTGCCCTCTAACTGGAAGTCTTTTTCTATGTCTTTGACCTCTATAACAATTAATTTCTTGTAATCTTTTAATATTACCAGCAATTAATCTTCTTAGATCTCATTCAACAACATAATTTTCTTTTATTTCATCTCTGATTTTATCTAAATCAGCTTCTGAAATAGTTTCTATTTTAGTTGTTTTTTCAATTCAAACCTTTTCTAAGATTTCGTTTGAAGCAGCTCTTCCTATACCATATATGTATGTTAAAGCTATTTCAACATGTTTACCATTTGGTAAATTTACTCAAGCAATTCTTGCCATATTATTTATTATATAATTAAATATAAAATAGTTTTATAAGATTGTAATTATCCTTGTCTTTGTTTGTGTTTTGGTTCTACGCTACAAATAACTCTGACAATACCATTTCTTCTAACAATCTTACATTTGTCACAAATTGGTTTTACAGATGGTCTTACTTTCATAACCAAAATAAGTAATCAATTAAAATATTTTCCGGTTTTTATAAAAACACTGGGAAAAACTATTTTTGTCTAAAAACTATCCTTCCTTTTGTTAAATCATAAGGAGATAATTCAACTAAAACTTTATCTCATTCGATAAGTTTTATAAAATTATTTCTCATCTTTCAACTAAGATAACCTTGGATAATTGTTCATCAAAACTCTTCTGGTAATTGAATATCAAATACCAGACCAGGTAGAGCCTTAATTATGGTTCATTCTACCTCGATTTTATCTTCTTTGTTTGACATAAATTTAGTCAATAAAATAACAAAAATGTGACAGCATTGTATACAAAAAATAACTAAATGCAAATCTTTTTTTTACTTTTTGCATTTAGTTATTTTTAACTTGACTATAAAGCCATTTATTTAAAAATTAATTTAAAGTTGTCTCGACGATTTTATTATCTATTATCCTATCATTTATAATATCTTTTATTTTTTCAAGCAAAATTGGATTCTTATTAGCCAAATCTTTAATAGAAAAAGATAAAATTGTCACAAGTTCACTATCTTCTTTACTTATTGCTGTTGCCATTCTTTTATTATCATTTCAAAACAAAGCCATTTCTCAAAGTATTTCTTCTGCTTCAACATTTCATAATATTACATCACTTCAATTAATCCTTTTTCTTATTTCGAAATTTCAACTTTTTAAAATATACATTGCATTAGCCTCATCTCATTCTTTAAATAAAATTTCTCATTTTTTCATTTTTTTTAATTGACAAAAAAGACTAAGATTTTCTAAATCTTTTTTACTTAAATCAGACAATAATTTTATTCCATTTAAAATATTCATAAAAACAAATTAATAATGTAATTTTAAACTATAATAACATAAATAAACTTAAAAACAAAAAAATAGGATAAAAATCCTATTTTTGTATTTCAAGTTTATATATTTCCAACTCATCTCAAACTTCAACAACTATATTAGTATTAAGCTTAATTCAACACTCAGTTGGTCATTCTACTTCTTTAACTTCAAGCATTCATTGTTTTAAAGAATCTATTTTTCAATTTCAAATCATTTTTTTCTTTCTGATAATTCTAACCAAACAATTATTTTCTACTTTATTTTCAGCTTGAACAATAAGTCAAACAATCATAAATTTCTTATCAGTAAAAAATATTCATCCTATTTTAGCTTTTCAAAGTAATACTTCAATCTCTTTTGGATCAAGCATTCAAGTTACTATTTTTTCTATCTTTTCAGTAATATGATAAATAATATCACTTGAAATAAACTCTACTTTTGATGATTCTAAAGTTGATTTTGCTGTTGGCAATACTCAAACACTAAATCAAACAAGTATAGCTTGACTTCATTGTCACATCAATATATCTCATTCTGTGATTGATCAAACTCAAGCATGAATTATAGAAACAGTAGTTTCAGGAGTAGATAATTTTACTAAGGCAGCTTTTATAGCTTCAAGAGATCAATTAGTATCTGCTTTTAAAATTATTTTTAATTGTTTTAAATTACCGGATTTTATTCTAGACATAAGAAGTTCTAATCAAGAAGATCAACCTTTCTTTTGTTTTTCTAATACAACCTTATATTCTATCGCTTTTTCTTTTGCTATATCAGAAGTATTTACAACTTGCAATATATCTCAACCATCAACAACTCTATCAAGTCAAACAATTAAAACAGGTTCTCCTGGTTTTGCAAATTTAACTTTTTGATTTTGATAATTTTTTAATATTTTTACTTTTCAATAAGAATCTTGACAAACTATATTATCTCAAGAATTAATAGTTCAAGTATTTATTAAAACAGTAGCAACAGGTCAAAGATTTCAATCTAAATGTGATTCAATAACAGTAGCAACTCAATTTCTATCAGGATTTGATTTAAGCTCTTTCATTTCAGCAACAAGCAATATTATTTCTAATAAATCATCGATTCAAAATCAAGTATGTGCAGAAACCGGAACCATTGGAGTATCTCATCCCCAATCTTCAGCAACAAGTCAATGTTCTGCTAATTGTCATTTAACATGATCTGGATTAGCTCAAACCTTATCCATTTTATTAATTGCAACTATAACTGGTATATTTGCTTCACGAGCATGACTAATACTTTCTATTGTTTGAGGCTTAACTCATTCATCAGCAGCAACAACCAATATAGCAATATCTGTTGATTTTGCTCATCTAGCTCTCATAACTGTAAATGCCTCATGACCTGGAGTATCAAGAAATGTTATATTTCAATTATCAAGCTCAACTTGATAAGCTCAAATACTTTGAGTTATTCCTCAGGCTTCTCCTGATGCAACTTTTGATTTTCTTATATAGTCTAAAAGTGAAGTTTTTCAGTGATCAACATGTCACATTATAGATATAACCGGAGATCTAGATATAAGTTTTGTAGGATCATCTTCTGCTAAAAATGAAGAAATATCTCATAAAATAATATCTTCAACACTAGCTCATAGAGCATTTTCTCTTTCCAGTTTTATTTCAAATGCGTCAGAAATTATACTTGCAGTTTCAAAATCAACTTTTGAGTTCAAATTTACCATCATTCAATTTTTCATGAATTCAGCAATAAGCTTAGGTAAAGCTATACCGATTTTTTCAGATAATTCTTTTACAGACAAAAAGTCTGATATAATAACTAATTCTCATTTTCTATCAACAAGATTTTGTTTTATATCCTCAGCCTTTTTTTCTTCTTTTTTAAGTTTTTGCATCTTATTAGACCTAGTAAAAACTAAATCTTCTTCTTGTGTAAATCTAACTTTTCATCTAGTTTTACCAAATGTAGATAATTTTGGTTTTTTTGATGCCTCTTCATCTTTTAATTTTTGTTTAGATTTAGAAACATTTTTATTATTTGGAAAAGATTTTTTAGAAGCAAAAGAATTAGAATCATCAACTGATATAGGAGATTTAAAGTTATTGTTTTGTTTAAAATTATTAGAAACTCATTCTTTATTTGATTCTTTATTTCAATTAAAATCTTTATTATTAGATGAGTTAGTTGGTCTTGAAAAATTCTTATTAGCAGTAAATTTACCACCTCAATTATTTGAGCTAGCAGAATTATTACTTTTAACAAATGGTTTTTGATTTTGTGGTCTTTCAAACTTAGGCCTATCAGCTCTTTTAATGACTTCAATTTTTTGAACTATATTTTTAGACTTCTTGTCACTTGATTTAATATTTTGATTTTTTTCTAAATCTTGTGATTTTTTTTCAATTGCTTTTTCAGCATCAGCTTTTATTTCTGATTGTTTCCTAACTACAATTTTTTTCTTTGTAGCTACTATTGGTTTTTTTTGAGTAGAATTAGCTTCCTCGCTAGTACTTTTATTAATTTGAGAATAATAATCATCAACTATTTTTTTGTCTGACATTTAAAACTTGGTTCATTAAATAAAGAAAAACATTTGATAGAAGATAAGTATTTTTTGTAAAAAGTCAAAAAAATATAAAAACTTGCAACAAAGCTATTTTTAATTAATCTAGAAAAAAATTTAAAATTAATTTTTTTATTATGGTAGACAAAATAAATTCTTTAACTAGTGATTTTTTTAACAATTTTTGAGTAAAAATTGAATCAATAGAAGTCAAAAATGAAGAAAATAATATTTTTCTCATAAAAATAAAATCTCCTGAGTCTTGATTATTAATATGACCTAATTGAAAAAATCTTGATAATATTACTAATATATTAAAATTAATAATCAAAAAAAATATAATTGAAACTATTAAAATTCATATAGAAATAAATGACTATATAAAATCAAAAGATGATAGATTAAAAACATTTATTCTAGATAAAATAAAAATAGTTGAGAAAAGTTGAAAAGATTTAATGCTTCCATATTATTCAGCATATGATAGAAAGAAAATACACTCTATTGTTGCAGAATATAAAAATGATAAGATATATACAAAAAGTATATGAGAATGAAACCAAAGAAGACTATACATTTGTAAAATTGATCAAAAAATTACAATAGATTTAGATTGAGACGATATTTAATATTTAAAATATATGATTAGAAAAATAATTATAATATTATTAATTACAGTAAGTTTATTTAGTTTTTTTAAAATAAATGAAAAAAACTACGAGAAACATAAAGAAATAAAATATAATTTAGTAAAACATCCTGAAAATCTGCCTAATAAAGAAATTGCAAAAGCAACATCATTTTGATTTGAAAATATGAAAGCTGATATATACTGGTTAAGAACTATACAATATATATGAGCAAATGCTTTTCATAGTGAATATAAAAAATATCTATTTACTATACTTGATTTAGTCACAGAATTAAATCCTTTTTTTGAAAAACCATATACTATATGAATGTTGCTACTTCCATGATATGAGAAAAACTACGAAATAATAACAGAAAAAGAACAGGAAATTCATACTAAACAAGCAGAATTGATATGATTAAAATGAATTGAAAATTTCTGTAATAAAAAAATAATACAAAAAATAGATGGTGAATTTGATTTACTAAAAATATGGAATAATAAAGAGTTTCAAAATCCTTGTTTAAGTTATAATATACCATATTATCTTGCATTTGTTTATTATTATTATTTAAATGACCCAATATCATCTGCAAAATATTATAAAATAGCAAGTGCAAATACTGATTCTATAGAGTGAGCAAAAACTATGGCAGCAATAATGCAATGAAAATGATGAAATAGAGAAAAATCTTTTTTTATGTTTTTAAATATTGCTCATCATATAGAGCCTGAAAACGAAATATGTAGCATGTTTTCTAAAGAATTAGAAAATATATGAATATGAGTTTTTTTAAATAAAAATATTAAATTGGACTGAAATCTAATTAGCACAATCGAAAAAACAAGATTGGAAGTATTTTCTTGATATGAAATTGAAAATTTAATAGAAGAATCAAAATGCCCAAACTATTTAAATAAAGCTATAAGAGAGTTAAATTTAGAGTATATTGAAAATGCTAACGAAATATACTACAAAAAAAATAATAAAAACTCAATAAATGCTAAAAAATTATATGATGAATGATTTATTGAATTCTTACCTACAGATTTTCAAAAACAAAAAGATTACTGAGTAATATATAAATTCAATGAAAAAACTTGAAATTATGATTATGAAATGTGAACATATTAAAAAATAAGTCTAAAAGACTTATTTTTTAATACAAAAATTGATATTTAATTTATTTTAAATATAATGCCGTCCGTTTAAAAAGAAATTTATTTATTTTATGTAATAATTATGAAAATAACAAGAAATAATTTAGAAAAATCTATAGTTGAATTAATTGTAGAAGAAACTACTGAAAATATAGCTAAATCTAGACAAAAAGCTATTAAACACTTACAAAAAAATGCAGAAGTAAAATGATTTAGAAAAGGTAGTGTTATACCTGAAAATATAATAGTTAAACAATTTTGAGAAGAATACATAAATAGAATGGCAATTGATTTTTCAATTGATACAATGTATAGAGATTCTTTAAGAAAAGAAGGTTTAATACCTGTAGCTCAATGAGAAATAAAAGAAATAATATCAGAATCTCCTTTAATTATTAAAATACATGTTGAAGTATTACCAAATGTGGAAATAAAAGATACTTACAAAAAAATATCATTAAAAAAGAAAGAATTTTCTGTTAGTGATGAAGAAATCCAAAATGCATTAAATGATATAGAAAAAAGATTTACAAAATTTGAAAAAAATGAGGATACTGAATATAAAGCTCAATTATGAGATAGAGTAAGTATTGATACTGATGGGTTTGAAAATGGAAAATTACTTGATAATACTTCTATGAAAAACTACCCTCTAGTTCTTGGTTCTAATTTACTTGTTCCAGGATTTGAAGAAAAAATAGCTTGAGCTAAAACTTGAGAAGAATTAGAGTTCCCAGTTATATTCCCAAAAGATTATCATAATAGTGATTTTGCTTGAAAAGAAACTAATTTTAAGGTAAAAGTTAATCAAATAGAAGTTGCTGTTAAGCCAGAGTTTACTCCTGAATTTATAAAAGGATTAAGATGAAAAGACTTGGATTTAGAATGATTTAAATCATTGATAAGAGAAGAACTATTGGATGTAAAAGAATCAAATGCTAGACTTGATGAAGAAAAAGAACTAGTAGATGAACTTATTAAAATTTCTACTCTTGATATTTGAGAAAAACTATTAAAAAATCAAATTGAAAAAGTTTTTTCTGAAATAAAACAAAATATGGCTCAAGATTGAATAAAAGTAGCTGATTATTTAGAAAGTCTTAAATTAGATGAAGAACAATATAAAGAAAATCATGTAAAAGATGTAGCTATAATTAGATTAAAATGAGAATTAATTTTAAACAAATTGGCAAGTTTAGAAAAAATGGAAGTTAGTGATGATGAAATGATGAGTGAAATAGAAAAAATACTTTCAAAATTTGAAAATCCTGAAGTATTAGAAAGACTAAAAAACTTATATCTACCAGATACAAAATACTATTCTGAATTAAAACAAAGAATGATTTATAGAAAAATAATTAATTCATTTTTTGCATAATAAAAAAATAACTTATTTAAAAAATAAGTTATTTTTTTATACTTCATCATCTAAATCTTTTTTATCATCATCATCTTGTTTTTTATTTTCTTCTATTTTTTTATCAACTTTTTCTATAAGAGTTTTTTGAAATTTACTATCTACTTTTTTTTCAGCTTCTTTTTTTCTTTCTTCTACAATTTGATTAAAAATCTCTAAATTTTCTTCTATTTCTTCATAATACTTATCATAAAGAGTTCTTCTAGGTCTTATCAATAGATATATAAATATACCAAAAGGAGTTAAAGACAATATAATTAAAACAGAAAATATTTGATAAAAAATATTATTTGTTCTTATAGATATATCTTTTATAACCCAAATAATAAGAACAATCCAAGTAATAAAAAAATATAATATAGCTAGTTTAAGGGCAAACTCAAATGTAACTGCATCCCAAAGCATTTGTAAATATAAATCAATTTTGTTATCCATACCAATTATTTAGTTAAATTTTTTAATTTCCACTCTTCTATTTTTTTATGATTACCTGATAATAATATATCTGGTACCTTTTTTCACATAAAAACTTCTGGCCTAGTATATACAGGATATTCTTTTTGTCTATCAAATTTTTTTGAAAAACTTTCTTCTTCTAAAGATAAACTATTTCACAAAACTCAAGATATATTTCTAGATAAAGAATCTACAAAAACACAAGCAGCTAATTCTCAACTAGTTAACACATATTCTCAAATACTTATAGTATAATCAACATACAAATCAATAATCCTTTGGTCTATTCATTCATAATGTCAACATATTATGATAAATTCTTCTCATAATTTTTCATAATAATTTTCAAGTTTCTCTTGATTTAATAAATCTCAAGATGGTGACATATAGATAACTGGAACCTTAGTTCCTATCTTTGAAAATATAAATTCTATAGCTTTACTTAATGGTTCTGGGGATAAAACTTGTCAATGCATACCATATGCTTTTGAATCTACCCTTTTAAAATTATCTATACTAAAATCATTTAACTTGTAAAAATGAATTGTTATTTTTTCATTTTCTATTGCTCTTTTTAAAATAGAACTTGAAAAATATGATTCAAAACTTTCTGGAAATATTGTGATTATATGTATTTTCATGATATTTAAGGAATAATGGAATAAATGAAAAAATATTTAAATTTTTAATGTAATAAGTAATTATAAAATCAAAAATGTTTCAACTGTTTGAGCCTTGAAAAGGCGAGTTTTGAAATAATTTTTAGATTTTATTTACGAAATGAAATGTT
>JABWCI010000006.1 GCA_013368515.1 Candidatus Altimarinota bacterium | reverse complement strand
ATAAATAATTAAAATTTAATTATTAACATTATAAAATGAAAAAAATTATTTACACATTATTTATATCTTTAGTTATTATTATAGCATTAATTGTATGTAAAATATATTTACTTAATAATTTTAATGATGATTTTAATAATCTAGATTCAGAATTAGAGTTTCAATATGATGCAGATTTAGCTAGACTTGAACATTTAGAATATTGGACTTCTTTAATAGAAGAATTTTATGATAAAAATTCTTATTATCCACTTCAAGAACAATTAAAATCAAATGATAGTATTTGATTGGTAAGAATAGCGACTAAAGAACAACAAAGATTTTTTGATAAAACTAATCAAGACTATAAAGAATATCTTGATAATAATTGAAATGATTTTTTTCAAGAATTTAGTATTAATAAATTTATTTTAGAACTTGAAGAATGATTATCTAAAACTATAGATGAAAAATATGATATACAAAAATACCCGACTAATAGTCCTATATGGTATAATTATTTTGTAACAGAAAGAGGTTATCTTTTATGGATTACTTGTATGACTTGTTGAGTTACTCCAATATCAACATTACTCTATGATTGATTAACTCCTACTCTTAATATTGCTTCAGTTTGAATGAAAGAAGAAGTTTTTAAATCACTTACAAGAGATGAAATGCTAAATCACCCAATATATAAATTATGGAAAGAAAGAAAATATAATAAAGAATGATTTATTAGAGAAAGAGAAAAAGAAAATATTAAAAATTCAAAAGAATAATAAATAAAAACCTAAAAGACAAAGTCTTTTAGGTTTTTATTTTTAGTTTAAAAATTTCTCTTCAAACAAGTTGTTTTTCTCTTTTATAAAGTAAACTTCAAGCCTTTGTAGTTATATTTTCAAAACTAGTAGGGAATAGAGGTTGTATATCACATAATAAAGATAATGTTTTATAAATTTCTTCAAAATAAATATATTTTCAAGAAATTTCCCAAAATGGAAAACATATAACTATATTTCAAGTGTAATTTATCTTTTTTAGATTTTCAAAAAATTTCTCATATATAGAAATCAAACTTTCTTTTTGTTTATCTATTCTTTCTATGCTTATATTTTTTTGAGTCATTATTTCTCAAAGATATCATTCAGTAACTATTGCATCTATATTTTTTTCTAGCAATATACTAGATTCATTTATAAATTTAGCATTTAGTTTTATAAATTCTACATCTTCTAGAATTACATTGTTTTCTTGTACAAATTTAAATATATTGTTTCTACTATGTTCTACCATAGTTTGATTCAAATCACTTCAGTAAACTTTTTTATTTCACATAAGTATAGATTCAATCAAAACAGTTCCAAGTCATACAAATGGGTCATAGATAGTCTTTCCAGAGCTTATATTTATCATCATTTGACAAAGTTTTGGTGGTAACATACCAGTTTGCATATCTCTATCTTTGCTATAATCTCTTTTACTATAACTATCTATATCTTGTACCCAAATAGTTTTTCAAGTATATTTTTTATCTCCATCAAATATAATACTATAATCAGTTCCATTTTTTACCAGTTTTTCTCATATTATTTGAGCTGAACTTAGATTTTTAAAATCTTTATTTATAAATCTAGATGAAACTCCGTTTTCTTTTAGTATTTTTTTTGTAGAATTAAGTATTTCTTTTAGATTTTTTTTGTCTCAAAAAGTACTAATTCCATACTTAAACTTTCATTCTATATTTAAAGCATCATCTATTATTTCATTGTCTATTATTTTAAATATCTTTATTGTTCATCATAAAAAATTAGCTTTTTCTAATATTAAATTTTCATTTAAATTTTCTAAAATTAAAACATCTTTATCATAAAATACAGTTTTCCCTTCTGGAAAAACTGTAAATATTTCAGCGATACTTAGTTTATATTCTCTTCATAGAGCAAATCAAATCATTATAGTCAAAGTTTAGTAGTTAATTCTTTAAATACACTTTCTACATCTTGGTCAGCATTTACTCTTATAACTTTTCATTGCTTTTCTTGCTCTAATGCAGTTGGTAATGTATTGTTCATAAATTCATCAATTCTCTTTAATATAGAAGCTTCATTATCATCTTTTCTTTTTATAAGCTCTGTTCATGTAGATGGATTTACTTTGAAACTAGATGGGAAAGTTTCTCATGTTATTGGATCATACATTCTCCCAAGTAATCTATCTATAGCTTTTTCTTTACTTAATTCAAAAAATACAACTTTATAATCATTTGTTATATTATCAAGAGATTGTCTATTTCACTCGTTTCTTACAAATCAATCAAGTATAAGTTTATCATTTGTTTGAGAAGTTATAACTTCGTTCATTATTTCTCAAACTACACTTGGAGTTACAAGAGCTCAGCTTTCTATAGTTTGTTTAACTCTTTTTCATAGTTCACTTTCTCAATCTGCTAGTTTTCTAAGTTCTGCTCACATTTCAAGTAATGTAAAACCATATTTTTCTACAAGTAATCTTGCTTGAGTTCATTTTCAACACCCTTGTATTCAAGTAAAAACCAATTTCATATTTTATTATCTTATTTTTAAATATTTTTAAAGTGAGAGTAATAAGCCGGATTCTGTGTCTAAGTATCAATCTATCTAGGCCTACAATTACTCATAAGCTCGAGCTGGGTATAGTTTTTTGAAGCAATAGAGAGAATAACCTCTAAAACTACCATTCCCATTGCATCACATACAGTTTACCACTTCTAGTTTCCTAGAAATCATCTATAGCTTAAAATTATCACACACACTAGTATATGTAGTAATAAAAATAAACACTAAATGACTTTTCACCTTTCTCCCTTGCGGAATAGTATAGTCTCTGTGGCACTTGTGGTATTTAAGATTTATTCATTATATTCTTAAACCGAAGTTGTTATCTTCTATGTTTCTCTCGTGATGTCCAGACTTTCCTCTCCAAGTAAAACTTGCAGTAGATACTTCCTCTCACGCTTAGTAGTATAAATTTTTTTATAAAAAATACAACAAATTTTTGTTTTTAACATTCATATATAAAATATTTTTACTTTAAATGTTAAAAACTAAGAAAAGCTAGCATTACAAAAGGAAGTCGTATGTTGTTTACAAAATTTAAACATAAAAATGCGTCAAGGTAAAATATAATTTTGACTAGAGGTTTTATTTTTATAGAATAGCTTTAATGAAGTTCAGAGATATTAATAATCTCCAATTTTATTTACGAATTTACGACTAGAAGATGCAAAACAATTATAAATTACAAAATATAGTTTCAAATATTATTGAAAGAGTAAAAAAACAAGACTTTTTAGTATATTTTAGAAAGATTTCAATTGTTGAATTAACTGATACAAAAGTAACGTTTTGAGTTGTTTCTGGATTTATGAAAGATAACTTAGAGGCAAAATTTTATAAAGAAGTTTTAGAGTCAACTCAAGTTGAAAATCCAAGTATAAAAGAAATAGAATTTAGAGTAGATTTAAATATAGATAATCCATCAAATACTGATGTAATTGATTGTGCTAGTTTTTACAAAGATGATTCAAAATCAAAAAAATCAAAAGCTACATTTGGTGGAACTGGAGAAAATAAAGTTATCAAAACTGATAAATGTGTAAATGATAGATATAGTTTATCAAATTTTATAGTTTGAACTGATAGTCAATTAGCTTATTCTGCTTGTGAAGCTGTTTGTAGAAATCCAGGTAAATCATACAACCCATTGTATATTTACTGAGATGTTTGATTAGGTAAAACACACTTATTACAAGCAACTTGAAATGAGATAATTAAAAAATTTAGAGATAAAAAAATAGTTTATACTACAGCTGATAAATTTATAACTGAATATGTTACTGCAGTTAAAAAAAGAAGTATAGAAAGACTTAGAGAAAAATTTAGAGAAATAGATGTACTTATAATAGATGATGTTCAATTTTTATCTAAAAAAGAACAAACACAAAATGAATTATACAATATTTTCAATATATTGTACGAACAAAATAAACAAATAATTATTTCTTGAGATAGAGCACCAAAAGAATTAGAAGAACTTGAGCCAAGACTTAGAAGTAGATTTGAATGGGGTATAACTGTAGATATTGGTAGACCAGATTTTGAAACTAGACTTGCAATCCTTCAAGAAAAAGCAAGAGCGAAAGAATTTATGATTCCTCAAGATATAGCTGAATTCATTGCTGCAAATGTAACTGAAAATGTAAGAGAACTTGAATGAGTTTTAAATCAATTGATAGCAGAATATGAATTAACTTGATTGACTCCAAGTTTAGCTAAAGTTGCTGAAAAACTTAAAAAACTTAGTTTTACAACTGACTTACTTGGTTCTAGTAAAACAAAAATAGAAAAGACTACAATTAAATCATATGAAGATATAATTAAAAGAGTAGGAGAGCATTTTGGTATAGAAGTAGAATGAATAACTTGAAATAATAGAAAAAAAGAATTTATGATCCCAAGACAAGTAAGTATGTATTTATTGAAAACAAAAATGAATTATACTTATGAAAGAATTGGTAATATATTTTCTGGTAGAAATCATGCTGCTGTTCTATATAGTTGTAATAAACTTGAATCAATGATAAAAAAAGATCAAACTTTATTACATGAAGTAAATATAATAAGAGATAGTATGTGAATATAAAAAAATTGGATGAAATCCAATTTTTTTATTGATTTATTTTAAAAAAAAATCAGCACCCGCAAGATTGCGGGTGCTTTTTAGAGGGGGTGAACTCTCATTTGCGTCCATTTTTATTCCCCGTATTCATGGGTTTGTTACGAGAGTTTTTCTCGCTTGCCTTGCGAGCTCTGCGAGCAGCGGCTTTGCGAAATTTCGCCTTTACCGTTGCTTTGGATTTGCGTGCAGCCATGATGAGATCTCCTTTTTTTCAGCAGATATGCGAAGCGCTATTCTGCTTTCCTTATAATAAATATAAATATATATTTGTCAAGTATAAAAATTAATTAATTATTCTTGATTAAATAAATAAAAATAATATATTTATTAAATATAATTATTAAAAATATTATGGATAAATTAAATGATTTAGAAACAAATCTAGATGAAAATATAGATTTATCTGACTCTATAAAAAGAGATATAAAACCTAGTAAATTATGAAATAGAGTAATTTATGATATTTTTAATTTTAAAAAACCTGATATAAATCTAAAATTGGATAAAAAAATAAGAATAAACAAGTATAAAACAAAAAATTTTGACAGTTTCTCAAAACAAGAAAAAAACACTGATATAGATTTGGTTAAGCAAAATAAAGATTTTTCTTTCTATTTTGATAGTGCTATTAATCCTTTTAAAAAAAGATATTTGATTTATAAGATAAATAAACCAAAAAAAGTTTTTAGATTTAAAAAATACAGCTTATTTATTATTTTTATATTGTTTTTCTTTTTAACAAGTAAGATATTAATTGAAAATCTAGTTACTTCTTGATATCAAAATATACTTAATCTTAAACAAGATTTTTGAAATAATTCTAAAGTTTTATCAGATATAAAACAAGCAAAAGTTTCTTTTTTCTTTGCAGATATTCTAGTTAAACCATTTACATTTTTACCAAATGATAATGTAAGAAATGTAATTTATATCATAGATTGATGAAAAGATTTATCAAATCTTGCTTCTAAAACTTATGATTTGTATATTAAGACAAATCTATTTATAGATTCTAAATGATGACCTCAAAATATTTATCTCACAAATCTACTTGTCAATATAAGAGATAATTATGAAGAAATATATTATTTGCTTTATAAATCACTTTTGAGTTATTCTAAAGTATGAGATTTATGAAATTCATATTTAAATGAAAAGTTATCCTTTACTAAAGAAAGACTTAAAACTTGATTGTTATTACTTGAAACTATAAACAAAAATTATGATACTATGCTTAATATTTTATGAGCAAAAGAAGAAAAAAAGTATCTTTTAATTTTTCAAAATAATGATGAGATTAGAGCAACAGGTGGATTTATGTGAAGTACAGCGCTTATAACTATTTCAAATGGTAATATAAAAAATATAGAAAATAGTGATATATATGCTCTAGAATGGCTTATCAATAAAGTTTATACAGATAAACAAAAAGCTCCAGAATGACTTGATAAGATAACTTGAACTTTTGGTTTGAGAGATGCAAATTATTATCCATTTTTCCGTGATAGCTCAAATAGTATAAAATATTTTCTTGATAAGATAGATTATAAAATAGATGGTATTATTTATATAAATCAAAATGTTATTTTAGATTTACTTGATAGTGTTAAGTGAGTTGATTCTAAAATACTTGGTAAAAAGATAACTAGTGAGAATTTTTCTTTAGTTATTTCTACTTTGGTTGAAGCAAAAGTTTTTAAAGTGTGAACACTTGGTACTCCAAAGCAAATACTTTTTGATTTCGCCTGAGAATTCAAAGAAAAACTATTAGAAAAAAAAGATTACTATTCATACTTAAAGGTTATAGTAGATCATGTTAAGAATAGAGATTTAGTTTTCTATTCGTTTGATAGTGATGAGAATAGTTTACTTTGGAAGTTATGAGTGAATTGAGAAATAAATTTAAATTCTACTCTAGATTTCAATTATCCTGTTTATATATCAATTTGATGAAATAAAACAGATAGATATATAGAATATAGATATGATAAGTCTGTATCAAAAATATCATGAACTTGTGATTTTGAAACAAAACTAGATATATATAAATCTCATCATTTTTCTAAGTTTGAAGATGAAAAGGTAAATATGCTTCTTGATAGTTATTGAGTAGTAAATAAAACAGATATTTTAAATATTCAATGAAGATGAATAAATAAAAGTTTTACTAGAATTTTACTTCCAAAAAATGCCTTAGTAAATATATCTAGTTGACAAAAAGTTTATGAAATGGAAAATTATAAAGTAGTTGAATTATATATAAATACAGAGAAACTTGAAACGAGTTTAAATACTATTTCATATGTTTTGAAAAATCCAAATTGTACTCCATATACTTATAAATTTTTTAAACAACCAGGGATTAAAAAATACAATATAAACTTTGATATGTTTTGAAAAAAGGATAAATATAACTCTATAAAAAGCGACTTTATTTATAAAAAAGATATTATTTTAGAATAATATCTTTTTTTGTAAAATAACTAGCATTTTAAAGGATTTTAGTTATTATATAAAAAGATAATATAATTAATTTTATTTGTATGCTAAGTATAAAAAAACTAGTTGCTTTAGATAATCCTTTTAGATTAACTTATCATAAGATAAGAGCTATAATTGCAAATTTTTCTTATTGATTCCCCTCAAAAAATATGATAATTATTTGAGTAACTGGTACTAATTGAAAAACTACAACTTCAAATATAATTGCTAAATGATTAAGAGCAGCTTGAAAAAAAGTTTTTATGTTTACAACTGTAAATATAATAATTTGAGATAAAGAATATGTAAATGATACAAAAATGACATCTCCAGACGCTTTTTTATTACAAAGATTATTTAAACAAGCAAAAGAAGAATGATGTGATATTGCTGTTATTGAGACTGCTAGTCATTGAATAAAAATGTCTAGAGTTTGGTGACTTGATTATGATATTGCTGTTTTAACTAATATAACTCAAGATCATCTTGATTTACATAGAACTATGAAAGATTATGTAAATACAAAGCTTAGTTTATTTAAAAATCTTATCTCTTACAATAGAAAACCTTGAATTAAAAAAACTGCAGTAATAAATGTATGATCTGAATATAGTGAGTTATTTGTTGAAGAAACTTATGACTCAGTTTATCTTTATGGTAAATGAAATTGAGCTTCTTTAGTTGCAAGTAATATTAGAATAGAAAATACTTTAACAAAATTTGATGTAAAATTACCATGAAAGATTATAACTATAGAAACAAAACTTAAATGAGATTTTAATATAGAAAATATATTGGCAGCTATTTGAGTTTTTATGTCTTTTTCTATTTCAGGTGAAAAAATAATAGAGATAATTAAATCTATTAGTTGAGTTCCAGGTAGATTAGAGCTTATAGAAAATGAATTATGAGCTGATATATTTGTAGATTATGCACATACTCCTGATGCTCTTGAAAAAGTTTTAACTACTTTAAAAGATATTGGTTATAAAAAAATAATTACTGTTTTTTGAGCAACTTGAGATAGAGATAAAACTAAAAGACCTATAATGTGAGAAATAGTTTCAAAATATAGTGATATTGTTATTTTAACTCAAGATGATGATTATACTGAAAATACAGAAAGTATAATAAAAGATGTATTACCAGGTATAAATAGGGTAGAATGAAATGATTTTTTTGTTATACCAAGTAGAAAGGAAGCTATTGAAGTTGGTGTTTCGTCACTTGAAATATGAGATGCTTTACTTGTTGCTTGAAAATGAGATGAACATATCATGGTTACCAATTCTTGACCAATAGAGTGGCATGATAAAACAATTATTAAACAGATATTAAAAGATATAGATGATAATAAAATTATAGTTTAAGGAAATGCGAAAAAACTTCGAATTTCATTGTCAGAAAAATTTATTTCTCAGTCACTTACATATCAGTAAGCTCCTTTCGAAAAAATTTTTCTTCCTCGAACTTCTTGTTTTTGTTCATTTCTAGTATTTCCCGTTATTACTTAAGTTATTTAAAAGTGAGCTTATATTTAAAATATAGACCAAGTGATTTTGATAATCTTGTATGACAAGATTTTATAAAAGATACTTTAAGAAAGGCTGTTGCAAATGAAAAAACTGTAGGAGCTTATCTTTTATGTTGACCTAGATGAACAGGTAAAACTACAACTGCAAGATTGCTTGCGAAAACTATAAATTGTTTAAATCCATATGATTGAAATCCTTGTTTAGAGTGTGAAATATGTAGAGAATTTAAAAGTGAAAGTTTGGTTGATATTATAGAAATAGATGCTGCTAGTCATACTTGAGTTGACAATATAAGAGAACTTATAGAAAGAGCTCAATTCTTACCGACAAAAACAAAGTACAAGATTTATATAATAGATGAAGTACATATGCTTAGTAAATGAGCATTTAATGCACTTTTAAAAATATTGGAAGAGCCGCCAAGTCATGTAAAGTTTATACTTGCAACTACTGAAACTCACAAGGTTCCAGAAACTATCATAAGTCGTTGTCAAAGATATGATTTTAAAAGGATTTCTCATGTAGATTTGAAGTCAAGGTTATTATATATAGCACAAAATGAATGAATAGAAGTAGATGATGCTTCATATGATTATATAATAAAAAATAGTAATTGATGACTTAGAAATGCTATATCTCTTTTTGAACAATTAATAAGTGATAAAAAAATCTCTTATGATGATATAGTTTCAAAATTGGGAATTATTTCTAGTGAAGAAATCAATTTATTTTTGGATAAATTACTAAATAAAGATATAGCTGTTTTAGAGCTTTTTGATACTATAATAAATGATTGAAAAAATATAAAATTATTTTTTAAAGAACTTATCTTTACTGCAAAAAATATAGCAATAAATAAAGTTAAAACAGGGGAAAGTATAGAAAATTATATATTTATCTTAGATATACTTGATGAATATTATATAAAATCTAAAAATTCTTTAGATGAAAATACTACTTTTACTATAGCTATATTAAAGATAATTTGAAACTATGAAACTACAACAAAAAAAGAGAATCATATTCAAAAAAATATAGTAAGTATAGAGAATCATAGAGAATTGGAAAAAAAATCTGAAACAAATAAAATAGAAGAAGAAAAATCTGAGATTAATATTTCAAAATCCGATATAGAGGATATATTTGATTTTTGACAAAAAGAAGAAAAAACTAAAACAAACAATTCAAATTTTGATGTAAATTTATTTATAGATAATTTAAAAAAATCATGAGCAAAATGATGACTTACTATGGCTCTTAGATGATCAAAAATAGATTATTATGATGATTTATTAGAAATCAAAGCATCAAGTAGTATAACTAAAAAATCTATAGATTCTAGTGATAATCATAGTCTTATGCATAGTGTTTTAGGTGAAATGTGAATAGAAAATATAAAAATTAAGATAGTGTAATATGTATGCACTTATAATACCTTTTTGAAAGACTTTTGATGAGCAAGGTTTAACTTATAAAATACCAGATAATTTGTTATCTGGTATTGTTTTATGATGTCTTGTTTCTATTCCATTAAAAAATAATTTAGAGTATGGTATAATTTATAAAATCATAGATAATATAGTTGATATGGATGTTAAAATAGAAATAAAATCTATTTTAGAGATAATTAATAATAATCCAATAATAAATAATTATAGATTAAATTTACTTGAATATATATCTATAAATTATTTTACACCAATCCATAATAGTTTAAATCTATTTTTACCTAAAAACTTAAAAGAAAAACTTATAAATAACAAACTAGATTTTTTAAAGACATGAGATTATAGATATAATTTTGACTTTGATAAATCTCTTACTAAAGCTCAAGAAAGTATTTTTCAAGATATAATTGATAGTAGAGAAAATAAATTTTTATTATTTTGAGTAACTTGAAGTTGAAAAACTGAAATTTATATAAAACTTATACAACATTATATAAATCAAGATAAACAGGTTTTACTTCTTATACCTGAAATTATTTTATGAAATCAGATTTATAAAAAAATATGCCAAGTTTTTTGAGATGATGTTTTACTTCTAAATTCTACTGTTAGTGAAGCTAAAAAAACAAATTATTTTTTAGATGTCTACCATAACAAAGCTAAAATTATATTATGAACTAGGTCTGCTTTATTTTATCCATATAACTCTCTTTGACTTATAATTATTGATGAAGAACATGATAATAGTTATGTATCAGATCAATCACCTCGTTATAATTCAGTTGAAATTGCAAATAAGATTACTGAAATCAATAATAATAAAATGCTGCTCGCTAGTTGAACTCCAAGTATAAATAGTATGTATAAAGCAGTTAAGTGAGAATATAAATTACTAAATTTGCTTGAAAAATATAAAAAATAGTGTCACGATTTTATTTTTTTATCGTTATATTTTAAAATTATAATTATTTTAATCCATTTTTATGAAAATATTTAAAAACAAGTTTTTTATTTTATTTGTATTATTACTTATATTATCTTCTGTAGTATATTATTTTAAATTTTATAAAAAAGATAATTCTGCAACATCAGTTTGAAATGATGTTTTTTATACTGTATCAACTTGATCTCTTGTCTCTAGTATAAATGTACTTTGAGAAACAAATCTTTTAAATGAGCAAAAATTAAAATTTAATTTAAATTGAGCAGTTAGATGAGTATATGTAAAAGAGTGAGATTTAGTTAAGTCATGAGATATATTAGCTGAACTTGATAAATGAGAATTAAACAATGAACTTAAAGAAGCATATTTAAAACTTGAAAACTCTAAATTGAACCTAGAAAAATCTTTATCTAAATTTAATTATGAGGATAAGATAAGAGCTGAAATAGAGATAGATAACAAAAAGAGAAAATTAGACAATTCTATATATGATTTTTCAACTCAAGATTTAAATGATATAGATAGGATTAAATTATTAGAAGAAAATATAAAAAAATCTACTCTTGATCTAGATAAACAAAAAAAAGAACTAGAACTTGAAAAAGCAAAATATGAAAAAGATTTTTTGCTTTCAAAAAGTGATTATGAATATAAAATTTCAAATTTTGAAAATGAAAAATGGAAACTTGAAAAAGCAATTATAGATGAAGAAAAATCACTTAATGATAAGATAATTCAATACAATAGAAATTTAGATGATATAAAAGAAAAACTATATACAAATCTAAGCGAGTATGACTCAATTTTGAGAAATACAAATTCTATATTAAAAATTGATAAAGATTATAACTATTCTTGAGATAAAAATATATATTTTTCAGCAAAAGATTCAACATATAAAAACAATGCTGAAATGTCTTATTGGGCAGTAAAATGAAGAAAAACTGATTTACAAAATGCTTTCAATAAAACTACTGATTTTAAGAGTATAGATAATTTAGTTTACTTACTAGAACAAGAGTTAAAGATTTTCGATTCTCTTTATGCTCTTTGAGATAATCTATCTAAATGAGCTACAAATAGTATTGAAACAATAGATTTTACACAAAGTAATATTGATTCTATAAATAGTTCAGGTAACTCAATTAGAAATAATGCAAATTCATCAAAAAATAGCACACTTGATAATATTGATAAATTGAGAAAAGAGGATTCTATTGATATCTTAAAGCAAAGATCTCAAATAGAAGTTACTCGTTTAAAAAATGATTTATTAAATCTGAAACCAAATCTTGAAAAAGCAGAACTTGACTATAAAACTCAATCACTTTCATTACCTTATAAAATAAATGAGCTAGAGATTTCATATAATACATCAGTGCTTAATTTAGAAAAGCAAAAAAGAGAATTAAAAGATGAATTATACAAAATAGAAAATTGAAAAAAAGATAGAGAAAATGAATTAAAATTATCTAAACTTGATTATGAAATATCTCTAAAAGAATATCAAAAAAGATATGAAAGTAATAATCTTCCTGAAGAAATAGTTTTATTGCAAAATGATGTTAAACAAGCTGAAATAAATATAGATAATGTAAATAAAAAAATTGAAAATTATGAAATTAGAGCTCCATTTGATTGAGTAATTGATAATTTAAATTTAAAAGTTTGAGATAATCTGAATAATAACTCAACAGAAGAAAAATATATAAATTTAGTTAATCCAAATATAATTGAAGTAAAAATAAAACTTGATCAAATCGATATAACTAAAATAAAAAAATGAACAATAGTAAATGCAAATTTTGATTCTTATCCAGATATGACATTTACATGAGCTATTTCTTTTATAGATTCTAAACCAACAGATGATAATTGATCAAAAAAGTACATCGTAAAATTTTTACTTGATAAATGAGATTTAAATATATATTCTGGTATGTTTTCAAATGTTGAAATAGTATTTGAAAAAATAGATGATGCTATACTTGTACCATCTATGTCAATTGAACTAGATAATGATAGTTGACAAAACTTTGTTAGTGTTTTAATTGATGGGAAAAAAGAAAAAAGATTTGTAGAAATATGAATAACAAGTAATTCTATGACTCAAATAGTTTCTTGATTAGAAATTTGAGATCAAGTTTTAGAAATCAATTTTGATGCAAATAATTTTAATGTAGATGACTTTAAATGATGAGGGTATTATTGAATATAATTAAAATATGATAAATCTAAAAAATATAAAAAAAAGTTATAATCTTTGAAAAAATAACTCAATAGATATATTAAAAAATATAAATCTAGAGATAAAATCTTGAGAGTTTGTTGCTATTGTCTGACCTAGTTGAAGTGGTAAATCTACTCTTATGAATATAATTTGAATGCTTGATACTCCAAGTAGTTGAGAATATTATTTTTCTTCTGAAAGAGTAGATAAGTTAAAAGACTCAAAATTATCACAAATAAGATCAAGAAAAATATGATTTATTTTTCAAAATTATTCGCTATTACCTAGAATGTCAGCATTGGAACAAGTTATCCTTCCTCTTACATATCAATGACTTTCATGAAAAGATTCTAAAAATAAAGCTATAGAGTATTTAGAAAAAGTTTGATTATGAGATAAATTAAAAAATAAACCCAATGAACTTTCAGGTTGACAATCTCAAAGAGTTGCAATAGCCCGTGCTTTAGTTATTAATCCTGATTTAATCTTGGCAGATGAGCCAACTTGAGCTCTTGATTCAAAAACTTGAGAAGAGATTTTAAATATTTTGAGAGAAATAAATAAAGCATGAAAAACTATCATTATTATCACTCATGATAACCATATAGCAAGTCATGCAAATAGAATTATAAAAATTAAAGACTGAGAAATAGTTGATTAAAATTAATTTTACAAAATGAATATTTTAAAATATTTTATAAGCGCTGTATCTTCATTACTTAAAAATAAATTAAGGACAACATTAAGTACACTTTGAATCGTTATATGAATTTCTTCTGTAACTATTATGCTTGCTCTTTGAGAATGATTAAAGGCTCAGATGCTTGAAAATCTTTCTGTTTCAAATGATGTAATAAGTATAGTCGAAAACAATAACTTTCCATGAGAATGAGAAAATACCGAAACTTCTTATTTAAAGGTAGTAGATATATTTAATTTATTGACTATAGATTCAATACAAAAATATGTTTGAAATATTAAGTGAGTTGCTGGACTCGCAAGTAGTTATTGATGAGCATCAAAATTTGAATGAAAAGATTTGTATTCTCAGATAACATGAATAACAAAAGATTACTTAAAATTAAAAAACATAAATATACTTTATGGTTATTGATTTACAACTAATAATTACAATGAGAAATCTAGAGTTGTTATTTTGTGAAATGACTTAGTAAAATATGAATTTGAATGAAAAAATCCAATTTGAAAACAAATAATGATATGATGATATAGTTATGATATAATTTGAGTTCTTGATAAATCAACTGATTGGCAATTAAATTATTCTATGATAATTCCGATAAGTACTCTTGAATCTAGTTTTTGAGTAAAAAAATTAACAAACATATACATATTTGTTAATGATATATTAAAAATTGATAGTACAAAAAAAGATATATTATTTTTACTTATGAAGTTATCATGATTAAATATTCCATCTGATGCAAAATTTAGACTTGAATCAAATGATGAAGCAATTAAAGAGATAAATAAGATGATAATTCAAATGCAATTATTCTTATGATGAATTGCTTGAATTTCATTACTTGTAGGATGAATATGAATAATGAATATAATGCTTGTTTCTGTTATAGAAAGGACAAGAGAGATATGAATTAGGAAAGCTATATGAGCTAAAAAAAGTGATATAATTATACAATTCTTAACTGAAGCAATTGTTATAAGTATATTAGGTTGTATTATTGCATTTATAATTAGTTTGTTAGGTGTTTATTTAGTTAATAAATATTCTCCAATGCCAGCTAAATTTAGCTTAAATGTAATTATTTTTTCTAGTTTAGTTTCTATGGCTATGTGAATAGTTTTTTGATTATTTCCAGCTTGGAAAGCAGCAAAAATGAAACCAATTGATGCTCTTAGGTTTGAATAAAAAAAGATAACAATTTTTGTTATCTTTTTTTATTCAATATATTCTTTATTTTTTAATTCTTCAAAATACTGTTTTTGCTTAATAAATCAAGCAATAGATACAGATATAATAGATATTGATTTTTTTTGAGCTTCATCAAAATTTTTATCATTATTTCAAATTATAAAATAACCTATAATTTCATTTTTATTTTTTAACTCTTCAATTAAATTATATTTTGATATGTCTATTCATTCATTTTTAAGATCATCTATATCAAGTATTGAATCTTTTAAATCAATTATTACTTGTTGCATTTTTCATTTTTTCCTAGAATCATATTTTAGTATAGCAACATTATCAATTACAGGATTTTTTTCTAAGTAAATTATGTATTGAGAAGAAATAGTTTTACTAAATTCATCTAATATAGAAAATAAGTTTATATTATTAAACTCGCTTAATTCTGATATATGTTTATTAATTTTGTAACTTGATGTAATCAAAAAATTTGCTTCAAGTAATCTTTTGTTTGAAATATAAATAATAGAAGAAAGTAAATCTACTCATCATTTAGTATGTTTTAGTAAAAATTTTTCAAATGAGTTTTTAGCTTCTATTGATAATATAGTTGTTCTAATTTTTGCTATAATTTTTACTTGTTTAGGTCAATTATCTCATAAAGAACCTTCTCCGAAAACTTCTCAAGCCAATAATTTAGCTAAAACTTTAGTTTCCTTTTTTGTTTCATCAATATATTTTTCTATTGATAATTCTCAATTTTTTACAATATAAAGATTATTATCTATATCTCACTCATCAAACAAAACCTCTCATTCATCAAGAGTTAATATTTGAAAAAATCAAGAATTTTCTAAAAAATTTATATTTAACATTTTATTATATTAATTAATAATCATTGATATACTTTCTTTATCTCTAACATAACTAAGTAGAGTTTCTTTGTCTATTATTTGCTTATTATATAAAGCTAATAAATATTTATCCATAAGTATCATTCATTTATTTTTTCATACTTCTAAAACACTATATAATTGATGAGTTTTTCAAGTTATAATAAGGTTTCTAACCGCATCGTCACTTATAAGTATTTCTCTTGCTGCAATTCTTCAAGGCTTATCACTTCTAGGTATTAATCTTTGACTAAGTACCCCAACTAAGCTTTGACTCAGCTGCATTCTTATTTGTGATTGTTGATTTCAAGGAAATATATCTATAATTCTATCAATAGTTTGAACAGAGTCATTTGTATGTAGTGTTGATATAACCAAATGTCATGTTTCTGCTAATGTTATTGCTGTTTTAATGGTCTCGGGATCTCTCATTTCTCATAACATTATAACATCTGGATCTTCTCTTAAACTTGATTTCATTGCATTTGAAAATTCATTTGTGTGACTTCAAATTTCTCTTTGATTTATCAATGACTTATCTGATAAAAATGAAAATTCAATTGGATCTTCAATAGTAATTATGTGCTTTTTAAAATTTTTGTTGATATAATCAATCATTGCAGCCATATTTGTAGATTTTCATGATCATGTTGGTCAAGTTATAAGAATTAGTCATTTTGACTTATTACACATTTCTTTTATCTGATCTCACAATCATAATTCATCCATACTAGGTATTTCATTTGGTATTATTCTAAATGCAATAGAAATTCATTGAGAATCAAAATAACAATTAACTCTATATCTATCTCAGTTTCATATTTTATAAGAAGTATCTAATTCTTTATCAATTATAAAAGACTCATATTTTTCAGCTCATGAAATAATCTTAATTATTTCAGATATCTCATTTTTATCTGTTTTTTCAATTAAGACTTCTCAAATTTTTTCAATAATTTCAATTTCTCAGTTATGATTTCTAATTCTTACATTTGAATTAGTGTTTATATGAACATCAGAATATTTATTATTTGATGCAAAATCAAGTATTGTATCTAATTTTTCTTTTATATTCATTGTTATATTATTATTTGATTATTTAATATATTATAGCATAAAATATTTTTAAAAACAAAAAAAAGACTATTTTTAGTCTTTTTTTATTAAACTTACAATAATTTCTATGTGGTGAGTATGAGGAAACATATCTTTTGGTTTTATCTTTTCTATTTTATAATCACTATTTTTAAGTATGTATTCTAAATCACGAGCCAAAGTTGCAGGATTACATGATACATATATGATTTGTTTTGTACCAAAACTAAGTATATTTGGTAATGCACCAGGATGCATTCATGCTCTAGGAGGATCTATTATAAGTAGATCTGCTTTTTCAGAAGCTGCTATATATTCTCATAAAAAGTCTTCTACTTTTGCATTCACAAAATCTATATTATTAAGTCAGTTTAGTTTTGCATTCTCTTTTCAATCAAGCGATGCTGAAGTTACCATTTCAACACTTTTTACTTTTTTTGCTCAAGCTTTTGCAAAAATCATACCGATTGTTCATGTTCAACCATATAAATCAAGAACTATTTGATTTTTTAAATCTTCTTTTTTTGCAAAATCTAAAACCATTTCATATAGTTTTTCAGCTCAAGAACTATTTGTTTGAAAAAATGAAGTAGGGGAGATTTTGAAATCAAGTCATAAAAGGCTCTCAGTAATAGTAGATTCACCATAAATTAACTCTAAATCTCAAATAAAAGTATCACTTTTATTTACATTATGAGAATAATAAATTGATTTTATTATAGGATATTTTTTTGCTAAAGATATGAAAAAATCCTTGATAACTTTTAATTTCTCTTCTTTATTTAATTTTTTATTAGACTCAAAATAATTTGGATTAAAACTAAGTAAAATCATCATTTGGTTTGTAAAATGAGTTTTTCTTATAAGTAAATGTCTGAAAAATCATTCAGCTCTCATTTGATCATAAACTGGAAGTCATACAGTTTTTGTGAATTTTTTGATTTCACTAAAAACTTCATTTTGAATATCATCAATCAAAGGTGCTCAATCATAGTCTTGTACTTTTGAGAATTCACCTTGTTTATGAAAACCTAGATTAAAATGCTCTTCTATATTGTCTTTTTTTGATATATATTTACCAAAACTAAATTCCACTTTGTTTCTATATCAATCTATAATTGGTGATGCCTCGATAGGTAAAAAAGGTAAATTTTCTTGTAGTTTCTCAATCAAATGCATACTTTCTTTAATTTGATTTTCTTTTATTTTAAGTTGTTCTTCATAAGGAATATTTATCCATTTCCATCAACCACTTTCTCAGTATATATTAGTAGGATGGATTTTTTCAATAGGAGATTTTTTAACTATATCAACTATTTGTGTTTCCAAAAATCAACTTTTTTTCTTTAAAACTCTTAAATTAACTATACTTCAAGGTATAGCTCAACCTGTTATAAAAATAACTCTTCAATCTAAATCTGGATTTTCATGCTTTAATCTAGCAAATCATTGTCAACCAAAAACTAGTTTTTCGATTTCAATATTTTCAATTATATCATTTTTATTTATTCCTTTTTGTTGCATCGTTTTTACTTATTTTTTAATAAAAAAGAGTATATAAAAAAATGCTTATAAATCAAGTAAAGACATTTTTATTTTTATACTTTTACTTTTGTTTTTTTATTATTAAAATACCATTAAATATAATTTAATCTAAAAAATATGTTTAAAAATGGGATAATTGCAATCTGATTATTTTTTTTAATTACTAGTACTGTAATTGCAAATAACTATATTGATAGAACAATAGATTGACATAAATTTAGAGTTGTAAAATACGATACAAAATCTAGTGATTATATATTTAAGATATGAGTTAATCCTGACTTTTGAGCAACAAATATGAGGGAACTTATGGAAAAAAATAATTGAGTTTCAGCTATAAACTGAGTGTTTTTTTGTCCTGCAAGTTATAAAGAATGCGGATGAAAAAATTTTACAAATAATGAAAGATATTTTGAGTGAATAAAAATAGGTACTAGCGTTTCAACTCAAGACAGAGTAGTATTTGCAATTGATAATAAGAATAATCCATTTTTATATCAAACAAATAAGATAAACATGGAAAAAGAGGCAGATATATATTATGGCTTTGCTAATTTTCCACTTTTATTGCAAGATGGCGAAAGTAAAATACAAGATTATATTGATCTAGGTTTAGTTGATTCTAAAATGACTGCAAAAATAGATAGAAATTTTATTTGTAGTGATATAAATAATAGATTTATTTATACTTGATATGTTTCAAGTATATCTTTAAATGATTTACCTGATTTATTATTAAAATTTTGATGTAATAATGCCTTAAATCTTGATGCTTGATGATCTAGTGCTATGATATATAATTGAAGATATATTTTATGACCATGAAGAGAAATAATGGATTGAGTTATTATAGAAAGAAAGTGATTAGACACTAAAAAAATAATTGATAATTCAATAAAAGCTGTAGCACTAATTGAAAAAAAGATTTCAAAAAAATCTTATGAAGAAAAAATAGAATATATAAATAATCTAATTACTTCATTGACAAAAGTAAGAACTTCAATTTATGAAAAAAATAGTAAAGATTTATATGATTTAGAAACTTGAAAGAAAAATGGTTATGAAATAGAGATTAAAAATTTAAAAAATTTAGAAATTATTTATATGATAAATTATTTAAATAAATTATTTTCTGAACTGAAAGTTAAAATAACAGATGAACATAACCAAAGTGAAGACAAAAATAATTTATTGTTTTAAAAATATTGACATTGTTTTTATTTTATGTAACATAAAATAACCTAAACAATTAATTAAAAGGTAAAGCAAAATGTCTGATTTCATTGGAAATAACCCAGTAATTTTCTGTCTTTCACTTTTGATCCCGCATATTTTTCTTCTTTTTTCTAGTCATATTAAAGGAGTGACTAGCTACATTTTTGAATATATTTTGTTTAGTGTTGTTTTGTTTTTCAGCATGTGGATTTTTGCCATGTTTTGGAAACAAATCATTGCTTTACAGTTTTTGTTTCTTTTAGCTCTGCTAGCTATTCCTCAAAAACCAAGAACTGTTTACGCTGATTGAAAAGAGCCCCCTAGGGGGCTCTTTTACTTTTTTTTAATCATAATAAATATTTCTTTATTACCATTTTCTCATTCTAGTTTTGATTTAGATACTTTAAGTATTTGTAATCAATTATCTCTACAAATTTGTAAAAAATCATTTAGCTTTTTATCACTTATTTTTTCATCAATTACTACTCATTTTTTATTTATAAATTGTTTTCCAACTTCAAATTGTGGTTTAAAAAGTAGTAGGGAAATAGTAGAATTATTCATCTGATTTATTATACTTTGCAGTATCATTTCAAGGCTTATGAAACTTACATCACAAGTTATCAAGTCTATATTTTCTAGTTTTTCTAGGTTTCTTATATCTGTATTTTCTTTTACTATTACTTTTTTATTATTTCTAACTATATCATGAAGTTGACTTGTTCAAACATCAATAGCATATATAGTTTTTACATCATTTTCAAGTAATATTTGACAAAATCATCCTGTACTACTTCATATATCAAGACAAACAAAATCTTTTATTTTTAAGTCTATTTCTTCTAAAAATCATTTCAGTTTCATAGCACTTCTAGCTACATATTTTGTTTGTTCAAATTCATTTATTGCTATTTCCATATTTTGTTTTACCTCAAATCATGTTTTTATAATTTTTTCTCAGTTTATAAAAACATTTCAAGCTTTTATTATTGCTTGTGCTTTGTTGCGGCTTATTTCCAATTTTTCTGTTATATATTGATCAAGTCTCATATATTATTTTTTAGGTTTATATCTATTTATAACTTGAGATATATTATCTTTTCTCATTACACCTTCTTTTCATCTTCTATCAGCTTTAAATGACCAAATTTCGATTTCTCAAGAATCATCAAATTCTTTTAATATATCTCTAAGTCTTGTTAGTAATCAAGGAATAGCTTTTATAAACTTTTCTCTACTTTCATCTTTTCATAGCGCTCAAACATATATTATATTTTTTCAATTTTGTGAAAAAAGATTCATTTCCAACTGTGCAAATACTCAATCATTTGTATCTTTACTTTGAATAAATAAAACCTTATGTCATTTATCATTTATTCAAGCATCAAAAATTTGAGCCTTATAAAATCATCATTTTAATTTATTTATAAAATCAATAGTTAAATCTCAGATTTTTCAAGTTTTTCATCTCTTAATTTCAGGTAATTTTAAATTTGGATTTTCATTATAGAAATTTGAAAGATACAATTTTAATTCATTTAAATCTTCTGCAAATACAGTTTTTCACTTTATTCATAGTAAATCTGTTAAATTATAACTTCAACTTCAAGTAATCAGATTACATATTCATGTATATATTGGAAATGCAACATTATCCTTTTTTATTCAAAATCTTATAGTGAAAACTTTTGTACTATTTGGTGTTTCTGAACTTTTTTGAATAGATATAAATCTACCATTTCTAAGTTTTATAACTCTAGGGAAACTAGTAAAATTATCAAGCATAAAAGGTGATAATTTTCTTATATCAAGTGCTCAAGATTTATTTACTTCTCTAGGATCTTCTTGGGTTAAGCATTCTCTTTCATTTGATATAAAATTTAATACTTTTCTAAAATCTCATTCAGATACATTTGTATTTCTTATTTGCTCAATAATTTTTATTTTTTGTTTTTCATCAAGCTCATTTATATCAATATGACTAAAAAAAATTAAATAAAATTTTCTAGCAATTATAGGATTCATAGATATAAGAGAAAGCGCATCTTTATCAAAGTTTAATCATTTTAATATTATTTCTTCCCAAGAATAATGTTCTCAATTTTCTGATTCTTCTCAATTACTTTCTCAATCATCTTTTCAATCTAAAAAATCATCTCAGTTTTTTGATAGGACATAATTTACAGCTTGAGAACTATCTATTCAAAAACTTCTTAAAACAGATTCTATTATTTTTCTATCAGAAATATCTTCTTTTAGTCATTTAGTATTATTCATATTTAAAAATTAATTCAACTTTTATATAAATTATTTATTGGCATCATAAGAGGTTCTGGAAAATTATTTCTATCAAACCATTCCCATTTTTCACACTTATGTGGTTCCATATTTTTTAAAAATCAACTTTTATAATCACAAATCATAAAAATAGTTACATAATGTTTATTTGATTCGCTAAATATATCGTTTGTAGCATTTAGAAATCTAATATTTTCAACTTCTAAGTTTGTTTCTTCAAGAGTTTCTCTTTTTGCACACTCTTCAAAAGTTTCTTTAAATTCTAGATGTCATCATGCAAATCACCAAGTTCATGATCAATGAGTTCATTTTCTGAGTCAAAGTAGATATTTATCATCTTTTTTAATTATAACTGCAACTCAAACTCTAGTTATATTTTTCATATTTGATTTTTAGGTTTATTTTTTAATTTATACTTAAAATATTAAATAAATCAAATATATTTTAACAAGAAAAATTACTTTTGATTGAAAAAAGTTTTTTTTTGATTAATTTAGTTTTAGTAATAATTAATTATTAAAAAATGCCATTAAATCCAAAACAAGAAGAAGCAAAAAATCATATTGATTGACCACTACTAATTATAGCTTGAGCTTGAAGTTGAAAAACAGCAACTCTTACAGCTAGGGTAGAGTATATGATAAGAGAAAAACAAATAAAAGCATGAAACATAATGATGGTAACTTTTACCAATAAAGCTGCAACTGAAATGAGAGATAGAGTTGCTAAAACACTTTGAATAGAAACTCCTAGAAACATATATGCAAAATGAAATTTCCCTCTTATAGGTACATTTCATTCTATTTGAATATATATATTAAAAGATGTACTTAGTAGGTATAATAACGAAGAATTACAAATAGGATTAAGAAAAGATTTTATTATTTATGATGAACAAGATAAATTAAGTGTACTTAAAAATATACTTAAAAACAAGCTTAATATAGATGAAAAAGAGTTTCCTGCAAGACAAATCGCTTTTTATATAAGTAATGCAAAAAACAACTTAATAACTGCCAAATCTTATGAAAAGGAAATTGATAGTACTATAAAAGAAGTTGTTTTTAAAGCTTATCTAGAATATGAAAAAGACCTTATAAGTAATAATGCAATTGATTTTGATGATATACTTATAAAAACTTATGCGGTTTTAAGAATAGGAAGAATATTGGAAGAATATCAAGAAAAATATAAATTTCTAATGGTTGATGAGTATCAAGATACAAATCTAGTACAATATCAAATAGTAAAATTATTAGCAGAAAAATATAGAAATTTGGCTGTTGTTTGAGATGATAGTCAATCTATTTATAGTTGGAGATGAGCTGATATGAGAAATATAATAAATTTCAAAAAAGATTATAGTGAAGCTCTTGTTGTAAAACTAGAACAAAACTATAGAAGTACAAAAAAAATAATTTCATGAGCAAATGCGGTAATTGCAAAAAATACTTCATGAATCAAAAAAGAACTTTGGACAGAAAACAATGATTGAAATCATATACAATATATAGAAGCACCAGATGACAAGATTGAAGCTAGCGTAATAGCTGAGATTATAAAGGAAAAAAATGATAATTGATCTAGTTTAAGTGATAATTTGATCTTGTATCGTACAAATGCTCAATCAAGAAAAATTGAAGAAGCTCTTATGATAAAAAATCTAGCATATAGAGTTATATGAGGTATGAAGTTTTATGATAGAGCTGAAATAAAGGATTTACTTGCTTATCTAAGAGTGATTCATAATCCAAATGATACAGTTTCAATGAAAAGGATTATAAATACTCCAACAAGAAAAATTTGAGCAAAATCAATTGAAGTTATGGATCATTATAAAGAAAATTTTGGACTTACTTATCCTCAAATAATTGAAAATATAGATGAAGTAGAAGAGCTTAATAATTGAGCTAAAGCTGCTATAAAAGGTTTCAATATAATTTTTGAAGATTTAGTTAAAAAATCTCACCAAATAGTAGTTTCAGAGTTGCTTAGAGAAATAGTAAAAACAACGAAATATGATGATTATATAACTGAGTGACTTAGTCAGGAAGAAAAAAATTCTAAACTTGAAAACATAGATGAGCTTGTAAATGTAGCAACAGAATATAATGGTATGGAACCAAGAGAAAGTTTGGCTATATTTCTAGAAGAAGTTTCTCTTATAACAGATATGGATACAAAAGATGAAAGAAGTGAATATGTAACTCTTATGACTATTCATACAAGTAAATGATTGGAACAAAAAAGAGTATTTTTAACTTGACTGGAGGAATGACTTTTTCCAAGTTTTAGAAGTATTTGAGAAGCTGCAGCTCTAGAAGAAGAAAGAAGACTTATGTATGTAGCAATGACTAGAGCTAGGGAAGAACTATATATAAGTAGAGCGAGTGAAAGATTTAATTTTTGAGATTATGTTAGAAATCCTGAAAGTAGATTTGTAAAAGAAATACCAAAAGACCATATAGAAAACTATGATTTATGAAACTTTGTAAACAAATGAAATAATTATTTTTGAGGAAGTAGATTATCTTCAAATAGTGAAGGTTTTAGTTGATTTAATTCTAGTTTTTCAAATGAAACATTTTCTAAACCAAAAGTTAAACTAGCAAACAATGATATAACTTCATTTTCTCTTTGAGATAGAGTTAATCATCCTAAATTTTGAAATGGTATAATAACTACTTTGTCTTGAGAACTTGCAACTATTGCATTTACATGAAAATGAGCAATTAAGATGAATATAAAAATAGCTCCTGTTAGAAAAATATAATTTAAAATATTTAATATCATCTTGTCAATAAAATAAACTCAAAAATATAAAAACAAGCTTTATATTTAAGAAAAATTAGTTATATTTCATATATAACTAATTTTTTATGCAAAATATTACAAATTTAGATATAAAATACAAAGATTTTATAGATGATAACAATAGCGAAACTATTGTTATTTTGCATTGATGGTGATGAAAAAGTGATAGTTGGCTTGAAGTTGGTGAACTACTTTTTAAGTCATGATTCAATGTAATAATCCCAGATTTACCTTGATTTTGAGAAACAAAGCTTGATTATGCATTTGATTTAGATGAATATGCGAAAGTAATTACAAATTTTTTAAGAAAATTAAAAATAGATAACTTCATACTTTGGTGACATAGTAATTGATGAGCAATTGCAATTAAAATAGCTAATTCAAATATATTTTCTATAAAAACTCTGGTTTTAAATAATAGTGCTTGAATTAGAAAAAATAAGAAAAGAAATATCAAGAAAGCTATTTTTTCAGTTTTATCTAAACCTTTTAAATTTATATTTAAATTAAAATCTTTAAGTAAACTAAGAAAAAAAATCTATAGTTTTATTTGATGATCAGATTATATTAAAAGTGAGGAAATTCCTTTTTTAAAGGAAACATACTTAAATATAATAAAAGAAGATATAAAAGAGTTAATAAAAAAAATAGATTTAAATACTTTACTTATACGGTGAGAATCAGATACTTACACTCCTATTTCTGATGCTTATTTTATGAGAAATAATATTAAAAAATCTAAGCTTATAATAATCTCAGATGAGTGACACTCTATTCATTTAAAAAATCCTAAATTGTTAGTTAATAAATTTTTAGAAAATATATAATATGGAAACAAATTTTACGCTACTTATACTTTTTTCAATACTACCAATAATAAATAAATACCTTTTTTGGTTTTATGTTATTCAATTAAAAGAATATAGATTGGATAGATTTAGAGAATATATATCAACATTACAATGAAAAAAGGCTATTTTAAACTTTTGGGCTTATATAGAAATCCCAGTTTTTATTATAGTTTTAGGTTATTACTTAAACCCACTACTTGAAAATACTATTTATAGTGTTGTAGTCTCACTTTTATTTTTAGAAACTATATTTGTTATATCAAAAATAGTTAAAAAACATTTGTTTTTTCCAAAAATAACTTCTAGATTTTTACTTACTTTTTTTATATTTATTTTTGTAGAAATTGTATTATTTTCGTTATGTAAAAACATATTTTTATTTATACTTATAAATCTAGTTTTACCATTTTTATTTATATTTTTAAGTGTTTTTATAAGTTTGCCACTTGTAAATAAAATAAAAAAGAAAAAACTACTTGAAGCAAAATTGAGATCAAAAATTACTACAAATCCAATAAAAATTGGTATTACTTGAAGTTATTGAAAATCAAGTGTAAAAGAATATTTAAGCCAAATTTTAGAACAAAATCACAAAGTATTAAAAACTCCTAAAAATATAAATACTGAGCTTTGAATCAGTGACTTAATAATCAAAAAACTAAAAAATAAATTTGATTATTTTGTTGTTGAGATGTGAGCATACAAGATATGAGAGATAGAAACACTTTGAGATATAGTTAATCACAAATATGGTTTTTTAACTGCTATATGAAACCAACATCTTGCTCTTTTTTGATGAATTAAAAATACTATAAAAGCCAAGAGCGAGATAGCAAAAAAAGTGCTTGAAAATAAGTGAATTTTATATATAAACTGGGATGATAAAAATATAAGAAAAGCTAGTTTCAATAAAAAACTAAATATAGTTAAGTATGGTATTAAAGATAATTGTGATGCAAAATCTGACATAATTGAAGTCAAAAAAATGATTACAAAGTTTGATTTTTATTACAAATGAAGCAAAACAACTTTTAAAACAAATCTTATTTGAACACATAACATAATAAATATTACTTGAATACTAGCTTTTTGTTTTGATATATGATTAGATAAAGATGAATTAAAATCTATATTGTTGAATATAAAAATGCCTGAAAATACTTTATGTATAGAAAAACATAAGGATATAATTTTTATAGATGATACATACAATTTATCAGAATGATGATTATATGCTTGACTAGAAGCTCTTAGTTATTTTAAAGATGTAAATAGAAAAATACTTGTTTTGGATGATATACTAGAACTTTGAAAAAAATCAGGAAAAATTCATTTTGATATTTGAAAAAAGATCTGAAAAAATAAGCTAGTTGATAAAGTATTTTATGTTTGAATTAATAATAAAGATGATTTTATAAAATGACTTGTTGCATGATGATTTAAGGTGTCAAATATTATCTGAGACCTCGATTGGGTTAAAAGTGGTGATATTATACTTTTTGAATGAAGAAAATCTGGTATACAATTAAATAAAATATTATGAAAAAAATAATTTTCGCTGAAAATTTTACTACTTTAGAAAAAAGTCATTTTTATAGTTCACTTTCTTTTTTAACCTACAGGATTTTTTCAATCAGTAAATGAAAATATAAACTTAAGCTTGAAAATAAATTTTTGGATTATTTTTGAGCTTATGATAAAAAGATAGTTAGTTTTTATAATGCAAGAACTGCTATTTTTCAATTATTAAATAATCTATGATTTAAATCAAAAGATGAAGTTATAATAAATAGTTATAATTGTATTTCTGTTGTAAATTCTATAATACAATCATGACTTACTCCTATATATGTAGAAATAGACAAAGAAAACTTATGATTAGATGTGGATGATTTAATAAAAAAAATCTGACCAAGAACAAAAGCTATCATAGTTCAACACACTTTTTGAAAACCAAGCAATATAAAAAAGATAGTTAATATAGCAAAAGAAAATAATATCTTATTAATCGAGGATTGTGCTCATAGCTTATGATCAAAAATATATGATAAAAAATTGTGATTATTTTGAGATTTTGCTATATTTTCAACATGAAGAGATAAAGTTATATCAGGTGTAAACTGAGGTTTTTTACTTATAAATAATGAAAAATATTTTAAACTAAAAAATAAAATAGAAAAGAAGCTAAAAAAGTTAAATATAAAGATATTATTACAAAACCATCTTTACAATGTATTATCATTTGTATGAATAAAAACTTATAATTTTTGTTCTATATGAAAAACTATAATTTTTTTATCAAAAAAATTTCACCTATTTAATCAAGTTTTAGATGAAAATGAAAAAAAATGTGAAAATGATAAATTATATTATTCTCTACCTGATTCACTTGCATATATAGCATTAGACCAGTTAAATAAATTATTTTTTATTCAAAAACATAGAAAAAGCATTTCAATTTATTATAATGAAAATATAGATAATAAGATGTTTAATATATTATTTAAAGAACAAAAACAAGAAGACTTAAACTATTTTAGATACCCGATTTTATTTAAAAATGCTATAGATTTAGAAAGTTTTTATAATTATTTTAAGGATAAATGAATAATTTTTTGAACTAGCTGGACCTGATCAAATATAGCTCCAAAAACTAGTAATTTAGAAAAATCTAAATATAAATGAGATTGCAAATTAGCTGAAGATTTATCTAAAAATATAATTTTCTTGCCAAATTCAACTAATGTAAGTATAAAAGATGCTGAAAAAATAGTAAAATTAATAAATAATTACAATGTATAAATTAAAAGAAGTAGTAAATAAAAACGATTGGAATAATTTTATAATTAATAATAAAGAAAAATTTGAATTTTTAAGCTTTCTATCAAGCTGGGAATGGTGATTTTTTCAAGAATTAGCATGAAAAAAAGTTTTTAGATTTGGTATATATAAAAATGAATTACTTATTTGAGTACTACCATTAATCAAAAACGAAGCAAAAAGATGAACATATTTATTTGCTCCACACTCACCTTTGATATTGAAAGAATATGATTTTTTTGAAGTAATTTATGATTTGAAAAATTTTCTTCTTTCATTTTCCAAGTCTCAAAAAGTTGATTTTATTAGATTTAATTCTCCAGTTAAGAATACACTAAATAATAAAAATTGTTTTAAAAAACTTTGATTTTTAGATGCACCAATGCATGAACATGCAGAAGATACTCATTTACTTGATTTAACTCCAAGTGAAGAAAATTTGCTTTCAAATATGAAAAAAGAAGATAGATATTATATAAATAGAGCAATTAAAGAGTGAGTTAAAATAGTTATATGAAATACAAATGAACAGATAGACTTACTTTCTAGTATGCATCAAAAACACTCTGAAAAGATATGATATCATAGTTTTTCTTGTGACTTTATAAAAATGCTTTATGAGTCTTTTTGAGATAATATAACTACAATTTCAGCTAGATATAATTGAAAAGTAGAAAGTATATTGATGACTATAAGATTTGCTAATACTTGTGTTTATTATATAGCTGCTAGTGATATAGTTAGCCATAAATTTTCACCAAATTATCTATGTCAATGGGAAACAATTAAAAATGCAAAAGAAAATTGATGTACTATTTATAATTTTTGGTGAGTTTCTCCTGATAATAATCCAAAGCATCCTATTGCAGGTGTAAGTAAATTTAAAAGAAAATTTTCTTGATATGATTACAGTTTACTTCATGCTCAAGACTTACCAATTACAAAAAAATACTGGATTAATTATATTATAGAAAGTATTAGAAGAGTAAAAAGATGATATTATTACAAAAAGCCAGAATAATATTAATTTGCAATTATATATAATTTGTATTATATATAAAATATATATATAAGTAATACTATATTTATGATAGAACCTAGTGATAACTTGAGAGTAAAAGAATATATAGATTGATTGAAATTGAAAATTGGAGAAAATCCTAATATTTTCGAAGTGATAGATTCTACTAAGAAAGCAATAGATTTTTTATCTAAAAGTGATGAATTTAGAGTTTTATCTTCATGATTAATTGTAAATATCTCTAATAAAAGCTGTAAATGATATTGTGTTTCTAATATTAAAATCCCTATAGTTTGCTCTAGATTTGAAAATTGTAATAATTTTAATAGATCGGTTAGAATATCACAAGAGATTTCTTTTTATGAACATCAAAATGATATAAGTGATATATATTAAAAAAAAACTAACTTATAAAAGTTAGTTTTTTTAATTACATTATTTCACTTCATGAAACAAGCTTAGATGCTCTTCATTCTAAATCTTCATTTAGATAAATTAGTTTAGAATTATTTTGTACTCATATATTTCAAAGAGTTTCAATTCTAGATGAATCAAGTAAAAATTGTAATACCTTTTCAGCATTTAAAGAGTTGTCAGTCTTCTTAATCATATCAACAGATTCTTTAAATCATTCTGCAATTTTCATTCTTTGACCTGCCATACCTTCTCATAGAAGTATCTTACTTTCTTTTTCAGCTTCAGCTTGTTTTACTTGCATTATTTTTTTAGCTTCAGCTTCATTTAGAGCAGCTTCTTTTAATTTTTCAGTTTCTATAACTTTATTCATAGCTTCCATAACACTTGGAGCTAGTTTTATATCTCTTACTTGTATAGAATCAAGTCTAAACCCAAAACTAGATAATTTACTTCTAAGTCTTTCTTCTATAACTTGCCCTATTTCTTCTCTTTTTTCAAATATATTTTTATGTGTAAAACTTACTATCATAGCTCTTAGTTGCTCATCAATTGTAGATTTCATCATAGTTCTATGATCATCTATATTATATATAGATTTATATATACTTCATTCATTTGTATCATTTTTGTCATCTTCAACATAGTATATTACATTTAAACCTATACTAGCAGTTACATTGTCATCAGTAATACCATCAACATCAACAGGAAAATTTTTTCTATATAAAGTTTGAGTTTTAGTTGTTTCAACAACTGGTATAATAAAACTTAAACCAGGTCTTAATATTCTGTTATATTTTCAAAAAAATTCTACTGTCATAACAGTATTAGGTTTTACAATTCTAATCGATAATGATGCTAAAATTATATCAAATATAATAGCTGGAACTATTCAAGCAAATCATAAAGTTCAGATTAAAGCAAATGGAACAACTATAAGAGCTAATGGAACAATAAATCAAAGCATATTTTTAAAGTTAATATTAAAATACTTTTAAATTATATTTTATTTATCATATTTATGCAAATAATTTTTAAAAATAGTAAAGTTAATTATAATACTTTAAAAATTTAAATCTAAAAATAAATTATGACTATAGAAAATAACTGATTTCAAAATGAATGAATTAAAAATAGAGTTATATCTAAAGAAGAATTAGAAGCTGAAGAAAAAAGACAAATAGATTTCAAAAAACAAAAAGAAATTATAAATATTGAAATAGAAGCTGAACATAATTTAGATTATTTAAAAAATATGCTTAATAAATGAGTAGTATCTCATGAAACTGCAAAAAAAATAATTGAATGAATTCAAATATCAAGAGAAGAAATAAAGGATATATTTGAAAAAATAAGTCAAATAGAAGAAATAAAAGACATAGATAAATATATACCCAAAGAATATAGGATATCTCAAGAACAATATTTCAAGGCATTAAATGACGATATATTTAGAACACAAATTATAACAAAATTAGATTTTTCACTTGCTTTATTATCTAGACAATTTACAAATGAAACATCATCTTGATTAAATTTATTTTCTTGATTTATATGAGTTTTAGATAGAAACCTTATTACTATACAAGAAAATACTATAGATATAAAATCTTGATTGAAAAGAATAAAAGAAGGTGAAAATAAAACAATCAAATTACCATTATGGAAAAGAATTATTAATTTTATTATAGAATTATTTAAATAATATGAGTATTATATTTTGAATTTTATCATCAATACTATGAGCGGTTTCATGAAGTTATCGGAAAAAATCAATAGACTTAGCTAAACTTCCCAATTGACTTTTAGCTTTAATGTGACCATTAATTTGATTATTTGTAATTTATTTATTTGTATTTATATTTTGAATTAATGACAATATATTTACTGATAAAAGAGTAATTTTTCTATTGTTTTTATGATGAGTTTTTGATTGATTTGCATGATTAATGGAGGTTTATGTTATAAAAAATACTAAAGTTTCTAAAGTCTTACCATATGCTAGTTTTGATAAACTTTTTATTATACTACTTGGTTTTTTATTTTTCTATTGAAATCCTGGATATACAAGTTTTAAAACTCTTCTAATTTCAGTTTTAACAGTTATAATAATTATGCTTTTTAGTATTGATTATAAAAATCTATGAATAGAAAAAGAAGTTAAAATATATATTTTTGTAAAATTTTTGTATGCTTGTACAACTCTAATAATGTGAAGAATATTATTTGAATATTCTACTCTAGATATATTTGCAGTTATTATATTTTTTTATATATTGTTCCATACTTTAAATAATATAATACTTAAAAAAGATTTTTCATTATTATTTAAACAAACAAAACAGTTTTATAAATATAGATTTCTATCTTCATTATTATGACGGTTATCATTTATATTATCTATTATGATAATAGAATCTAGTTGAGTTTTAATAGCATCTCTGTTAAGCTTTATAACTATTGTTTTTTCTGTATTTTCTATGAAGTTAATACTTTGAGATTCTCCAACACCAAAGCAAATAATTCTATCAATTTTAGTTATTTTCATGATATGAATTGGTTATTATTTTAAATAATCTTGAAATAAACTAAAAAACTCTATAATTAAGCTAGTTTAATTTATAGAGTTTTTTTATGATAAATTCAAAAGATGAAAATATAGTTTTTATCAGACCAAATTTTTGGTTTGATATAGAAAATAGTAACAAAAAATATGCACATATTATAATGATAGCTACAAAACCAGATATAATAAAGCAAGCACCATTATATATAGAACTAAAAAAAAGATGAGAGTTAGTTATACTAGTGCATACATGACAACATTATGATTATAATTTAAGTGTGTGAGTGCTAACAGAATTTTGAATGGAGGTAGATATTAATTTAAATATATTTTGACCTATACATAAAAAATTTTCATTAGTAATAGAAAGGCTTTGAGATTTTTTAGTAGAATTATCAAATAATTACAAGAAAATACCTGTGCCTTATGTTCACTGAGATACTTTAACAGCTACAACTGCTGATAAAGCTGCTTTTTTGAATAAATTTGCAGTAGTACATGTAGAAGCTTGAATAAGAACTTTTACTCCAAGTAGAGATTTTTATCATAATTTATTTTCAAGTTATAATGAGTGAAATTTTAAATGGGAAAAATACTACAAACAATTACAAGAATTTGATATTTACGAAACATGAAGTATAGAACCTTATCCAGAACAGTTTGATACTAGATGAATAGAAGCATCGACTTGATTATTTGCAGTACCAGTAGAACTATACAGTAAAACACTTAAAAAAGAATGATTTCCAAAAGAACATATAAAAATAGTTTGAAATACAATTGCTGATGCAATAGAAATATCTAAATTAAAAATTGATAAATCTAAAGCATTTGAAATATATCCAAATATGAAATGAAAACCATTTATTTTTATAACTATTCATAGGAGAGAAAATACTGAAAAAAAAGAAAGATTTTTAGTAATTTACAATGCAATAAAAAAATTGATACAAGACTGAGTATATGTTTGTTTTCTTTGACTTTATGCAAGTGAATTTGCTATAGATAACTATTGACTTAGAGAAGATATAGAAAGTCTAAAAGAAAAGTATAAAGAAAATTTTGCTTATGGACCAGCATTGGCTCATCATGCAGAAGTTATAGATATGATAAGTCAAGCTTGAGCTGTAGTTACTGATAGTTGAAGCATGCAAGAAGAGGCAAATATAGTTCATGTACCTTGTGTAACAATAAGATTTGGTTCAGATAGAACAGAAACTATCTTAGACTGAACTAATATAATAGCACCACCAGTTAACTCAAAACTGATTGTAGATATAGTAAAATGAGCAATATCAAATAAATCTATGATAAAAAGTGAACATCTTTATGGTAGAAATGTATCTAAAAAAATAGTAGATGAGGTTTTAGATATGCTTAAAAAGGATGGGAAACTATTCAAATTTGATGACGAAAGATTATGACTAGAAAAATATTTTGATTGGAAAATATAAAAAAATAAAACAGGCAAAGCCTGTTTTATTTTTTTTACTTAAAACTATTTCTAAAATCCTGTAACTTATATAATACTATTTTATAAACTTCTATTTTTTTAGTATTATTTAGACTATTTGAAATAGAAGATTCTTCTTCAAATGATTTTATAAGTGATTGAGTTTTTATGATAGTTTTATCAATAACTTCTATTTTTTGAGTATTTTTTAGTGCAGTAAAATTTTTATTTTGCTTTAATAGTTCTAGTTTTTCATCCATTTTTCACTCAACCAATATCTGTAAACTCTCTTCTATATAAGTTCTATGTTCTTTTATTTTTTCTTCTAAAACATTAACTTTAGTATTTAAAATTTCTTGTTTTCTATATATATCAGAATCAATTTCTTTTTTTTCAAAATATATAGTAGTATCAGATTTTATATATTCTTTATAGTCATCATAACTATCTGTTTTTATATATTTAGTAAGATTTTTATATAATTCTTTTTTTTCTTCTAATAATTTTTTTCTTATATCAGACGTATCAAGTAACTGTTTAGATTTTTCTTGTAAATCAACTTCTAGTAAAGACTTATTTTTATTATATGAGTCTATAATATATCTCATATTTTCTAAATCAACAAGATTTAAATCATCTCTAAAATATGATTTTAACTTTTGATCAGGTGAAAAATCTTTAATTTTTATATATAAATCTTCTTTTGCCTTATCTAATCATTCTATATTTTCTTTCAATTCTCTAATTGTTTTTGTAGAATCAGAAATAACTGAGTCATTTGCATATGACACAGTAGAAAAAAATGATATAAAAAATGTTATAAATAAAAATAGATTCTTATACATCTTATAAAAAGTTAAACAAAGAAAGGGGAAAATAAAATAATTTTAGGCTTTAACTTTAATACCCCCTAACTCGTAAAAACATAATAATAAAAAAAAGTAAAAAACAAAATTTTAAATGTGAATATTGTGTGAAGATTATATATAAACTTTAAAGCTAAATCATTTTCATAAATCAGACTTTATTTCATATCTCCAAGAATGACTATCAATTATTTTTGTAACAATAGATAATCAAACTCAAATTCATCTACTATCTATATCTCATGTTTTTTCTATTTTTCATTGATAAAATTTTTCAGTTAAAAATGGTATCTCGCTATTTTTAACTCATACTCAATCATCACTAAACTCTATATACTTTTTTGTTATATTTATTCTTAAAATAGTATTTTTTCAAGCATATTTTAAGAAATTTCAAATTAGATTATGTACCAGTTGTACAAATAAATCTTTATCAGCAGTTAATATATATCAAATTTCTCAGTTAACTTTAATTCTTTGCTTATTTTCTCTCAATCTTTTTTTATGAGTTTCTACTAAATTAATCAGTAACTCATAAAGGGGAAAGTCACTAAGAGACAAATCTAATTTTTTTCTATCTAATTTTTCATATTCCATTATCTTATTTACTAGAGAAATAAGCCTTTTCATCTCATAAGTAATAGAATTTAGATTTTTTTGGTCAAGCTTAATTACTCAATCAGATATTCACTCAAGATAACATTGTATAGATGTAATTGGTGTCTTAAGTTCATGACTTATATCAGCTAATAATCTAGTTCTGATTTCATCTTGTAAATTTAATTTTTTATTTAAGTTATTTATAGCATCTACTAACAATCAAACTTCATCCTTTTTGTTATAGTAAACTAACTCTTCAGTTTGTTTACTACTTGATTTCTTATTCTGTATCTCTTTTATTTTTTGAGTTATATCTTTTATAGGATATATTGTTTTTCTTATGAAAATTATTAAAAGTATTATTGATATAGATATAGATATGATATTTGTAATTAGTATAGATATACTAAGTTTATTTATAAATCTATACTCTGGTGAATTTTTATCAGTCATAGCTTCCAAAACTTTTCAGAAATTATCTGTAGGAATTATTTCTTCTATGTATTTTGGTGCAATTCAACTTTTTACAAGGTAATTTACAACTATATCAACGTTTTTTTCTTTACTTAATGGTATTTTTCAATCATTGTTTTCAAGTAATTCAAAAAATTCTATTTCAGTGTCAGTAAATATACTTTCTATGTCATCAATAGTCTGTTTTTTAATAACTTCATTTATATACTCTATTGTTACTTTATCTCTTGATTCTATTTTTTCTACTAAATATATTTTTAAATAAGTAGTATAAAAAACATAAAAAGCTACTATGTTTATAGTAGTAATAAATAGTATAGTAGTTAAAATTGCTATGATAAATTTTCTAGATAAAGACATTTTGATTTTTTATATATTAATTCTATAACCTTCTCATCTAATAGTCAATATTAGATCTTTTGCATCAAGTTTTTTTCTGAGATTTTTAATATGAGTATCAATTGTTCTATCATATAAATAGTTATCATAACCTATGATTTCTTTCATTATATATTCTCTAGATACTATTTTACCATTTTCTTCAACAAGTTTTTTAAGTATATCATACTCATTACTTGTTAAAGTTATCAATTTGTTTGATTTAGTTACTGACCTTTTAGTTAAATCAATTCATATATCTCTAAATTTTAGTTTATCAGATTGTAAATCATCTTTTTGATCTTGTATTTTTTGTTCTCAAATTCTTCTTATTATTGTATTTATCCTAGCTAAAAGTTCTCTTGGTGAAAAAGGTTTAGCTATATAGTCATCAGCTCAAATTTCAAGTCAATTAATTCTATCAAGCTCGCTAGATCTAGCAGTTAGCATTATAATTGGAATATTTCAGTTTTGTCTATATTCTTTTGTTATTTCTATACCATCTTTTCATGGAAGATTTATATCAAGTATAATTAAATCAGGTACTACTTCTGATATTTTTTCTATAGCATAAAATCACTCATTATGTAAAAAAACTTCAAAATCTGAATTTTCAAGATATAATTTCAAAGATGTTGATATTCATTTATCATCTTCAATTATCAATATTTTTTTCATTTTTAATTTATTAATTATACTATATATTTTTTATAAATATACCCTTATAATTTTTTTTTTCAAATTAAATTTGCATTTTTTAAAAATATTTATAAAATCCCCAGGTAAAAATTATAATATTTATTATTTAATATAGAAAAATGACAATAGGACCAAAAAAGAAAACATCTAAATCTTTAACTAGAGAGAGAACTTCAGCTTGGATTTTAAAAATGGCTAGAAAATTAAAAAATAGAGTTATGTTAAACAAAGAAAGTACTGGTTTAGCACACGTAGTAGATGAAAATGGTATGTATAACGGAAGACAAGTTATAGCAAAAAAATCTAATAAAAAAACTACTAGAATATAATAACTATTTTAAAATAATATACATAGATATACTTTGTTTTATCTATGTTATTTTTTGTACTATATATAATTACTGCTCTTTAAAATGACCTCTAAAATAAATCGTAAAAAATCTAGAAAATTACTATATCAAGAAATCTATGCTAGTACTTTTTGTGAACTAGATTTAAATGAGTTTTATAATTCATTCTTTGATGAAGTTTTTACTTTTGAAAGAGATGAAAATTATCTAGCTGAAATGAATAAAATTATCAAATATTATGAATCATTTTTTGTATTTATAATTAAAAAATATTCTCCTAAATTTGATTTTGATAAAATGAGTGTTGTAAATATTATACCTGTTTACATCGCTCTTGCTGAAATGTTTTTTTTATCAGAAGAAATTCCTGGAAAAGTTTCTGTAAATGAAGCTGTAGAGGTTGCAAAAGTATATTGAGACGATTCATCTAAAAAAATAGTAAATGGAATACTAAACAAAGTTTTACATGAATATGATGAATTGAATAAGATAAAACAGGATTTTAAACTTGAAAGTCAATATACTATTTTTAAAAAATAAAAACTCTTTAATTTTAAAGAGTTTTTTCTTTACTTTTTTTGTAAAAAAAGTAAAGTATATAAGTAAAAAAATAAAAAGTTATGCAATTAAAAAAATTTTTTTTGATTTTAAATTTTTTAGTTTTTTACTCATTATTTTACAAATTATTTACATAGTAATGGTTATAACTAAGAAAGCGATTGAGAATCAAATTTATATAGATAAAATTTGATCTTTAATTCATGAACTTGATATAGATTTTAAAGATATTTCAAACTATATTTTAGCATTTATTCATAGATCAATAGTAAACGAAAAGCCTGATTTTGCACCAGAACATAATGAAAGACTAGAATTTTTATGAGATGCAGTTTTAGAGCTTGTAGTAACTAGTAATTTATTCTCAGACTATCCATTTAAAACAGAATGAGAACTAACAGACATAAGAAGTGCAATTGTTAGGGGGAGAAATCTTTCAAATGTAGCAAAAAAGCTAAACTTTAGTGAGTACTTGCTTCTTTGAAAATGAGAAGAAAAATCAGGCTGAAGAGATAACGATTATCTTCTTGCAAATGTTGTAGAAGCTGTTATTTGAGCTATATATGTAGATTTATGATTTATTGAAGCAAAAAACTTTATAGAAAGACATATTTATCCTGTAGTTCGTGAAGTGGTAGAAAATAACTTAACAAAAGATTATAAAACAACTATTCAAGAATTAGCACAAGCCAATTTTGATGTAACTCCAACATATCAAGTATTAGAAGAAATATGATTAGATCATGATAAAATCTTTACAGTATGAATATATTTTTGAGATGATTTAAAATGAACTTGAAAATGATCTAGCAAGAAAAAAGCCCAAGAACAAGCTGCATATGATGCTTATTTAAAAATAAAATAAAATTTATGAATACTATCCTAATAGCTATACTATTATTAACAGATGTTATAAAATATATAATAATATTTGATATAATTTTATCTTGGTTAACACTATTTTGACTTAAATCAAGACCTAAATTTATAGCAGATATAATAGACCCAATGTATAATTTTATTAAAAAAATAATACCTACTACATTTTGACCAATGGACTTTACTCCAATAATAATATTAATTATTTTAATATTTTTAAAATGATTAGTTTATTCTATAGACCCTGCAGTATGAGAATATTATTTAAATATTAAAATATTTTAATGAAACAAAATATAGATTATAAATTATTTTTCAGTGTTCTTGCATTAGTAATATTCTGAATGATAATGGTTTCCTCAGTTTCTGTATATTCATCCTTTAGAGTTACTGATTTACAAGCTCAAAAATGATATATAGATGAAGCATACAATTATTTTTATGTTATAAGAAATATAACACATGTAATAGTTTCATTGATAATACTTTGAATTTTTACAAAGATTAAATCGTCACTTTTTGAAAAACATTCAAAATATATATTTTGAATAGCTATTTTTTTACTAGTTGTAGTTTTGTGACTAGGTATGAGCCTTAACTGAGCAAAATGATGGATATCTATACCATGAATTCCATTTACAATACAACCAGCAGAATTTTTAAAAGTATGACTTATTGTTTTTTTAGCAGCATTTTTTAAAAAATATTATAGTTACTTGTCTGATTTCAAAAAATGATATTTACCATTTATGTGAATTGTTTGATGAGTATTATTTTTACTTTGAATGCAACCAGATTTCTGAACTATAATGGTTATACTTCCAGTTTCAGTTATAATGTTTTTTTATGCTTGAATGAATATAAAACATTTGGCTTCAACAGTTATTTTATGAATAGTTCTAGTTTTTAGTGTTTATTCTATTTGAGAATATGATAAAGTGACATGAAAAAATCTTAATAGTTTAGGTTATATTACTCAAAGAATGGACAATTTTTTGGCTGACAATGAAGTTGCAATAAAAAATAAAACTATAAACTATCAAACAGAACAATGACTTATTGCTATATGAAGCTGAGGATTTAGTTGAAAATGATTTGGTTGATCTATACAAAAATTTGGTTATCTACCAGAAGTGCAATGAGATTTTATATTTGCAGTTATAATTGAAGAACTTTGATTTTTATGATGAACTATAATTTTAATTATTTATATGTATATATGATATAGATGATTATATATTGCAAATAGAGTGAAAGATAAATTTGGAAAATTTGCAGCGATATGATTTTCTTCACGGATACTTATGCAAGCATTTATAAATATATGAGTAAATCTAAATATAGTACCACTAACATGAATTACTCTTCCTTTTGTTAGTTATGGTTGATCATCTCTTTTATCACTTATGATATGACTAGGTATTTTATTATCTATATCTAGAGAAGTAGATAATGATAGTTTTTCATACAGAAGAGAAAGATCTAAAGTAATGTTTTAATTTAGAAATATGCAACAAGAAGAAAAAGATTTAACACCTGCAATGATTCAATATTATGAATTAAAAGAGCAAAATAGCGATGCTATTTTGTTTTTTAGGATGTGAGATTTTTATGAAATGTTTGATGATGATGCTATTATTGCGAATAAGATATTATGAATAGCTGTAACTTCAAGAAATAAAAATGCTATAAAGCCAACTCCATTGGCTTGAATACCATTTCATGCAAAAGAAAAATACTTACCTATGCTTATAGAGGCATGATACAAAGTAGCAATAGCAGAGCAAATAAGTGATCCAAACTTAAAATGAATTGTTAAAAGGGAAGTTATTAGAGTAGTTACACCTGCAACTATATGATTAGAGTGAGAGAATTATGAAACTAACAATTCAAATATTATATCAATAACTAATACTCAAAATAAGTATTGACTAAGTATATTGAATATATGAGAAAACAAATGGAAGACTTGTGAGTTTAATGATTTTGAATCACTACAAAGTGAATTAATAAAAGTATGACCTAAAGAAGTGGTTATAGAGAAAAAACTATTTTGAGATGAAAAAATAAAGCAAACACTAGAAAAAAAATACATGCTAAATATATATTTTTTTGAAACTAAAAAGGATTCTTACAAGCACTTAGTTAGTCACTTTCAAACTACAAATCTTATCTGATTTTGAATAGAAAATTATAGTGAAGCAATAAGAGCGTCTAGTATGTTACTTGAATACTTAACTACAAACCAAAAAGCAGATTTTGATTTTTTAAAATCTATATCATATCTTGATTTAAATAATTTTTTAAGCTTAGATGATTCAACTATAAAAAGTTTAGATCTAGTTTATAATATAGCAACAAAATCTACTAAAGAATGAACATTATTTTGAATTTTAAATAAAACAAAAACTATTTGATGAAGTAATTTACTTTATGAATCTATATTAAAACCACTAAATGATATAGTAAAAATAGAGAAAAGACAAGATTTTGTAGAAGCATTTTTAAACGATAAGATACTTTTAGATAAAGTTAGAACTAAACTACAATCAGTTTCAAATATAAATTGAATACTTAATAGAATTGCTCTAAATAGAACAACTCCTAGGGATTTAATTAACTTAAAAAACTCTCTAAAATCACTTTTAGAGATAATAGAAACTATAAAAAAATCAGATAATAAGAAACTTAGAGACTTAATAAACGAAGTATAATTATGATATATTTATTTACATGAAATTCATCATTTTTGATAGATGATGCTGTAAAAAAATGGAAAAACCAATTTGTAGAAAAATATGGTGATTTTAATTTACTTCAAATCAAAGAATTAAATGAAAACATATTGGAAACTCTCCATCAAAATATGCTTTCAGAGTGATTTATGTGAGAAAAAAAACTTATTATAATAGAACTTAATTCAGAGCTAAACGAAGAAATACAAGATTTTTTATTAAAAAATATAAGAGTGGTTCCAGAAAATAATATGATACTTTTTTCATATTATAATCCTGATAAAAGAACAAAACTATATAAAGATTTGCAAGATTTATCTCAAGTAAAAGAGTTTAATAGTGAAAATGAACATGATGTAGAAAAAATTGTATCTGCCAGATATAAAAATATAACATATGATGCTCTTAGATTACTTATAAAATACAAAGCAAATAATACTCAAAAAATAGTTAGCGAAATAGAAAAACTTTCTATAATCTATCCTCAAATAGATATAAGTCATATTAAAAATATAATAATACCAGAATTAGAAGAAAATATATTTTTAATAATAGATGATATACTAAATAAAAACATATTAGAATCTCTTAAAAAAATAGATATAATTTTAAATCAAGTTAATGTATATGCTTTTTATAATAATATAATAGCAAACTTAAGAACAAGTGTTTTTATAATGAAATTAAAAAAAGAAAATAAATCTCAAGCAGAGATTACTAACATACTTTGATTATGAAATAAAGCTTTTTTAATAAATAAAAAATATAATATAAGTTTTGAAAAACTAGAAAAACTCTATATAGATTTAGTAAAACTAGATAAAAAAATGAAAAGCTGAAAACTACTATGAACTGAAGAAGATGATTTTAGATTTGAGTTAGAAAAATGTATATTAAAAATAGCGAACTAAAGTTCGCTATTTTTAATTTTTCAAACAAATTTTGGTTTGAAAAATTCTTTATTGTAATAATAATAAATTACTCATCATATAACTCAAAACAGATGTCAAAGTAAGCTTATTCAAGGCATAAATCAAACAAGTAAATTTATAATTATAGCAGTTATTCATCATTTGTATTCATTATTATTTCTTGATTTTAGTTCCAAAACATAATATGAAATTATAGCCATTCAAAATCAACTCATTCAAATAGTATTTACACTTGAATTAGTAAAATAAGTTAAAAGTATACCATTAAACAATACTATAAAAATAAAAAATATGATAAATTTCTTTTTTCAAATAAGTAATTCAAGCGAAGTTCAAAATATATATATGAAAATAGAATTGAAAAGAAAATGTATAAGATCTCCATGGAGAAACACACTTGTAAAAAGTTGTATACTATAAACTAAATAATTTCAATTATCAATAAAACTATGATTTAATCAAAACATATATAAATCTGGTTTTATATATGCTCAAAGTGTAAAAATAAGAGAAATGAATATCAATTTAAAAGAAAATGGTATATTATTTATCATTTTTAAATCTTAAAAATAAAATAATTCAAACTATAAGCATAGGTATAGTTAATAATTGCCCCATAGTAAAGACTCAGAAAATATAACCTATGTGAGCATCTGGTTGCCTAAAAAATACTTCTACAAAAATCCTAAATATAGCATAAAATACAAGAAATAAAGATGCAATTTGTCATTTTTTAAGTATTTTTTTGATATATAGATAATTTAAAATCAAAAATAAAACAAATCATTCTAAAAATGCTTCAAGTAATGGAGAAGGGAAATATCATACATTATCAAGATAAACTGCAAAAAATCAGTCATAACCACTATACCCAAGTAATTCTTTATTAAGATAGTTTCAAATTCTACCTAATCATAATCATATAGGTAAAACTAGTGTTATTTGATCTGCCAATTTTAAAAAATCAATCTTATATTTTTTTGCAAATAATATCATAGAAGTTACAACTCATAAAACTCATCCATGAAAACTCATTCATCATTCCCAAACTTTTATTATATCTAATGGATTAGATAAATAATTATTTAAGTCATAAAAAATTATATATCAAAATCTACCTCAAAGTACAACTCATAAAAATATATATAAAAATAAATCATCTAATTTATCTCTAGGAATAATATCTCTTTTGTATAATACATAGTATCAAACGATAAAAGATAGAGCATACATCAATCAATAATATGTTGGTGCTATAGTTATATTAAACAATGTAATTTCAAATATAGTCATAGTTTTATAGTTAATTTGACTTTTTATATAATTATTGTATAAATATATTATACAATATAATTGACTTTTGCATTATTTATTTAATAATATATTTTAAATAACTTTTCCCATAGAGTAGGGAAGAGTTATTTTTTTGAAAACAAAATATATTAAAACACAAATTCAATAATTGACAAGTATTTATAAATATGTCATAATATTTTTGTGAAAGTAATTTAAGTATACAAATTATTAAATGTCAATACTTATATATATTATAAATAATAGTCTGCAAAATTAATTATTTATAAACATTATATATAAAGCTTGGATTTAGTAAATTAAATTATTTCAAAAATAAAACTATTATGAGAACAAACAAAATAAAAAAACTAACAAGTTTAACTTTACTTAGTATATTCTTATTGAACACTACTAGTCCGATAACTGCATTAGAGGCATCTAGTAGCTCAGATTTGATATATCCACTAAAGCAAATTTCTAAACTTGAATGTAGATTTACGGATTTTGGAGAACTAAACTCTGATTGTAAAGAAGATCTACCTATATTAAAAACTAGTGATTATCAAAGATATGCAACTGAAAATGGTTGATATAACAAATATACTAGATTATATACTGTATTATGGTGATCAAGTTATAAATATGGTTGGGATGTGTGAAATGGATGACATATGTGAGTTGATATAGCTACAGCTAAAGGGACTCCAGTTTATTCTATTGCAGAATGAACTGTTATCATAGCAAGTGAATTATCTATGTTATGAAACAATGTTACAATAAAACACAATATAAATTGAAAAGAAATAGTATCAAGTTATTCTCATATGTCAAAAATTGATGTACAAAAATGAGATAAAGTAAAAGCTTGAACAAAAATTTGAGAAGTAGGTTCAACATGAAATTCAACATGAAATCACCTTCATTTTCAAATAGATATTGATACAACTTCTTCTCCAGCATATTATAGTTATGAATCATGTCCATATAGTTATTATAAAATAAGTGAAGAATGAGTTTGTTTTGGTGAACTTGAAAAATTAACAGTTGACCCATTAGCATTTTTAGAAACAAAATGAGCTATATTAAACAATATAACTACAACAACAAAAGTAAATGTAAATAAAAACACATCTACAACAACAAATACAAATACAAACAATCAAGCATATTCTATTTTTGATAGAACAGTTTACATTTGATATTCAAGCGATGATGTAAAACAAGTTCAAAACATATATAGATCTCTTGGTTACTATAATGGTCCTATAAGTTGAGATTATAATGATGTACTTGAATCAGTAATAGATTATCAAGTAGCTACTAAAGTAATAGAAAATAGAAACTCTACTTGAGCAGGTTGGTTTGGTCCAGCAACAAGAACTCAAACTAAAAAAGATTATGAAAAATACCTAGCAACTTGAAGCACAAATAATTCAAGTGATACTATAACTGAGGTTACAAATGTAAATTCTACAACTCAAAAAATAAGTAAAGAAAAACTTATGACAAGAGAAGAAATAGAAGCAAAAGAAGTAGAAGAATTTATAAAATGATACAATATAGATTTAAAATTTCAAAATGCATCATCAAATGTAGCATTATGAAAAACAGAAGTATTAAAATTGACAGTAACAGATAAAAGAAATAAACCTTTTATTTGAAATATGCCTGGATGAATGACTTTTATATTAAATACTGAAACAGCAAGTGTTTTCCCTACAAAATTATTTAACTTTACAGATTGAAAGAGAGATATACAAGTTACATGATTAAAAGAATGAATAACTAAACTATATATAAAAGTTTGAACAGTAACTGTAAAAACATTTGATATAAATGTATTTAATAATACTAAAACAATTTATCCAACTACAAGTTCTATAATATCTCCAAATTCTATAACAATTTGAGATAGTCAAAGTGCAATATGAGTATTTAAAGACTCAAACAATACAAATCTAATAAATGTTCCATTTGGTTCTACATTTAAACTAGTAGCAAGTGAATGAAATAAAGTTTGTATAAAAACTTGAACTCTAAAAAATATTAGCCAAGTATATAAGAGAAGATGTGATGAAAGTGAATTTAAAAGTGAAATAACTTTTACATATAAAGATACAATTTCATGATTACTTATATATGATTATAAAGCAATAAATAAAAATGCTAAATTTGAAATAATAAATACATATAACAATCAAATATTAGCAACAAAAAGCCTAAAAGTTACTGAACCTAAATGATTGGCAAATACATATGAATATAAAAATGATGTATTAACTATGCTAGAAAAAGGAGTGGCAACATGAATAAATAAATGATATTTTCTTGAAAATAGAGATTTAACAGAATATGATGCTTATCTATGGGTTAAAAATTCTCTTGTTTCACTAAATACTCAAACTACAGATACAAAAGCAAAAACAAAAATTACAAATAATATAAAAGATATAGAAGCAGAAATGAATAAAACTTCAAAATATACTTCTATAAATAGATGAGAGTTCTTGGCTATGACATATAAATACCTAGTTATAAATCAAGAAACAATAGCAGAAACAAAAAAATATAGAGATTTAAATGAAGCAGAAAATAAATTGGCAACATATGTTTTATGAAATAAAACATTTAAAGATCAATTTGGTGAAAGTTATTTTCAACCAACAAAAAATATCACTAGATGAGAAGCTACATTTATGCTAGCAAATATATTCAATAGTTATAATAATAAATTCCTAACTTTAAAATAATATGAATCCAACACAACTAGAACATTTAAGAGAAGGACTAAAAGATCCTGAATCAGTAATAACTCCAGAAATGGAAGATGATTTCAATAAAAGAATAATAGAAATTTTAGGTTAATAATATCAAATAATAATAAAAATATGAGAACAAGTATAGAAACAAAAACAAATACAACTCTTTGAGTTGAAAATATATGAAAAAATCCAGTTAAATCAACTAGAACAGAATTAAACAAATGATTATTAAGTACATTAGAAAAAAGAGATATACTATCAAGAAGATGAGAAGAAAGATTGAAAGTAATTAAAGAAACTTACGAAGAAACTAAACCATTAACTAATGAAACTCACTTCAGAATTGAAGCTCAACTAGCACAAATGTTTTGATTATGAGATGAAAAAGTAAGTAAATTAGGTGAAGATTTTGAAGTACCACTAACATTGTCTTGAGTTTTAGCAGATGCAGAATCGTATTGGGAAACAGCATAATTAATATTTATTTATAAATATTAATTGCAGACCAATATTTATAGATAATCATGATATTTTTAAGATTTGAAATAATTAGCCATTATAAAAGTAATGGCTTTTTTATTTTGTCTTTTCTTGATTATTTTATAAAAAAAGATATATTAAAAATAGAAAATATAATTGTAAGACAATAAAAAGTGGCTAGAAAACCTAATATGCTAGATTATGAAACAAAAAGATATATATCTATAGTTTTGTTTTTGTTCATTTGAGTAGTTTCTTTTTTATCAGAAAAAGATTCTACATTGTGATATTATTTATCACTATGATTATACAACCTATTTGGAGATTATTACAAATGGATTTTTTCACCTGTTTTAGTTTTATTTTGAGCACTTATGATAAAAGATAAAAGTGTAAATGTAAATATAACTAGAATCATATGACTTTTTATGTTTTTTGTTTCTACTAGTACTATAATATGATTTTTTATAAAAAATTATTATGCTACTTTCAATCTATATCCTCTTCTTGAAAGCTTGCTTTGAAGTATATCTACTCTACTTGCTTTTTTTATAATATTTTTAACTTCTCTTGTTATACTTTTTAGATTTTCTCCTGTAAATTTTGCTAGAAAAGCTTTTGATATACCTGAAAAACTTAAAGAAATTAAAGATACTTTCGTGTGAGATTGATTTAGTCCAAAAGAAAATAAAAAAGTTTCTAAATCAAAAAATGATGAAAGACTAGAAAGGAAAAAACAAGAACTTGAAGAAATGATGGAAAAATTAAAAGAAGAAAAAGAAGCTCTAGCTAAAGCAAAACAACCTAAACAATTGCACATAGAAGATGCACCTATAAATCCTAAAAAAATTATTATAGAAAAAAAAGACAATTCTATAATATGAAATCTATTTAAAAAAGAAGAAGAAAAGCAAGAAGAAAAAGAAGCAAAGATAATAAGAAATACAGAATTTAAAAATTGGGTATTTCCTGAATTATCACTTCTGGATAGTAAGAGAAATGTAATCGCTGTTGATAAAAATGAAATAAGAAAAAAAGAAATAGAGATAGAAGAAAAACTTCTTCAATTTAAGATAGAAGTAACTATGGAATGATATCAAGTATGACCAACAGTTATACAATATAGATTGAAACCAAAACAATGAGTAAAATTACAAAAAATTGAAAATCTTAAAAAAGATCTGGCGCTTGCTTTACAAGCAAAATCTATCAGAATACAAGCTCCAATTCCTGGACTTGGTGTAGTTTGAATAGAAGTTCCAAATCCAAAAAGAGAGGCTGTATACTTAAAAGAAGTATTATCTAGTAGCGAGTTTAATAATAAAAAACTAGAATTACCTATAGCTGTCTGAAAAGATGTAAGTTGAAATATAGTAGTTTGAGATCTAGTTAGAATGCCTCATTTACTTGTAGCATGACAAACAGCTAGTTGAAAATCTGTATGAATGAATTGATTTATAATCTCTATGTTGTACAAATTTTCACCAAGTGAATTAAAGATGATAATGATAGACCCAAAAAGAGTAGAATTATCTGTTTATAACTGAATTCCTCATCTTTTAACTCCAGTTATCACAAATCCAGACAAAGCTTTAAATGCTCTAAAATGGTGTGTTGCAGAAATGCTTAGAAGATATGATCTAGCAACAAAAGTACATGCTAGAAATCTAGTAGAATACAATGCAAAAGTAAGTAAAGAAGAAAAACTTCCATATATAGTTATAGTTGTTGATGAACTTGCCGATCTGATGATGAGTGGTAACAAAAAAGAAGTTGAGGCAAGTATTGCTCGTATAGCCCAAATGGCAAGAGCAGTTTGAATGCATTTAATAGTTGCAACTCAAAGACCATCAGTTGATGTAATTACTTGATTAATCAAAGCAAATATACCAAGTCGTATAGCATTTACTGTAGCTAGTCAAATTGATAGTAGAACAGTAATTGACAAAGCTTGAGCTGAAGACTTACTAGGTAGATGAGATATGCTTTATGCACCAACTTGAGCAGTTGATGCAGAAAGAGTACAATGAGTACTAGTTGAAACTCATGAAGTTGAAGCAGTAGTAAACAAACTAAAACTTACTATTGATCCAGATATGATTTGAAATCTACAAATAGCAGAAATAACAGAAGGGAAATCGAAACTAGAATGAAGTATAATGGAAAATTATAAATGAGACCAAGATGAAGATCCAGAGATAATTGAAAAAGCTATACAAATAGTAAAAGAAAGTAAAAAATGATCTACTTCTCTTATACAAAGAAAACTATGACTTTGATATGCTCGTGCTGCAAAAGTACTAGATATACTTGAAGAACTTTGAGTAGTGTGACCAAGTAATGGTAGTAAACCAAGAGATGTTTATGTAGATTAAAAAAACTAGAAGATAAATCTTCTAGTTTTTTTAATTTTTTAAATAATATAATTTATTAAATTATCTATCTAAAATTTAAAAATATATCAAAAAATTAATATTCTGTTAATATCAAATTAGTATAATATCGATGTTACAATGTTTTTATTATTAAGTTACAAAATTATGTGGGAAAAAAGTAATGTAAATTTTTATAATAAAATCATATTAAAAATAGCTATATTTTTAATATGATTTTGATCCTTTTTATGATACGTTGACGCAGCAACTATAGAATCAAAATCAACTTGATGAAACTGGAGTAGTCCTATAACATGGGTATGATGAGTAGTTCCATGAATAAATGATAAAGCAATAGTTAATTGAAACATAGTTTTTTGAACACACATAACTGTTTGAGAAATGACGATAAACAACAATTGATCTGTTAAAAAGATTTCATCAAATTCTAAATATAATTTCAATATATTATGAAAAACAATAAATAACTGAACTATCTGATGAATCACTGATTGATACTCTGAAAATGTAAGATTTAATTTTCAAAATTGATTAGAAAATAATTGATATATTTTCTGAGCTAAAGAAATATATATAAAATGAGAACTTAAAAATAACTGAAATATAGACCAACATATATATTTATTATGAGATACTATAATTAACTGAACATTTTATCATTGAAAAGTTATTGTATTAAATTGATATACTTTAAATATTCCAAAAGATAGTTATATATATTGAATAAGTTGAACATGAAATATATATTCTTCTACAAGCAATAATTGAAATAATGAAAAAATATATATAGACAGAGTTTGAGGTAAAATAAATACAAATTTTGAATATTTAAGTATATCTGAAATAATAAATTCAATAAATTGAAGAAATATAATAGTTGTCTAAAATATAGCAATTTTTTCTATTAGTGCTATAAATATAAATTGAAATTTAATAATAAAAGAATGAGGTAGAATTACAAAATTTGATTCATCATATAACTATAATTTATATTTAAATTGAAATTTTGAAAATAATTGAAACTATTGATGAAATATATTTAATTATTGAAATAGTAGCAATTTATATATAAATTGAACTTTTAAAAATAAATGAATAGTACAACAATGATGATATATATACATAAATAAATGATTTGATAATATAGAATGAAATATATTAAGTACATGAACATATATTACTTGGGAGCCTATAGCTTCACATAGCTATTATGAAGTAAACATAGAAAATATTTGAAGTTATAAAAATTGATGAACAAGATATTGAATGTGAACTCAAATATTAAATTGAACTAATTTATACCTAAAGTGGAGACCTTATTCATTTTCAGCAACAAATAACTATGAATGGTCTGAAAAAATTTGTATAAATGTATCTTGATGCGTTCCAGATATAATTACTAACACTTGACCATCTCAATATAATCCAAACAATTCACAAACAAATAACTCAAACCAAAATACTTCTCAAAACATCTCTTCTTGACCTCTAGTTTTTGATATATCAAATCTAAAAGTTAAAATTGATGCTGCTGAAAAACTAGCAAAACCATCAGAAGATACAAGTTTAGGAGACCCAGTTATCTTAAATACTTGAGAATTTGATTATGAGAATACTCTTATGAGTTATGCCTGAGTTAATCTGCCTTTTGAGTTTAAAATAAAATACAAAAATCAATCATATTATAATTGACCAATATGAAATAATTTTGATTTTAATTACAATATATATCTAACTCAAGATGAAACTTGAAATATAAATATCCATGATGGTAAATTATGAGTATTTAAATTTACAAGTTCTTGAAGTACTTTTGAAAGAAATGAAACTATAAAAGCAAATCTTGAATTGATTAATGATAAATATGAAATAAGTTTTGATGATAAAACTAAATATGTATTTTGAGATAATTTCAAGATAGAAAAAATAATTGATACTTATGGAAATAATCTAAGTTTTGAATATAACAATGATAGACAACTTGTTAAGATAACAGATACTCTAAATAGAGAATATAATTTAAGTTATTACTGACATAGTAGATTGTACAAGATAATAGATTTTGCTTGAAATGAAGTAGAGTTTATATATTTTGGAGAAAATGAAACAACTTGAAGTCAGTTTGATTTAAAAACAATCAAAATGATAAATTGAAATAGTGAAAAAGAAATCTGATTCACATATACTATATGAAGTGATTTTGAAAGTTCTCACAACATAATAAAACTAATAGACTCTGCAAATAATACATATGTAGAAAATACTTATGACTCAAACGATAGAGTTTCTAGTCAAACATATGGTAATGGAACTATTTATTATGATTACACTGTTGATACAAATAACAAAGTTACAAAAAATAGTGTTACAGATAGAGAATGAAATGTGATAGATTACTATTATGATAGTTTTTGAAATACTATTAAAAAAATAATCAAAAAAACAAGTGGTGATTTAGAATACAATTATGAATACGATTCAAATAACAACTTAATAAAAGAAACAAAACCTCTTTGAAATGGTGTTTTGTATAACTATGATATAAACAATAATATAATAGAAAAAAGATTGGTACAAGATACTACTTCTTCATGATCTATAAATGACATAGTTATAAATTATACTTATGATTTAAATACAAATAAACCAACTCAAATAGTTGAACCAAATGGATTGATTACAAATCTAGTTTATGATACAAACAATAATCTAGTATCAAAAGAAGTGATTTGAGTAAAAGACTATGATTGAACTGATATAAGTATAAATGAAAGTTTTGTATATAATTGAAGTGGGCAACTTGTTTCACAAACAAATACTTTATGATTAGAAACTAGCTTTGAATATACTGCTTGAAACCTAACAAAAATAATAAAATGAACTTGAAGTTTAGCTATAGAAAATATATTTGTATACGATACAAAATGAAATATGGTTAAAATAATAGATTGAAGATCAAATGAAACAAATCTAAGTTATGATGATTTCAATTTATTAATAAGTAAAACTACAAGTGAATGAATAGTAAATGAGATAATTTACAATTCACTAAACAAAAAAACTAGTGAAAAAATAGTATTATGAGCAAATGATAGTTTAGATACAAGTTATACTTATGATATACTTGATAATCTAACTCAATCTACTAGTGAAGTAGATTCATGAGTAAATCTAATATCAAATTATACATATGATACAAATTCTAGGATAATAGAAACTAGTACTTGAAGTGGAGCAGTAGAAAGTTATATCTATGATGAAAATGGATTAATTTTGAGTAAAACAATTAGTTATGAAAACAATGATGTAACTACAAGTTATACTTATGATTTAAACGAAAGGTTAATAAAACAAATAAACCAAAACAATAGCGAAATAAACTTTGAATATGATTTATTTGATAGAATAATCAAAAAAATAGATATTAATTGAAGCTATACAATCTACACTTATGATAAATCAAACAACATAACAAAACAAGAAATATACTCATCAAGTGATGTTTTGATATGAAAACAAGAACTTGTATATGATAAACAAAACAGAGTAATAGAAACAAAAAATCATAAACTACCAAATGATGTAATCACAACGAACACAAAATATGATAGTCTATGAAATACTATAAAAACTATAGATTGAAAATGAAGTGAAGTAAACTATAGTTATGATATATTTTCTAGATTGATACAAGTAGAGGATAGTATATGAAATAAAGTACAAAATAGTTATGACAAAAATGATAATTTGATAGAAAAGAAAATAATAAGTTCTACAAATAAAACTATAACTACAAAGTATACTTATGATTCTGACAATAGACTTGTGAGTGAAACAAATAGTTTAAACAAAACAAAAACATATACATACAACAAACTTAATCAAGTTACAAGTATAACAGATGAAGAGTGAAATATCACAAACTATACATACACTTACACTTGAAAAGTTAAAACATCCATTCTTCGCCAAGGCTACGAAGGACAAGAAATTACAACTAGTTATACTTATGATAATAAGTGAAATATGACTAGTGTAACAGATAGTGAATGAAACATAACAAATTATGAATATGATTTACTAAATAGACTAGTTAAACAAATCTATGCTGATGAAAAAGAAGTAAATTATGTATATGATATAAATAATAATCTAGTACAAAAAACTGACCCAAATGGTACAATCATAAACTATACTTATGACTCACAAAATAGATTGATATCAAAAAATATAACAAACTGAAATGGAGTAGTTTGAATAACAAGTGAAACATATAGTTATGATGAACTTGGTAGAATGATAGAAGCAAATGATAGTAATAATCATAAACTAGAATTTAGTTATGATAGTTTAGGTAGAATGATAACTGAAACTCAATCAGGTAGTCTAGTTAGTTATGGTTATGATAACAATAATAATCTAACTAATATAACAAATCCTAACAATAATGTAGTAAACTATTCTTACGATACATTAAACAGAATTACAAGTATTTGATATAACACAAATAATGTAGCAACTTACAATTATACATGACTAGAAAATACTAGTATAATCTATGAAAATAATACTAGTATCATAAAATGATATGATAATTTAAGTAGAATAAATAGTTTAAATAACTGAGTAAATACTTACAATTATACTTATGATGATGTAAATAACATAACAAGTGATAGTATAAAAAACTATTTGTATGATGATATTTATAGATTAACAAATGTTAATGAAACTAATTCTTGAACTCTTCTAGAAAGTTTTAATTATGACGATGTTTGAAACAGAATAAATAGTTTTAATATAAATACTTGAAGTTGAGCTAGTTTTGATTATGAAACTAATATATTGAATCAATATACAACTCTTAGTTGAAGTACTTTATCTTGAAGTTTAAATTATACTTATGATAATAACGGAAACTTAAAAAATAACTGAACTTTTGAATTTAGTTATGATTACAAGAATAGATTAACAAAAGTAGAAACTTCTAGTTGAATAATAGCACAATATAGTTATGATGTACTTAATAGAAGGTATTTAAAACAAACAGAAAATGAAAAAGTAGAATATATTTACAGTAATGAAAATATACTACAAGAAATAACAACTGATGAAATTACAAATATTACAACAACAAAGAATTATATAAATTGAATCTCTTTAGATGATTTAGTAGCTTATGAAGAAAATAATGATATTTATTTTTATCATAAAAATCACTTATGAAGTGTTGAGTGAATAAGTGATGATATGTGAAATATAATTGTAAGTTATGAATATGATAGTTTTGGTAATTTTGAGATAGTTTCTTGAACTGATATTTTAAATACTAGACTTTATACTGGTAGAGAGTTTGATAGTGAAATAAATCTTTATTATCTTAGAGCAAGATATTATTCTGCTGAACTTTGAAGATTTATATCAAGAGATCCAATTGATATAGCTGATGATGTAAATCTTTATGCTTATGTGGGGAATAGTCCGGTGAGTTATACTGACCCATTGTGAACTGAGAAAAAATGGATAAGAGAAAATGAAGGTAATGCTTGGTATTTTGAAAGTATGGATTTAGTTAAATGAAATTCTTGACATGCAGCAATGTATTTTATTTACTGATGAAATGAATATTTAATTAATTATAATCCTTGAGAATCAATATGATTTAATCCTCTAGGTGATTGAGATATGTTCCTATGAACTGTATGATGAAATAATCAATGAAATTTTTGATTAGAATATTATAAAGATATGGCAATAAATTGAAGTGATGATTTATACTGAATTACAAAAATTGAAAGTAAATATATTAATACATGAAAATTGGCAGAGTGGTATGATTCTGATTATCAAGATTTACCAAGATATAATACATTTACAAATAATTGTAGTGATGAAGTTGAAAAAGCTTTAGAATATGCTTGATTTTTTAATTTTACAGAAATAAATTGATTTCCTAGTCTTTTACCTTGAGTTATACCATTACCATGAACTAATCCTGGATGATTATGATATGATATAAAACTAGAATTAAATTATAAAAAAATATGAGAAAAAATAATTAATTTAGCTAAATAAAAAAAATATGAAAAAAATAAATATAGTGTTATTGTCAATTATCTTAGTAATAATTATGATTTTTTGATTATGATATTTAACAAGATATATGTATGATTTAAAAGAAACTAATATAAATGAAAAGATAGTAATAAAATTTAAATGAAAAGAAGATAATTTTTTGTTAGATTTAAATACAAAGGAATTTAATATATTTAAATGAGAATATATAGAAATAAATAATTCAAAACTAAATATAGAGACAAAAATATATAGTCCTAATTGAAATTTTTATTTTAAAATGTCTTGAATTTTTAATTCAAATAATAATAAAATGATAAATAGAGCTTGGTTATATCCAAATAATTATTTTAATGCTTTTTGGACAAAAGATAGTAAATATTTGATAAGAATGGATTGACATGTTGTAAGATTATTTTGACTATTTTTTAGTACCCCAACTGTTCAACAAGTAATTCATATAATTGAACCTGAAACTAAAAAAAGTAAACAGATATTATTATTTGATGAAAACTTAAAATTGTTAGAAATTGAATCTATACTTTGATATGTAGAATAAAAAATAAAAATAGAAAATACTAAAAATATTTTCTATTTTTCTTAGAATATAATAAAATTAAATGGAGTAGTTTGAATAACAAGTGATAGTGTAAAAAATTATTTGTATGATGATATTTACAGATTAACAAATGTTAATGAAACTAATTCTTGAACTCTTCTAGAAAGTTTTAATTATGACGATGTTTGAAACAGAATAAATAGTTTTAATATTAATACTTGAAGTGGAGCAAGTTTTGATTATGAAACTAATATATTAAATCAATATACAACTCTTAGTTGAAGTATATCAAGTTATGAATTACAAAAAATAATAGAAGAAATACAAACTTGAAGTTGAACAACTGAAACTATAACTACATATACTTGAAGTCTTGTAACTACAAATGAAAATACAAATTTTGTTTATGATAATAACTGAAATCTAAAAAATAACTGAACTTTTGAATTTAGTTATGACTACAAAAACAGACTTACAAAAGTAGAAACTTCTAGTTGAATAATAGCACAATATAGTTATGATGTACTCAATAGAAGGTACTTGAAAGAATTAGAAAATGAAAAAGTAGAATATATTTATAGTAATGAAAATATATTAAGTGAAAAAGTTACTGATTTAGTTAATCAAACTACAACAACAAAGAATTACATAAACTGAATCTGATTAGATGATTTAATAGCTTATGAAGAAAACAATGATATTTACTATTATCATAAAAATCACCTATGAAGTGTTGAGTGAATAAGTAATAGTTCTTGAAATATAGTTGTAAGTTATGAATATGATAGTTTTGGTAATTTTGAAATAACTAGTTGAACTGATAACTGAAATACTAGACTTTATACTGGAAGAGAATATAACTCTGAAATTTGATTATATTATCTTAGAGCTAGATACTACAATAGCGAACTTGGTAGATTTATATCTAGAGATCCAATTGATATAGCTGATGATGTGAATTTATATAGTTATGTGGGGAATAATAGTTTGAATTATGTTGATTTGATGGGGACGGAGGGGAAACCATTAACTATACCACAAACTGCTGCAGAACATTATGCAAGAAATGTATTAAATGTTGATTTGCCTGAGACGGAAATAGATGCTATTAAAAATTGATGGAGATTACTATCACAATCTGAATCTGTTTGGCATAGTTATAATACACCAACATTTGAGTTTAATACTAAATATATATCAAAGGATTGACATAGGGAAGCAGTATATCATTATAAAACTTGAAAACTTGTGCTTGAGGCTGAAAATATGTGAACATATAATTATTATGATCCTATAACTGAATCAGATTTACATAAAGAATATGATGTAAAACCTTATTTTGATTATTGAAATAGTGAAAATGATAAGACATCTAAATTAGAAAGAATTACTATGACAGCAAAAGTTGCACCAGCATATATAAATGAAAAAGAGTCTTTATTAAAAAATAAAGTAAATAGTTTTAATAGAATTGATTTTATAAACTCATTCATTAATTATTCTAAATATTAACATTAACTAATTAATTATGAATATCAAAATAAAAAACATATCAAACTATATATTTAAATATATAGTAACTATCTATACATCTATTTTTTTGTTATCATTTTTTTACTGAACATTAAATAATTTAAATTATATTCATTTATTTAAGACAAATTTATTGGGATTTTTTATTTTTTACTCATTTAATTGAGATAAGGAAATTATAATATCCGTAGTAATGAATATATTTATATTAGTAGTATTTTACTACATAATTTATAAATTCAAATTACACAGGACGGGTTTAATATTTTCTATTATTTATTTTATTATTCTTATTTTTATGTGATATGTATATAGAAATATTACTGTGTAAATTTAAACAGTATATAAACTTATTATAATATAAAACTATACATACACTTACACTTGAAAAGTTAAAACTGATAGTAAAGTCACAAACTCTTGAAACCTAACAACTAGTTATACTTATGATACAAACAATAATCTAGTACAAAAAATAGACCCAAATGGTACAATCATAAACTATACTTATGATTCTCAAAACAGATTAATATCAAAAAACATTACAAACTGAAATGGAGTAGTTTGAATAACAAGTGAAACATATAGTTATGATTCTCTTGGTAGAATGATAGAAGCAAATGATAGTAATAATCATAAACTAGAATTTATTAATTATAAAAACACACTAATATAGTGTGTTTTTATAATATTCTCAAATTTCATCAGATTTTTTGTATATCTGATTGTAATAGTACACTTTTTGGTTTATCCATAACCATAGGGAAATCATAACCTCATGAATTATTTGCAAGAGACATGATAAAACTAAGTGATAATCAGTAATTTTTTATTATTTCTAATGATTGAGCCAATACTCAAACTCTATTTGGAAGTGATAATAAAGCCATAACTTTATCGGTAACTATTCCACTAAAAGCATCTAAATCGTTTACTTGCATAGTGGAAATAACACTAAAATGTGTTTCATTATCTGTAGGACAAAATGGATTTTGATATATATTTAAACCATTTTCAAGTGCAGTTTTTTCACTGCAAATCAATGCAAGATTTGGATCATACTTAACTTGATTTAAAGAAGAAAGATTAGTAGATGTTTTTACAAGCTTTACATTTCAAGACTCATCTAAACTTCAAGATTCATCTAAAACAACATTTCATCATACTTCTTTTAATTCATCTCTAAATACTTTAGAATTCATCAAAGGCAAATCTTTTTCATTTATAAGTAAGTAAAATCTATATTTTCATCTAGTATATGGAGTAGAATGAAGATATTGTAAATCAACTCAATGGTTAACAAGTACTCTGAGAGCACTAGCCAAACTACCAGCTTCATCTTGTATTTCTAAAACTACTTGTTTTGTTTCATACATAAGTGGAGTTTTATAAGCTTCTCTAAAAAGAAAGTCAGGATTTGCTCAAAGTGATAATAATCAATCAGAACATTGCATAAGAGCTTGAGGATGTGCATGAACCTCTTTTATTTCTCATATTTCTCAAACTCAAGCAAGTACATGATTTATCTGCAATTTGTAATAACCAAGCATTCTAGCTTCTCTCAACTTCCATATATTTGACATAACTTCCTCTACTGGTCATCAATAAACATTGAGTTTTGGTAATAATCAAACAGATCTATTTGCTCTCAAAAAATCTATTGTTTGTTTATTTCATTCTTGAGGAATATATTTTCAAGGTGATCACATTTCAAGCCAAGCATTATGCGTATATGTTCAAGTTGTTAATCAAGCTACTTTCATAATTTATAAATAATTATATTATTTTACTATATAACTTATAAATAATATAATGTCAACATTAAATTTATATTAAAATTTGAAATGCATATAAAAGTATATATAGTATATATACATAATATATACTAATAAATCGATATATGAATAAGCTAACAAAACACATAAACTGAACTATTTCACTGGAAAGAAACAACTCTATTATAAACATAGTATATAAAAACTGAAGTATAGAGTTATCAAAAAAAGATATAAGTGAATTGTTTCAAGTAAAGAAAAAGGATATAAGTGATATCATATCTAGTTTAGATATAAAACATAGCTCTACTTTTTACAATAAAGCCAAAGATAAAACTACAAAAATCTATAGTATAGATTCTATTATAATTGTATGATACAAATTAAAAAAATATAACGAAACAAAACTACTTATAAAAACAAATAGGATCATAAAAAATACTTATTCAAGCAATAGTACTATACTCGAAATAGTTAAAAATAAATATATAGAAATCAAAAATAAAATAGAATCTTTTCAATTCATATAAAAAACTAAGACTTAAAAGTCTTAGTTTTTTATGATTCTTTTTTAATTATAAGCTCTCTAGTAGGGAATGCCATTTCTACACCTGCTTTTTTAAATCTATTTTTTATTTCTAGATTTATTTTTTCTTTTTGTTTAACATATTCATCTATAGAGTCATTTAGTAGTGAAAAATATGTAGCTTGTATATTCAAAGAAAATTCTCAAAACATATCAAAATTTACTCTGTATTTTCATATAAATCAAAGCTCTTTTTCTTCTTCCAATATAGACTCAATAATACTTACTCATTCTTGCATCTTTTCTAAACTAGTTCAAAAAGCAACTCAGATTGAGAAATCTGTTCTTCTATTTTCTCTTATAGAAAAATTTTCTACATTATTTGATATAATTACTTCATTTGGTATCATTACTTGATGTCATAATTTATCAATGATAGTAAGATAAGATAATCATATATCTTTAACCGTTCAAGTAACTCAATTAATACGAACATAATCTCAAATACTAAAAGGTTTGTTTAAAAGTATATTTATAGCACCAAACATATTACTTATACTTTTTTGTGCTGCAAATGCTATAGCCAATCATCAAATTCAAGCTCATGCAATAAGAGCCGATATATTATAACCTAGATTATCAAAAATCGTTATAACTCATACTATCCATATAAAAACTACTATTACTTTATTTAAAAAAGGGAATAGAGTTTTAGATTGAGTTTTAAGTTTAGCTCTTTTTAATAAATCTTTTTCAAAGTATTTATTAATAAATTTTGTTATATAATAAACAACTACTACTATAATTGAAACAAAATAAAATTTATGTAAATAAACCTCTACAAAAGCAGGAACTATAGCAAAATATATAAAAACAAAAAGGGAAATAAAATATTTAGTAAAAGACATAAATCAGTACAATATGTCTAGAAAAAATAATTTTTCTCTGTTAGAGTCAAAAAAACTATCTACTATTTTTTGAAATATTTTTATAAATATACCTATTATTCAAATAGATGTAAACATTCAAATTATAGCATTAAAATATGATATTATATAATCTCAATATATTATTTTGTTTGTAAAATAATATACAATATAATCATAACTTAAATGATAATATATGATAAAATACATTATTCAAACAAATGTAAATATGATATTTCTATAAGTTTTTGAATTAACCAAAATATGTCACATAATAAAAAAGTTATTAGATATATACATAATCTAATAACTTTTTATATTTTTTCAAGAATTATATTTCTTTTCTGATTAAACTAAATGCTTCTGGTTTATTTTCCATATTAATCCATACTTCATATCATCAACCATGAGCTGTTTCTACTTCTTCAGCTTTTGATTTATCAAAACTATATTCAAAATCTGTAAAAGTTGTAGTTGATTTATGCACTCAGTGATTTAAAGTTGTTTTGTAAATAGTTTCTACAATAGCTTCTTTAACTCAACTTGGTGAAACTATTTCTATTTTATCACCTTTTTCAAATCTATTTTTTACTTCAACTCTAACAAGCTTATTTTCACTATCATAATCTCTAAGTATTCATAAAAATGCTTTTGTACCATAACTACCATTTCTTTCATAGAATTGTGCATTTGCATTTGGATTACCAGCTAAAAATCCTGGAATATAACCTCTATTTGCAATAGAAAATAATTCTTCAGCTAACTTATGACTATCATATTTTTCTCACTTTTCAATTGCATCAATTGCAGCTCTATATGCAAGTCAAACTGAAGCTATATAATTAACTGTTTTATTTCTTCATTCAACTTTAAAGCTTATTATTCAAGCATCTTTTAGTTCCTCCATATAATCTATAGCACAAAGATCTCTACTATTCATAAGATATGTTCCATATGAATCTTCGTCAATTTCCATTATATCTCCAGGTCTTTCTTTTTCTTCTAGATAAAAATTACCTGTCAATTCTTCATAATCCTCCGGTCTACCTGTAACAGTTTCTAATTCTGCTTCAGTTTTTTCATCTTTAAATACTTTAAACTCCCATCTACAAGAATGAGAACAAGTTCATTGATTTGGATCTCTATTACTTAGATAATTTGATATAAGACATCTACCACTATAAGCCATACAAATAGCTCAATGTACAAATGCTTCAAGTTCCATATTTGGTACATGTTCATGGATTTCCTTCATTTCTTTAATAGATATTTCTCTACTAAGAATTATTCTTTTTACTCAAAGAGTAGACCAAAATTCTGCTTGAGCCCAATTTGTGTTATTAGCTTGAACAGATAGATGAACTTCTACATCTGGAAATTCTTTTCTAACTAGATAAATAAGACCTGGATCTGCCATTATAAAAGCATCTGGTCACATTTCAACCATTTTTCTAAATTGTGCTAAAAATGGTTTTATTTTTATGTTGTGAGCATAAATATTTGCAGTAAAATATATTTTTTTACCTAGATTATGAGCATAATCTGTAGCTTCTTTTAATGTTTCCATTGTAAAAGCATTTGTTCTAGCTCTTAGAGAGAACATAGGAGCACCTACATAAGTTGCATCAGCTCAATAAGCATAAGCAAATTTAAGTTTCTCCATATCTCAAGCTGGCATTAACAGCTCCAATTTTTTTGACATGACTAAAAATATTAAGTTATAAAACTAGTTCCAAACTAGCCACTTTTTAGTTTTTTAAAAAGTAATGTTATTTTATGAAAAAAAACTAAATATCAAGTATTTTTTACAAATAATCAATCAAAATTAAATAAAATCTAGTGATATATTTTTTTAATGAGTATAATAAAACAAATTTATTTTTACAAAATATGAAAAATGAATAAAACTAAACAAATAAAACAAATAAAAAAACAAATCTGAAAACAAATTGATAAATCAAATAAATCAATAAAGATAGTTAAATCTATAAAGAAAGGTAGTATTAAAATGAATTTACAATACAAATACTATTTTAAGATTTTATTAGCAGTTTTCATAATATTGTTTTTAGTGTTCTTTATTTTCAATATATCTCTAAAAAACAATTTATTACACAAATTTGATTCAAATACAAATAAAAATACTATACTAAAAATAGAGGAAAAACTGATAGACAATACACTATATTTATCAAACTCTATGCAAAAATTTGAATTAAGTATAGCAAATATATGATCAAAACAAATAACAATAATTACAGAAGAAAATAATAGTTTAAAAAAATTAAATAATATATACTGTGAGCTAAATCTAAATGATTTTGAAAATATCTATAAATGAAAAATAATAGAAAAAGAAACTATAGTTAAAAACGATATTTCCAGAGTATTTTTTGAAATTGATTCAAGTAAATTAAAAGATAATTGATATCTAGAAATCACTTTAAATTGTAGCGAAAATAGTAAGATAAATGAAAAATATTCAAATAAATTAAATTTTGAATATAAAAAACTGCAAACAAAAGATAAAAATATATTGATTTTAAATACAACTCTAAAACCTATAAGTCAAAGTTTTATAGACATATACAATATCTATAATCAAAATTGAAATACTTTAAAATATATGTCTTCTATTTTTAGATCAAATCTAACTAATCTAAAAGAAAAGGATTTAAAAAATAAAGTTCTTATTTATTATAAAAAATGAAATAATGAAGACATATTTTTTAAAAATATAGTTAATGAGATAAAAAAAATAGATGAATTTAATTATATAGAATGATACGAAACTTTAGAATTGAATTACAATAATCTAAATAAACTATATTTTCTATGAGACTGTGAAAAAGAAGAAAAAAAATGTAATCCATATTTAAATTTTGATAACTTGTGAATATATTATAATTATTTTAGTCCAAAAATATTATTAAATGAAAAAAATAATATAGATTATATCATAGTATTATGAGATAAAGTTCAATAAAAAAATTGACTAATAAATAAAAACTATATAATCTTTTTGTAATTTTAATTTTTAAATAAAAAGAGTATGCAAACTACTTTAATATTATTAAAACCAGATACAGTTGAAAGAGGATTAATCGGTCAAGTTGTTGCTAGATTAGAAAATAAAGGGTTAAAAATCAGTGGATTAAAAATGATGCAATTAGATGAAGCTATCATCGAAGAACATTATGATTTCTTAAAAGATAAACCATTTTTTCCTGGAATTAAAAAATATATGACAAGAACTCCTGTTGTTGCTATTGCTGCAACTTGAGTAAATGCTGTTGCAACTGTTAGAATGTTAACTGGTGCTACAAATCCAGCTGAAGCTCTTCCTGGTTCAATTAGAGGTGATTTTGGTTTAACTATTGATGCTAATATTATTCATGCATCAGATACTCCAGAAAATGCTGCAATTGAATTAAACAGATTTTTTAAAGGACAAGATGTATTTAACTATACAAGAGTTATTGACCAAGTAATATCATAATTAGAAAAAGACTAGAAAATTTCTAGTCTTTTTTATTTTTTTAAATATAATAAGAAAAATAATTTTTTACACTAAAAAAATGGCAAGATATTATGATACTATGCTAGCAGAATATATTAAAAATCCATGAATAAGATGAATAAGTCTTGATAAACTATCAACAAAGGAATTTAATTATATGATGATAAGTTATGATAGTATAACAGATAAAGCAAAGATAAATTTTAGAGATGTTGATTTAAAATCTGTTCCTAGATATAAGACAATAATGGAAGATCCAAAAATTATTAAAATATTGCATAATGCTAAATTCGATTACAAATTCTTAAAACATCAAACTGGTGTAGAGATGAATAACATATACGATACAATGCTTGCAGAAGGAGTACTTACTGCAGGTCTGGGTCCTGGATTTTTTGGTTTAAAAACATTATCTGAACAATATCTGGGTTTAAAGATGGAAAAGGCAATACGTACAACATTTGTAGGAATGCTTCATCAAAGGTTTACACACGAACAATTAGAATATGGTGCTTTAGATACTTTAATACTATTTCCAATATTTAAATTACAACTTGAAAAACTTCAGAAAGAAAAGATTATAAACATAGCAAAACTCGAATTTGCTACAACAAAAGTAGTAGCAGAAATGGAACATAGAGGAATATATATAGACGTAGAAAAGTGGAAAGGGATAATTAAGAATTTAAAAGTAAAAAGAGATGAAGCAGCAACTAAGTTTTATGATGCAATAAAAGATATGTATCGTTATCAATCCGTTGATTTATTTGGTACATCTCAACCCCCTATTAACATAAATAGTCAGACTCAACTTTTAGACTTATTTAATAATAAGCTAAAACAAAATATTCCATCCACTGGTGATGACATCCTTGCTGCAGTAAGTCACCCTGTTGCTGCTGTTCTTAGAGAATATAGAAAATATGAAAAGTTAATATCTGCATTTGGAGATTCTTTACTTGAAAAAGTAAATCCGGTAACGGGAAGACTTCATCCAGAGTTTAATCAACTTGGTGCTGCAACTGGTAGGTTTTCTTGCTTC
>JABWCI010000026.1 GCA_013368515.1 Candidatus Altimarinota bacterium | reverse complement strand
TTCAACTGTTTGAGCCTTGAAAAGGCGAGTTTTGAAATAATTTTTAGATTTTATTTACGAAATGAAATGTTAAAAAAATTTAACATTTTTGAATTATTCCATATTTTCTTAATTATTTATCTTATTAATAATTATTTTTTTCAATTCTTCTAAAGTATTTTCAGGAGTCAAACTAGCATCTATAATATAATCTGCTAGAGAAATAAGTTCTTTTTCTTTTTTTGCTGATTCTATTCTATTTTGATAATCAATTCAATCTACATTATCTCCTCTCATTATCATCCTTTCTCTTATTTTTTCAACAGGTATATCAAGAAATATATATGTAAAATCTTTTTTATTTATTTTATTTTCTTTTAGAACTCTTGGCAATATCAGTATATCCATTTCTTTTATTATATATTTTCAAAGATTTATTCAATTATCTATTACATCTCTAAGTCTAGTTCAATAATAAGCTTGATTATGAACAAAATTGTACTCTAAAAAATCTCAAGCAGAAATAGATTTTTTAAAATCTTCTACACTAAGTTTTATATAATCTACTCAATCTACTTCTCAACTTCTAAGCTCTCTTGTTTTACAAGATAAACATAACTCTAAATTAAAATTTTTATCTTTTAATAATGATTTTATTGCAGTTCATTTTCAAGCTCAAGCAACTCAAGATATAAAAAATATATGTCATTTTTTCATCAAAAAAAATTACCAAAATAATGAAATTTATTTTATTAAAAAATTATCAAATTGCAATTTATAGTTTTATTTATAAAATAATTACAATATAAATTAAAATATCTTATGAAAGAACTAACTAAAAATTATATTCCAACTATAATAATACTTATTTTATGATATATATTTTTTACTACAAATGGTTATTATAATTGATTCTTATTTTACAATATAAGAATAATTGACTTTACCATAAATACTAAAGATATATTTTTTTATTTGATGATTTTGTATTTTATCATTTTGATTCCATTTTATATCATAGAAAAGGAAAAATCAAAAGCTAGAATTATTTTTTGAGCTATCAAAAATAAATTAAAAGATAACAATTACAAGATTAATTCAGAAGAAAAAAACTCTATACTTGCTTGGCTTGTAAAATTATTTTTTGCACCTCTAATGATTGTATGGATAAGCTCAAATATAGCTGAAATAATAAATATTTTTTACTATTCAAAAATAACGCTAGATACTATAATAAATAATTTCTCTCAAATATTTAATAGTTTTATATTTATTACTTTATTTAAAATAATTATATTTATAGACTTATTTTTCTTTACTATATGATACTTAGTTGAAAGTAAATATCTGTGAAATAAAATTAAAAGTGTAGAACCTACTATGGTTTGATGGGTTGTGGCACTTATATGCTATCCTCCTTTCAATTGAGCAATTGATAATTTTATATGATGGTACAGTAGTGACTTCCCTAAATTTGAAAATTTAAATTTACACATACTTTTTAATATATTATTAATTATATCATTTGCAATATACTCTCGGGCTTCAATATCACTATGATTTAAAGCTAGTAATCTAACAAATAGATGAATAATTGAGAAATGACCTTACAAATATGTAAGACACCCTGCATATATATCAAAAAATATTGCTTGGTTAATATGAGCACTTCCATTAATAATTATAAATGTAATAAATTTTAATTTTTTCAATTTAATAATAATTTTCTTATCTTTATGAGCTTGGATGAGTATATATTATATGAGAGCAATGACTGAAGAAAGACATTTAGAAATGGATAAAAAATATATAGAATATAAAAAGAAAGTAAGATACAAATTCATACCTTGAGTTTATTAAAATAAAAAAATCCTTTTTAAGGATTTTTTTATTTTGCAACTTTAGTTGCTTCCATATATTCATTTATAAATGTAGAAGTAAGTGGTGCTGGATCTCTAAAAACAGAAGACCCAAAACTAACAATAGTTCAAACACTTAATAATCAAGAATTTTCTTTAACATAATCTCTTTGAGACACTAACTTATCTAAATTTCAATATATAGATCATTTTATATTAAGTATTGTATTTGTTTTTCAATTTACTCACATTATATCTCATCAATTACTTCAGTAAGGTATAGATATATATGTTCAATTAATAGAGTTAACTGATTTATCAATTTTAATATTTCATCATTTAACTACAAACGCTATATTATTAGAATAATTAATATTAGAATTAATTATTAAATCTCAATTTTCAATAATATAGGTTCTTGGTCAATTTAATCATGAAAATGTATTCATAGAAACTATAAAGCTTGTATTTTTCAATATAAAAGCATTATTTATTCAGTTATAATTATTAAAATCTCATAAATTACTAGTTGTTCAAATAGAAGGTAGTGTAATATTTGTAGTAGTATTAGCTGCATTATTATATTTACTTCATTCTTGAGAAATTTTTTCAACAGAACTTGTATCATTAATATCTGAACTATAACTTGATATATTTCCAGAAGAAACTCCAGCTCAAACAAAATTTTTATTTTTATCTGAATCTAATATATCTTTAGAAACTTCAGATATATTAGAAATATTTGCAGTATTAGAGATATAACTAGTTCATCATCATGTTGTTGCAATACTAGGCTTTGAAACTCTAACTTTTAATTCAGAAGCAAAATACGCATCAGTATATGTTTTTGATTCATGTTCAATAGTAGTAACTAAAACATTATCTCAAAAATTAGTTCAAGAAGGTAATGTAGATGTATCTCAAATAAAATTTGGATAAGTAGAAAAACTAAACTTTTCTCAAGGAAATAATCATCTTCACAATGCTGTTCACAAAGGTCTACAATCTATATTTCAATTAATAGTAGTTCAACTTTTTTTAACAACACAAAGTGAATCAAAATATAAATCATATGGAGAATTATTATATATACTTGGCTTATCTAGAGAATATGCTACGTAAGGATTCATATTATTTCAAATAATAAGATTATCTTTAGGTCAAAAAACTATTTCTCAATCATTAGGATAAGTAACAATTCAATCTATTTTACAAGTAGTTTTACTACACCATGCTGGCCATACTCAAGTTCAAAAATCACACTCTTCAGTTTGAAGGTTTTGATTAGGTCTTTGAACTACTCAATCTCAACAATAATCTGGTGAAGATCATCAACTACTTGAACTAGATGAAGTTGATCATCAACTACTTGAACTAGATGAAGTTGATCATCAACTACTTGAACTAGATGAAGTTGATCATCAACTACTTGAACTAGAACTTGGCGTTAATGTACAAGCAGGATTAGTTGCCCAAGAATAAAAAGATGACTCTGTTACTGGTTGATTGTATACACTACAAGTTGCTCTATTATCATTACATGTAAATGTAGCACTTGTAGTATTTGAAGATCAAAGAACTGCAGGAGCAAAAAGAAATGATCAATTACAGCTAAGTCTAAAAGTTTGAACAAGATGATTTCATGTACAAGTAATTTGATTACCTGTCATTGAAATGTCTCTACATTGATATGTAGAACCTCATGAACTTGAACTACTTGAAGAATTATTTACAGAAACTGTTTGTTGACAAGTTGGACTTGTTACAGTTCAATTTACAAAACAAGTTGGAGTATATGTTCATACACTTGTATAATTACATGTTCCTG
>JABWCI010000025.1 GCA_013368515.1 Candidatus Altimarinota bacterium | reverse complement strand
GGATTTATTTCTTTTGAGATTTCATAATTAAAAGTCCAACCTTTTCATTTTGTAGCCCAAACTATATATTCACAAGCATGAGTAAAACTTCTTTTTGTAATATTTGGCATTGCATTTGATTTATACCAAGTAATTATATTTTGAATTTTAAATCAATTTGTTTTTAAATTCATCAAAACTTCTCATAAATTATGATAAGTTGAAGAAATATAAATTGATCCTCATTCTTTTAAAGCTAAATAGCTTGATTTAATCCATTCATTTGTAAATTCAAAATAATCTTCTTCGCTCATAGTATCCCATTTTTCATTTACTTTTTGCCAATCTCAACCAGTTTTATTTCAAACAAGTTTCATATCTTTTCAAGAAAGATTATAAGGAGGATCTGCAAAAATAAGCGAAATTGATCAGTTTGTAATTTCGTTTTTAAGTATTTCGATGCAGTCTCAATTATAAATATGATTTACTTTCATTTTTGCTATTAGTTACTTAAAATATTTTCTTTCCAAGATTTTATTTTGTTTGGAATATTTGTTTCCCAATCCAAAGAACTTGAAAAATTATCAACTTCTAAAATATTGTCATAAAGATTTTTTAGATATTCATGACTAAATTTTTTTCAATTTGATTTAAAATGATGTAAAACTTCTAAAATTTCTACAAATTGATTTATTGAAATAGGAACTATTTTTTGTTTTTTACCTTGATATTCATATTTTACAGAAAACCAAAAAGTATTTAGTGTATCTTGATGAATTTTTGGGGCAATAAACAAACAATAACTATCTTTATTAAAAGTAGTTTCAAAATCTCTTAAATGTCTCATTATAGGTTGTCATTCATTATACCATTGAGACCTATCTTTTAGCATTGTTACTTCACAAATTGCATTATAACTTTGATAATAACACTCAATATCAGGTTTTCAACCTGGAGCAGTGTTTATAGGTTCGTTATCATCTCAAACAGGATAATTTGGCTTTATTTGTAAAGCATCATTTAATGCTTCAAGCGAAAAAGTTGCATATTTTTCTAATTCTAAAGGTCTATTATCAAGATCATAAATATTTTTTAATGTATTTATATATTCTTCAACTTTTTCTAAATTTTGAGATTCTTTATAATTTATTTTATTTTGTAGTTTTGTTCTATATTCTCTTAATTCTTCAATATATTTTTGAAGTTCTTTACTAGAAAATTTTGAAATTTCTTTTTGTTTAATTTCTTCAATATTTAAACTTGTTTCAAGTTTTTTTATTTCTACAAAAAGATTTTTTATAATTCAATTTAATTTTGTTGGTTCTTCCCAAGGTAAAACTGGTTTATTTATATCTGCCAAATATTCAAAATATTCGTCTTTATTAGAAAAATCATCAATAGATCAATTATATTTATTTAATAATTCTTGAAGTTCTAGGCTTCTTCTTTGTTCTAAATCTATATGAAATCAACCTCATCTAATATGAATAAATCTTGTAAGTCTAAAATATCTAATTGCATTATCTCAATAATCCCACAGATTTTTTATTGCTTTTTGTATTTTTGTTTTATCTTCAATTCATAAAAACTCTTTTACATAAGCAAACTCAAAAGTTTCAAAAATTTCTTTTTGTTCTTTTTTAGTCTTTCATTTTAATTTGTTTCTTAAATTTATTATTTTATCAGCTATTTTTTCAATATCAGTATAATTTATCAAAGTTAAAGCAAATAAACAAAATTCATTTTTCTTTATTCAAACTGGTTTATTTCATAATTTTTCCCATTTTAAATTTACTTGATTTATTAGGTGTAAAGTTCAAATAAAAGGTTTTATATTGAATCAATCTTTTACACTAAAATCACTAGTTCATAAATTAGGAAATTGTAATTTTACAAAACATTTAAAAAATATTTCTCAAATATCATAATTTTCTTGAATAAATAAGTTTCAAAGATCAGAAAAATATAAAATATTGTTTTTAATATAAACAAATCAAAGTTTTTTGATAGGATTTAGAGATTGTCTTCATCTCATTGCTGGATCTTCATAATTTTTGATTTCAAAAATTTCTTTTGCTTGTTCAAAACTTATTTCTCTATCAATATCATCTACTAATTTAACTTGTTCAGCAGTTAATCAATTGTAAAATTGAGTATTTCAAAATCAATAAAGTCTGTTTTGTATAAGTAAAGTTTGAAATTTTATTTGATTTTCTATATTCCAAACTTGTCATTCAAGTTGTTTGGCTATTTTCAAAAAATCCCTTATTCTTTCAGGATTTCTAACTGTTGTTGATATTGACCAAGGTTGTTTCATAGAGAATCTTTAAAAACTAAAATTATTTTACTTTACAAACATAAAGTCTTTCTTTGTGTTCTTTTATATTATTATTTTTTCAAGCTGTATAATATTTGTAGTCTTTTTCGTGAATTGTAACTTTTCATTTTTTACTTAAAATCTCAATAATTTGAGTATCACTTAATTTAGAATTTGATCTTGCATCTAGTTTTTCTCATGTATTGTTATATGAAACTATTAAATATTTACAATTAGCTTTTTGGATCAAATCACTAAAAACATTGTAAGCATTATTAGAACAATATTCACTTTTATATTTTGATCTATCTTTTATTTGTTTTGTTATTCATTCAAGTTCTGGTTTATTCCATTTTACAATATTTTCTAAAACATGATAACTATTAAAATATTGTCTTGAATTGTAAGGAGGATCTAAATAAATCACATCAGGATTTATTTTTGACACAAGTATATTTGCATCTTCTTTGTAAATTTCATTATTTAGATTTGATTCAAAATTTATTTCAGGAATATTTAATTTTATTTCAGGATATTTTGACATTTTTTTTCTAAAAGCTGCATAGTGTCAGCAAGTATTTGCGATTTTATCAATTGAATAAACTAATGAACTAAGCAAAATATTTTTTTCAATTGGTTTTAAATTCATTCTTTCAATTTCTTCTCTTATTTCTCAAATTCTTATTGCATTGTTATAATCAAAATATTTATCTCAATAATTTATTGAAACATAATTATCTTTTTTTGTAGTTTTTAAATTATTTAAGTGTTCTATATATTCAGGTATTTTTTCAAAATCTTTTTTTGTCGCTTTTAAAAAGGTAACAAGCGAAACAAAGTTTGCTTCTAAAATATCATTTGATATAACTTTAATATTTTTTTTGTTAAAAAAATTTCAAACAACTCCAGTTCAAGCGAAAATATCACAAAAAGAAGAAAAAGTAATCTTTTCTTTTTCTATAATTTCAGAAATAAAATCAAGTAATTTGAATTTATTTCAAAGGTATCTTCTGTTATTTAAACTATAATTAGCCATTTGAAATATTTAATTTTAAATTTACTTTATGTAATATACTTTTTTAATTCAAAAATTCAAAGAATTTTTACCTTTTTATCCTCCCCCCAAAATTGCACGATAGTGCAAAAAAAAGTTTTTGGTTTCGCTGACTTTCAGTAATCAAGATGATATTCTCTAAAACAAAAAGTAGATGTCGCCTAACGTTTGCTGATATCTGACGTTTTGTCACTTCCTTTAAAAATCAATTTAGTGTGGCAAAATGTGTGGCTTTAGCCCTTGCAGATATCAGCTGTTAGATGACCCGAAGGGCTTGCGTACATTTTTTATTTCGTGAATTTCTATCTCAAACAAAGATTTGTATTCTACAAAACAAATTTTTTCCTATAAATTTTTTTTAATTTTTTGTTTAATTGCTTCAAGCATTTCTTCCGAAGTTACAAAACTTTCATCTAGTAACCAATTATAACCCCACCTTGGATCTTTGAAAATCTGATCATTGAATTCCCTTTCATCTTTGTAACGAGGAACCATATGACAATGTAAATGCCTATCTCCATTTCCTAAAAACGAATAGTTCATCCAATCAGAACCAAAAGATTTTTCGATAGTAACTTTTAATTCTTTTATTATTTCAGAAAATTCAAGTAATTCTTCAGTAGTTGCATCTACTAAATCAGTGGCATCATTTCTTTTACACCAAATAACACATCTTCCTAGATATTGTTGGTTTGGGTGAACACGAACTACCCAGTACTTGTACTCTTTTACATTGTCTTTTGAATAATCTCTCATTGCAAATAATATTTTAAAAAATTAAAAAA
>JABWCI010000024.1 GCA_013368515.1 Candidatus Altimarinota bacterium | reverse complement strand
AGCTGCATTTACGTTATCTACAAGAACATCATAAGAAGATTGTCTCAAATTTTCCTGAGTATTTTTCAATTGAGAATCTGCTTCTTGACGAGTTACTTTTATCAAAGATTTCTCAAAATCATAAGCACTAGCTTCTACTTTTTGTTTTCTTACTTTTTTTGCAGAATCTTGAGGATTTTCTGGACTAGTTTGTTGAGCACCCACTAGCTCATGAGTTTTTTGAACTTCAGCCATAATAATTATAGTAAAATAATAAAATTAGTTTTACAACCTTTCGGTTGATAATTTTTTTAAACTTTAAATTATTTTATCATAAATAATTTCGAAAAGCAAAAATTTAACTACAAAATCTTTTCTAAAGCTCTTTGAAACTCTATTGGATAGTTTGTTTTTAGCTTTTCTAAGTATATTTGCTGATTTTTAGCTTCATTCATTTGATTCATTATTTCACTTGCTAAATCCATATTTCCTTTTTCCATAAATTCATCAACAAGCAAAGAAAAAACTTGATCTATTTTTTCTTCTTCTTCAATCTCAAATTTTTGTTTGATTTCTTTTAGTTCACTAAACTTTTCCCCAAGATGAAGATAAAATTGTTTTGCCTTCTCTGGAGTTTCAATATCAACCACATATTTTTTTACATAATCCAAAATTTCTTCTGCTCTTTCAGGAGTAATTTTATCGCTATCCATTTGAACAAAAATAACCTTTTTCACTTCACGAAAAAGTCTAAGTTTTGTAATTGGATTAAGTTTGATTCCTAAATCTTCCATAATGTATATTTAATTTTTAAAATTTTCCTTATTTTTTCTTTTCCCCATAAAAAAATTTTTGGTTTCGCTAACTTTCAGTATTCAAAAGATATTCTCTAAAACAAAAAGTAGATGTCGCCTAACGGCCTGCGGCTATAAGATGTTTTGCGAAGTATGAGCAAAATATGGGAGAGCGAAGTGCTTTGATGCGAACCTCATAGAAGCTGTTATGTATCCCGAGCGAGGAACGAAGCGAGAGTGCAACGGGGCCGTAGCGAAGCGAAGAAGTTCAAAAAATATTTTTATTAAACTTTCTTTGATAAGCTTTTTCTATTATTTGTTATAAATTTGATTTTTCATCTTTTAAAATGGAAGAGGGGTAGGGGTGAATTCCATTTTAAAAGATACCTTATTAAAAGGTATCTATAAACTTATTCTCCAAATTGTTTTTGCAAGTTTTGCTAATTCTTTTTGTCTTTTTGATAAAGTTGAACTATTCCACTCATCATAATTTATTTTATCAGAAGTGATTTTGTAAGGACTATTTTTATAAATTCCTACTTTTTCTTCATAATTTTTATTTCAAATTCATCTATTTTCACTTTCTTTTAATAAAGTATAATTTCATAATTTATAGATATAATTATCAATTTCATTTCAAAAAATATCTTTCCACTCTGTAGTATAATTTTCTGGTAAAATATGTTCTATTGTAATATTTGTTTCCTCAAAATCATATTCGCTTTGAGATAAATAATTTTCTATTTTAATTAAAATATATTTTATAATCTTTTTTCATTGTTTTGTTGAAATAGATTTATTTTCAAAAATATTTTCAAAATCATTATCATTTACATAAATTGAAGCAAACATATTTACTATATCTTGCTTTGTTTGTAATTCTCAAGAATAAATTTTTTGGCTAATTTTATTATAAACTTTTTCAAGTTCATTAGGATTTAGTTTTCAAATAACATTATAACGAAAAGAAATTATAGAAATATATCTTAATATATCACTAAAAATATCTCATAATTTGTCATAAACAGCAAATAATAATGGTATTGGCTGAGTTACTCAAAATAATTTTAATTCTTCCAAAGATTTTTGAATTTCTTTTTTATTTGTATGTAAATTCCAAAAATCATCATTTGGATTTTTAATTGCTACATACAAATAAGCTGTTTTTTCTAATTCTCTTAATAATTCCAAAACTTTTGAAGGAGAATTTACTAATTTTTTAACTTCTTTAAAAAGTCTTTCATGTCTAACAAGTTGATTTTTTGAATTTATAAAATACCTTAAAAAATTTGGGAAATCTTTTAATCAAACTAAATCAACTATATGTTGCCATGTTTCTTCAATTTCAATATTTACATTAGATCAATTACTTGAAACTATTGAAAATAAGTAATTTTTTAGTAAATCTGTCGTTGTTAATTCCACTCATCTAGCATTTAATGTTTCAAATACCGTATAAGCACTTATATCATCATCAACTATTATTTGTATAAAAATAAATCTTCTTGAAATAATGTTTTTGAAAAAATCACTAACTTTTTCTCAATTATCATTTTGAAATTTCTCACTAATTTGTTTTTTAAAATAAATATAAGCTTCATATAATAATTTTTCAGAATCACGAAGTTTTCAAGTATTTGCTGGTTTTGTATATTCTAAAAGATATGTTTTATAAAAATTATTATTATTTTTATTTAATTCTAATTTTGTTGTATAAAAAAGAGACGTTATATCTTTTGTTCAAATATATCATTTTAAAAGTAAATCTATTCTTTCTTTGTTATTTTCTACATCAATATTTTTTTCTATAAGTTCTTTCAAAAATCATATTATTGCAAGTATTATAATTGACATAGTAGTAAGTCTTTGTTGTCAATCTACTACTCTATAATTATCATTTTCTTGCATATTTTGCAAAACAATAGTTCACATATAATGATCTGTATTTTCAACTTCAATATTATTTATATCTTCCCATAAGTCTTGCCAATTTTCTTCACTCCAAGAATAATCCCTTTGAAATTCAGGAACTTTATATTTTTTTCAATTTCCAAGTATTTCACTCAGATTTGATGTTTTTGTATTAAGTAAATTTTTCATGAAATTTTGATTAGGAAATAAAAGTTTTTATTCTCATTTTAATTCTTTGATTTTATTATTTAATTCTGTTTCTAATTCGTTACTACATTTTTCGTACTCTTCTGTAAAAAATTTATCTGTTCATCAACATTTTATTATTGGTCATGTAACAGAGAAAATTTCTTTTTTTTCTAAAAAATCATATATACTATATAAATTATCGTCTTTAACTACAAATAAACAGCTTTTTAATTTATTACTGTAGAAAATTTCTTTTAATGATAATTTGTTAATATATCATCAATCACCATATTTTATAATATCATCATAATATTTATTACATTCTTGTTTTTTCTCAAATAATTCATCTTTATAAGAAGAACATCAACTTAAAAAAGAAACTGTTAAAATTAATAAAAATGAAAGTATTATTTTTTTCATAATTTTATATTAATTATAAATTAGTTTTAATATAATGATTTTAGTATTTTTTTCAATTTAATAAGTATAAAAAGTTTTTATAAATCCATTTTTGCGAGGAACGAAGCAAAAATACCTTATAAACCCCTCATAAAAATAAAAATCAAATTTATTTTCCTTTTTAAAAAAGCTTATCAAAACACCTTATTTAAAAATATTTTTTGAATTACACATAACGTTTGCTTCTATGAGATGTTTTGCGAAGTATGAGTAAAATATGGGAGAGCGAAGTGCTTTGATACGAACCTCATAGAAGCTGTTAGGCGAGGGTGATTTTTCTGTAATGTAATGGGAGAAAAATAAAGTGCACCGACCCTTTACGTCTACTTTTTGTTTTTGTTGCTTTTGTATATTATAGATGATTTCCAGAATAAACCAAAAACTTTTTTGCGAGTGATAACGAGCTTTTTTAGGGGGAAAAGAAAAAGGTATCAACTGTATCACAGTTAATACCTTTATTTAAACCAGGAAATACTCTTTTATTTTTTTTCAAATCTTCGCCCTTGTACATAAAGTGCAAAAGAAAGTATTGATACCATGAGTAGATATTCAACGATCAATACAAGAAAGAAGTCCACCATATATCCGGTTGTAGCACTAACAATGACAGTGGCAATTCCACCAAGTAGGAAAAATACTAGTGTGAATGGCCAAAATTGGAATAAACCCAGCGACAGACCGATAACGACAGAAAACATTATTAAACGTCTCACACTCTTAGTTTGGTTCATTTTTTTACCTCCTTCAAGGTTTTTGTAAAAGAGTAGATCCTCGCAATAGCAAGAAACCACTCTTTTTGGTTAAAAGAAAATTTCTCAACTATTGACATTTCTATTTTACTCTTTTTTATTAAAAAATGCAAATTTTTTAATACATTTTTTTTTCCCTAAAAAAAATTTTTGGTTTCGCTAACTTTCAGTATTCAAGATGATATTGTTTAAAACAAAAAGTAGATGTTGCCTAACGTTTGCTTCTATGAGATGTTTTGCGAAGCATGAGCAAAATATGGAAAAGCGAAGTGCTTTGATGCGAACCTCATAGAAGCTGTTAGGCGAGGGTGATCTTTCTGTAATGTAATGGAAGAAAAATCAAGTGCAACGCCCCTTTACGTCTACTTTTTGTTTTTGTTGCTTTTTAGTATTATAAATGATTTTCAGAAAAAACCAAAAACTTTTTTGCGAGTGATAACGAGCTTTTTAGGGGAAAAGAAAAAGCCAGCGA
>JABWCI010000023.1 GCA_013368515.1 Candidatus Altimarinota bacterium | reverse complement strand
ACATCGTCGATATTTTTATTCTCCCAGCTATACTTGAATTTATTTAACCAATCATTGATATTCATATTTTTAAAAACATTATTTTTAATTTAGCCTAACGTTTGCTTCTATGAGATGTTTTGCGAAGTATGAGCAAAATATGGGAGAGCGAAGTGCAACGAGCGAACCTCATAGAAGCTGTTATGTGTCCCGAGCGAGGAACGAAGCGAGAGTGCAACGGGGTCGTAGCGAAGCGAAGAAGTCATTTTTTATCCTTATTATTCTTTTGCAGAGAGATTTTCATCTTTAAAAGAAAATTTAATTTTTTTGTTCTAAATATTTTCTAACTTCACTATACGAAATTTCTATTCTATTTACAAAATCTTTATCAGTAATATGCAAGTTAACATCTTCTGAATATTTATTTAAAAAATTATCGTGATCTTGAATAAGTTCATCAATACGCTCCAAAGATTCTAGATAATTTTTTGCTTGATAAAGTTTTATTAATAATTTTTTACTTAAATCAAGACTTATAATAAAAAAACTGTAATTAGAAGAAATTAATTTTTCTTTAAATTTTTCCCATTCTCTATCTACACTAACATCGCAAATAAAAGAATTTCCCTTATTTATAATTTCTTCTAATCTTGAGTTACGTCTTTTTAAATGTTCTTCATTATCAAAAACTCCTAAATCTTCTATTACTTCTGAACGAATAGCATCGTTATTAAATATTGGTAAATTTAGTTTTGAACTTAAATAGTTTGATATTGGAGTTTTTGAACTACCAACAGCTCCAGCAAAAGTAATACAGATTTTTTTATTATTCATATTTAGTTGGTTTTAAAAAATTAAATTTTCATTCCTTTTTAAAAAAATCTCTCTGCAAATAATCAAATTATTAAAAAAATGATTACACACAACGTTTGCTTCTATGAGATGTTTTGCGAAGTATGAGCAAAATATGGGAGAGCGAAGTGCAACGAGTGAACCTCATAGAAGCTGTTGTGCGACCTTGCGACCACAGGGAGCAAAATGCAATGTGGCTCGTAGCGATAGCGAAGAGTGTATTTAAAAACTCTTTTTTATCAAATTGTCATTATTCCTTATTTTTATAAAAGGGGGTAAAAGTGCTTTTGAAAAAAGCACAAATAATTTAGCTTCACTTTAAATTATTCGGTAATTTTTTAGTTATATCAAGACTTAAAAGTGATTTCATTTGTGTCATTTCACGATTTTATCTTCTTCTAGATTTAGCAAGTAATTTTAATATTTCTAAATATAACCATATTAATGTTACTAATAATCAAAAACTTGTATACCATTCCATGTATTTAGGGGCTTTCATCTTTACTCATATTTCAACATTATCAAAATCTAATATTAGATTTAAAGCTGCGATTCAAACTACAAATAAGCTAAATAAAATTCAATATATTCAACTTTCATGTATGAAAGGAATATTATACCATCAAGTAAATGATCAAAATAAACTTATTATATATATTAAAGCAATTGATCATGTAGAAGCAACAACTCAACTTTTAAAATTTTCAGTAGCTTTAATTATTTTTGTTTTATATAAATAAAGCATAATTAAAAATACACCAAAAGTTAAAGATACAGCTTGTATTACTATTCAAGGTAATTCTTTTTCATAAAATGCTGAAATTACTCATATAGCTAATCATTCTAGTATAGCATAAATAGGAGAAAGATAAGGGGAGGTTTTTTTAGCAAATATAACAATTGAAGCAATTATAAATGCTATCAAAGCTATTGGTAAAATATATGGTAAAAATAGATCTGAATAACTCCATACTCATATAGCCGATAAAATTGTTAATCAAACTAAAATAAAAGATTTATTTATAGTTCAATCTAATGTCATAAAATTATTAGAATCAACTCATACCTTAGAATATATTCATTCACTCATTAAAGGATTAGACATAATACAAAAATTAAAAAATAAAAATTTACACTTGCAATATACTTTTTTAATTCAAAAATTCAAAGAATTTTTACCTTATTTTTTACCCCCTTTTATAAAAATCCTAAAAAAGAGTTTTTAAATATATCGCACAATGGTCGGCACCTATCCGAAGTTCTGGTTACTAAAGATAGTGTAAGATATAGGGATTTAGGATAGGTTGCAGTTATAAGAAGTCGCGAAGCGACAAGTATAACTGATACCCCGAAGGGGTGCCGACCATTATAAAAAATTTCGAAGCTATTGTGCCTAATTAAGCTATTTACTATGAAAAGGCACTAGCGAAGCGATTTTTTATAACGTTTGCTTCTATGAGATGTTCTTCGTAGCTTTCTTGTCCTTCGTAATTTTAATGAAGAAGAAAGCGAAGAAGAATATGAGAGAGCGAAGTGCAACGAGGGAACCTTATAGAATCTGTTGTGCGACCTTGCGACCATAGGGAGCAAAATGCAATGTGGCTCGTAGTGATAGCGAAGAGTGTATTTAAAAACTCTTTTTTATTAAATTGTCATTATTCCTTATTTTTATAAAAGGGGGTAAAAGTGCTTTTGGAAAAAGCACAAATAATTTAGCTTCACTTTAAATTATTTGGTAATTTTTTAGGTATATCAAGACTTAAAAGTGATTTCATTTGTGTTATTGCTACTTTGTTTAATGTTTCCAGTCTTTCAGCTTGTTTCACTCACATTTTTATAAATTCAGCATTCACACTTTCTATATTTGCTAAAATTATAAGTTGTTCTATAGTTGCTTCATCTCTAATGTTTCACTTTTTTCAAGGATTTTGTTCTCTCCATTCTCTTGCAGTCATACCAAATAAAGCCTTGTTTAAAATATCAGCTTCATCAGCATAAACAAAATTTATATCATTTTTAGAAAGTTCTTTTGGAATAAGATTTTCTTTTATAGCATCAGTATGAATTTTATAATTTACTTTTGTTAAAAATCTTTTTGCACTCCAATCAAGAGTTTTTAATTCTTCTTGTTTTAATCTTTGAAATTCTTTGATAAGGTAAAGTTCAAATTCACTTGAAACCCAACTTGCAAATTTTATAGCAATATCTTTGTGAGCAAAAGTTCCTCAGTTATTTCATGGTTTAGATATTATTCAAATTGCATTTGTTTTATCTATCCATTTTTGAGGAGACATAGTAAAAGCATTTCATCATGCTTCAGCCTTAAAGGAGTCGAATTCGACCCCTTTGAATTCTGGATTATTTATGATTTCCCAAAGACCTAAAAATTCAATAGTGTTTTTAGTTCTCAACCAGTTTTTGATAACATCTTTTGGCTCATCAGGATTTTTATATCTTGCAATATCAGTAAGACTTATAAAATCATCATCTTTGAATTTTATAAATTTTATATCAGTTCATAGGACTTGAAGTTGTGGTTTCATAGGATTTTAATTACTTTATAGAACAATTATTATTCTTTCTTTCTATTAGATTATTTTTTCTTGTTTCATCTCAAACATAATTTTGAAACATCAAGCTTGAATATTTATCAAAATTTATACAATCATTTTTATAGTCATAATAATCCAATAATCATAAATATCAGTTTATAAAATTTTTATCTTTCTCTATAATAGTTTCTCATAAAATTTTATTTTTAGCTTTCATTTCTTCTTCATAATCTGGATAATACATTCAAATATATCAATAATAATTTATCTTATCAGATAGATTTTGAAGATTATTGTTTAAATTATCTACTTCTTTAATATCACTAGGTTCAAATTTTCAACTTAATAATTTACAAAATTTTTTATCAATTAAATCACGATTTTCATCTATTATATCTAATTTTTCGCAATCATCTTGTTTATATCAATTTTTTCTAACAATATTCCAAGCTGAATTACTTTCTTTCGGAAAATATTTACTTCTTAAATTAATAATTTCTGATTTTTTGTTTGGATTTATCCAAGATACTAATTGAGTTAATAGTCAAAAAGAAGAATAGGAAGCGTTTTTTACAATAAAATATAATTTATTATCATCATATCAATCATTTAGTTTAAAATATTCTTTCGTTATTTTTTCAGCTCAATCAAAATTTTGGTGATTTAGTAAAATTCATACTTTAGATTCTAGAATATAATAATTTATATATTCTTTATCAATTAAAGATAAATTATTATTAGAATATAAATCAGTTAATTTTTCTAACTTTTCTTGGTCTGTAAAAGATTTATTATAAATATTACTAACTAATATTTTTGTTTTTGCTGAAATTTTTTGATTATAATAATCATCATTTTTAAGTTTATAATCTATATAGTTTTTAATTCAAACTAAAGTATCTTTTGTCTTTTTATTGTAATTTTTTAAAAGCAATGCCTTAATTTTTTTATTTACTATGTCTAATTTTTCAGGAGACTTTTCATATATTAAATTAATTTTACCATAAATAGTATTATTGTTTGCATATGAAATATTTAAAAATAGTAAAAAAGTAACAATAAATAATAAAATAATCTTTTTCATAACAAATTAATTAAAAACTAAAACTTACACTTGCAATATACTTTTTTTATTAAAAAATTCAAAGAATTTTTACCTTATTTTTTACCCCCTTTTATAAAAATTCTAAAAAAGAGTTTTTAAATATATCGCACAACGTTTGCTTCTATGAGATGTTTTGCAAGGAACGAGCAAAATATGGGAGAGCGAAGTGCAACGAGTGAATCTCATAGAAGCTGTTAGGCGAGGGTGAT
>JABWCI010000022.1 GCA_013368515.1 Candidatus Altimarinota bacterium | reverse complement strand
CAAATAAATAATATATTTCTAATTTTATTAATTTTATTAATTTTTAAATTATTAATATCTATTCAATTATAAATATTAATAATTTTATTTTTAACTTTAATATTTTCTTTAAATATTTTATTTAAGTGTTTAATATTATAACTATTTAAACAATTTAAATAATCATTTTTTCATATTATATAAAAATATAACTTATATAAATTTAAAATTTCAAGCTTATTTTTTATATTACTTATTTCATCATTTTTTCATCAACTATCTGTACATATAATTGTTTTTGATTTTACTAATCTAGTTATTTTTAGTAATCATAAAATGAAACTATTTTTATAATATTGTCTTGATATAATTAATTCATAATTTCTATTTTTGATTAAAAATAAAATATAATAAAATATATTTTGAAATCTAAATATTTTTAATCAAAGAATAGTTTCTTTATTTTTTATTTTTTCTTCAAACTTATTTGTTAATATATCTACTTTATATCATTTTTTTATAAAATTTTCTCAAAGCAATTTAACTTGTTCTTCTATTCATCAAATTGATGGAAAAAATTTAGGAGTTATTATTAATATTTTTTTCATCTATATTTTTTGTTTTAAAAAATACTTTCTCCAAAAATACGAAATATTATTATATATTCATATCTTTTTTAATAAATAACTAATAGTTATAATTGATAATCTATAAATCCATATTAAATAAAATAGCTTTCAATTATAGTATTCATTATATTTTATAGCTAATCTAAAAGCATTATAAGTTTGTTTAAATTTATTACTTATACTTATTCAATTTTCAGAAATTCTTATTTTTGTGAAAATATTATTTAAGTTATTAATTTTATATTTTGTTCATATTCTTAACCAAAATTCATAATCTTCACAATATTTAGTATTATTATTATCAATATACTTTCATATACTAAATATAATATTTTTTCTAAAAATTATGTTTGAATGAAGAAATTGATTTCCATTTAATATTTTTTTTCTTATTTTTTTATCAGATTCTATTGATATAAAATTAGAAATTTCTTTTCAATTCATGTCTATAAAAATAGAGGAAGTTCAACATAATCAATAATCTGGATTTTTATTCATAAAATCTACTTGTTTTTGCAATTTATTATTATCACACCATATATCATCATCATCAATACGAGCTATATATTTTCATTTAGATAAATCTATTCATTTGTTTAGTGTTTTTGTAAGTCTAAGATTTTGTTCATTTTTTATATAAATTATCCTGTTATCTTTTTTCTTATATTCCAGTATAGTTTTTTCTATATTATTTGTTGAGGCATCATTTATTATAATAAGTTCAAAATTATTAAAAGTTTGATTTAATACAGAATCAATAGCAATACTTAACCAATTATGATTTCAATTATATGTTGGTAATATTATTGAAACTAAAATTGTTTTCATTTTTTTGTTATTATTAATAAAGTATCTGAATTAAATTTCATAATTTTTTTTAAAATAAATTCTATAATAAATCTTACTTTTCAATATATATTTAATTTTTCTATTTCTCAAGTTCCCCACCAATCTAAAGTTGTAAAATATCAATTAATAATATCTATTCAATTAAAATTTAATAAGTTTTTTAAATAACCATAACTAAACAAAACTTTGTGGTCTTCATGGAATCTTTCAACTCAAAATATTGAATTAATAAAAGCTGTTAAATAAAAAGCATTAGGAGTACTTATTATTAATATAGTGTTTTCATTCATTACTTTTTTTAAATTAGTTAATGCTATTTCTAAATTCATTAGATGTTCAATAACTTCTCAAAAAATTATTATATCTGGTTTGAAGTCTAGCTCTTCTAATTTATTCATATCAAAAAATATTACTTTCGACTTTTTAAATTCACTTTTTGAATTAAGTAGCTCTATACTTTCTTTGTCTAAATCTATTCATATTTGTTCTAAACATACATTATCTATATCTTTATATAATAAAGGTCAATATTTTCAGTCTAATTTTCATTGAGTAAAGGGGGCATCACATGCTCATACATGTAATACTTTTTTTCATTTACAATAATCAAGTATTATTTTATTTCTACTAGGAGAAAAATTTCTAGGGTAAATTACTTCCATATTTTTTTTATTATTATATATTTCATCTATTTTATACTCAAAAACCCTATTTTTTCAAACAAACTTTTTTTTATTTGTTAAAAAGTAAAAGACCAAAAAATATTTTTTGGTCTTTTAAATATTATCTTCAATATAATCAAGAATTTCTTTAGTATCTATAAAAGCTTCTTCAAGTTTTCAAATAATTTTTTCTTCATCATAATTTAAAAAAGCATTTATATGTACTAAATTTCTCATTTTCCTAAAATTATCTATTTTCTTTAAAATTTTCTCACTAATTATATTTTTATCTTTTGCTCAGTTTATAAGAGCATTAAAATTTATAGAATCATTAAGATTTATTTCTTTTTTATCTAATCTACAAATGTGTAAATTTTCAGTTTCTTTTATTTTTTGTAAGCTTTTAAATTCTTCTATTTCTAAATATTTTCTTTTTGATTTTTCATCAGTTAATTTTGATTTTACAAATTCATAAATAATTGATTCAATTATAGAACCTAAATATACAAAAATAGTATGTGCTTTAATTTCTTTTAGTTCTTCTGAATAATTATTTTTTATTAATTCATCATAATATATAAAAGATACATAACCAGAAAATAAGTACAAAGTTTCTTGTAGTTTAGAGTCTTTTATAAAGTCATATCTTGAATTATCTTTAAAAAGAGAAATGTAATAATTTAAATCTTTTTGCATTTTTCTTTTTTTCAAGAAATTAAATTTTGTAAAGCTTTATCTGCTTTTTTGTAAGCTTCTTTAATTCTTTGTTCTTTAGTTTTTTCCATAATATTATTATTAATAATATAAATATATACTCATTATATATTATTTGATTAAATGTCAATTTACAAAATTCAAACAAACTTTTTTTTCCTTTTTAAAAACTAAAAGACCAAAAAATATTTTTTGGTCTTTTATAAAATTAAGTATATTTTTTATGTTGCAAAGAATGCAACATATTTTTTAAAAAATGCAACATATTTTTAAAAAATAACTTTTTTGTCACTTTATTTTATTTTTTCGTTATAATAAATGTGAGATAAATTATTTTAATAACTAATTATATTTATATGAAAAAAATACTTTTAACTTTTGTTTTAGTTTTTGCTTTATTTTGAGCAAATACTTATGCAATGCATCCAAGTTGGGATACAAATTTTGATGGTTTAAATGATTGTGAAAATGACTTAACTTGTGATGATAGTGTAGATTATACTAGTGCAAAAATATATAAAACAAGTGCAGATTTTTTAGCAGCAGAATGAGATATGTGTCTAAGTGCAACAGATGGTTGTAATAATGTAATGATTATAGATGGTCAATTATGAGCTATGACAAAGATGTATTGTGAAGATATATATGGATCAAAATGACAAGAAAAATGGTCTTGTAATAGTTATGATACAGAAAAGATAAATTATATGAAACATATAATAAAAAATATATCTAATCTTACTGATAAAAAAACTGTTTTAGGTTGAACTTGGTATGTAGTAGATATAAATTGGTTAAGCGATGAAAAAATAATTGTTACTTTTGAAGATGGTCATATACAAGAAAAAATAACTATAAAAAAATCTGATTTAGTTTTAGAACAAGAAGATGATATGAGAGTTTGTACTATGCAATATGCTCCAGTTTGTGCTGAAGTTCAAGTACAATGTATAAAAGCTCCATGTTTACCTATACAAGAAACTTTTGGTAATTCTTGTATGGCTTGAAAAAATCCTGTTTTATATACAGGAGAGTGTAGAGACAATGTCGATATATCTTTATTTAAAAGATATCAAAAATATGAAAATTATTATCTATCTACTTTGAAAAATATAAAATCAGAAACTTTACAAGATTGAGTAACAAAAGCAGATGATATGATAGAAAAAACAAAGCTTATGAGATTTGCTCAAGGGTTTTTAGAAAAATATGTAACTAAGATAGTTTTTGTTAAAGAACTTTTTATAAAAGAACTTACAAGTAGATACTAAAAAAATTAGGCGAAGCCTAATTTTTTTGTTTTTTAAGGGAATATATTATAGATATCTTTTCTACTTCTTACTCTTATTAAAATAATTTTTTCTTGGTTATATTCAAATCATATTCTATAATCTCACAATCTTATTCTATAATATTTTTCAAATCCTTTAAGTTTTTTAATATTTGTTATTTCATCTAAAAAATCTACTTTTTCAATTGTTTCAATTTTTGATATTATTCTTTTTCTTATATCATTATTTTTTATTTTTAAAAAATCTTTTTTAAAAGAATCATCTATTTCTATAATCATAATTCTTCTTTAAAAGAATTAAAACTAGTTGTTTTTCAAGTTTTTCATTTATTTATTTGATATCAAAAAACTATATCTTCAAAATCTTCGCTATTTATAAATTTTTCTAGTTGAAATGAAGAGAATTTTTGAGATGTTTTTTCATTTAATTTAATAGTATTTGTATTCATATTTATTATACTAAGTTATAATATAAGTTTATTATAAATATATATCTTAAAAAACAAAAATAATATTTAATTTTTTTGTTTTTTAAGTTTTTTAACTTCTCATACAAGATATAAAAAATCTTTTTTATTTAATAACGCAAATATCAAGAAATATATTAG
>JABWCI010000021.1 GCA_013368515.1 Candidatus Altimarinota bacterium | reverse complement strand
CATTTAATAAGTATATTAAATGATTAACTATAATTGATTTATCTCAAGATAATTTATCTTTAATAGGATTTAATTGTTTTAATAAAGATTTATAGTAATTATTTTTTTGTATTTGAGATTTTTTATTTAGTTGTTTTTTAATTGAATTTAATGCAACTTCTGCTTTTTGTTTTTGAGTTTTTTCATTTAAAATAATTTTTTGTTGTTCTTCTTGTTTTTTTACTTTTTGTCAAAGTATATCAATATATTTAGAAGCATCTAACATATTTCAATTTTCTCATCAACTTAATTTTATAGGTATATAACTTTCAATTAAGCTATTATATACATCACTTGGATTTATATATCCATATTGATTATATCATAAGGCTATTATTCAACTAATTATTGGAGCTGAAAAAGAAGTTCAATCAGAAATATTATAATTATCTCAATAGTTTGAGTTATAAACTGGAATTGAAGTAGATATTATTCATTCTCAAGGAGCAAAAAATCATGCACAATCTCAGTAATTAGTCCAGTTTGTTCTATATCAATCTTTGTTTATTGCATAAACTCATATAGTATAACCTGCTTTTCAATTATTATTACAAACAGGAGAAATTGGGTTATTTTTTAGATTTATTCATGTATTTTTTCAGCTTAATATATCTCAATTTCATGCTGCTATAACTATTATAACTCATTTATTAAAAGCTTTTTTTATAACTTCATCATATTTATCACTATAGTTAAATTGAGATTGTCATAAACTTAAATTTATAATATTAGCACCATTATCAATAGCATAATTTATTGCATCAATAACATTTTTCTCATTAGCATATCAATCATTATCAAAAACTCTTAGAGGCATTAATTTAACATTTTTTGATATTCATGCAATTCATTCATTATTATTTTGTGTTGCTCATATAATTCAGGCAATCATAGTTCAATGTTCTCAAACTGGAAGATTTGCTGGTAATCAATCTCAAACAAAATCAATTATTTTACTATCTCAGTATTTTGCTTTTGGGTTAATCCATATACTATTAATTAAATCAGGATGATTTATATTTATTCCATCATCAATTACTGCTACAATAACTTGCTTGTTATTTTTTACTTTATTCCAAGCTGAAGTAATATTTAATTGTTTTAGATAATATTGATATCAAGAATATGAATCATTTGTAGGAGCATTTTTTAAGAGTTCTGCATTTTTCTCTTTTTCATCAATCATTTTTTTAACACTATTTAAATCTAATACTAAATTACTATCTGTATTATAATCATAAGCCTTATTTATATTTATTTTTGCATTATAATAATCTCATAAATATAAATATGAAACTGATAATTGAAAATAAGCATAAACATTTTTATTATCATAATTTAATAAATCATTACAATATTTAATGGATTTATTATAATCTTCTTTTTTTATATTTAGTTCAATTAACTTAGTTAATCACAAAGTAATGTTTTTCTGAGCTGATTTATAATCTATATCGTTAGAATCCGTGTTATAATTAAGATATTGTTTAAAATAATTTATAGAATTTTCATAATCTCCTGAAATATAGTAATTATATCATTTATCAAATATAGAACTTGCTTCTTTTAAACATTCATAATAATCATTATTACTTTGTTTATATTGATTAAAATATGATGAATATGAATCATAATATGAGTTTCTATTTTGATCATTATAACTAGAATTTATATATTTTTGCCAATAGTAGTCAGATTGATTTTTATAAGATTCATAAGAACTTTTATAATTTTGACAATAAGAATATCAGTAGGAATAATTCAAATTATTAAATAATAAGTAATAAATAATTATAAAAATAAATAATATTTTTTTCATAACATGAAAATTAAAAAATAAATATGGAGAGACTTATTTTTCAAACAAAAAAGGACAATTTATATGCCTTAGATGTTTTGCAGACAATCAAGCACACAGTACCTAAAAAAAGATAAAGGAGCATAGGCAATATAAATTGCCCTTTACTACCTTCTTTTAGATATAATATACTTGATGTGTCTGCTCTTCTAGAATATTTATTATACTACAAAAATCAAATTTAACTTTTAAGATATGTATTTTTTGGTACCTTTTGGTCACAAAAGTACAATAGTAATATTTTATAAAAAAGAAAAGCTTAAAAAGTTCTTTTTATTAAGTATATAAATAGTATATAAAACTTTTGCATAAAATAATTATTTAAATATAATGAATTAAAAGCTCTCCAAAGTTTTATCTTAAATAATTAAAAATTATGGAAACAAAATTGGCAATTTTTGAACAAAAAGAAATTAGAAAAGTTTGGGATTCAGAGAAAGGAGACTGGTATTTTTCAATTGTTGATATAATTGAGGCTTTGACTGAAAGCCCAAGACCTAGAAAGTATTGGAATGCTTTAAAAACTAAACTTGAAGAAGAGTGAAGTGAGTTGTCCCATAATTTGGGACAACTGAAATTAAAAGCTTCAGATTGAAAATATTATCTTACAGATGTATGAGATACAAAGACTATTTTAAGGCTTATTCAAAGTGTTCCTAGTAAAAAAGCTGAACCTTTTAAGATGTGGCTTGCCAAAGTTTGAGATGAAAGAATAAATGAGATTTATGACCCAGAACTTGCAGTAGAAAGAGCTATTTCAACTTATAGAAAAAAGTGATATAGTGAAGATTGGATAAAACAAAGGCTTAAATCTATAGATATAAGAAAAGAACTTACATCAGAGTGGAAAGATAGATGAATAAAAGAGTGATTAGAATATGCTATATTAACAAATGAGATTTTGAAATCTTGGTCAGATATGACAACAAGTGAATACAAAGATTTAAAATGATTAAAAAAAGAATCTCTAAAAGATAATATGACCAATTTAGAGCTTGTTTTTAATATGCTAGCTGAAGCATCAACTACAGAAATAATAAAAGAAGATGATGTACTAGGTTTTGAAGAGGTAAAAAAAGCAAGTAAAAGATGATGAAATGTAGCATGAGTTGCTAGAAAACAATTAGAAAAAGAAACAGGTAAAAAAGTTGTTTCAAAACAAAATGTTTTGAATGAAAAGAAGAAATTAAAAGCCTAGAGAAATCTAGGCTTTTTCTAATATATACATTATTTCTTCTCAAATATATCTTGGTTTTGTTGGCATAAGTATAGTAAAATCATTTTCTGCAAAATAACTTTCATTTCAATCAGTAAAAACAAGCTCTCAAGTTTTTACAAAATCAAATGATTTAGGATTTTCAGAATATTTAAATACTACATCCATACTTTTTGCATGTATAGCTTTTTTAACTTTGAAAATTGTAGGTTTTTGTTTTTCTATTTCAAATGGTAGTTTTTCCTCAATTATTCATATTTTGTTTAAATAATTAATTACATTATTTATATATATCTTTTCTTCTTCTTTTCTTTCCCAGAAACATTCCATAACCATTGTTTCTGATTTTTCATTATTATCTGATACATATGATACAAGAGGTTTTCAATGTAAAAAATTCAATATATCTTCTACAACATACTCACAATTAAAACTCTCAAGATAACTTTTTTCAAATTTTCAATTTGGTATAAGAAAAAAAGGTGATGGATTTGTAGTAGAATGTAAATCAAATAAAAAATCTGATTTTATTATAATATCTTTTATCTCATTTGCTCTTTTATATTCATATTTTTCTTTATCTTCTTCTTTTAGTTCCCATATTCTATTAAAATCTTTATCAATATATTTTTTTCATATTTTAAATCATTCTAAATTTCATATAACTAAGTTTAAACTTCATTTTTTAATTTTTTCTTTTATATTAAAATCATTTAAAAGAAATTTAAAAACTACATCTCATATCAATTCATCTCAATGTGTACATGCAACTAAAGTTACTATTTTTCAGTCATTTCAAGACTTAATTTCAATTATTCATTTATCTTGGAACATAATAAATTATTAATAAGAATTTAAAATATTTATCATCTCCATTATTTTACTCTTTTCTCAAAAAATAACAACCATTGCTTTACTATATTTATCTATAGCAGATATATTTGTAGGAAGAACTCAAGTTTTTGTAGAAGGGTCAAAGTATATTTTATCTCTTTGTAATCTTTGTATGAATTGATCTATTGTTGTTCATTCTTTTAGCATTACATTATTTACTACAGACCATTTATCTAAATATTGTTCATCTCAAAAAATTTTATTTGCTATTATAGCTCAATGAGTAGAACCATTTATTCTTCAATTTATTTCCATAAAATATGCTTTTTGTTCTCAATTTTCGTCTTCAAATATTGAAAAATCTATACCACTAATACCATATGCTTTTTTAGATCTAATCCAATTTCTTATAACTAAAAGATCAGCAACTAATCTCTTATTTTCCATTATTCACATATCTGAAATATTTCATAAATGAACAGTTCAATCTGGTGATAATATTTGACTAGAACATCATATAAATACATCTTCTTCTGGTGTTTTTCAAACATTAAATTGAATATTTGGACTAGTTATAAACTTTCATCTTATCCATCAATCCATCAATAATCAATCATTTAACTCATTTCTATGTTCGTATAGTTTCTTTTCTAGTTCATCTAATGTATTTATTTTAAATACTCACATTCATGACGCAGCTCTTTTTAATTTAATTGTTACACTTTCATATCATTTTGCTTTCAATTCTCTAAAATAATACTCTGCTTGTTGTTCAGAATAAATTGTTTTTCATTCTGGAGTTAAAACTCATAAGTCTCTAAGTTCTTGTTGAGCAGTAGATTTATCATTTATTATTTCTGATGAATGATGATTCCTACTTGTTTCTAAT
>JABWCI010000020.1 GCA_013368515.1 Candidatus Altimarinota bacterium | reverse complement strand
TTTGATGGAATCTGAGCTGATTCATATGATAATTTAGGAGATTTCCCAATTACTGAAACTAAATAATTATTATTTAGATAAGTTAAACCAAAAATTATTCACTTAATTTTAAAAGACTTCTTTCGAAAGAAAGAGGTCTTTTTTTTGTTCCTTTTTATCTTGTGTATAGTTTGTATATATTAGTTTGCAATTTTAAATTTAAAATATATAATTAGAAAAAGTTTAGATTTTAAATTTATGAATATGGAAAAATTATATACAATTTCAGAAGCTCAAAAAATTGGTACAGAGATAATAGAAAATCAAAAAAAAGAATTAAAAAAAGATTTAATTAATTCTAAAAATAAATTGGCTTATGTATAAAGTATATTTTGAAGAAAGTTTTTTTGATTGATTAACTGATTTTGTTTCTTCTATGAAAAGATACTATTTCAATTTTTATAGTAATACTTGAATATATGATGAAGACAAAATAGTAGAGTGATACTTTAAAAAATATGAAATGATGAAAACAGATATATTTAATGAAATAAACTATATTTATGAAAAATGAATCATTTGAAGAAAAGTTTTATATTCTTTTGAAAAGATTGAAAATTGTAGTTTTGTATTTAGATATTGAAATTATAAAATAACTTTCCTAGCTATTAAAAACAATGAAAATAATGAAATAGTTGTTAGTAGTTTGAAAATAGAAAATTAAAAATTATTCACCCGAGTTTTAAAAGACTTCGCTCAAATGATAGAGGTCTTTTTTATTTTGTATATAGTTTGTATATAATTATTTGCAAATGATTTATTATTAGATATAATTAGAAAAAGTTTAGTTTTTAAATTTATAATTATGAAAAAAATTAATGGAGAAATCTATTATGATGAAAATGAGTTTTCTGATATAATAGAGAAATGAATAATGGAACAAGCAGAAATACTTAGAAAAAATTTAAAAGAAAGATATGTCTCTAGTGTATCTATTAGATAAAATTATTCACTACAAGTTTTAAAAGACTTCTATAAAAAGATAGAAGTCTTTTTTTTGTTTAAAAATGATGTTTTGCAATTTTGCTTAAAAGGATTATAATTATCGTAGTTTAGTTTTTTAAAAAATATATATGGCACAAATATTAGATAAAACATCTAAATCAGTTTTAGTAAAACTTTCAATTCAAGAATTTAAAAGAATAAATGAATCTTGAATTTTTGATGATGAAAAAATAGAGGATTATGAATTTAAATTTGATAAACCTGTAAAGGCTTCTGAATTATTAAAAGCTTTTTAATTATGACAAAATCTTGGGAAAAATTTATAAACAAAAATATATATAAAAATGATTTAAAATCTATAATAGAAGATATATTAAAAAACAATTTATCTTCTTATTTTGTAGTAAAATTAAAATGATATGAAGATTATTATAGAATTAGAAAATGAAAAATAAGGGTAGTTTTTATAAAAAAAGATGATGAAAATGAAATAGTTGCAGTTGATACAAGATGATGAATTTATAAATGATTATAAAATTATTCACTAGAGTTTTAAAAGACTTCTTTCTATTGAAAGAGGTCTTTTTTTGTTCTTTTTATTTAGTATATAAAAAGTATATATTAGTTTGCATTTTTAAATTTTAGATATATAATTAGGAAAAGTTTAGTTTTTAAATTTATGAATATGGCAGTAATAAGTGTAGAAGTTTCTGATAAAATAGCACAAAAGTTTAATAATTTAAAAGTTATAAATTGAGAAAAGCTTTATGAAGAAATAGATAGAGAAATTTGGTCTTCTGTTAAAGTTGGAGAAAGTGCTGAAGATGTTTTAAATTATTTAAAAAATATAAAATAATTATGACAAAAGCATGGCAAAAATTTCTCCAAAAATTAGAATTAAAATATAGAGAAAATTTAGAAATTATTTTATTAAAAATAATGAAAAAAGATTTCTCTGATTTAGATATTAAACCTGTTTCTTGAAAAAAATGATTTTTTAGATGTAGAGCCTGAAAAATAAGAATAATCTATTCTTATAGAAATGAAATTATAATTATAGAAGATATTTGATTTAGATGAGATATATATAAATGATTTTAAAATTATTCACTTAATTTTAAAAGACTTCTTTCTTTCGAAAGAAGTCTTTTTTTAGTACCTATAAACTGATACTTCTCATGGTAATCATGTATTACTATAATTATTTAAGTTTGTTATATAGCCATTTTTATCATCTCATATAACTATATTGTTTAGTTTTACTTCTCTAGTTCAAGATACATTTGAAGCATGATTTATTTCCAAAGTATACTCTGAAAAACTATTTGCACTTATAAAATCATACTCATCTCAAGTATAAGTTATAGTCAAAGTATTGTTAACCAAACTTGATAAATTTGCTCTACCAAACTCTCTGTTTGTTCATTTTCTTTTTAATATAAATTGACTAGAACTATCCAATGAGTTTAAAAAACTACCATATATTTTAAATTCAAAGTCTTTTAATTTTAATATATTTTTACTATCATTTGTTACTCTAAATTCTAAAGCATTGTTGTATGTAGGACTAAAATTTGCTACTTTTCAATACAATGGACTAGCTTGTGTAATCAAAGTAGATATAGAACTCGTTATATTGACCTCAGAACTTGCATATTTTCAATTACTATATGATGTAGCTCTTATACCATAAAGTGCTCAAATTTGGGCATTTATAGGAGTAGAAATCTTGAGTTTGATTTCTCAACTCTTACTTTTTAGATCACGAAGAATTATCTTTACATAAAAATTATAATTTTTATCTTTTTCAAGTAAATAATTTTTGTTTATATCAAAATATATATAATTTCATATAACATAACCATTTGATAATATATAGTTATCATTATCTACTAGATAGATTTCTTCAAAAACTCCAGTTAGATCTCATATACTTCAAGTATTTTCAAAATACACATTTTTAAAATATATATGATCATATTTTGGTTGCATAGAAAAACTAGAAATAGTTGTAGTAGATTTTGTTAGTTTACTAAAACTATTTAAATATGACTTTTGTAATTCTAAAACAGTTTTTAATGTTTGAATCTCTTCTTGCTTTTTTTGTTTTTCTGCTTCTTCTTGTTTTCTTTTTTGTTCTAGATAATTTATCTCATAAGATAAAATATAGTCTTTAGTATATGTATATAGGTAATTTAATATAGCATAATTTTTTGTATCTTTTGGGTATGAAGCAATCAATTTTTCTAGTTTTGCTTTTGTTTGATAAGCCTTATCAGGGTTTTTATCATATGCCTTTTTAGCTTGAGATTTAAAGTTTGAGATTTGAGACAACTCTCTCTGAGTAAATTCATATGCTATACTTGAGTTATACAAAAACAAAGATATAACAAAAAATATAATTAGTTTTTTCATAGTTTATTTAAAAAAATTTTATAATGAACTTTATTATAAATAATAAAATGATATTTTCAAGAAATAAAAAAAGACATCTTTCTTTTGAAAGAAGTCTTTTAAAACTCGGGTAAATAATTTTACTTCCAACTATTTTGCTCTCTATAAATTCAAACTATATAAATAGTATCTTTTTTTATTTTATAAACTATTTTGAATTTATAATTTGGTTCTACTATTTTCCTATAAATATCATCTATTTTTGTTCATATATTTGGAAATTCTAAAACAGTATTAATGCTATAATCTATTCTATTTAACACTTCATTTGCATAAAATAAATTATCTTGTGCTATATTTTCAAATATTAATATACTGTTGTTTTGCTTTTTTAAAAAATTTTAGTTTATACATTTATTTTCTTTTTAGAAAATAATTCTTTTCTAGCAATTTGTTTTACTTCTTCAAAAGAATAAGTAATTCAAGTTTCTTCAAATTCTTTTTCAGCTTCAACAATATCTTTTATCTCCTCAAAAGTAAATCAAGCTTTTAGAAAAGCTTCTACATCTATTTCTTTTGCCATAATTTTACATTTAAAAACTAAACTTTTCCTAATTATATATTTTAAATTTAAAATTGCAAACTAATATATACAAACTATATACAAAACAAAAAAGACCTCTATCATTTGAGCGAAGTCTTTTAAAACTCGGGTGAATAATTTTAGTTTATAAATATATCCTGGATTAATATATTATTTCAAGATTTATATATATCTATTACAATAGTATAACTCCTTACTTTTAATACAAGTTTGGATTTATCATAATTATCATTTGATTCATATATATTTCAAAAATATCATTTTTCCAAAGTAATTCTGATTTGAGATTTAATTTCATTATATAATTTATCTGTTTTTTCAATGTATCAATCTAAAATTTGTTGTTCATCTAATAGACCTGTATCAAAGTAAATATTTTTATAATAATTCTTTAATACTCAATAAAACTTAATAAGCTTATATTTGATGTTTTTAAATATTTTATATTAAACATATATTACTTCATTTACATTTCTAAATTTAGACTCTCTTTTAATTTCATCTGCTAAATCTTTAGAGTTTTTTCTTATAGCAGTATGAATTATTTCATCGAACTCTTCTTGAGAGTAATATTCTTTTCAATCTATTATTTCCATAATCATAAATTTAAAAACTAAATTTACTTCCATTATATTCTTTTTATAAAAAATGCAACTCTTCTAAGAGATAGGTCTCAAACTTAACACAAAAAAAGACCTCTTTCGAAAGAAAGAAGTCTTTTAAAATTAAGTGAATAATTTTATTTATATATATCGCCTCTATAACCTATTTTATCTACAAAATATTTCCCATTTTGTTCATAAAAAATTATTCTTATTTTTCATATTCTACATCTATAGTGTTTTTCATATCATCTCATTTTAATGATATCTAAATTATCAAAATTTCAATTCAATATTTTTTGTATAGTTTCAAGAATTTCTATCTTATTATTTTCTCTTTGAAGAATTTTTAACCGCTTTTTTGTCATTTTATAATTCTTTATTTAATAAAGCATAAAAATCACTCATTTCTATAGGCTTATCTAATTCAACATCAATCCAATTTTCTTTTTCCATTTGATTATATAGTGTACTAAAACTTACATTTTTTTTATTTCATAGAGACTTTTTAACATAATCTGGAACTTCTACACTTATTATTGCCATAATCTTACATTTAAAAACTAAATTTACTTCCATTATATTCTTTTTATAAAAAATACAACTCTTCTAAGAGATAGGTCTCAAACTTAACACAAAAAAAAGACCTCTTTCTTTCGAAAGAAGTCTTTTAAAATTAAGTAAATAATTTTTGGTTTAACTTATCTAATAATTTTTGGTTTAACTTATCTAAATAATAATTATTTAGTTTCAGTAATTGGGAAATCTCCTAAATTATCATATGAATCAGCTCAGATTCCATCAAAGAATACATTTGATAATGAAACTGACCAATCTTGACTATTAGAACCTCCATCAACTACAACTCCTTCTAATACAACAATATATGTATTAGTTGAACCATTATCTACAGTATTGTTAGCATTGAATGTAACAGCACCTGAAACAGTACCAACAGAAGTTTCACCTAATTTATTTCCAGAAGATATAGAATCTTTATAAACAACTAGTTTTCCAGATCCAGTAGTATATCCTGATAATAAGTTAGTAAATGTAGCACCAGTTAAAGTAACTGAATCTTTACCAGAAGCAGTAACAGTAAATCTTAATGCTGAAGTAGTTAAGTTTTTAGAAGAGTTAGTAGCTTTAGCAACAACTGCTTTATCTTCATTAACTAAATGAGTATTTCAAGTTACATTAGCACCAACCATAGCAATAGTTGATCCATTTGTAGATCTAATATTAGAACCAGCAAGAGCTAAATTAACATCAAATGCAGCAGCATTAACATTAGTATTAACATCAGCAACTAAGTAGTAAGTTTTAGTTTGATCCATAGCAACTGAGTCAGTTGTATTGATGTTTGTAAAAGTTACACCAGTAGCAGTATTACTAGTAGCAGAAGCAACAACTTCATTTGAAGATGAAACAACTCTGAAATTAGATAATTTATCTAAATTTGAACCAGTAAATGCTAAATCTCTTAATTTAACTGAATCATTAGAAGCTTTAACTCTAAATGCTAAAACTTTTTGATCTTTATCACCAGCTAATAATAATGAAGCTTTTGGATTAGCATCGCTTGATGATAATGTACCAACAGCTTGATTAACTGTAAATACAGCAGAAGTAGGAACAGTTCCTAAATTAACTGTAGCAGAAGTTAAAGTATCAACGATATCTAAACTTGTTAAAGTAACAGTTAAATTACCAGTTGTAAATGCATCTGATAAGTCAGCTCTAACTTCTAAATTAGAACCAGCAGCATTAACAGTTTTACTTAAGTTAGAAAAACTTACAGTAGCACCTTTAACAGTTTCAGTTTTAACAGCAACACCATCAACATATAATGTAACAAATACATTATCTAATTGTTGAGAGTTAATTGAGTTAGTAACAGTATAAGTAGCGTTAGAAATAGAAACTGGGTTTCATTGAGTAACAGCTAATTTTAATGTATTTAAAGTAACAGCTTTAGAACCAGTAGCTATAGTAGTATTTCCTAAACCATCAACTCTAGTTACAGATAAAGTAGTAGAATCAACAGATACAGAAACAGCAGATATAGCACCAACTGAAGAAGTTACATCATTTTGATTAGAAACATATTCTTTTTTAGCAAAAGATGATAATCTTAAATCAGCAAATTTAACAGTATCAGCAGGAGCACTATCTCTTAATTTAGCATATAATTCAACATCAGCTGAACCATTAATAGTAGCTAAACCTAAGAAAGTAGCAGTACCTGTAGTAGTAGCTGACCAAGTCATAACTGAAGATCCTATTTTTAAGTAAACAGTATCAAATAATGAACTAGCTCCAGCATTTGAACCACTTAAAGTAGAAGTATAAGCTAAGTTAACATCTTCTAATGTAACAGCAGTTTTAGCAGTAATTTTACCTTTCATTAAAGTTACATTGTTTGTACCTTTAGCATAGTTTCTAGATAATTCTACAGAAGAATCTCTTTCAAACATGATATCAGCACCAGTAACAGTGTAAGTATTTAAGTTTGTATTAACTCTAGATATAGTAGTTCTGAAACCATTTAAGTTTTCAGTAGCACTTAAATCAGAAGTATTTCTTAAAGATAATTGATATGTATCACCTCCATTGTTTTCAACAGAAACAACTTTAGCTTTTACATAGTAAGTAGCAGTAGATGCATCTTTAATTGTATCATTTAATATAAATGTTACATCTTTAGCATCAACAATAATTTCACTAGAAACTTTTACACCATTTCTTTCAATGTGTAATTCAGATAAATCTGATAAATCACCAGTACCTAATTGTCTTAAAGTAATGTTATTTAAAGTTACATCTCTAGTTTCAGTAACACCACTTGGTTTTTTATTTTCAACTGTAAATCTTCCTAATTCAACAAAATCAGATGATTGATTGTATGAATTATTTGAACCAGCTTTTTTAAATTCAGCAGTAACTACTGTATAAGTAGCAGTTCTTAAAGTAGCAGTTGTAAATGATCCATTGTTGTTGTTAGCTGAACTTGAAGTAATAGTTCCAGAAAATTGGAAGTCATTACCAGCAGTAGTATCTAATTCAACATATAAATCTAGAGTTTCAGTAGAACCAGCTTTAACAACTAAAGCAGGAGCGAAAGAAACTACAGCAGTTCTATCAGAAGAAAATGCAGCTTTTCCTGATA
>JABWCI010000005.1 GCA_013368515.1 Candidatus Altimarinota bacterium | reverse complement strand
GCTTGAACTGATGTTGAAAGACCTACAGCAAGTACTGCTGCGGCTAATTTAACTCTACTTTTGTCTATTATTCCTGATTGTTGAGATTCTACTCAAGCTCCGTTTTGATTATCTAATTTTCACATTTTTATGAGAATTATATTATAAACAATATTATTATAATATCTTTTCTCTTTATTGTCAAAATAAAAATCTAAAAAAATTTCTTTTTTCAGAATTTTTGATTATATTTCAATTCTTTTTTTTGTTTTTGAAATGCAAAATACAATAAATAATTTAAATAAAACCTAGACTTATACTTTGTCAAAGCATTTTTTAGTTTTTTTTTATGTTAAAGCATCTTTTAAATATAATTAGATTACAAAAAGTTTTCTATTATATAAATAAATTAACATGAATAAAAAGGCTTTTTCATTGATAGAAGTACTAATAAGTGTTTCTATAATCATTATATTGGCAATAGTAGCAACAACTACAAGCAATAACTTAAAAGATAATACCAATAACTCAAAAGTTATAGCTGACTTAAATACTATTGAAAATGCTATGGTTTCATATAAAAATGAAACTTCTATATTGCCTAATCCAGGGTGAAATATAAATCTATTTGATAGTACTTGAAATTATGTATCTAGTTTTTGATCAACAAATCTTTTCTGAATGTATGGTAAGATATCTGATAAAACTATAGAAAAAAGATTTCTCGATATAATACCTCTAGATCCTAGAACTAATCAATACTATAGTTACTGATTAGCAAAAAATGAAAAAGAATTTGAGATTGCTTGAGTATTAAAAGTAGAAGATAATTATATATCAAAAGTTACTGGTGATTATAAAGCTAGTAGTTGATTATATTCACTTATAAGAGAATATAATTGACCTGATTTTATATCTGATAAAAGCTACAATTTACCATATAATCCAGATGAAAGATTACTTGTAGTAAGTGATATAAAATGAAATATATACAAAGAGTGAGATGTGATAAGAAATACTTCTTGAGCTGACTTAGAATTGTTTTTTTCTGATGGTAGTACATCTATTATTTCTGATTGAACAACTATTACTCTTACAAAAATGGATTTTCCAAAAGAAAATAATTTAGTAAGTAATATAAAATTATTTTTACAAGCTGGTAGTATATGGACAAAAGCAACTAAACTTTGAACAGAATCTAGTTTTGACATAAATACTAGTGACCTAACAGCCTCTGTAAGATGAACTATATTTTTTGTAGAAAAACAATCAAGTAATTCAATAGTTACAGTTGTTGAATGAAAAGTAGAAATAAGAAAAGAAGAAACAAGTAGTTATTGATGATGAGATAATTTTGAACCAGTAAATACTATATATGTAGATACAATAGAAGTTGTAGAATGACAAAATCCAAAAACATATGATAGCTCTATTGTTGGTATAGCTATAAAACCACCTATAGTTATAGATGATTTAGTAGTTTTCACTAAACCTGCAATCTCTATTCCAGATGTGATAAAAGAAGAAAAAATATCTAAAGAAATATTGGAAAATAGTGAAGTAAAAGATTGTTATTTAGAAGATAAACCATTGAAAAATTGAGAATCTATAGAATGATATAAAGAAAAATATGTACCTTATTGATCTACATGTAGTGCATCAACAACTAGAACATGTAATAATTGAGTACTAACATGAGACAATGATTATAAATATAAAGATTGTTTTGTAAAAGCTGCAAATCAATGTGATCCATACGATGATGACTGATATAATTGAATTATTCCAATTACTATATGACTAAGTGAAAACCTGTCTAAAACTCAACCTATAACTATTGCATCATACCCTGTTTGAAATTTAAATAGTTCTATAAATGTTACATGTATAGATTGAGTAAATTATACTAAATCTAGTGAAACACAAATTGCAAGCTGTGATACATGAAGATGATTTATGCCAGATTGAATTTCATGTAAATGTACTCCTTGAAAAGATTTCTTTAAATGAACTTGTTATGAAAATCCTTTTGGGCTTGATTATGAATTAGTAAAAGTAGTACCAACTATAAGTTGATCATATTGATTAGATACTAGTAATGTATGAGTAGATTTAGGAAGTAGTTTTTGAGTTGTATTTACTACTAATTGAGTTAGTGATAATAGTACAAAAATAGATTATCTTTATAATTATGATTGAAATAAAAGTATAGTTTATTCTATATTGTGAAAATTAAAATTATCTATAAATTGAGAATGAGGTACAAATATAATAAAATATTCATCTGCAAAACCAAATACTCCTCAAAATTTAAAAATTAAATTTGATTGAATAAACTGGTCTGATTTATCTTTAATAATAAATAATAATACAGCAGTTACATGAACTCCTTCATTATCAGATAATCAAAGTCAAAAATTTAAAATTAAAAATGCAACAGATATAAGAATATTTAAAAAAACTGGTGGAGATTGAAGTAGTACTTCAAGTTCTGGTGGAAGTACATCATCAAGTAGTACTTCAAGTTCTGGTAGAAGTACATCATCAAGTAGCACTTCGAGTTCTAGTAGTACATCAAGTTCTAGTTGATGACCAATAGTTTGAAATAAATATTTTTGATATGGTTGCTGAAATTGTCCTGCATGAAGCGATAAAAATTTTTGGCATACAGAAAAATTTTGTTTAAAAGTATCATGAGACAATGTTTGTGCTAAAAAAAATCTATTTGAATTTGATCTTGAATTTGATCGGGAAGATTATAGTTGGGAATGAATTTATACATGATAAAAAAATAAAACCTTTTAAAAGGTTTTATTTTTTTATTGCCAAGTAACTGATAAAGTTCTTGTTCATACAACATTACCATTATGTAATATATCTACAGTTTGAGTTTGTAATCATATATTTGGAGTAAAAGTTATTGTTGACGATGATAAAGTATAAGGTGTATTTACACTAATATTAAATACTATATTATCTCAAGGTCAATTTAAAGCAGTAACAGAATCAGTATTTGCTCATGAAATAACTGGTCACGAAGTAGTTATACTTAAACTTTGTGGAGGTAGAGCATCTACATTGTAGTTTACAGTTACTGAAGAACTACTAAGTGTTCAATCACTTGCAACTACTTGAAAACTTCAACTTTGACTTGTTGTAGTAGTTCAGCTTAATGTACCATTTGAATTAAATGTCGTTCATGCTGGTATAGTTCCTGATACAACACTATATGTTATTGGATTTCATTCTGCATCTGTTGAACTAAATGATAAATTCATAGAATCTCATACAGTAACATTTGGATTTCATGAAACAGTTGGAGTAGTAGGTGCAGTATTTACAACTGGTACTGATTCTACATTGTATGTAACTGTAAGTGGAGAACTTGATAAACTTCAATCACTTGCAACTACTTGAAAACTTCAGCTTTGTACTGTTGTAGTAGTTCAATTTAATGTACCATTTGAATTAAATGTCGTTCATGCTGGTATAGTTCCTGATACAACACTATATGTTATTGGATTTCATTCTGCATCTGTTGAGCTAAATGATAAATTCATACTACTTCATACTATAACTGTAGTTGATCCTGATAAACTTGGAGTAGTAGGTGCAGTATTTACAACTGGTACTGATTCTACATTATAATTTACTGTTACAATATCACTATCTAAAGATCAATCATTTGATACTACTTGAAAACTTCAACTTTGTACTGTTGTAGTAGATCAAGTTAATGTACCATTTGAATTAAATGTCGTTCAAGATGGTATAGCTCATCATACAACTCTAAAAGTTACAGGTTTTCATTCTGGATCAGATGATGAAAATGTTAAGTTCATTGGAGATCAAACTACAACAGAAGTACTTCATGAAAATGTAGGGACATTTGGTTTATTATCAGCAATATTTATAGTTTTATATACTACAGGACCTTTTGAGTTATCATATGGATTTAGTTCATAAATTCATACTTTATATTCTCAAGGAACTGAAACATCAACAGTAAAACTATTACCTGAAACTAAATTATCATTTCAAGATATAACAGAATAATATCTAAAACCATTACGAGCAGTAAAAGTAAAAGTTGCTATTCATCCTGAAATAGTATAGTTAAAATTTTTAACTTCTTCTGTTGGAACTGCCTCTATAACTTGTCTTGTTTTAATTTCTTGTTTTGCTACTTCCTTTCAAAATAGAACACTACTGGCTTTTTCAGCTCAAGTTACATGAGTTACATCTTTATCTAATCATGGACTAGCATGTCTAAATCTATTTTGTTTACTATCAAGTGGGATACTTAATCACAATCAAGCAACTTCTTTTCAAGCTATTTTTCATATATATGCAGATATAGTTGCACTAGTATTTCAAATAAATCTTTCAAAAGATAATTTAAAACTTTTATCAGTGTTTATTTCTGTTCAAATTCTTGTTTTTCAATCAGATGTTATATGACTATAACTTGCATTTCAATAATATCATTTGTCAGTTCAATTATTACCTGAAATACCTAATCTAGTTTTATTTCTCATATCATCACTGATATATTGACCAAAAACTCATCAATTTACTCTTCATTTATCTCAAGCAAATTCTTGCCATTTTGAAATTTCAGTTATATCAGTAACTGTATATGTATCATGATTTGTTACTGAAGAAGGACTATTGGTAAATCTAGTTCAAGGTAATTCTTTTGTTTGAGTATTGGTAACAGATAAGTGTGCTCATAAAGCATAATTATCATCTAATTTCTTTTCTCATTCAACTCATAAAAATGCTTGTCATATATTTGCTCATTTATAATCTTTTTCAAGATATCATGCAGTAGATTTTATAGAATAATCTACTCAATTATATTTTCATGTTAAAAAAACAGATTTATGACCATTTCATGATTTTACAGTAATCAAAGTTCAAAAATCATTTCAAACATATTTATATTCTGCTTTTACTAATACATCAGTTCATGATATATTTTCAAGTCATAAATATATAGTTTGACCATCCAATTTTATAACTCATCAAACAACATTAGAATTTCAGTTTAGATTTAGATCTCAATTATTATTTGTTCTAGCAAAACTAGTTGCTTGATTATTTTTTGAAAATCAAAATTTATTTAATGCATTATCTAAATCTTGTCTTGTACCATATGTACCTCTTGATTCATTTACTACTTTACAAGCATCTGGATTTTTAGCACACCATTCTAAATAGCTAACACTAGTAGTTGGAACAACTTGATATACTTTATCTTTTATATCTGAAGATGCTGTATCAAGTGCTTTATTATCAGCTAAAACAGGAGTACTAAGTCATGCAACAACTCAAAGAGTAACTAATTGTTTTTTCATATATTTTATTATTAAAAATAAATAATGTATGAAATATAAGATAAAAAAACAATTTGTCAAATATATTTATTACAATTTATAATAGCCTAGCATTATAAGCTAAGCTATTATTTAAATAAAAATTATTATTTTTGGATTAATTCATCATGTAAAAGATTTATTGCTTTATTCAATTCTTCTGAATTTATACCAAAAACTATTGCTCTTTCCATTATTCATTGAGAAATCATTTCTATATTTATACCACCTTTTGAAAGAGCTGTTGCTGCTTTTCAAAGTGTTCATTTGCTATGATATAAATTTTGTCTACACAAAAAACAAGTGCTTTATTTTTTTCATATTTTACAAAATTTTCATATCCATCTTCTTGTATTTCAAGAGTTTCTCTTATTTTTAAAGTCATTTCATTAAGTTTTCTTTGAGATATAGCAGAATCAATAGTAAAACTTACTTCAGTTTCACTAGTAGAAACTATGTCTACAGAGCCATAATTTTTAACTATATCAAAAATACTTGCAAGTACTCAGTTCCCTGCCATCTTACCTGAACTAATTGAGAAAAATGTAACTCAATTTCTACCTCAAACAAACTCTACTCAACTTGAGTCTGGATTTTTAACTCTACTTATAAGAGTTCATTTACTATCTAAAAATGGATCAAAAAGTCTTACTTTAATTCATGCCTCTTGCAATTCTTTTCTAAGTACTTGATTATGTAAAAGCTTAGCTTGTGCTCATCTAATTACTGTTATTTCTTTTGCTGTTAAATAATCAATTTGTTCTATTAATTTTGTTTTTCATCATTTTACAACTCTAGGATCACTACTAAGCATACCTAAAACTGATTTTTGTATTTCAAGAGTAGTATCATAACCTAATCTAGATAATCAAACAGAAGTCATTGATGCAGTTGCATCACTATATCATCTTCAAATTGCATTTTCTATACCATTTGCAAATCATGGAATATATCATGGTACAATTGGAACTTTTTATGTACATAGAACTTGTTCTACTCTAGTAGATATTTCTCTTGATAATCTTTCAAAAAGTTCTTGCTCTTTTAACCTTTCACTATTTTCTGGAACAACTCAATTTAGATTTACAAATTTTGCATCAATTCATATTCATGAAATAACTTTTTCATGAACATAAGCTGAAAGTTCTTCTCAAAATCAAACTAATGATCTTAGTCAAGAAGAAGTCATTATACTATAATCATTTTCTTTTGTAGGAAAAATTTTATATTCAGAAGATTTATAAATATCTAAAATAAGATTATCAAATATTCAATTTATAAAATCTTTTATATCATTAGTATCTATCGATAGTTTTTCATCAATTATACTAAAATGAAAATCTCTTATTTCTATTAATTTAGACTTAACTTCTAAAAAACTAGATTTTGATTTTATCATTTCTCATACTTCTATAAGCTTATCAGTAGTATTGAAACTACTTGATCTAATTGCAGATACAATAACTGCTTGTTTTATTCAGTTTATATGATCAACAAGAACATTTCTAGGACTTTTCACCAATTCTGCAGCATTTTCTCAACCCCATTTTTTAACACTTATAACTTCTGACATAAAAAAATAGTTAAAAATAAAAAAAAACTTTAGAATCTCTTCTAAAGTTTTTTAATTTAAATGTTTTTTATTCCACCTAAAAAATACCTTAAAGAGAGACTCTAAAAAGTTTTTTAATAGTAATAATTGTAGAAATAATTCTTTCCATAAAAAAATATAACATTTAAATTAACAAATATATTTATAATTTTTTATATATTTTTGTCAATAAAAATTATAAAAATCCGCAAAATGCGGATTTTTTTTATAATGCAATTATTTGTGTTTCATCACTTAATCTTGATTTCAATTCATATCATCAAGCTTCAAGAGTTTTATCAGATAATACAATTCTATATGGTATACCAAGTAAATCAGCATCACTAGCCTTTTGTCCAAATCAAACTTTTTCTCTATCATCAATAATTACTTCTTTTCAATCTGCTTCCAATTTTTTAGATAGTGTAATTGCTTTATCTAAGTTATCTCACATAACAATTATATAATGAGTTGCTGGAGCAATATGTTCTGGCCAAACAAGACCTTTTTCATCCATAAAGTACTCTGCAATAACTCAAACAAGTCTTGAAATACCTATACCATAACATCACATATAAACTTCTTTTGCTTTTCAATCTGAATCTGTGTATTTTACATCAAAAGAATCTGTAAATTTTGTCATAAGTGGAAATATATTTCATACTTCACTTGCTTTTTCAATTCTATGATTTTTACTTTTACATTTAAAACAAACAAATCAAATTGATGAATCTACAACCTCTTCATTGTGAGAAGTATTACATTCATTACAAATATAAATATTATCTTCTCATATACCTAAAATAGTTTGATATTCATGAGAATTTAATGTAGTAAAATCTCATCATCAAGCTATAGTTTCATAAGTATCATTTCATAATCATAACCTATCAAAAACTCTTTTATAAGAAGCTTTAACTTCTTCATAATAAACAAGTAAAGTTTCTTCACTTTTATGAAAACTATATAAATCTTTCATCAAAAATTCTCTACCTCTAAGTAATCATGACTTTGCTCTTTTTTCATTTCTAAATTTATTTTGAATTTGATAAACTCAAAATTCTAAATCTTTATATGATTGAATAAATTCTCATAAAAGAGGAGTAACTAGCTCTTCATGAGTAGGATTTAAAGCATATTCTTTACCTGTTGAAGCTGGTAATTTAAAAAGTACATCTACTTTATCCCATCTACCTGTTTGTTCCCAATGCTCTTTACTTCATAAAGCTGGCATGAGTATTTCTTGTGCTCAAAGTGAGTTCATCTCTTCTCTAACAATAGATTCTATTTTTCTTAAAACTTTAAGTCAAAATGGTAAATAATTGTAAGCTCAAGCCATTTCTTGTCTGATAAATCAAGCTTGTAATAGAAGTGAAGTTGATCTATTATCTGATACTTTAGGAGCAGATTTAAGTGTTTTTATTGGAAATTTAGATAATTGTAACATAATTTTAAAATTAAAAATACTAACTTTTTAGATAATAGCTAAGTTTGGATTAAATTCAAGAAAATAATAAAAAAAATCCCAAATTGGGATTTTTTTTATTTCATTTTTTTTCTTAAAAATTCGTTTAATTCAGATATGTCTACAAGCTCTTGTTCCATACTATCTCTATATCTAACTGTAACTTTTCAAGCATCATAATTAGTAGAATCTATAGTTACACAAAATGGAGTTCCTATTTCATCAAATCTAGCATATCTTTTCCCTATTGTTCAAACATCATCATATTCACAAACGAAATCTTCACTTAATTGTGTAAAAATTGGTTTTGCAATATCACTTATTTTTTTAACAACTGGTAATATTCATACTTTAATTGGAGCAACTTTTGGATCAAGTTTTAAGTAAGTTCTAGTTTCTTCTCATTCTCCTTCAACTGTATAACTATCAGCTAAACAAGTTAAAAATAATCTATTTAAACCTACACTTGGTTCAATTACATATGGTATATATTTTTTATTATTCACTGGATCAAAATAACTCATATCAGCTTTTGATTCTGCCATGTGAGCTTTTAAATCATAATCTGTTCTATCTGCAATTCCCCATAATTCTCCCCAACCAAAAGGAAATTTATATTCTATATCTGTTGTTGCATTACTATAAAAACTAAGTTCATCTGCATCATGATCTCTAAATCTAAGATTTTCAGATTTTAGAGAAAGAGTATTTTGTAAGAAATTCATACAATCTTTTTTCCATTTTGCATGTAATTCTAAATCAGTTCCTGGTTCACAGAAATATTCTATTTCCATTTGTTCAAATTCTCTTGTTCTAAATATAAAATTACCTGGAGTAATTTCATTTCTAAAAGCTTTACCAACTTGAGCGATTCAGAAAGGTACTTTTTTTCTACTTGTTCTAAGTACATTTGGAAAATCTACAAATATACCTTGAGCAGTTTCTGGTCTCAAATAAATAGCAGCAGATGAATCTTGTGTTACTCATTGAGAAGTTTGAAACATAAGATTAAATTTTTTTGCTTCTGTCCAATCTCATACTTCACCAGTATCTGGATTAACAACTTTTTCCCCTCTCATAACTTCAGTTTGTTTTTCAAGTGACCATGATTCTGGAATCAAGTTATTAACTCCATATTTTGCTTGTAGAGAACTAGCTTTTTCTCACATAGATTCAATTAAAGCTTCAAGTAATTTATCAGCTCTAAATCTTTGTTTTGTATTTTTATCATCAATTAATGGATCACTAAATCACCCCACATGTCAGCTTGCAACCCAAACTTTTGGATTTAACAAGATAGAACTATCAAGCAACATCATATCATCTTTTTTTTGTACAAATTCTTTTATCCAAAGATTTTTTATATTTTCTTTCAATAAAGAACCATATGGACCATAATCCCAAGAATTAGCAAGTCCACCATATATTTCACTTCAAGGAAAAACAAATCCTCTTGCCTGAGAAAGATTTACTAAATCTTTCATTGTTACATTAGTCATAATAGAAATGTTTTAAAAAATAAAAAAATATTTTTGAAAGAAAAAAGACCCTAAATGGCAATTTTTCTTTATTAAAAATATTGCCCAGGGTCTTTTGTATGAAAAGACGGTTCCACCCGGATTTTTTACTTTTGTAAAAAATATTTTTCTAATTTTAGTTTCCAAGCTAAATTATTTAATGAAAAACATTTTTACTTATTAGTATTATAATAAGTGTTTTTAAAATTTCAAGATTTTTTGATTTTATTAAATAATTTACTATTCTAAATATCTTTCCAACAAATCTCTAGCTTGATTTAATCTACTCATTTCTTCATTTGTATCTTTTCAAATATTCTTATCTGGATGTAGTTTACTTGCCTGTCTTCTATATGATTTTTTTAATGAATCTATATTTAATTCTTCTTTTTTAAGTCAAAAAATATCTAAAGCTTCTTCAAATGATAAATTAGTAGTTTTTTTATTTTTAGAATTAGTAGATCATTTACTCCTAGAGTTTAAAATTGACAAAATTTGTTCTAGATTTAATAGCATATCATTTAACTTTTTAACTTCATTAATATTTAAATATTTTAAAAAATTACTAGATTTTAAAATAATACTTTTAACTTTTGAAATTAAACTAACTAAAGGTTCAGCATTAAGACCAAATCAATTTAAAAATTTATTATATTCTAATTCAATTTTAGAAAACTCTATGATAAATTCTGCAAATTTTTTATATAATAAATCATATTTTTCTTCTTCAATAATATATCAATTTAACTTATCACTTAAATCTTTTATAATCATTTTATCTTTTTCATCTCAATGTAAAGTTATATAATCAATTAATTCTTTATATTTTAAAACTATTGAATTTAATCAAGTTTTAATATCCAATAAACTATTAGAGTTTATAGATTTTTGAAGTTTTTCAGATAAAATAGAGATTTCTCTCACTAAAGCATCTTTTTTAAGTCTATATCATATATTGCTTCTTATCAAAGTTTTTCTTGTATTATTTTCATTAATAATTCAAGAAATGATATTTTTTACATATCATAATTCAGGATCTAGAAGAATTTTATCATTATTTTTAATATCTATATTTTTAATATCTATAATTATTTTTTCAATATAGTCATTTGGTATTTTTTTGCTCATAAATAATATGTTATTTATATTTAATATATTATAAAATATTTTATAAATAAAATCAATTTTTCTACTAAAAAATTGATTTTTATGGCATTATCCATATATTTAAAAGCAATTAATTTAATTTATAACCAGATTTTTAAAATGGAATATTCTAGAGAGTCACTTGATAGACAAGAAAAAATTCAAAATCTAAAAGATGCTGGAGTTATTTGTTATGCAAATAATTATAGAGGAAAACAAGATATAGCAATCATAAGACAAACAAAAGAAAGTGAGTACAAAGATGTAGATTTACTTATGGAATCTTGAAGTCAAAATACATTTCAAACTGCTGGTAGAATCATGTCTTCTAGAGGTATGTGAAAACTAGTTTTTGGTAAGATAACAGATGCTTCTTGAAATATACAATTTTGTTTTGCAAAAGATAAAGTTGTTTTCAATACTTGAAATGAATTAGTTTCTAGTATAGTTTTGTGATGAGAAGAAAAATCTGCTTTTAAAGTTGCAGAAAAATTTTGCCAAGTTTGAGATTATATATGAATAAAAGGTGATTTATTTTTAACTAAACACTGAGAACTGACTATTTTTGTTAATGAATTTCAGATACTTAGTAAAGCTGTAAGACCACTTCCTGAAAAATTTCACTGACTTACTGACAAAGAATCTATTTATAGACAAAGATATCTTGATATGATTATGGATGATGATTCTTACAATAGATTTTTTCTTAGAAGTAAATTTATAAAAACTCTTAGAGACTTTTATCACCAAAATACATTTATTGAAGTTGAAACTCCAGTTTTAGGAAATGCTGCTTCATGAGCTGCTGCTGCTCCATTTATAACTCATCACAACGATTTTGATGAACAATTTTTCCTGAGAATTAGTCCTGAAACATTTTTAAAAAGAGTTACAGTTGGTAGATTTGAAAGAGTAGTAGAATTTACTAGAAATTTCAGAAACGAATGAAGTGATCCAAGTCATGTACAAGAATTTTCAGCAATAGAACATTATGCTTGTTTTTGGAATTTTGAAGACAATATGAGATTTACAGAAGAAATGTTTGATTTCATATTTAAAAATATGCCAGAATTATCAAAAGAAGTAGATGTAAAAGATAAACAATGAATTACAAAAAGAGTAAATTTTCAAACTCCTTGGCAAAGAATTGATTATATTGAGTGAATAAAAGAAGTTTGTGGAATAGATGTTTCTAAATATGTTATTTGAGATGAAACAAGATTACTTGCTGATATAAAAGCAGCTTGAGTTCAATTTGAATGAATGGATAAAATGGTGGTTCCTACTTTGATAGATTATTTATTTAAAAAAGTATTGAGACCTAGTATAGTTTGACCAGCATTTGTTTACAATTATCCAAAAACTATGCAACCTCTTGCTAGACAATCTGACGAAAATCCAAACATAGTTGAACAATTTCAAGTAATTGTAAATGGTTGGGAAATATTGAAAGCATATAGTGAACTAGTTGATCCTGCAATTCAAAAAGCAAATTTTGATGCTCAAGCAAAAGCAAAAGATATGTGAGATGAAGAAGCAACAAGTGGAGACGATGATTTCGTATTAGCTATGGAATATGGTATGCCTTGTCAATCTGGTTGGTGAATGTGAATTGAAAGAATTTTTTCAATATTAACTGAGCAAGAAAACCTGAGAGATGTAGTATTATTCCCTCTTATGAAAAGTGAAAAACAAGGTGAAGCAAAAAAAGAAGAAGTTTAAAAACTTCTTCTTTTTTAAAACCCACTTTGCAATTCAAGCATTTTTGCATAAATTCATCATTTTTTAATCAAATCTTCATGTGTTCATGATTCTTTTACTTGTGAATCTTCCATTACAAATATAGTATCTGCATGCCTAACTGTTTGTAATCTATGTGCTATTACTATAACTGTTCTTCAAATAAATAAATTGTTCATGGCTTTTGTGATTTGTTCCTCACTGAAACTATCAAGAGCACTTGTTGGTTCATCTAAAATGATTATTTTTGGATTTTTGAGCATGATTTTTGCTATTGCAAGTCTTTGTTTTTGTCATCAACTAAGTCTTACTCATTTTTCTCAAATTTGAGTTTCTAAACTATCTTGTAAATCATAAATAAATTCACAATTTGCTTGTTTTATAACTTCATCTAATTCTCAATCTTTCAGTTTTCTATCTATAGCATAAGTTAGATTTTCAAGTACACTTCAATCAAAAACACTTGGCTCTTGTGTCAGATAACCTATATCATTATAATAGCTTTTAAGACTTATATCTGATAATTTTTGTCAATCAATAATTATGTCTCAACTATTTGCTTTTATATAACCTGAAATAAGTTTTACAAGTGTAGTTTTTCAACTACCACTATTTCAAACAAGTGCTGTTATTTTTCATCAAGCAATATCTAGCGAAAAATTTTCAAATACATTTTTTCATTCATAGTAACTATAAGTCAGATTTTTTATTTCTATATTTCCAGATTTATACTTAAATTTTTTTCATTCATCATAACCTTGAAGAGTTGAAGTATTTTCAAAAAAATCCCAAAGTTTTTCTATATCTATAAACTCTTTTGTTAGATTTAAATAAAATACTATAAAATTACTAATTGCAGAATTAATAACCAAAAAAATAGAAGTAATTCATACAAATTGACTAAGTGTCATATCACCAGAAACTACAAATCTTCAAAAAAATGAAACAAAAACAAAAAGTGATATACTGATAAAAAAAGACATTATCTTATTTTGTATTGTTCTACCATTGGACATATCCAAATTTATTTGCGACATCTCTTTTGAATAATTCTCTATTTTTTCTATTTCAGAACTTATTCTATCTGTTTGAAGAATTTCATTTTTACTCATAAGAATTTTTGTAATAAGACGAAGCCTATTATTTCTTATCTCTGATCTCCTTCTACGATATCTAAATTGATAATTATTTACAACAACCAAGATACTAACTGATAATACAAGAAGTGATAAAAATCCTATTGTATAATAAATACCATGTGAAAATGTGATATAAAAGACATAAGATAAAAGTATAAAAAGTGACATACCTTTTTCAATAGAATCAGCAAGTGATTCTGACCATCTAAATCTACCATTTTCAAGAATTGCAATTATTTTTCAAATTCATATTTTTTCTACCTCAGTATTATTCATCTGAATAAATTTATTTAGATACATATCATAGATATTTTTATCTGCTTCTGGTATAGTTATAACCCATCAAAATTTACGAGTTAAAAACCATAATAATTCATAAGAAAAGATAATAAATATATAAAGATATAGAGTTTTTTCTAGTAAAAAAATATCTTGTTTTGTTATAGCAAATACTATTTTTTCTATAAAAATTACATGAATTAATGGTTGTGCTCATCTTATAAAAGCCTGAATAAAATATAAAAAATAATCTTTTTTATTGTATTTTATCAGTGAAAAAAATTTGAGTATTTTTTGAATTGAAGTTAGTTTTTGCATAGTTAAAATATTATTTTTAAGTAGATTTTATCTATTATATAAAATAAAAATGTTTACACAAAAAAAACTCTACTTATAAAGTAAAGTTATTTTTTTAAAGTTTATTTATTCTATCAAGTACAAAATCCCATCATTATAATGCTTTTTCTAACCTTTCCGCTTCACTATCGAAATCTGATAATGGGTTATCTTTCAAGAAATTTTCTAGATATTGTTCTCTAGCTTTTATAAGCTTATATGCTCTTTCTTCACCATATTTAGATAAATATTCTTTATACAAATCTAAATCTGTTTCTAAAAAAACTTCTATTTCATAATCATAACTAGAAGAGTAAACTATATATTTTTTACCATTTATAATAGTAGTACCATATATAAAATCACTCCCATTTTTAGAATTTCAATTTCTTATTCCGTAAGCTCAATTTTTATCCTTATACAATTCTGCTGTTCATCATTCCATAAAATCGACCATTGATATAGTTTTATTTGGTTCAGCTAAAGCTAAATTTGTACTTAATACAAAAGCTCATATAGCCAAACTAATTTTTTTTCAAAAACTTAATCTATCGCTACTTTCTTTATTTGTTAAAATATTTTTTTGCTCTAAATTTCTTAAAGACATATATATTTTTAAATTATAAAACCATTTTTTTAATGGGTGTTTTGGGATTATACAAAAAAATATATTTTTGTCAAAAGTTTATTTATTGGCTAGTAAAAAAGAAATAGTAATTACTATTTCTTTTTTTATTTAAACAATTACTCATATATTTGATAATTCTCTATGCATACCTGGAGATTCTATTCTCATTTGTGCTGATTTTATTGTATCAATTGTCTTTTGATCTAAGTCTGATAACTTAGTATTCCACACATTTCAAAATGTATTTCTATAAGGAGTATAATCTACTGCCCAATTTTGAGCAAATTGACCAAAAGTTTTATCTCACATTCTATTCAATTTTATATCCCAAAGTAAATTAAAAGCATTTAATCATTCTTCCATATTTGGAAAACCAAAATAATTTCATCACTCTATAGATGGTCTTGAAGTTCATTTATAATAATTAATTCAATAATTATCTAAAGTCTTAGCAAAAGAAGGATTCCAAGTAAGTCAGGCAGGATTATTGTTTTTGATACTTGCTTCTCTTGGATATTTGTACGATAATGGCCTAAAATCAAGTCAATTAAGATTTGTTCATGTTAATCTAGTAAAATCTATAAGAGATATATTATTTGTTTTTCTTTCTTCTAAATTTATTTTTTCTTCCTTGATACCATACTCTTTTGCTTTTTCTTTCCAATTTTGGCAAGTTTCTTTAAGTAATGCAAGTACAAAATTATTTCTTTGTTCTGATTCTTCTAGTATATTTCAATTCCAATTTGGTAAATTATTTCTTATTCTATGATAATCAGTTAATAATTCCTCCAATCTTACTTGTCTATCAGTTGATAATAAAGGTAAAGATTTTATCTCATCTCAGAATACAAATATAGCAAATCATGGGTCAATTCATTTATCAATTGCTCATTTTAATAAATCATCATAATTTGTAGTCTCTAAATCTATATAATCTTTTCAACTATCTTTTTTTGATATATTTTCAGATTTAAAACTTGTAAATATATTTTGATTTTGCTTTTCTAATTCTTTAATATCTCAAATTTTAGAAATTTCTAATCTTGTATCTTGATGAATAGTTAATCTAGTATTTCTTGAGTTAAAAAATTCTCATTTTAATCAAATTCTAGTATAAATTTCATTTCAAACCTTTACTTCTCTAACTTCTTTAGGTAAAACCTGTCATGCTGTAGTTTTTAGATAAAGTTCCCTATTAATTTTAGAATCAAAAGTAAAATTAAATTCGATTTCTTTTATTTCACCTGAAGAAATTTTTGTAGAATCAATTTGAGATTTAGTTATATACCTAAGTCTTTCACTTTCAGGAATTTTCAAAAATTCTCTACTAGATATAGTTTTCAATTTTTCTCTTGTTTCAGAAGATACAATAGCTGCTTCTGGAGATTTTCTTGTTTCAGGAGAAATTTGTCTTTCATTTGAAGTGGAAACTTCATTTGATTTTAATCTATCTAATGACATATTTATTTTTTAAATAATATTTTAAAATTATGAATAATAATGTGCTCACCATACTTTTTGTTTATCTCAAACTGTTCTAACATAATGTTCTGCTGGGATTGGCTCTCTAGTATTTCAAAACATAGAATAATATGGGTCAAGTACAAACCATTGTCAGTTTTCTCATTTAAAGGCTGCAACTCTATGACCATATTGTCTATTTTTATCACTCCTAGCATCTAAATAAACATCTGCAACTTTTGCATCACTATTAGTTGGTGGAAAAATATCTTTAGGAGAATTCAAGTTTTCATATGCAGCTCTAGCACTTCATCAAGTTGAAGGAGAATCTACTCCTAATTTAGATAAATTTAGTCTTGCTGTTCTAGAACAAAGTGTTGTACCACTTTCACTTCTCTCTGCTGGATAAGAATACTCTGCTGGAGTAAAGTTTTCAAGTTTAGAAGAATAGTACTTTGAATCTTCTTTATTTGATTCATGATAGCTGTCTATACTAGCTTTATCATATCATAACTCACCTAAAGATTGTTTCCAAGTAGTAGGAGTAAGATATCTAAGAGAATTTGCAGTTGCTTCTAATCAAGTTTTTTCATATCATGGAACTTTAGTTACTTCTGTTGAAATAAATTCAACATCTGTTTTTTCAAAACTAGCTTGTTTTTCAAACTCTTCAATTCTTCTACTTAAAACTTTTAAAAACATTTTTGGTTCTATACCTTTCTCTATTGCCTCATTTATAGCAAAATTATATTTTTCATCTTTAAACTCAGGATTTTTTTCTACAAATTCATTGTATTTTTGAATATTTTCTTCACTTATTTTATTCAATTCTTCTGCTTTCATTGGCTCACCTAAAGTAACTTTTGTTTTATCATGAATTGTTAATCTTTTTTCTCAATTATAAAACTCTCATGTTAGACCAATTCTATTATAAACTTGTCAGTCTTTAGTTACTTGTCTTATCTCTTTTGGTAAAACTTGTCCTGCTGTTGTAAGCATATAAAGTTCTTTATTAAGATTTCAATCTCCATCTTGATCAAAACTAAAAGTTATATCAGTTACATAACCTGATGAAACACTATCACTATCAATATTATCTTGAGTAACATATTGTAATCTTTCTTCTGGAGATAAACTTAAAAATTCTTTACTTGATAGTGTTTTTAAATTTTCATTATCAAATTTTAATTTTTCTCAAGCTTCATTTATTCATGCTTGAAATTCTACTTTATCTGTAGTTGATACAACTTCACTTTCAAGTTTTGCAAGTTCTGCTTTTATATCACCTCATTTTTGAACTGCCTCATTAAATCTAGCCATATATCTATTATACATTTCAATTGTTGGCTTTGCTTCAGGGTCAGTTCTAACTTCAGGATCTGCACTTAACCTAGTTCAAAGAATTTGTGCTCATTTTCTTGAAAATGCTTCCTGAGCTTTTGTAGAATCCAATAATGTTTTAAGTGACTCTATTCTTTCATATACTCTTTGTTGTTCTGGTGTTAAATTCGAAGTATCAACTTTATTTTGAGCTTCTACTTTTGGAACTTGTACCTCAGATTGTCATTGAATTTCTGCCATATTTTTAAATTAAATTATATTTACTATATTTTAACATAATTTAAATTTAAAAACAAAAAAACACTTATTTTTACAAGTGTTTTTAAGCATATTGAGAATAATATTTTTTTGCAGCAAGGGCAACTTTTTTTTCTGTTGGTTTTTCTTTTCAATACATTTTTTCATAAACTTCTGCTACTGCAGGATTGTTTTGAAGATGATTAGAAATCTTTCAATTTGGTCATAAATTAAATCTAGCAACTGCCATAGATACATCTCAATTTACTCATTTTCAAATCATCATTATATACCTCAAATATGCTCAAATAGCCATAATAGATTTTTCTGGATTATACCTATCGTTTAGATTAGTGATTTGCATATTTTTTAAATTATCGGCATATTTTTGTTCATTTTGTGATTCAAAATATTGTAAAACATTTCATTCAATAGCAACTCATTTTTCCCAAATTGTTTTAGAATACAAATCTTTAAAAGTAGCAGGTAAAAATTGTCAAACTCATTTTGCTGCTCTATTATTATTATTTAAATTTGCTTTAAAAGGATTAGATTTATCAGATATATCAGCTTCTCAAACTAAAACAGAAACTATTCTATTTTGAGGAATATCAAAAGCTTTTGAAGATTTAATTATAATTCATGCCAATTTTTCAATACTTATTTCACTATATTTTGTTATATAATCTAAAAATATTTTTCCTTTTCTTGTTTTATTAAAAACTGATAAAACTTCTTTTGATGTATTTGAAATTTCTTTATTTTCTTTTTTTTGAACTCAATTAGTTATTTTTCATCATTTTAAATTTCAGTTTAAAGCATCTATAGTTTCCTTTCAAACAAGTCAATCTCTAGTTAAATTATTTTTAACTTGAAAATCAAGAAGTGCTTTCAAAGTTGCAGGTCAAAATTCTCAATCTGGTTTAACTCAAAGTTTTTCTTGAAGAGTTTCTATACCTCATTTCCAACGCAGAGAAGATTCTAAATATGGTCACCATTCTTTTGATATAAAATCTCTTAATTTTCATCTAGTTAGTTCATGAGTTTCAACTTTTTCATCAGCAAAAACAACCTCTTTCAAATATTTTGAAAAGGCTTCTTTTTCTTTTTGAGTTAGTTTTCAGTCTACATTTATGTTTTTATCAAAATCACTTAATCAATCAAGAAAACTTCATAAAGTATCCTGGAAACGTAATCAAAATAAAAATAAATATTGATTTAAAAAATGTTTATAAAAATTCATAAATTATTTTTTAATAATAACAATTAAATATTAACATACTTTTAAAAAAGTAACAAAAAAAAGTACTTTAAAGTACTTTTTTTATTTTACAACTTCAAAATTTAATCTAAGTAATTTATCATCTGCTTCTATAAGCCTAACTTTTACAGCATCTCATAACATATACTTATTTCATAATTTATCTCTATGAGTTTGTAGTTTTTCATCATAAAAAGTTCATTCTATTTCTACAAAACCTTCAGCAGTATCTGGTAATTCTACAAAGAAACCTTTATAAATAGTTCCTGAAATAATAGCATCAAACTCTTGACCAATTTTATCAGAGTAATACTTAACTAAAAAGTAATCTCTAACCTTGTACTCTAGTTTTTCACTCATTCTTTCTTGTGTACTAGATTGAGTTCAAACTTTTGGAAGTATTGCTTTATAATGAGCTTGTCTTGTTGAATCCATTTTTTTATTTAAAGATTCTTTTATGATTCTATGTATTTGTAAATCAGGATATCTTCTAATTGGTGATGTAAAATGGCTATAAAATTGTAATCATAAACCAAAATGACCAAAATTTAGATGTGAATAACTTGCTTGTGTTAGAGTTCTAAGAGTCATTCTTTCTAAGAATCTTCTTTTTGTATCTGGCATATCTGCAAACTTTTCAATAAGTTCTCAAAATTCTGCAGTTGTTGCTTCTTTAAATTTAAATTTTACTCAAAATAATTGTAATTTATCTTGCAATTCAAGTATATCTTGTTCTTTTGGAACTTCATGAATTCTATATAAAAATGGAATTTTAGAATACTGCTTTGCTACTGCCTCATTTGCACTAACCATAAATACTTCTATAAGTTTATTTGAATTATATTTTGGATATTCTTTTACTCAAATTGGATTACCATTTTCATCAAAATCAATAACAGTTTCTGGAAAATCAAAATTTAAAACTCAAGCTTGTTCTCTAAATTTTAAAATTGTTTCTTTTAGCTCATTACAAGTTTTAATTGTTTCAAGTAATTCTAAAGTTACAACTCATCTAAACATAAGTTCATCACCTACATTTAAATGATTATTTTCTATATTGTCTACATCTTTATATGTTAATCTAAAATCACTTTTTATAACTGATTCCCAAACTCTAGATTTTACTAAATGCCCAGTTTTCCCTCAAATATGCATTTCACAAGTAAGAGTTAATTTATCTGTATATGGATTAAGTGAACAAAGATTATTTGACAATTTTTCTGGAAGCATAGGGATAACTCTATCTGCTAAATAAATAGAAGTTGCTCTTTGTAATGCTTCTTTATCAAGTGCACTATTTTCAGTTACATAATTTGTAACATCTGCAATATGTACATATAAAATAAAATCTCAATTTTCCAATTTTTGTATAGAAATAGCATCATCTAAATCTTTAGCATCAGCTCAATCTATAGTAAATGTAAACATATCTCTAAAATCTTTTCTTTTTTCTATTTCTTTTTGGTCTACACTATCTCAAATATCTGATAATTGTTTTTGTATATCTTCACCAAAAGTAATTCTAGCTCAAGCTTCAACTGCTAAAGTCAATATTTCTTCTTCTCTTTTATCTAAACTTCATTTTCTTGATATGATTTCTTTTACAACTCATTCTGGATTTTTTCCTGTCCATTTTGTAATCTCAACTCAAACTATATCTCAATTATGAGCTCACATAGCATTTGTACTAGCTACAAATATATCACTTTTTACATTTTCATTTTTTGGAATAACAAAACCAAAGGCTTCTTTTCATATCTTATAAGTACCTACTACAAGTCATTTTTTTCTTTCGATTACTCTTACTATTTCAGCTTCTTCTTTACCTTTATGAACTTTTATACTAGCTTCAACCATATCTCAATCAAGAGCAGTTTTTTTATTTCTAGAAAATACAAAATATCATTTTTTAGTTTTTCCAGTAGGAGTTTCTGTTTCTACATCAACAAATCAGAAATCTCATTTTCATTGAGAATAAACTCATATAACATTAGTTTCACTAAGTTTGTGATCTTTATTGTCTTTTAATATACCAACTATTTTTGCTTCTTGGCTTTTTCATCATTTTTTATCAAATATTTCAACTTCAACTAAATCACCATTTGATGCTCAGTTCATATTTGAACCAGCAATAAAAAAATCTCCACTATGAAGTGATTTATCAGTTGGAACCACGAAACCATAACTATCCCTCGCTTGAAATATACCTACTGCTTTTTTCATTTGTTTTTATTTTAAATAATATTTCTTAAAAATTATAACATACTTTTTTATAAAAGAAAAAAATAAATGAAAAATTTGCAAAAAAAATTGGTTTTTATATAATGGCTTTACTTTTTTATGGGGGTAACTAATAAAGCTAAACCATATTGAAATATAAAAATTTTTCAAAAACGATAAATTAGAGGAAGATAAAATTTTATTGAAATAAATTTACAAATGTAAATGTTTGAAATAAAATTGTAATCTGACGAATAATTTAGAAGTTTTTCAAACATTTTTTGCCCAGGTGATGAAATGGTAGACATGGAGGACTCAAAATCCTCTGGTTTGCGCCGTGTGGGTTCGAGTCCCACTCTGGGCACCAATTTTTTAACTCGAATAGAGGTTTTTTGCAAAGCAAAAATTAAGTTTCTCTTGCGATGATTGATGAAATCAAGAGTCGGAAGGAAAGTTATATCGAACGATAGTGAGATGTACCAACCTTAATAAAAACGAATGGCCGACCCGAAGGGCGCCGAGTCCCACTCTCTAGCACCATAAAAACTATTCTAGTGTAATTTCAAAGAAATTATAGTAGAATAGTTTTTATTTTGTTTTATTTTATTTACTTTTGACAAATATTAATAATATTTTATTATAAAAACATATTAAATCTATATTAAATTTTATATAAAAATTCATTGTAATTCTTCTGAAGCTATGATTCATTCAAGTGAAACAAGTGACTTGTTTGAACAAATAATTTTAGATCTAGGAATAGAAAATAAAGAATACTTATTAAGCTTATTTAAAAGAGTAAAAGCTATAGAAAAAGTAAGTGATGATGAATTAAATTTATTATATGATTTTATAACTTCAAAAGAATTTATTTTAAAATATAATCAAACTATTTCTAGCTTTACTTGAAAAAGAGAAAAACTAAAAAATTTAGAATATCAAAATATGCTTTCTAGTTTTGTTTGTTTTATGAATAAATCAAAAGTTATATATATACTAGATTTATGAGCAGATGAACTAATGTATGAATGAAATAAATACTTAAGAGTAAATATCTGAAAAAAAAGAAAGATACAAAATAAAAATATCAGATGAAAAGTAGATATAGATTGAGATAATGAGAAATTTTTAAAATTTAGAAATAGATGAAAAAAAGAAACTATAGAAAAGTATAAATATATAGAGTTTATAGATGAAACTGATGAATATTTATTATGAATAGATTTAAGGTCTTGAATGTATATAATAATAGATAAATCTACAAATGAAATAATTATTAAATCAAAAGAAAGACTAGAGTTTCAACAAGAAGAAGAAAGTAACTATATATTTGTTTGAACATGAAATGAAAGTTTATTTTTATTGTACTGAAATAGTTTTATAGAGATTAAAGAAAATATAGTTATTAATTTTATATGAGAAGATCTATTCTTAATAGACTTAAGAAATAATACAGTATTAAAAGTTTGATGAAAAATGACATATCTTTGAATTTGAAAAATTATCCAAATAAATTGAACTAAAATAACTTTTTATAACAATGAAAATAAATTAACTCTAGTTTATGATATAAGAAAATCTAAATTTGATATAGACTAAAAAATCCCGATAAAATCGGGATTTTTTAGTCTATTATTCTCAAAATAATACCTTCTCTATTTTTTCATCAAGTTTTAACAATTTTTGCCTCAACCATATCTCAATCATTTGCTCAATTTTTTCTATGACCTGGAATAAAAACATCATTATTTTTAGTTTCATCAGGTATAACAAAACCAAATTTATTGCTGTCTTTAAATCTACCTATTACAGTTCAAAGAGTATCAGAAAATACTTTTACTACTATTGCTTCTTTTTTACCTTTAAATTCTATTATTTGAGCTTTAACTTTATCTCCATCTTTTGCTCCATTTCTCTTATCACCATAAACAAAAAAACCTTTTTCTAATCATTCTACATCTATAAAACCAAAATTTCATTCACCTTTACTATAAATTCACTCAACAAATTCTTGTTCAATTGGTTTTTCTTTTCAAAATACTCTTGTTATTCTAGCTTCTGGTTTTTTTCAAGTTGATTTAATCTCAACTCATTCTACTTTATCGCCAGTTTCTGCAAGTCAAAAATGAGCTTTTTTTACATAAAAATCCCCTCCATAATAATCTCTATCTTCTGGAATTAAAAACCCAAAAGTTTCACCTCATTGAAATTTTCATACTATTTTTTCTTGTTGTTGTTTCATAAAAATGTTTTTAATTATAATTAATTATTTAAGAATTATCTTGATTAAAATAATTATTTTCATCAAGATAATCTAACATATCGAAAAATATAAATTTTAACTCTGGGAAATAATCATGATATTTTTCTCTTTTTTGTATATAAAAATCTCTACTCCAATTTTTCCGTAAATATTTATAAAAAATACTTTGATATTCAGCTTCTATAACATCAACTAATTTTACAAATTTACTTTCAATAGTTTCTCTTTTTTCATATTCATCTATTTTTTCTGAATAAATTTTTCTTAATTCTTTTGGAATTTTGTCTAAAAATATTGGAAATGCTTCTTTTTCTATTTGTGCTTTAGTTTTATGCAATTCCGAAGCACTAGGATCTAAATCTACATCTCAAGTTTCAGATTCAATTAAATCATGATACACTATCATTTCATATATTTTTAGTTTATCTAAATTATATTTTCAAGGACATATTTGATTCAATTTTTCTAACAGATAATCTGCAACAACAAACATACACCAAGTGTGTTCTGCTGTTGATTCTTTTTCTCAATTTAAAGTCCTTCAAGAAAATCTATAAGTAAATTTTAATTTTTGTATATTCTTAAATTGTTCTATTTCATCAATTAAATTCATTAATTTAAATTAATTATATAAAATCTGTTTTATTATACTCAAATATGTAAAATATAAAAATAATTTGATTTAGTAAATATATTAATTAATTTAAAATAAAATTATTAATTAATATATTTATATGCTAGATTTTGAATTTTTATACATAATTTCAATACCCATTTATATCATTTTACTTGTTATATTTTTAATAAAAAGAAGTAAATTAAAAAACATATTAATTTATACTATTTTTTATATTTACATTACTTCCCTTTTAGCAGTTACATTATTTCCAATACCAATTGCTTGATTAAAAGAAATATCTACATATATAACTGATACAAATAATTTTATACCTTTTAATTCTATTTTAGATATATTATTAAATAAAAATTTACCTCTAATAATTAAATCTAAACAAGTAATATGAAATATTATTATATTTATTCCTTTATGATTTTTGATTCCATTTATATGGAAAAATAAAAGTAATTTTAAAAAAACTTTATCTATATGAATATTTTGAACTTTATTTATAGAAACAACTCAATTTATTATTTCTATAATATTGTGATTTAATTATAAAGTTACAGATATTGATGATATAATATTAAATACATTGGGGTTTATTATATGATTTTGTATTTTTAGGTTATTTAAAAAAAGTATTGAAAATTAAAAATTTTTTAGATAAATTGGATTTAAAAATCCAATTTATTTTTTTTCTCTTGATTTATTATATACAATATATATACTTATTTAAAATATTTGCATAATTTTTTGTATATGTATTTATGTAGTAATTGCTGAAATGAGAGTTTAAAATGGACTGGTCAATGTACTTTTTGTCGTGAATGGAATACTCTAAGCGAGTTTAAAGAAGCTAAATTAAATGATAAATGATGACAAAAATGAGAAGCAAAAATTCTTGCTAATTTATGAGATGTAATAAAAGAAAATAAAGAAGTCAAAATCATAACTAAATCTCTAGAATTAAACAATGTTTTATGATGATGAATAGTACCATGAAGTGTTGTTTTATTATCATGAGAACCTGGTATTTGAAAATCTACTATTACTTTACAATTGGCATCTCTTGTAAATGAAAATATAGTTTATATTTCATGAGAAGAAACAGCATATCAAATAGCAGATAGAGCAAAAAGACTTTGAGTTACTTGAAACAATATGAAAATACTGGCTGAAAGTTGCATCGAAGACATATTGGAAACTCTTAGTAAAAATAAATCTGAAATAGTAATTATTGACTCTATTTCAGTTATGCATTCAAATAATGTAACTTGAGTTGCTTGAAGTGTAAGCCAAGTAAGATATATAAGTGAATTACTTGTAGCTTTTGCTAAAACAAGTAATACTTCTGTATTTATTATATGACATATAACAAAAGATTGAAACTTAGCATGACCAAAAACACTAGAACATATGGTTGATACAGTTTTATATTTTGAGTGAGATAAATACGATAATTTAAGGATTTTAAGAGCACTAAAAAATAGATTTTGAGCAACAAGTGAAATAGGTATTTTCACTATGAATGAAAATTGATTATCTGATTTAAAAAATCCATGACTTGATTTTGTAAACTCAACTGAAGCTACAATTTGATCTAGTTTATCAATAACTATAGAGTGAACAAGACCACTTATAATAGAAACTGAAAGTTTAACTACATATACAAAATTTGGTTATCCAAAAAGAAGTTCTAGAGGTATAAACTCATCTAAACTTGATTTAATAGTTGCAGTTTTATGAAAATATACTCCTGTAAAACTAGAAGCTTATGATGTATATACCAACATTGCTAGATGATTAAAAGTAGAAGAACCCGGTGTAGATTTATCACTTGCAGCTTCAATTATATCTAGTAAAAATAATCTAAGTTTATCAAAAGATACTATTTATATATGAGAAATATCTCTAACTTGAAAAGTTAAAAAACCAATTCATCTAGAAAAAAGAGTAAAAGAAGCTATAAAAATGTGATTTAAAAAGATATTTATCCCAGAATGTGATATAAAATCTAGTGAAATAGAAATAATAAAGATAAAATCTGTTAATGAATTAACTTCAAAAATAAAATAAGATAAGCTTTGCTTATCTTATTTTTGTAAAATATTTAATAGATAAAATTCTATATAAAAAACTCAAATAGAAACAAAATATCATAAAAGTATAATTGAGAAATACCTCATATGTGATGAAAATGTATATATTCATTTCATTTTTCACATTACTCATATACCTGCTGCACTTCAAAAACTAATTAAACTTCATCAAATTCAGACTGTTAATGTAAGCATTAACCAATTTATAGTATCCATATCTATGTCTGATTTTAAAACAGCACTCATAACTGGTATATTATCAACTACTGATGATAAAAGTCATATAATTATATTTGAATTAAAAAATCAAAAATAATCATAAAAATTGGTAATATATTTTAGATATCATAAGAAATCCAATGCTCAAATTATAGATAATATTCAAAAGAAAAATAACAAAGTATCTATTTCGGTTCTTTTTATATTTTTGTAAACATTAAAAGATAAGTCTCTATGAAGTTTATTTGAGTGATAGCTAAGCAAATGTAGCAATGAAAGTCAAAACATCATTCACCACATAGCAGGTATATCAAAATAATTATGAATTACAACTGATATAAATATAGTAAAAAGACCTAAAAATATAACTTTTTTTGCTCAAGGTTTTAATGAAACATTAACTATTTTTGTTTTAGATTCAGGTATAGTATTTGGAATAAAAATTGATAATAAAAATGCTGTAGTTAAGAATCCTATAAAAGATGGAAAAAATAATAATAAAAATTCTCAAAAACTTGCTTTTCATGATGTCCAAGTCATAAGTGTAGTTATATCTCAAAATGGACTCCAAGCTCCACCTGAATTTGCTCAGACAACTATAATTATAGCAATTGGGACAATTATTTTTGGATTTTTAGAAATACTTAAAGCTACTGTTGATAATATAAGTGCTGTTGTAAGATTATCTGCAATTGGAGATATAAAAAAAGCTAATAATCAAAGTATCCAAAAAAGTTGTTTATATGTAAATTTATGATAAAAAAGTTTTCTTTGTAATACTTCAAAAACTCATCTATTTGTCATGACTTCTATATAAGTCATAGCAACAAGTAAAAAGAAAAATATTTCAGATATTTCTATGATGAGCTTTTCTGTTTCTAATTTTAAAAGTTGAGTATCCAATCAATTTAACACAAAATAAATTCAGATAATTATAAACATAGAAGTACCCGCAAAAAGTGCAGGTTTAGCTTTGTTTAGATGATATGCCTCTTCTCTAGCTATAAAATAGTATGAAACTATAAAAATAATGAGTGAAAGATATCAAACCCAAGTATGTGTAAAATCTAATAATTCCATATTTTATATTAAAATAATATAATAGTATTTTAACATTTTAATATTTTTAAAGCAAAAAAAGACTTTTAAAAGTCTTTTTTATTTTGTTAAATATTTTTTTACTGGTTCAAAAACTATTTTTGTCCATGCTTCAACATCATATTTTCAAGAATCAATCATTTCTTGTAATTTTTCAATACTTAAAAATTCTCAATTATCTAATTCTCCATCAAGTAATTCAAAATTTGAATTATGTATTTTTATAATATATGCAACTCAAATATGAACTTTCGAAACTTCATCTGTTTCATTATTTATATATCAAATAGCTTCTACACTCAATATATCATTTTCTTTTATATTTAATTCTTCTTCTACTTCTCTAATCAAAGATTCACTTATTGGATTAGACAAGTTTTCATCTTCTTTTTCTATATGTCATCATACTCAAATAGCTATCTTACTATGCAACCTATGTTCTCATGCATTACTTCAACTTCATCATCTTTTGTAAACAAACACTTGATTATTTTCATTTAAAACTATTCAGTATGGAATTGGTTGTTTGTACTCAAAATTTATTTCTGCATTTCATCTAACCATATATTCATAATTATCAAGAATCTTTTTTTCAAAATTACTTTCATCATTGTTATAAAACTTACTTTTTCTAACTATATCAGAAAATATTTTATCATTTCTTACAACCATTATTTCTCTAGCCATCTTATCCTTTACTATTTGATTCATTTTTTTAAATTAAATTTTAATATATAAATATTATTATTTTTTTAAACTATTGCAAATATTTATTTTAAAGTTAATATTTTAAATATTTACATAAAAATAATTTTAAAAATGGAAAATATACAAAAAAAAATTGTGATTATTTCACTAATCTTTAATCTCATATTATGATTATGATTTTTAATAATTTACATTGTATTCTATTTTCAGTGAGAAAATAAAATAAACTTTGCCGAAACAAATACCATAAAAATAATTAAAAAACCTGAAATAATAAAAAATAGTGTAAATCCAGTATGAATATTAAAATATGATTGAAATCTAGATAAAAACATATTTTCTGGTTTTTTTATAGATAAAAAAACTATTTTAACAGTAGCTCATTGAGTTAATAATGAAAAAAGTACATATGAAATAATAGATATAAATTGATGAAAAACTTATTTATGAAAACTAGTTTTCAAAGATGATATTAATGATCTTGCAAAAATAGAGATACAAACAAGTTTTGGCAATTTTAGAAAGATAAAAGCCTGAAACGATGTAAAAGTGTGAGAAAAAATACATAGTTATAGTTTCTCAAAAGATTGACATAATCTAGAAAAAAAATCATGAACTATACTTGAGATAGATAATAATAAAATAAAAACTGATATAATTTTTCAAGATTGAAATTCATGAGGTATAGTTATAAACGAAAAAAATGAAATTTTATGAATAATTGTAGAGGTTGATGAAAAAGAAAAAGCATGATATTTTATAAAAATAAATGAGATATTAAAAAAGTAGAAAATTAATTTTCTACTTTTTTAATATCTTATCTAATATGACTTTAGAATTAGGAAAAGTTTGATAAAAATATTGTAAATCAAAATCTGGATAATCATCTTTTAATTCACTAAAATAATTGTTTAAAGCATTTTTTGGTCATCTGAAATTAACTAAATTTTTTGATATTTTTTCAAGCAAATATTTTAATCTAAACTCTCTAAATATTTCTTTAAAATGATTTTTTGTTCTTGTAGATAACTCATTATATCATAAAACAAACATATTATATTGTACACTATTTGCAAATCATTGTCATGCTTTTATCAAATCATCTACTCTATGAACATGCTGCATAAAATCATCTATTTTTTCTTTTTCTTTATCAGTATAATCAATTATTTGAATAATAAGTGAGTTTTTTTGTGATAATTCTTCTTGTATTCTAGAATTTATTTCTCTCTCTTTTTGAGCTAGTATAGCTAAATTATTTTGTCTATTTATATTATTCTTATTTTTAAATTACTCTTAAAATCTCTTCTATTGTAGTGTAACCCTTTATAGCTTTTAATATTCAATCTTCTTTCATTGTTATTAAATCTCAATTTCTAGATTCAGCAATTATTTCTTCAGCTGTTGCTCATTCTCTAATCATGTCTCTAAGTTTATGATTTAAAGAAATAATTTCATATATACCTATTCTTCAACTATATCAACTATGATTACATTTTTCACAACCTGCTCATTCATAAAGTTTTATATTTTTAGCTGGTCTTATACTCATACCTATATCTTTCATCATTGCTTCAACAATTGCTTGTTCTTCTGGAGTTTTTTCTTTTTCTCTTTTACAATGTGGACATATTTTTCTAACAAGCCTTTGGGCAACTATTGTATCAAGAGCAGAAGCTATAATATATGGTTTTAATCACATATTTATAATCCTATCTAAAGTTTCAGCTGCTGATTTAGTATGCAATGTTGATAATACCAAATGTCATGTTAAACTTGCTTGAGTAGCAGTTTCTAATGTTTCTAAATCTCTTATTTCTCAAACCATTATTATATCAGGATCCTGTCTCAAAACAGCTCTTAATCAAGAATGAAAAGTAAATCATTTTTTCTCATTTACTTCTGATTGTATAACTCAATCCATAGTATATTCTATTGGATCTTCTAAAGTAATTATTTTTTTATCTCTAGTGTTTAATTTTGATAAAATAGTATACAAAGTTGTAGTTTTACCAGAACCAGTTGGTCATGTAACTAAAACCATACCATTTTTCTTTGATATTGATTTTTCTAAAAATCTTTTAGTAGTCCAAAAAAATCATAAATCATCAAAATCTATAATTGACTTTGAATTATCTAGTATTCTACAAACTACATTTTCTGATTCTCAAACAGGAAGTGTTGATATTCTTACATCAATGTCTCTAGATTCAATTATCATAGAATATTTACCATCTTGAGGGATATCTGTTATATTTAGTTTAAGTCAAGAAGCATATTTTAATCTTTCAAGAATTAATTTATATTCTTTATGAGAAATTTTAAATATATCAACTAAAACTCAGTCTATTCTAAACCTAACTACAACATAATCTACAAAACTTTCATAATGTATATCACTACTACCAAGTACTAATGCTCAAATAGTTATATCTCTTAATGTATCATCTGTTTTTTGTTCCTTCAAACTTTGTTTTACTTGATTTTCTATTTTAGAAAACTTTAAAGAATGATACTCTTTTTTTTGTTCTTTTGAAAGTATCTCATCTTTTAACTCTTCTTGGATATTTTTATCAGTTGTATTTTCATCTTTTTTAACAACCATAACTTGTATTTTCAAAGTAATAAATATAATTTAGATAATTCTATCATAATTATTTATTTTATGCAAAAAATACAAAAAAATGCCTATATACTTTTATGGTCTATTTTCTTAAGTTTGATTATTTGAATAAGCTTTCTTTCTATAAGTTCACAAATAGCTAAAAATCTAAAAGAAAATAGTGAACTAAAAGAAAAAATAATAACTAATAATAATATAAATAATAAAATAATAGAAGCTATAGAGAATAATAATTTTGAAAAAATCGAATTAAAATGAAATGAAGTAATAATTTTTGAAAAAAGTAATTATTATAAAACATGACTAAAAGAAAATGAAGAAATATATATTAAAACTACAATAAATTGAAATGTAACTATAAAAATAAATTACTGAAGCCCAATATATTATATTAATAATAATGATATAACTATAAATTGAATAATTAATGATAAAGAAACTTTTGTAAGTTGAATTGGTGAAATTTATATAAAAAACTTATGAGGTTACTCAAATATAGATATAATATCTGAAAACAATTTTGAAACTAAGTTTAAGAGATATAAAATCATAAAAAAAATATGAAATAAAGATGTTATAAAGGAAAATAATTTAATTAAAATATTTTAAAAATGAAAAAAAATAAAATTATAATATTTTGAATAATATTTAGTATAATAATAAATATTAATAGTGCTTTTTGAGATGAAGTTCAGACATTATCTGACAAAAAATGATATGATTTATATCAGGAAAGAGTTTCATTATTTTGTAGTGAATATAAAATAAATGATAATAGTTCTGAAATGATTTATCTAATCGATAATGATAATCAATTCAAAAACTACGATAACTGATGAATTGATATAAACAAATCATTAAGTGTTTGAAAGGACCAATATAGAAAAAATATGGATGATATATATTGATGTGCTACAAATATAGTTTATTATAGAAGTCTAAAATTAATAAAAGAAGATTTGATAACAAAAAATCCAAAATTAAATTGAAGATTACAAAATAAACTAAATTATAAAATAAATGAAATTGAGAAAAAAATAATTGAAACAAGTAATAAATGTAAAATTACTTGAGAAAAAAATAATTGAATTATTAAAAAATCTGTTCTAAAACAAGTAACATATGAATATTGTAAATATAATTTTTACTTAGAATATTTAAAAGAAATAAATCAAAATAATATAAATCTTGATGAAGAAACAAAAAATAATACTGAAAATGCAAAATGAATAAATGAAGTTGTAAAAAAAGTAGCAAATAAGAAGAAAGAAATTGAAAAAGAAATATCAGATACAAACAAGGCTTTCCCCGTTGCTTTTAAAGCATATTCTGAATATGAAAATAATATAACAGTTCATATTTTATTAGAACTTTTAAGAGAAGATTATATACTTTTAAGAGAGGCTATACATAAAACATTAAATCCTATAAATCAAGTATCTTACAAGATAAGTAATGCTATGAGAAAATAAAAAAATCCAAATAATTTTGGATTTTTTTATTTTAATCTACATATATATATCAATCTATACTTCTATCACTTAATGGAACTTTTCTATAAGTAACTTCATTTAATTTTCTATAATTCATATCTGAAACAATTATATGATCAGATTTTATTTCCATTACTATTCATACATGACCATATCTAGGATTATATCAAGTTCAAGTAAATTGAACTATAGATCATAATTTAGGAGTAGATCAAGTAGAAACTCATTTTGCTCTAGCATTAGAAATCCATTCATTTGCATTTCATCACCAAGTTACATTTTTATATTGAGCAACATACCATGTACAATTTCACCAATAGAAAGTATGTTTTGGAGCTCTCCGTACAAGTTTATAACTTCATTGAGATGAAACTATTTGACTATTAGCTTGACTGGCAAAACTATATCATCATACATTATTATTTATTTTTGTAGGAGTAGTATTTTTTCAATTATTAGAAATCTTAGTAGGAGTAGTAACAGGTTTAATTACTGGAGGTGGAGCTTTTTTAATTGCTCATGGAATAACTAAAACATCTCAGATTTTAATTGTAGAATTTGATGATAATAAATTTTGATTCATTATTTTTGTTTCTTCAATCTCATATTTTTTTGCTATTGATGAAATAGTATCTCAAGATCATACAGTATGTAATAATCAAGAAACAGGAGGTATTTTTATAAATTGACCTGGTCTTAAAACATGATTTTTCTCAAAATTATTAGCCCATAATATAGAATTTGTATTTACTCAAAATTCATAAGATATACTAGAAAATGAATCTCATGGTTTTACCTCATAACTAATAATTTCATTAGTTCAAGCTAAATCTCTATTATCATTTAAAATAGTATTAACAGATAAAAATGAATCTGTAGTTTCAATAACAGGTAATCAATATTGTTCTCAATCTTCAGATTCTCATATAGTATAAGCTTCTATGATTGATGATTCATCTATATTTCATCTATAGAAATCATAACTTGAATTATTATAAACAAAAGACGCTAATGATGGATAAAGTGGAAAAACAAATATTACAAATATTAATACAAAGTATATTGCATTTGAATATCTATTTTCATTTAAAGAATTGGTTTTAAATCAATTCTCTTTTTTTACTATTCTTAGATGTCTATCGATACGAGCTTTTATATTAACTCTATTTTCAGTATTTACCAAAATATTTTTTTAAATAATAAATAGAAAAGACTTATGAAAATCTCATTCTTTTAATTATTTTATAGTAATAAAATAATCCTATTGAACATAAAAAAAATCTTATTTTGTAGGGGTATTATATCCATAAAATAAGATTTTTCAAATGTTTTTTTAAGCAACTGATACTACTTCTAATTTAGTTAAATGAGCTCTAAACCCAGTATTTTTCATATATCTTTTTTTAGATTTCATTTTAAATACTCTAACTTTTTCACCTTTAAATTGTTCAACAACTTTTAATTCAACTTTTGAACCAGATACAAGAGGAGTACCTACTTTTAATGAAGTACCATCTTCATCTGAAACAAGCATTGCTTCAACTGAAAAATTTGAATTAACTTCTTTATCTAATTTTTTTACATCAATCATATCACCTTTTCTAACGATAAATTGATTTCCTCCTAATTCTATAACAGCTAACATGTTATCTTAATATTAAAAAATAAATTATTTTTTACTAAGCTCCTGCAAGTGCTTTAGTATTTTTAAGTTTAAAACTTAAAAAACAAAAACCCTAATTTTTCTCATTTCTTAAGTCTTAAAATAATAAACATTGAATAATTAATAATTTTAATTATTCCCTACTCATTATTTATTATATTAATTGTATGCATCTCGCTATTGCTCGATGTAACTATCTTTCCGACTCAATTCTATCGTCGCAAATAATAGTTAATGGCTGGGAATGAGGGGCTCGAACCCCCAAATGACGGAGTCAAAGTCCGCTGCCTTACCATTTGGCTAATTCCCAATATATACTTTATTAATAAAGCTTGTGTATTATATAAAAAAAAATAAAAAGTCAAAATTAATTTTGCTTTTTTTTATACTTTTTTTAATATAAAAGAGATTTTAATTGTTAATTAATAAAAAATGCTTTGATTTATAAAATTTTTACAAAAAAGACCAAGTGATAAAACTATAATTATAGGTAGAATATTGTTTTGACTTATATATATGAGTGCTATGTACTATAATTTTTTTATTCAAGAAAATCCAAATACTTTAGAAAATGTGTTTTTCTGGCAAGAAGTTAGTGAAAATACTTTAACTTACATAACTTATTTTATAATAGCTATATGAATAGTTCCTGTAATTATGTGAGCAACTAATATATGTGTTGCAAAAAAATCTATTATGAGAATAGTTCAAATAATATTTGGTATATCTTTATTTTACATATCTTCAAAAATAGTTGAAGGTCCAAATCTAGATGTAGATTCACTTGTATTTTTTATGTGATTGTTACCATTTTTTGCTTGAATAACTGGTAAATGTATAACTAGTAAATGCATGAAATTTGGTGAAAAAGTAACTAAAATAAGAGTATAATTTAAAAAAAGATAGTTTTAAAACTATCTTTTTTTGTTTTTGTATATATTATTATAATAATAAATATATTTTATTAATTTTTTGATTATCTGGTTAATAAGAATAAATAAAATAACTACAAAAGACTACAACTATGTAGCAAGAGTTTTTAAAAAAATCGGTTTCGTTCCTAGGACAATAACTCCAATTATTTTTATAAAAGCTCTTTTTTATCATACTCTTCAAAAAAAATCATGGAGAAGTATTTCCCTACTTTTAAATTGTAATCACATAGCCCTACATAGTTTTTATTCAAATTACTGAAACAATAAAGAAATAAAGAAAATTTTTCACCATTTTTGTGAGTCTAGAGTTATTGTATTTATAGGTGAAAACAAGACATTTTCTTGTGATGATTTAGATAACAAAGACTATTTTTTAAAATTGACAAAACAGGAGCTAGACAATATATTTGAATCATAATTTAATCTCTAAAAAATAAATTATGTGTTGAATATTTGCTTATAATTGAAAAGAAAATTCTATAGATTTACTAGTTGAATGACTAAGAAAACTAGAATATAGATGATATGATAGTGCTTGAGTTATGTGAGTTAATTCAAAATGAGAAGTATTTTTAGAAAAAGCTATTTGAAAAGTATCAAATCTAGCTACAAAAGTAGAAAAAAGAGAAAATAAAGATAATAATTATAATTGTTGAATAGCCCATACAAGATGGGCAACTCATGGTAAAGTAACACTTGAAAACACACATCCTCATCATAGTGAAAATGCTAGATTTTATGTAGTTCATAATTGAATTATAGAAAACTACATGAGTTTAAAAGAAGACTTAGAAAAAAAATATAGCTTTTACTGACAAACAGATACTGAAGTAATAGCTAAACTTATAGAAAAATTATTTGATTGAAATATAGTTACAACTCTAGAGAAAGTAATAAAAAAACTAGTTTGAGCTTATTCTATAGCTGTTGTTGATAGAGAAAATCCTAGTGTTTTAATATGAGCAAAACTATGAAGTCCAATGGTTGTTTGAGTTTGAGAAAACGGTATTTTTCTATCAAGTGATATAAATGCACTTTGAAAAGTTGCAACAGAATTTACAACTCTTGATGATAGAGAAACAGTTATAATTAAAGATGGAAAATTTGATGTATATTCGCTTTCTTGAGAAAAAATAAATAAAGAAACTGAAATTATAACTGACAATATGTGACTAGCTGATAAATGAAAATTTGAAACATTTACACAAAAAGAAATAAACGAAGTCCCTCAAGTTTTGAAAAATGCATTAAAATGAAGAATAAATTTTGAAACTAAAACTATAAATAATGAAACTCTTGAAGAACTTAACTCTCTTGATATAAAACATATAGAGATAATAGCATCTGGTTCTAGTTATTTTGCATGAGTTGTTTGAAAAAATTGGTTTGAAGAATTAAGCGGAATAAAAACAGAAGTAAGAGTAAGTAGTGAATTTCTTTATGAAACATTTATCCCAAACAAAAAAACTCTATACATTTTTATGTCTCAATCATGAGAAACTGCAGATGTAAGAGAGTCTGTTAGAATGGTAAAAGAAAAATGATGTCTAACTTTTGGTATAGTAAATGTAGTTTGAAGTACAATTGCTAGAATGTGTGATATGTGACTTTATACACACTCATGAATGGAAATTTGAGTTGCATCAACTAAAAATGTAGTAGCTCAACTGGCTGTTTTACTACTTATGTCTCTTTCTATGTGATTAAAAAGAGATTTACAAGTAAGTGAAGCAAAAAATATAATTGAAAAACTTGATGAACTTGAAGAAAAATTAGAATGATTATTACAAAATACAAAACACTATAAAAAACTAGCAGATAAATATAGTAAATATAATAATTTTTTCTATCTATGAAGAAATTTAGTTTACTGAACAGCTTGTGAATGTTCACTAAAAATAAAAGAATTAAGTTATGTACATGCTGAAAGTTACTCTACTTGAGAATTAAAACATGGTCCACTAGCTTTAGTTTGACCAAACTTCCCTTGTATAGTTATAAACCCAAAATGAATAAATAGAGAAAAAACTATTTCAAATATAAAAGAAATAAAAGCAAGAGATTGAGTTGTTTTATGAGTTATAACTGCTTGAGATACTACAAAAGACATATATGATGATATAATAGAAATACCTAAAACTCATCCTATATTGACGCCATTTTTACCTTTGATACCTTTATGGTTATTTTCTGTTGAGGTTGCTAAAAACTTAAAAAAAGATATAGATAAACCTCAAAATTTAGCAAAAAGTGTTACTGTTGAATAAAAAAATGAAAACTTGAAAGTTTTCATTTTTTTTTATATATAATAGATAATTGTTGCAATAATGATTCATAATATACTTCAAGCAAAAGCTTCACTTGGAAGATGTCATAATGATTCTTTAAATTTTTTATGTCAAAGAGACTCATTTATTGCTATAGCATGTTGTCATGCTTCAAATCTAACATTTATAGCATCATATATAATAATTACCGTAAATGTCATAGCAATAGCAAATAAGTCATGATTAACTCAATATTTTATTGCAATTGCAGTAGTCAAAGAAACTACAACTGAAGAATGAACAGAAGGCATTCATCAACTTCAAAGAGATCTTGATATATCTATTTTTCAAGTTTTTAATTTAACAAAGATTCATTTTAAAAATACAGTAACTACAAAAGTAATTGCAGGTATTAATAATAAATGTTCATAAAAAAAGTTATATTGCATAGCTTATTTGTTATTTTATACTTACTATTTCATATTGATAAGTTCAAGACATAGCTTTTACTTCTACTTTATCTCATTGTTTTTTTCAAAGAAGAGAGCTTCAAACTGGAGATTCATTTGAAATAGTTGGTAATTCAGCCAATATATCTGACTCAGTAGCTCAAACTATTTTAAATTTTTCAACTTCTTTAGTTTCAATATTTTTAATTTCTACTAAAGATCACATTCAAATTCTATTTTTCTTATCTCCAGATTCTTCAATTAATTCATAGTTTTTTAATTGTTCTTCTAGATCTAATATTCTAAGTTCTACTTGAGCTTGTTCATTTCTAGCATCTTCATATTCTGAGTTCTCTGATAAATCTCAAAAAGATATAGCTTCTTTTAATTTTGCAGCAATTTCTACCCTTTTAGTAGTCTTTAGAAATTCTAATTCTTCTTGAAGTTTTAATAAACCTTCTTTTGTTAAATATATTTTGTTTGACATTTTTTTTTTAGTTATTTCTTAAATTATTAAGTTTTTCTTTTATAGAATTATATTCATTTTTTTTAATTTTCAATCAAAAAGCAACTCATTTGTGATTAACAACAACTCTTATATAATTATCAACTATATCTTGATTTAAATTTATAAAAAAAGAGTTATCTCAAAAAGAATTTGTTTGATTAATTTTAAAAGGAAGTTCAAATTCTAAAACAGAAAATAAATCATAAACTTCTTTATAAGATTTTGTTGGGAAAAAATATAAAGTTAAATCACGAGAATAATACTCTAAATAATTATCTGGATATTCATCTGTTATATCAAAAAGGTTTGTATTCAATTCAAGCTCTTGAAAGTTATAATTTGAAAAGTTATTTAGTATATCTAAATAATTTTTTCAAAGATTAACTGAGTTTTTTATTTCTACTTTATTAGTATTTTTATCAAAAATATTATCATTTTCGTTATTTATTTTAACTAACTCTATACTATCGTCTATTTCAATCTCATCTATAATTATTGAATCATTAGTAATTGATGTTGAATCCTGTGTATCTGAAAAATTATTTTTTATTGATAAAAAAGAATCATCAATTTTAGAAATATTAGAATCATTTTTAATATTTTTTAAAAATAGCCTATAATCATCTGAAATATAGTAAAAAACTACATTTATAAAAAATGAAAATATCAAAAATATTATAAATAATATTGCATTTCTCATAATTTTTTAATATGATTATTAAACTTTTATATCTGAAAATTCTAACTCGATTGGAGTATCTCTTCAAAGTAAATTAATATTTATTTTTACAGTTCACTTTTTATCATTAACTTCTGTAATTATTCATTCATTTCACTCAAATGCTCATCTTATAATTAATGCCATATCTCAAACTTGATATTTAGTTTCAAAAGTTTCAGATCTTTCTTCAACTTTTCATTTTAATTGTTCAAGCTCAGCACCAGAAACTGGAACTGGGATATTTCAAGCTCATAGAAATCATGTAACATTAGGAGTATTTCTAACAATATACCAACTTTCATTTGTTACATTCATTTGCACCAAAATATAACCTGGTAATAAATTTTTTTGTTTTTTAACTTTTACTCATCATGATCTAACTGAAACTACGTCATGAGTAGGAACATATACATCCAATATATAATCCTCTAATCAAAAGCTTTCTCTTCTTTGAAAAAGAGATTTTCTAACATTTTCTTCAGTTCAAGAAATAACTTGTATAACATACCATTCAGGTTTTTTAAACATATCTTTTATTTAAAGTAATTAAAATTAAGAAACTATATTTTTTAAATATAGCATAGCTTCTGAAAAAGCAGTAGATGCTATAAAAAGATAAATTCAAAATAATACTAAAACTGAAACAACTATAAAAAAATACTTTGTTGTCTCTTGTCTAGTAGGCCAAACTACATGTTTAAGTTCTCTAATAGAATCTTTTAAAAATTGTACCATACAAAAAAAGTTAAAATTAAAAAAAATGTTGCAGTTTTTTATTCTTGCAACATTTGTCAATAGACATTATATAATTTTTTTTGAATTAGTCAAAATAAAATTATCCTCTTTTTTGTAAAAAAAAATAATTATGTTAGAATTATATTAATATATTATAAAAAATAAAAAATGTACCCATTTATTGTAATTTTTTTAATAATTCTTGTTTTTTACAACATATTTGTTTACCATCTATCAAGTAAAATAATTTTTTTGGAAAACAACATAATTGAATTATTTAAAAAAAGAAATAATCAAGTAATAAGTATTTATCAAGTTTCAAAAAATTATATAAATAAATCAGATGAGATATTCAAAGAATTTTTTGAATTAAAAAGAAAAGACTTCTGAGAAAATAGTTTCAAAATATGATTAAAAGATAAAATAAATACTTATAAAAAAATACATAATGAAATTGATTTTATTTTCAATATTTGTGAAAAAAATAAAAAACTTACTATTAATCCTAGATACCTATATCTTAAAGATTCTATTTTGGAAAAAAGTTCTAAAATATGAAATAGAATTGAGATATATAATAAAATAAAAAAAGAATACAAATTATATAAAAAGATAGCAAATTTTTCTATAATATGATTCTTCTATGAATAAATAAAAAATGCCCAATGTGCATTTTTTATTATGATCTTATAAATTTATATATATATATAAATCATGAAAGCAAAATTGCAATTAACACAAAAATAATTTGTTCTGGTCAAGTAACAGGCAATTTTGATATTTCTTCAGACTCAGATAATACAGTATTTCATACATTAGCAGAATTTAACTCAACTCAAGCAAGATTTCAACTTTCAATAGTATTAGTAACAACTACAGAAGTAGTAGTAGAAGTTATTTGATTATCGTTATTTTTATCATCTAATTGGTTAACAGTATCTTTTTTATCTTCATTTGTAGAAGATGTTGTAGTTGAATTAACATTATTAGAAGATGTATCTTTATCATTAGTTCAAGCAGAATTTAATTCAGAGAAAGAAAAATAATCTTTATTTGAAATAAATTTACTTTCTTGTTCTTGAGTAATTTCTACTCATTTAAATATAGCTTCAGAATTTACTCAAAACTCTATATTTTGATCATAAATATCTCTTATATTTAAAACTATAAGTTTATAATCTTGTCAAACTACAGGTTCTTTATCCAAAGTTAAAAGTAGATTCTTTTTATTTTCTAAAGATATAGCAGTATCTTTAACTTCAAAAACATCATTTGGATTTTTTACATTTTCTATTTTAAATTCTCTATCATAATTATTTAAATCACTTATTTCATTTGAAAATAATAATTCTATTTTATTTTTAGAAACTTGAACAGCATCTTCTATAAATAATGATTCAAAGTTTACAACTTTCTTATCAGAAGTAGAAGCACTTATCTCTGATGACTTATAAATTTCTTTTCATGTTTCATCATATCAAACTAATGTAAAATAATAGTTAGTTTTTGAAACCAAATCATATAATGTATATGAAGTTTTTTCAATATAATCAGATTCTTTATCATATTTTACAGTTTTAGAAGAATCTAATCAATATAAAATTTTATAAATAAAAACATTTTCAATAGCAGTCCAAGAAAAACTTATACTATTAGATGTAGGATTTGTAGCCTTAAAGTCAGCATTAGAAATAGAAAAACTAGAAAATAAAACTAAAAAAACAAATATCTTAGATAAAATTATTTTATTCATAATAATAGAAAAATTAAAAAATATTTTGAAGTTATTTTTTTATAAGTAAACTTACAATACAATTATATTTTTTTTTAAATTATTACAAATTTTTTATGAATAAAAAAAATAAAGCTTTTACTATTGTAGAATTATTAGTTGCTATTTCAATTATTTCTATAATAGCTTTATGAGCAAACAACATATCATTCAAATCAATATCAGACAAACAAAGCTTAGAAATATTTAATAATAAAATTATTTCTGAGATAGAGAGAATAAGAAATAATTCATTGATATGAAAATGAATTTGAGTAAATTTAGATGTTCCAAAAACATGGAGAATTGATTTTTCAACATCGTGAAGTTGAGTAATAAATACAAATTATAGATTAACTGATAGTTCTCCATGGGTACTTGAAAATTCTATTCCAATGGAAAAATTTTCAATTAATGGAGTATCTTGTGTAGATGTAAACTGAACAGAGCATCCTCTAAATAATACTCAAACTTGATCTATAATATTTGAATGATGAAAATATAGATTGTCATGAACTTGTTTAACAACTCAAGGCTCACTAAAAATAAATAGTTTTAATAGATGATATGATTATAATATAGAATTCGATGTAGTGAGTTGAATAATAAAAAGATAAAGGAAATCCTTTATCTTTTTATTAAGCTGCTTTTTTATATCAACCATAAACTCTATCATTAGCTGCTGATTTTAATTCATTCCCAAATTGAATACTAGCTTTTAATCACATTTTTGAAAACTTATTTTTTAATTTTTCATCTTCTGCTATTATTGTAGGAGAAACTGCAATAACTTCTGAAACATCTGCCTTTATACCATCAAACATAGCCTTACATTGTTCTGCAAATCTTTCATCAATTCATAAAGACAATAAATAATCAAGAGTGTCTTTAGATACTTCTCTATTAGAATCAAAATGTTCTTGTAATTTTGGTGTAACTATCATTTTGTTTTTGTTTTAGTTATAAATTTATATTTCTCCTTTTAATAAATCTATTTGTTTTTTTATTTGTTCATCAAGAAACTTTTTTCTATTTTGCATAACAGCTTGCCTAACTCTTTCAACAGAGTCTCAAATCAATATTTCTTTTTCTAATTCTAGACTTTTTTCAATCTTTTGCATTTTATAAACAACTATCTCAAAGTTATTTATAAGATTTTGTTTTTTATCATCAGATAAAAAAGTAAAGAATTGTAAAATATCATGCCTATCCTTTTCACTAAGATTATATCTATCAAATAATGTTTCTAAATATATGTTCATTTTTATTGATTATATTTATAATTTTATCATATAAAATTATACTTAGCAAAAAATTTTATCAAATTTTGTTTCCAAAATATCTTTACTATTTATAAAGTTATGTTCATAGAACAGATAACAATTCTTCAAGAGAAGTTTCTCATAAAATAACTTTTAATAATCAATCATCTTTTATAGGAACCATCCCATCTCAAATAGCCTGAATTTCAAGTTGTAAGCGTGATGCATTGTTTAAAATAAGTGTTTCTAATTTATCAGTTATTTCTAAAACTTCATATAATCAAACTCTTCAACTATATCAAGTATGATTACATTTTATACAACCATTTTCATTTGACTTAAATAAAAGTAACTCCTCCTTATTTTTTATATATTTACCTACTTTTCATACTATATAATCTTTTATTTTATCACTAGCTTTGTATTGAATTTTACAATGAGGACAAAGTTTTCTTGTAAGTCTCTGAGATATAATCATCCTCAAACTTGAAGTTATAAGCAGTGGATCAACTCATAAATTTACAAGTCTTTGAATAGTATGAGTAGCAGAATTGGTATGAATTGTTGAGAAAACTATATGTCATGTAATACTTGCCTCAACTGCCAATTTTGCTGTTTCTTCATCTCTTATTTCTCAGACCATTATTATATCTGGATCTTGTCTAAGAAGACTCCTAAGCCCCCTTGCAAATGTAAAATCTATACTTTGGTTTATTTGTGTATGATTTACTCATGGAATTCTATATTCTACTGGATCTTCTAAAGTTGAAATATTTTTCTCTTTAGGATTAAATTGACTAAGAAGTGAAAAAAGAGTAGTAGACTTACCGGAACCTGTAGGTCATACAGCCAATATCATACCATAGTTATCTGCTAAATGCTTTTTTATTTTAACCATATTGTATGGCATAATTCACAAATCTTTTAATTCTGGTGGAGTTGAATCTTTTTTTAATATCCTTATTACACATTTCTCACCATAAATAGTTGGAATTATTGAAACTCTCATATCTAGTTGTTTTCAACCAAACAATTTATAAGCAATTTTTCAATCCTGCGGTAATCTATGTTCGTCAATTCTAAGATAAGACATAATTTTTATCCTAGCAATAACAGAGTCTTTATTTTTTATATCTAGATCTTTATAGTTTATAAATTTTCAATCTATTCTAAATCTTATAGTCAAATTATAATCATTTGGTTCTATATGAACATCAGAAGCTCTAAGTTTTATAGCATTTAAAAACATATCATTTACAATTGATATAAGAAATCAATCTTCTTTTTTTTCTCAATAAGAGTTTAAATTTAAATCCGAATTAATAGAGTTTTTTACAGATTTTAAGTCATTATTAGATGAAGAACCAAATAAATCCTCTACTTTTACATTTTTTCAAGTATTAGGTTTAGTTTTAACAACTCATTTTTTAAAAAGCTCTCAGATATCCATATAAACTTATAACAAATTATATAATATTATTTTAACATATTTAATTTATACAAACAAAAAAACAAGCTTGACAAACTTGTTTTTTATAAATCTTTTTTATCTATCATTGCAATAGCCAATTTTATGTCAAAATAGCTAATATCCTTATTTCATAAATTTTCTATTTTTTCTTTTATAGGTTTAAGTTCAGAAACTATTCAGTTTAATTCTTTATTTATGACGTCTTTTACTATTTTTAACTTAGAAAAACTAGTATATTTCATAATATCTGAAAGTCCTAATTTAGATTCGCTATAAAGTAAAACTATATGACTTTCAATAGTTATAAGCTTCAATTCTCTTAATTTTGATATATCATCTAAACTATTTCATAGTTTTAGTAATTTATATGTTTCTTCATAAGTATCTACTTTTTCCTTTTTTTCTTTAGGGTTTGATTCTTTTTTATAAAGAGATTTAGTTCAAAGTCTTATTTTAAGATATGTTTGAAGTTCTTCATTATCATTTTTAAGTAAAAAATCTTTTGTAATAGCCAACCTACCAGTTTCAGTAATTCAAAGAAGTGGAAATTTACCATCACTTTTATATAGATACTCAAGAGACATAAGAGCTTCAATAACTGCCTGAATTAATTCTGGAGTTAAATCACTAAGAGCTCAGTAATTTTGATCATTATCCATATTCCACTCTAGGAGTTTCTTATCATTACTTCCCCGTAAAAATTTAACAAAAGTTTGTATTCAGAACTTTGTATCAAATTTTTTAACAGTCTCTAGAATAAGGCCAAAAACCGATATTTTCACTATATCAATAACTTCTTGTTTTCAGAGATTTTTCTTTTCTATACAAAAATCACAACTTCCACAATTATCTCAGATTTTTTTTAAATCTTCCTCGTCAGCAAAATAATTTAAGATAAATTTTTTTCTACAACTTGGATAAAAAAGTAACTTTTTAATTTGTTCTAGTTTATAATAACTCTCTGCCTTTAAAGCTTCTTGATGAGACCAATCTATTTTTATAGATGCTGGATTTTGTTTTGCTTGCAAAAGTATTATTCATCTACCTCTAAAATCACTTGGAGTTTCAAAATCATCAAGTCACCTTTTGATTATATTATATTTTTCTAGTACCCTAATTATTGCTCAAACTTTTAAATCATTTACGATTCCAGATTCAGAGGCCATAACAAAATATGTTTTTAAAATCTTAGCTCAAGCTCACTCTCAAGTAGAAAAATCTCTGTAAAGATAATTATAAAAATCAACAATTTCTTGTTTTGTTGGATATGAATTTTCTATAAAAAATTCTTGTATTTTAGTATCTGCAAATGATGCAATTACTACTCAATAACTATTTTTTCAGTCTCTTCAAGCTCTACCAACTTCTTGATAATAATTTTCTATACTTCAAGGTAAATTGTAGTGAATTACAAATCTGATATCACTTTTATCTATTCACATACCAAAGGCATTTGTAGCAACAATTACTTTATAATTTGAATCCATAAAATTATTTTGTTCTATTTCTCTATTATCTCAAGTCATTTCTCAAGTATAAATTCAAGCAGAAACTCAATTTCAAATTAGATAATCATATACTTCTTTTACATTTTTTCTAGATGAACAATAGATGATTCAACTTCATGGTGTTTTTTCTAGTATCTCACTTACTTTCTCAAGTTTTTCTTCTTTTTTACTTATTTCTCTAACTATTAAACTTATATTTTTTCTATCAAAACCAGTAGTAAAAATAGCTGGATTTACAAGTCATAATCTGAGAGTTATGTCTGCCCTAACTTTTTGAGTTGCAGTTGCAGTAAGTGCTATAATTGGGAAATCATTATTTAATTTTAATCTTTCTAAAAAACCTTTAAGCTTCATATAACTTGGTCTAAAATCATGTCACCATTGACTTATACAATGAGCTTCATCTATAGCTACAAGAGATATTTTAACTCTTTCAATAATTCTTAAAAATTCATCACTATTTAGTCTTTCTGGAGCTATGTATAAAAACTTTATACTTCAATCATTTTTAGATATATCATTTAGTATTATTTGCTTATCATAGTTATCAATTGTAGAATTTATAAGTTCGGCTCTAAGTCACAAATTATTCAGTTTATCAACTTGATCTTTCATAAGAGAAATAAGTGGAGAAACAACTATAACAAGTCAATCTAAAACTACTCATGGTAATTGATAAGTAAGAGATTTTCAACCTCAAGTAGGCATAAAAACAAGTGTATCTTTTTTATTTAATACACTATCTATTATCTCTCTTTGACCTTCTCTAAAAGAACTTAAACCAAATTTTAATTGCAATATTTTTTCTAAATCGTTCATTTATTTTTATTTTATTTATAACTATTTTTGATTTTAATTATTTTTAAAAATTAAACAAAAAAGAATATGTTTTTACATATTCTTTTACAATTTCATCATATAATCTTTCATATCTTCTATATGATTTGGTCTAAGTAGTTTTATATCTGTTGGTCAAGAAACTTTATCTAAAAAATATCTTAAATTTGGACTAAACCAAAAACTATTATCTTTTCTAAAATTATTTTTATTTAGATCTTTTAACCAAACTCATTTTTCAAATAAAAAATTATCTACTCTTTTTTTATGTTCTAAATTATCAAAAGTTGGTAATCAAAGCAAAATTCATATATTTTCTAAGTCTTCAAATGCTAAATTTGGTATAGTCTTTCAAATATTATTTTTGATATAAGTATTTATATCATTGTAAATATTTCAAATTTTTTGGAGTTTAAAAAGTCTTTTAAATCATTTTATTCAATTAAATTGAAGTGAATAAGTACAATCAATTTTATTTTGTTTAAGTATATTTAAAATCAAAGATTTTGATCTTTGTTCATCAAGTTCAAAGTCTTTTGGTACTCAAGAAAGTCATACAAATCTAGCAAATCTTTTTAGATGATCAAGTCTATAGTCTTGCAAGTGAGTTAATCAAAAGCCTTCAAGTATTTCTCTACAAACTTTATCTTCCCACAATAATGCTCTTATCTCTGTTTTTGGATAATCTTTCAAATCAGAAAAATTTGAAATTTTATTATACTTTAAAAAACTTAAAATATAAGAAGATTTATTTATCTCTTTTTTCTTGAGTCAAATATCTATTCAAAATTTTTCTATATCTTCTTTTAAAATATGAGATTTAAAAATTCATATACTTAAAAAATAAGATTCTATCAAAAAGTCATTTCATATGATTTCATCAAATTCTCTAACTCAAAGTGAAACCAAATCATCTAAATAATCTATTTTTAATAATTTAAGTCTATTTTTTATAATTGTTTTTAGATTATCTCATTCTAGATATTCTAATTCCAATTTTTCTCATAAATCTTTATAATCATTTGAGTCTATATTTGTAACAGATTTTTTAAATATCCTAAAAATAAGATATTTAAACTCATTATCTTGGGAAAAGTATTTTCTAAAATTATTTATAATCAATGTATTAAATTCATTTAAGTATGTAACTCATACTTTTTGTAATTTTGACTTTACACTTGTTTTAATTTCACCATAACTTGGTCTATCCAATCATAAAAATTTAGCAAATCTAAGAATTCATTCACTTGATATTTTAGATATAGATTCACCAGTTTTTTCTTTATAAAAATTAAGTAATTTATCACTTTTTGATAAAATAGATTTAAAATCATCCAATTTTACATAATAAAAATCAAAATAATCGCTTAAGTTATTTAAGCTAAAAAATTTTTTGATTATATCATTTCATCATAAATCAATTACTTGCTCTACTTTTTGTAAAACTTCTTCTATTGATTCATTAACTTCTGCTGATAAATCTGATTGTTTCTCAGGATTTTGTTTAATTGGTTTTTCTGAATTTATATCTTCAACTACCATAAATATATTTAAATATTATATTATTTTTATATTATCTTTTATATTATCATAATTTTAATAAAAATACAATTTTAATAAGTCAAATTATTATGAGAATAATTCTCATAATAATTTGACTTATTTCTTTTTTAAAATAAGCTATAATAAATAATTAACTAATATATTGATATGGAAAATCCAAATTTTCTACTTGCATTTTTACTAACACTATTCGCCTGATTGGCAACTGGAATATGAAGTCTAATGGTATTTTTTAGCAAAAAATTTAATCCAAAAATATTATCAATTTCTCTATGATTTTCTGCATGAGTTATGATTTACATTTCTCTTGTTGAGATTTTTTTTAAAGCTAAATTAGATTTAGTAAGTATTTATTGAGAAGATAAAGGTTATGCATTAACTGTTTTTGCATTTTTTTTAGGTATATTAATCATAGCAATAATTGATAAAATAGTACCTAGTGCAGAAAATCCACATGAAATAAAAAATATGAATTTTGACAAAAATACTATTTCAAAAATAAAAGAAAAAAAACTACTTCGTGTCTGACTTTTTTCAGCTTTAATTATATCACTTCACAATTTACCAGAATGATTAGCAACATTTATAGCTGCTCTAGAAGATCCAAAATTATGAGTAAGTATATCTATAGCAATTGCAATACACAATATCCCAGAGTGAATAGCTGTTGCTATGCCTATATATTATGCTACAAAAAATAAAGCAAAAGCATCTATTATATCTTTTTTATCATGACTTGCTGAGATAGTTTGAGCGCTAGTTTGATTTGTGATTATAAAATACTTTTTTACTGACATAAATTTTTGATTTATATTTGCTCTTATAGCTTGAATAATGGTTTATATATCTCTTGATGAATTATTGCCAACAGCAGAAGAATACTGAGAACATCATCTTGCAATAACTTGAGTAATGTTATGAATGTTTGTAATGGCTGTAAGCCTAGTGTTGTTATAAACTAAAAAACTAGAAGAAAATTCTTCTAGTTTTTTAGTTTATAACTCAACTCATAATAAGTTCATCATCTAAATATATAGCACATATTTGACCTCTAGCAATAGCTCTTTGTTTTTTATCAAAAACTACTTTATATCAATTTTCTTCTTTATATATGATGCAATCTTGATCTTCTTGTCTATATCTAATCTTTGCTTTTGCAGTAAGTGGGAAAATATAATCATTTCTAGATAAAAAATTGAAATCTAAAACATATAATTTATCATCAAATAATTCTAAATCATTTGCTGTTCAAACTATTATTTCATTATTTTCTATATCTTTTTTTACTACAAATATTGGTTCTGCTTGTCATCAAATATCAAGCCCCTTTCTTTGGCCGATAGTATAATAAAAAACTCATTTATGTTCTCATAATATCTTTCATGATGTATCTTTTACAAGACCTGGTTTGTGATCTATTTTTTGTTCTAAAAATTTAACCATATCAACTTTTCAAACAAAACAAATTCATTGACTATCTTTACGATTGGCATTTGGAAGTCATGCTTTATTTGCTATTTCCCTAACTTCACTTTTTTGCATATTTCAAACTGGAAACAAAGCTTTACTAAGTTGGAATTGATTTAATCAAGCCAAAAAATAACTTTGGTCCTTATTTGGATCAACTCATTTTTTAAGATGAAAAATACCATCATTTCCCTTTTCAATTATAGCATAATGTCATGTAGCTACCATATCAAAACCATGTTCTAAAGCTTCATCTAAAAACACTTTAAATTTAACTTCACTATTACACATGATATCTGGATTTGGAGTTATACCTTTTTTATATCATTCATACATATAACCCAAAACCTTTTCTGCATAAGTTTCTCTATAATCAAAAGTAAAAAAAGGTATATCTAAATAAGCTGCAACTTCTTTTGCAACTTGTAAATCTAACTTTGTAGGACAAACAGGATTATTTTCATCAAGATAATTTATCATAAATCCTGCTGTTACATCATAACCAGCTTCTTTAAGTAGATAAGCAGTTACTGCACTATCTACTCAACCTGATAATCAAACTAAAACTTTTTTCATATTTTTTATAATTATTTTTTTTAGTATAAATAAAAATAATTAAAAGTAAAAAATAAACCCTCAGGTTTATTTTTTATCTTCCATTTTATCTCTTGCTTCTTTTAAATGAGAAATAGCTTTATATGGTTTCGGTACATAAAAAAATTCTCTAACTTTTTCTCTTTGTTGCTCTATAACTAAAGTCCCATAACCAAAAATATTTGCAGCAAATCATGTAGCAAAAGCATCTATTTTAGTTACTTTATGTAAATCAATTATCTCAACATTGTCTGTATCCAGTAAAGTAGATTTTATAACAATTATATTATCATCATGAAATATAAGTAAATTATTATAAAATGCTATATAATAAAGTATAAGCTTTATAAAAGCATAATTTAAAAGTATAAATGAAAGTGGTAAAATTATATATCTTACGACTTCATTACCTAAAGTTCAAGAAAATTTGATTGCTAATACATAAAAAGTCAAAGAAACAAAAACAAAAAAGGCAAATTTTATATATCTAAAAAACATCATCACCCAATGCCTTCTGATCATTATATAATCATGTTTTGTATAATATGTCATTTTTTGAAAAAGTTAATAAAATTAAACTACCTAAAAAATATAAAACTATTAGTAAAAAAATCATCCTTCTTCTCACTATCCTATATCATCTAGAAAGTGATTCTATTCAAGTATTTTCCTTATGCCTTTGGCTCAATATCTTTAATCTTTCTATTATAAAAGCATATAATAAAATCAAAGATATAAGATATATAATTATGTATAAAAATCCCATATTTTTAAGTTAATTTTTATTAAAGAAATTATAGATATAAAAATCTAAAAAGCAATTTTGATTAGTTTATTTCTACTTGTTTCTCAAGAAATTATCTGTATAAATTTTTTATTTATTTTTATATTTTTAGAAATAAAATCAATTATTTCTAGATTTACTTTACCATTTTCAGGAACTCATCTTGATTTAATCTTTAAAACTCAGTCATCCATAAGTCAAACTATCTCTGTTTTATCACTATTTGGAATAACTTTTATTTTTAAGTATCAAATATTTTCTTTTTTATCTATAAATTCAATTAAATTCATAAAAAATTTTTTAAAAATTAACTTTTAGTATATAATATAAAAAAATACAAAAATATAAAAATAATTTAAAAAAAATGAAAATTTGAATCGATTTAAGATTTGTAAAAAATGAGCTTTATTCTAGATTTGCAATACAGCTTGTTAAAACATTTATAAAACAAAATAAAGATAATGAATATATAATCTATGTAGTTGATTTTATAGATGAATTAAATATTGAAAATTGTAATATAAAAAAGGTTAATATAAAAAATTGAAGCTTAAATGAACAATTTGAATTATTAAAAATATTTAAAAAAGATGAAAATAATCTGATGATTTTTTTCAACCACTTCAAACCAACAAGATATAAATGAGAATATATAACTATAGTTTCATGACTTAAAGATATATATTATATGAATTTTTCTTCTTATTTTGAAAAATACAAATACTTATTTTTGATGAATAAAAACCTAAAAAAATCGCATAAAATAGTTTGTCTTGATCAAAATACAAAAAATGAATTGATAGAAAAATTTGATATAAAAGAATCTAGTATACACATAATAAATTGATTTTTCCCTGAGTGAGATCAAATAATAAAAGTAAATGATAATCTAGATGAAATAAATATAAACATAAAAACAAAATATTCATTAAATAATGATTATTTGATTTATTCTTGATGAGATTCAATAGAAAAAAATTATGAAAAACTTATACTAGTTCTGAAAAGAATAAGAGAATCATGACACAATATAGATTTAGTTTTTTTATGAAACAATATATCTACAAACATAAATCTAAGAAATATAATCTTGGAAAACAAGATGGAAAAAAATATCTATTTTTTATGAGATGTATGATTAAGTCATAAAAAATATCTTTATAGTGAGAGTTTGTGAGTTATATTTCCTAGTTTTTATGAACCATTTCCTTTTAGATTAAGCGAACCACTTTATTTTGGGAGCAATATAATATCTTCTGACCTAAAAAATATAAGAAATATTTTCTGAGATAGATTGACTTATTTCTCACCTATTTCTGTTAATAGTATATTTGAAAATACAAAAAAATACTTAGAAAACGAAGTATATAAAACAAACCCTGATTATGAAGAAATAAAAAACAAATATACAAAAGAAAATTCTGCTAGAGATTTATTAGAAATAATAAAATAATTATGCTTACAAATAGAAATATAGAAATACTTAAAATCATAGTTTTAGAATATCTAGAAACTTGAGAAGTTTTATGAAGTAAACTTTTATTACAAAAATATGATTTATGAGTATCTAGTGCTACTGTTAGAAATGATATGGCTAGACTTGAAGAGCTAGAACTTGTGTATCAACCATATAATTCTGCTGGTAGATTACCTACTTCAAAGTGATTGAGAGCTTTTGTAAATTATCTGATGCAACAAACACCAGAACACTTTTTAAATAGTGATAATAGCTCTAATAAACATAACATAAACAATATATGGGATTTTGCAAATAGTATATCTTATGATTTATCAAAAAATACTTGAGAAATAGCATTTTTCCTAGTACCTTCAAAAAATGTTATGAATTATTCTTGAACATGAGTATTTCTTGAAAAAAATTATAAAAGGTTATGAGATTCAATATTTTCAATAATAAAAATGCTTGAAGACAAAGAAAATTTCATAAAGTTTATACAAAATTTTCCAATAAGTGGTTCTCTAAATGTATTTATATGAGAAGAAAATATATTACCATTTTTAAAAGATTATACTATCATATTAAAACAAATTGTCATAGCTTGAGAAGTCTGTTATATATGATTAATTTGAAGTTTAAAGATGAATTATAGTTTCAATATAAGTGCTGTAAATGGTATAATCAAATAAAAAAAAGAGTTTAAAAACTCTTTTTTTTATTGTTTCGCGGCATCAATTGCATTTTTTAAATCAGAAGTATTTTGATTCATCAAATCTCTAACTTCTTTTGAATCTGTTATAGAAGTTTCAAGAGTATCTGCATAATCATCCATTATAACTCATGCTTCTTTGAAATCTTCACCACAAGAAGTAAGTGAAAATAAAACAAAAATTATTAAAAATATTTTTTTCATAAAATAAAATTAAAAAATTAAATCTCAAACTATTTTTTGCATATCTTCTTTTAAATTTGCTTTAAAACTAACTTTTTTAGAGTATAAATTAAAATCTAGTTCATAAGCATGAAGTGCTTGTCTTTGTAGTCAATACTTTTTAAAAACTTCTTCATTTATAGATTTTATACCATAAACTTTATCTCCTATGATTGGATATCAGATACTAGATAAATGTACTCTGATTTGATGAGTTCTTCAAGTTTTTATATTTATTTTTAAAACACTATATTTATTATCTATGTATCAAATCAGACTACCATAACTTATAGCTAGTTTTGGATTAAGTGGGTTTTTTGTAGTCATCTTGAGTCTATCATTTGGATCACGACCTATAAAGCTTTCTATTTTGAAATCATTATCTTTAACTATACCATTTACAATTGCAATATAATTTTTTGTTATTTCCCTATCTTTTATGATACCTGATAGATAACTCATCATAAAATCTGTTTTTGCAATCAAAATAATTCATGAAGTATCTTTATCGAGCCTATGAACTATACCAGGTCTTTCTACTCAAGATATACAAGGTAATGCTCATTTACAATGATGCAATATACCATTTACAAGAGTGTTTTTATTTCCATCTTCTCAAGGTACAGGATGTACATTTAAAAATGGATCTTTATTTATTATAAGTAAATTTTCATCTTCATATATGATATCTAAATTCATATCTTGTGGTTTTACTTCGATTGATTCATTTATGATAGTTATATTTATCTCATCTCTTGGTTTTATTTTGAGATTTTTATTTATGATTTTTGAATTTACACTAACTTGTCATTTATCAATCATCTTTTGTATATAACTTCTTGAAAAATCTTGAAAAAGAGCAGATAAATAAATATCTACTCTTACTTGTTTATCGGATAATATACAAAAATTATATAACATAAATTATAATCAAAGTGAAGCTTTAATATCATCAATTTTATTTTGATCTTGAGATTCTTTTTGTTTTGCTTGCATTTCAGCTTGATATAAATCTCAAAGTTCTAACCATTCTTTTTGTTGTTTTGCAACAAGTTTTTTAATATCTTCTGGATGTTCTTTTGCAAGTTCTCTAAACTTATCTCTTTCTTCAGTAAAAACTTTAGACAATTCATCAAATTGAAATTGACTAAGAGTTGGGACAGCATCTATTACTCTCTTTTTTTCCATAGTATTAAGAGATAAACTATGTTTAAGTAAATCTAAAAATGTAGTTTCATCTACTTCTACTTCGCTAGAATGTGAAACAATAAGAGATAATATCAACTCGTCCACTTGTTTTTCGCTTAGATTTATTTCTTGCATAAATTATTGAAAAAAATTAAATTGCAAATATTATATACTATATTTTTTATATTTCAATATTTATTTACTAATTTTTTAAAATTGAGCATATTCAAAGACAAAGCAATAGTTTTAAAAATAGAAAAAACTCTCAAAATAAACGATGATAGCTTTACAAAGAAAAATGATAAAGAGTTTTTGTATACCCTTTTTACAAAAACATATTGAAAAATAAAAGCAAGCAAAAAATATAGTAAAACAGAAAAAAGTTTAGATATATGATACAATATAAATTTTGAAATAATAACAAGTGAGAAATCAAAGATTCACAAGATAAAAAATATTAAAATCAAAAATGAATTTAATATAAATAAAGATAAAAACTTTTATGAGATAAATAAATATCTAGAGATAATTGCTCTTATTTACAGAGAAATACCCGAATGAGTGGCTTTTGAAGAGATCTATGAAATAATAGAAATAATAAATGAGAAAGAAAATATAGATGAAATAAAACTTATATTAACAAAAATAAAAATAAAATCACTTATTTGAATACTAAATATAAATCACAATGATGAGATAATAAGAAAAATACTTAAATTTATAAGTAATTCAAAGATAGAAAATATACTGAAACTAACTTGAATAAATGAAGAACAAAAAAAAGAATTAGAGCAAATCTAATTCTTTTTTATTTTTATTCACTATATAAACCAAATCTCTCTTTTGAAATTCAATCTATACTTGTAAATGTTCAACCAAATAGATGATTTCATAAACTATCTATATTAATTCTATATACTGTTGAATTTGCATTTGGATTATAAGAAGTATCTAAAGTTCAATTTGTATTTAATCTAGCAATACTATTTCTTGTTGATCATCATACTATTGTAAAATTTCATCATATAATTATTTTTCAATCACTTTGTAATTTTAAAGTATAAATACTTGAATTTATATTTATATTAAAACTAGTATCTAATGTCCCATCATTATTTACTCTTGCAAGTCTAGTACGAGTTTGTCATCACATACTTGTAAAAGTTCATCATAAAATAACTTTTCAATCACTTTGTAGTAATACAGCCCAAATACTTCAATTACTATTTGGATTAAAACTATCTGCTGTTCAGTTTGTATTTAACCTAGCTATTCTATTACGAGTTTGACCTCATATACTACCAAATGTTCATCAAACCAGTATTTTTCAATCATTTTGTATTTCTATAACATAGATATTAGAATTTGAATTTGGATTAAATCATGTATCTAAACTACCATTTTCATTTAATCTAGCTATCCTATTTCTTGTTTTTCATCATACTGTTGTAAAAGTACCTCAAATAACTATTTCACCTTCACTTTGTATTTCTATATCATAAACTATATTATTTACATTTGGATTAAAACTAGTATCTAAAGTTCAATCACTATTTAATCTAGCTATCCTATTTCTTGTTGTTCATCATACTGTTGTAAAATTTCAACCTATCAAAATCTTACCATCACTTTGTATTTCTATATCAAGTACAGAATTATTTCATACATTTGCATTGAAACTAGTATCTAAAGTTCAATCACTATTTAATCTAGCTATCCTATTTCTTGATACTCATCATACTGTTGTAAAATTTCAACCTATCAAAACTTTACCATCACTTTGAACTTTTACATCTCTTACTTGACCATTTATAGATATGTTATTAAAACATAAATCAGTATTCCATGTAAATCATGATTTACATGAAAAATAACAAGGAGCACTAGAATTTACATTTTGCCGTGGAGTATTTGAAATAGTTGGATTTCAAATATAATAATTTGCATAATTATAAATTTGTTTTGCACATCAATAAACATTGTTACCATAATTTGCAACAACATTATTCATTTGAGCAAAAAGAGTTCATCATGTAGATGTAACTATTCTATCATTTCTTAAAACTACATTATAAACATCTGCAGTTATAGATGTAATATTTAAAGGAGATGAGGCATATTCATGTATAGGAACAACATTATCATTAAAAAATATCCCTATCTCTTTACTTCAAACTATATATGGAATTCTACCTCTATTATCTTTTATAAGTATATTTTCATATCATACTCATAAATAACTTTCTTCTTCTTCTAAAAAAGCCATTAATTGAAAATATTTTCAATTTGCAGATAATGAATAAGTAAAATAACTTTTATCTTTTGGATCTATTCAATCCATAGAATATTCAACTTTTTTTATTAAACTAGGTCAAAAATATCATTGAAATAATTTTTTATCTCAATTACTTTGTACTTCTATAGCTCACTCTGGCTTTAAAAGTAAACCTGAATTAATTTTAAGTGCAATTCAATCTCTCAAATTGTTTATTTGAGTTATTCTATTTGCATCTCTAACCTCTGACATATATTCAGAAAAAGTAAAAATTCAAACAGAAGAAACTATAGCTATTACAGCTATAACAACTATTAATTCAACTAATGTAAAAGCTTTTTTTATCATAAAAATAAATAAAGATATAACCTATTAATTATAAAATATTTTGAAGTAAAACAAAAGAAAAATCACTTTACAAATAAGTAAAATGGTTTTTAAAATATTTAATTACAGATTAAAGATTTATTAGGATATGTAGTTGCATTTTGATCAAGTATAGTCCGGTTATTACAAATAGAAACAGAATTAATTTTTACACTATAATTTCTAGTATATAATTGTAAAGTTTTTGAACTTGAAGAATAATTTAAATAAGATAAGTCTGTTATATTAGGATTTCAAGATATATTTAGATAATCCAAATTATTTTTTTGTCTAATTCAATAAATACTTGTTATGTTGTTATTTGAAAGATTTAAGTGAACCAAATTATTTAGATTAAACAATTGGTCAAGATTACTTATATTATTATTTGAAAGATTTAATGTTCTAAGAGAATTATCATTTAATCTAAAATCTCAAGTAACTCCCTCCAAATTTACAAGTGGATTAACATTTGTTATAAGATTTGAACTCAAATCAAATGTTCAATTTATTCTCCTAAATATAATAAAAAATTGCAATTCAGTATCATCTATTCATGCTCAGTTACAAATTAGATCTCAATTATAAACTCAAGTATTAGAGTTGAAATTTGCAGTAAATGTTGGTCATGAAATGTTACACTCTCAAGAAAGTAGAGATGATAAATCAGTATAAACAATATTTACGGAGAAGGAGGTGGCGTAGGAATAATACTAGTTAAATCTTCAACATAACATGGTCAATATTCAAATTGATTTTGCCAAGTAATTGGATCCAATATCAATCAGTTTTCAAATATAAGTTTATATCAATTATTTGTTGTATCACAATCTATATCTAGAGTTCAATTTAGTATCTTATTAAGTGGTACATAATTTGAATCAACAAATATTCAAACTGTATTTTTTCAATAAACATATGGTATTCTTCAATTTGAGTCAGAAACAAATGAATTAATAAGTTGTTTTTTAGGTGAATTATTAGGATTATCTAAAGCTGTAAGCATATCATACTCTTTATTGTTTGCTCAAAGAGAAAAAGTAAATAATTCTTTTGTCTTTGGATCTAATCAATCTGAAACATATTTAATTTTTCAAAGTATCTCTTTTCAAGCAAGTCATTGAGTAGAATATTTTTCTCATTCAACATTTACTACTATAGCTGATTCCGGAGTTAATTTTATTCATTTTGAAAGTGCTAAATCTATACCATCTCATATTATTTGTAGTTGATGAACCCTACTAGTATCTCTAGTTCATTCTGTATATTGTAGATATGAAAAAAATCATATACTAGAAAGTATAACTATAAGAGTCATTACAACTATCAACTCTACCAATGTAAAAGCTTTTTTTAGCATAAAAATAAATTTATGAATTAATATAAAAATTATAAGAAATTTTTATATTTTAAAAAATAAAAAAGTATTTACTAAGTAAATATTTTATTTTTAATTAATAACCTACATTTTCCCTTATAACTTTGAGCATTTGTAAATCAACATCACTTATATTTTTTGGCATAAGTGCATCTATTTTTACAATAAGATTTCATTTTTTAATTCACTCACTTTTTCAAAAATCTTTAACTCTAAACTTTGTTCATGGTTTTGTACCAGAAGGTATTTTTAAACTAGCTTTTTGACCATAAACTCAAGTTACTTCTATTTTACAACCCAAAATAAGATCAAAAATAGGAACTTCATATGTTTTTTCAAAATCTAATGTTTCTTTTATATCTTCGTTTTGATATGAATTTTTTCTCTTACTCGAACCTCATCACATTGAACCAAACAAATCTTCAAAGTTAAAATCAAATCAAGAGCTTCTACCTCATCATCACATATTTGAAAATATATCTTCAAATCAACTAAAAGAAGAATTTCAAAAAGGACTTCATCATCAAAAACCACTAGAAGAAGTAGTTCAAAACATATCGTACTGTTTTCTTTTACTTTCATCAGAAAGTGTTTCATAAGCAGCATTTACCTTTTTAAACATTTCTTCACTTGATTTATCTCAAGGATTTCTATCAGGATGATATTGCATAGCTTTTTTTCTATAAGCCTTTTTTATTTCTTCTGGAGTCGAATTTTTATTTACTCATAAAACTTCATATAAATCATTTGACATTTTATAAATCTTAATTATAAATATATAGTTTAAAAGTAACTAACTTAAAATGAAAAAATTAGTTTATCTTATTATAGCAATATTTACATTTTTTTCAATAAATAATTATTCAAATGCAAATTATTATTGAAATGAAAATATAGAATGATATCTAGAACAAATTCTAGATTTAAGCTACTGAATTGAGGAGTATAAATTTGAAATAAATGAGATAAGAAATATATATTTTATAAACAATAATTCTCAAAATCTATATAACAATTTTAGAAGTGCCGAAAGATTACTTAAAAATGAATTTTTAAGAAAATACAAAAATAATGAAATAGACTATTATACTATGAATGGAATAGTTGATAATTTTAACCTATTTGTATATCACTCAAATAAGATGTTTGAATATCTTAGTGTAAAAGAAAAAAACAATTCATTTAAAGAACTAGATAATGCAATATTTAAAAATTACCAAAACTCTAGATCTTATTTATGAAAAACAAAGAATTTATTAAAATAAAAAAGAAGACTATTGGTCTTCTTTTTTATTTTTCATAGCCTTATCTTGTTTTTCTTTTTCTTTTATTTCTAATCTTTTTTTCTCTAAAGCTTGCTCTTGAATATCGATATCTTCTATTGTTTTATATATTTTTTCTTCTATTTGTTTCCTAGGTTTACTATATTTTTCACGAGAAACTTGAAGTATTTTTTCATATCTTTTTGAAAAAACTTCATCATGTTTTTTGTTTGGAGGAAAAGTACTAGCAGAAAAAACTCTACTTGGCATACCATCAATCAATTGTTTTGTATAGATGTTGTATTTTTTTAGATTCATCAAATCGTCTTCTAATATCTCTCAAGTTAAAACTTCTTTCAAGATAGTTGCATCATGATAACCAACTTGAAATGAAACTATACTTCAAACATTTCAAAAAACTGCTCATCTTACACTTTCTTGCATTTGGTCTATATATTGATTTGCCATTACAAGATTAAGTTTATATTTTCTTGCTTCACTCAAAATAGTAGCAAAACTATCAGTAGCAAAATTTTGAAATTCATCTACATAAAGATAAAAATCAACTCTTTTATCTTCTGAAATATCTGCTCTACTCATAGCTTCCATTTGAAATTTTGTTACAAGCATAGCTCATAAAAGTGCAGAAGCATCTTCTCAGATTTTACCTTTTGAAAGATTTACTATAACTATTTTATTGTTATCCATAGCCCATCTTAGAGAAAAACTATTTTTTGGTTGTCATAAAACATTTCTCAATATAGAACTAGAAAGAAATTGTCATACTTTATTAAGTATTGGTCAAACCGCTTCACTTCTTTGATTTGGAGCCATTTTTGCAAACTCTCATGTCCAAAAATTTTTTACAACTGGATCTTTTATCTTTGAAACAACTTTATTTCTAAATACTTCTCTTGTTAGCATAAGTGGTATAGAAATAAGTGTTGAGTTTGGATATTCAAGTAATGCTAATATTGTATTTCTAAGTATATGTTCAAGTCTTGGTCACCAAGAATCTCAAAATATTTTCTTAAATATTCATACAAGTCAAGATGCAACAAGTGGTCTATGTTCTGGACTTATATCTTCAAGCATATTGAAAGCAATAGGCCAAGAAGTATCACTTGGGTCAAATATAATAGTTTGATTTGTTCTAGATTTTGGTATAAAACCAATAACAGCTTCGGCTAAATCACCATGCGGATCAATAACTGCAACTCATCTACCTTTTCTTATATCATCAATAATCATATTTTCTAAAAGAGTAGATTTTCACATACCTGTTTTTCACAAGATATACATATGTCTTCTTCTATCATTTGGACCTATACCAAAACTCATATTAGTTCATCTAAAATTTGTTTTTCAAATAGGAGTTAAATCATTTTCTACAGAAGTATTATCATTTAAATCTGGATCTATAATTGGCAAATTTGAAGGCGGTTCAAAAGCACGAGAAGAAACCCAATTTATTTGAGGAGTTTTTACATAACTTGTAGGTAAATGAACAAGTCCTGATAATTCATTTGTAGAAAGTATATTATTTCAAACAACTTTTCTATTTTTTACTATTTCAAAATATTCTTCCCCTGAAACTATAGAATCTAAAAAAAAAGAATTAGCTCAAAAATAAGAGAATATCCCCAATGTAGAACTTATTTCTTTTATACTAGCATTTGCTTCTATCTTATCTTCTCAAGCATGTATTATATTTATACTTGTATTAAAACCTGAAAGACTAAGTTTTGTTTTAAAATATTCAGCAACTTCATCTTCTTTTTTTTCTGTTTCTTCACTAGAATCTTCTTCATCTCTTTTTAAAAATAATTTAACTATTTTTCAAAATAAAATAAACGGAAAAGACAAAACTTTTAATAATATTAAATATTTGCTAAGTAAGATTTTTTTTATAAAATCTGGTGATTTTGATGTAATTATTTTTATGATTTTTTCACTATCATTTTTCCAAAAAGAGTCTTTTACTGGAGTAAAATTGATTTGAAAAGTATTTAGTGTATATTTACCAGATTTTGATAATGCTGAAGTTATACTTGAAAAGGGATCAACCATATCACGACTTGCCTCTTCTTGGATTTGAGTAAAACTTTTTATAGGAAATAGATAATGTTTTTTTAGAGAAACTTTTCAGATTTGTACTTTTGAAGATGGTATATTTGAAAGATAATCTCAAACTTCTTGTATTTCTACATCATTGTAATGAGCATAGATTTGATTTGAAAGAAAATTTGCATATTTTTTTGGAGAAACCACAAAAAACCTGATTCTATTACCTACTTTTGTTATTTCAAAAGAAAAAGCAACTTGATTTTCAGGATTTTTTTTGGAAAAATCTTCAAAAACTCTATGAAGTATGATAAGAATATGTTCAAAGACTCATGGTCATTTGATATTATTTTTATCAACTAGTATTTCAAATACTTTTAAACTCATATTTATTTTTTATTAGTTTTTATACAATATATTTTAAGAAAACTTGTCTTAAATAACATATAAAATACTAGAAATAAATTTTTTTATATTTAGTAGGATTAATAATTTTCTAAAATAAACGAAAACTGTTTGAGTCCCAATTTACATAGTAAATTGGTCGAGTTTTTGAGTTTATAGAAGAAATTTATTAATTCTATTAAAAACAAACATATAATAACACAAAACATACTATAATACAAATTTTTTCGCAAAAAGTTTATGCTGTGTACATTTTATTCTTATCTCTATTTCATCTAAAGAATAATCATCAAAAACAACTACACTATCATCATCTATATCTAAAAATTTTTCTTCTACTAAATCACCATATTCATCATATAATCAAACCCAAGCTATCCTATGGTCTTCTCACATAGGATGAGTATTTCAACCTATAATTACCTCAAATGTCTCATCTATATGATTTACTTCTATAAAATGTTCTACTTCAAATTTATCATTTAAATCATTTCAAAGATATGTTATCTCTTCATTTACATGATGAAATGTATCATATTCTTCACAAACTGGACAATAATTTATATCTTCTATCTTTGTTCAAGCTTCAATACCCTCTCAAGAATCTCAAATAGCTTCATCATAAATATAATTACAATTAACACATAAATATTTCATTTCTCTTGATTTTTAATATATAAAAGTATTATTTAAATAATTATAATGAAATAACAAAATAATGAAACAAAAATTTTCAAAAGAAATTCATGACATATTTAAAAAAAACTTTGGTATAAGAGAAAATCAAAGTGATGTAGAAATAAATTTCTTTAAAAAAACATATAAATATATATCTTATATAAGATGGATTCCCTGATTAAAAATGATTTGAGTTTGAAATAGTCTAGCTATGAATAGTACAAATAGTGAAAGTGATATAGATTTATATATAGTTACTAGTAAAAATAGTATGTGGTTAAATAGAGCTATAATTACTTTTATTTTTCAGATATTATGAGTAAGAAAAAATGATAAATATCATGCTGGTAGATTTTGTTTGAGTTTTTTTAGTACTCTTGATTGAATGGATTTTAAGGATTGGAAAATAGAAAATGATATATATCTATATTTTTGGATAGTTTATATGAAACCTATATTGGACTATAATAATACTTATGAAAAATTTCTAAAAATAAATAAAAATTGGCTAGAAATAGATGAATATGAAGATATAATTAAAGAAAATAAAAATTTTATACAATACAAAAAAAATACAAAAAATTGGAGTATATTAGACAAAATAATAAGTATATTGGACAAAATAATTAAAAAAATACTATTACAAAAAACACTAAATCATTTTGAAAAAATATGAAAACCATATTGAGTTATAATAAATGATGATTTACTTAAATTTCACAATAATGATATAAGAAAACAATTAAAAAAAGAGATATTAGATTAATCTAATATCTCTTTTTTTGAAATAGTAACATCTATTTTTCAGATTTTTGCATTGTCTATATCAAGTATCTTAAAAGTAAGTATTTCTTCTATATCTTGAGAATCCTCTTCTCTTTTAACATCAAAAGTTATAACTTCTCAGTTTGAAGGAAATCATTCAAGTATATGAGTTATAACATAACTTATAGTTTCTCAATCAAACTCTTTTTCATCAAGTCAGATATGTTCTAAATCTAAATCAAATTTATATAAAACCTCTTCTATCAATACATCACTTTGTACTATAAAAGAATTTTTACCATTTTTTATAAATTCTTCACTTTCTTTATCTGTTTCATCTCTTATCTCACCAAAAACTTGTTCGATTATATCTTCCATAGTAACAAGTCCAGAAACTCATCCATACTCATCTATGATTATAGACATAGTTCTATGAGCTCATTGTAAAGTTTCAAAAAGTTTTTGAATTGATTGAGTTAAAGGTACTTTTAATACTTTTTTAAGTTTTATTTCACTAAGTTTTTTATCTTTATTTCAATAACTTAATTCTCTTATTATATCACGACCTGTAACATAATAATCTATCTTATCTATAGTACCAGTAAAAACAGGAATTCTAGAATGAGTATGACTTAAATAAAAGTCCATTGCTTCTTGTATAGTTGTATCTATATCTAGAGCATCTATCTTAACTCTAGGAGTCATAACTTCTTCTACAGTAGTATCATCAAAATCAAGAATAGATTTTATTTTTTCATGTTCATCATCATCTATACCACCTTTATCTCTTCACATATCAATAAAACTTTCTATTTCTTCTTCTGACATAGTTTCAACATGTCACTTTTTACTAAAAATCTTAACTATAAATCAAATAATTAAAATTAATGGGTATAAAACATAGATAAGTACTTTATAAATAGGAGCAACAAATAAAGCAATTGATGTTGCATTTTTTATTGCTATACTTTTTGGAATTATTTCTCAAAAAAGCAATAATAAAAATGTAATAACTCATGTAGAGATTCAAACTGCTGTAGCTTCAGTTAATCACATACCTGAATTTCTAGCTATAGAAATAGCTATAGTAGTAGCAAGTGATGCCGTGAATGTATTTACTAAATTATTTCAAATAAGTATAGTTATAAGTAATTTATCACTATCTTCTCTTACTTTTTTAAGTGATTTTGCTCAAAATCTCCCCTCTTTAACAAGTGAATCTATTTTATGTGTAGCAAGCGACATAAGTGCTAGCTCAGTTCAAGAAAAAAATGCAGATAAAGAAAATAAAACAACAAAAAGCAATATGAGTAAGGGATCCATTTTAAGTAATTAATATATTTAAATTTTTTTGTAAAAGCATTTTATCGGAAAAAAGCTTTTTGTAAAGACAATTTAAAAATAAAAAAAGCCATTAATGGCTTTTTTTATTTTGGTCATATAACTGTAAAGTTTTCTCAGATAAAGTTTTTTTCTCAACCAATTATTATATGATTTGCGATAGTTTTTATTATCCCAGTTTCACTTTCATCAATAGGATTAATATAAATATTTTTTCAAAGTTCATTTATATTTCATGATGCTGGTCTCTCTTCTCAAGTAATTCTAACTGATAAATTTACTCATAATTTATTTGTAAAAAATATAGCATAATCCTTATCTCTAAAATTGAACTCAAATTCATTTCAAGTTTTAAACCTAGAAAGAGATAAATTACTTCATATTCTTTGAAGATATCAATAGTTTTGTGTTAAATTTGTAGTTTCCCAAATATTTATAGGTAAAAGAGTATTCCTATTTACATAAGAGTCTTTATCAAACTCTATTATTTTTATATCATAGCTAAGATCCTCATCTGTTTTTGCAAATATATCAAAAAATAAAAATCATCTGCTTACATTTCATATTTTTGACATAACGTCAGGAGAATCATTGTTATAAGGATTATCATTAATCATCTCATTTGTTAGATGATTATTCCAAAATACATTATGATAGTCTGTAGTATTAGGTGATACACTACCAAAAATAGTTAACCTAGGAGTTACATCATCATCTATAAAGTTACCTGGATAAGTAATAGAATCTCTAGAACCTGGTCTGAAATCATCACTATTCATATTATCATCTATATCATCATTTCAACCTATACCTGTAGAATCAAAATAAAATAAAGTTTGATCAGAATCAGAAAAAGGACTATCTGCTCTCCATCTATCTTCTGGATTTTGATTTAATTCAAATATGGCAATTTCTGCTACATCCATTTTAGTACTTCATCAAGTAGATTGAATTTGGATATATCTAACACCAGCAGCAGTATTATATGCTGAATATCAAAGTGATTTATGAATCTCTTCACTTCAACGAGCTCAAGTTATACCTATAGTTTTTAAAACAGTATTTCATCAATTTTTAAGTATAACATTTCAAGTATCCCAAAATGAATTTCAATTACGAAGTTTTTTGTAGATAATTATTTTAGATAATTTTTTCTCACTTCATAAATCAAATACTATATTAGATCAGTTTAAAGTTTTAGATTGATATGTACTATTTATATCACCATCTATTGCTCTAACAGGTTTATCATTATTACTATTACTATTTGGCTCTGATCAGGAAACTGAAACACTTCAATTAGTAGTGTTTATGGCAGTAGTACCATAAACAGCTTCATTAACTATATCTTTTAAATCTCAATCAAAATAAACCCTAGTGAAATCTTGAGTATCAACATCAAAATAAAGTCTAACTCTTTCTCAATTAAAATCAAAAGCACAATATACAGTACCAAAATCATAAAACATCTCTGAAATAATACCACTTGTTATATTTGTAGTTCAACTCATAGTTATATTTGTAGGACAAGATATGACATCTCAAAATCAACCTCAGTTTCTATTATATTGTCTAACTGATTCTATATTTATATTTCACTTATCTGAAAGTTTTAAAAAAACTTCTTCAGCATTTTTTCAGATATTTATATTGTTATTGAGTATATAAGTATTATTAAAAACAACATATCATATAATAAGAGCTACATTTATAAGTATAAGAGTATAAACAAATATACTTGCTTTTTTATTTTTTATTTTCATGAAAAAGATATTAATAAATTAAATTATACTCATCGATAACCAACCTATCTATAAAGAAATCTGCAAAATCTTTACCAAACAATTTATCATCAAATAAGTTAATAACACTAAAATATATGTCTATTATATATCAATCATTGTAAACTCATACTTGAAAGTCTTTCATTCTCAGATTTTGGAATACTTTATCAAGTCAAAATTCTTTTGTAAATATAACATCTCTATTTGCATCTATTTGGTCCATTTCTTCTTGACTTAGATATCTATATCATAAAAAGTTATCACCATAAGTATAGTTTCTTTGCAATCTCTTTGTGTTTAAATTTACTATTCATACAAGAATACCTTCATTTCAATGAAATTTTTTCAAATACAAAACGTGATTAGGGTTAATAGTAGTAGTTCAAGTATAAGAAGACTCAGTTATACCTGTAAAAACATATGCTTCTCAATAACCTCATCTAACAAATCTTCACATAGTATCCTTAAAAGTAAAAGCTTCATCAACAGAGCTGATTTTTACTTCATTATCAACCAATTGCTCTACACTATCAGTTATAAAAACAAATATTATAAGAAACAATATCCCAGATATTGCTATTGTTGTGATAAGCTCTACAAGAGTTATAGCTTTATTATTTTTATTTTTAAAAAATTTCACAATTATAAAAAATTAGTTATATTATTCATATAATATTTATATTAAACATTTTGTAAAATGAAAAATAATAAAAAGGCAGATACGATTGCTTGAATAATAATTGCAGTTTTTATACTGTCATTTGCAATGTTGTGAATAGTAAATGTACTGGACTATAATCAAAATATAACTAGTAACTATGAAAAAGAAACTGATTTATATATACTTAAATCAAATTCTGAAAGTATAATTAAAAGATTAAACATAGACCACATTCAACAAGATGAAAAATTTTGGATTCGTAGAAATGAAGCAACTCAAAGATATGAAGTTGTTACTTGAACATGAAATGAATACCTAAAATATGTAGATAAGGATGGGAGAAATATAGATCCCGCTTCAAATATATGAAAAACTTTTATAAGAGAGTTTGAGAAAAAAATAGATATACTTAGATATGATATAAAACCACCAGAAATAAATAATCTAGTTTTTCACTTTGATGCAAGTAATGTAGATTGAACATATAATTCTACTTTAACTTGATGAGTTGTTGTAAATAGATGGGTTAATTTAGCAGGAAATTGAGTACCTGATGCTGTTGATAAAAGTACTTTACCATTAGCTCCATATATTTACTCATCTCAATTACCTAGATTTAATATTGATTGATTAAATTGAAAACCTATGGTAGAGTTTAATTGAGTAGATCAAATGTTAGCAATGGATGTAAATATAAAGATAAATACTGATAGAAATATATTTATTAATCCTAGTAGTAATGATCCAGCTTGTTCAAAACCAGAACATACATTTAAAGAAAAGTCCTTTGCCATCGTTTTTAAAACATCAGATGACATAATAAACTCACAAATGGTATATGAACAATGATGACAGGCAACATGATACAATTTTATTATTGAATGATGAGAAGTCTGGGCAGGAATACATAACACAGCTATATATTCTATATGTACTTGAAGAACATATCCTTCTTGGCCGACATGACATAAATTCAAATCTGTAAGTTTATGAACAGTACTCCCAAACACTATTTATTTTGTTATGGTTGTCCAAGACAGCTCTAACTCTATACCTAGTCAAAATAAATTAAAAATTTATTTAAACTGATTCCTAGTAAATCAAACTGATTATGTATATCCACAACCAGAACATTTATATTGATGATTATGAAACGTATATTATTTAAATGTTAGTTGAAAAACATGGTGAGTTTTTAGAGACTATATAGCTTGACATAAAGCCTATTTCAAATGATGAATTTGAGAAATTATTTCTCGGAATCATGCTCTTAGCGAAAATGAGATAAGATGAGTTCAAAACTATTTTTCACAAAAATGGCTTTGAGGTAAATCAAGTATAAGATACGATATAGTTGAAACAACTATTAAAGAATTTAAAGATTATTAAAATATAAAAATAAAATTATGAATAAAAAATGATTTTCATTTGTAGAACTTATAGTGTCTATAACTATTCTAGCAATAATAAGTACTATATGATTTATATCTTATAGTAGTTATCTTTGAGATTCAAGAGACTCTCAAAGAAAATCAGACCTAGCTCAAGTATGATCTGCTTTAAAAGTATATAAACAAAAAAGATGATATTATCCTGAACCTTGACAAAAATTTGAAATAACTCTTAGATGAGATGAAGTAGCTTTTCAAGGTCGTTTTGATAGTGATGTTCGTTTAAATACTCTTGATAAGCTTCCTCTAGATCCAAAAGCTCAAATACCATATTTTTATTCTATTACTAGAAATGCTCAAGAATATGAAATGGCAACAACTCTAGAAAATGAAGATAATCCAATAGCACTAGTTAATGGTACATATAAAAGTGTTTCTAAAGATGTATTACCTGGTATAATTTTAGCTATTAGCCCTTGAGTTTGAACTGTAGAAATAATGAATTGAGTAAATAATGCTGGTTGAGATGGTAGTGTAAACAGAAATAGATTTATATTTTCAGAACAAAATCATAATCTAGCTTATGATTTTGTTGAACCATACAGCCCTCAACATGATTGAACACAATTAAGTGCTATAATAACAGAACTAGAATGATTAAATAAATTTTGGCAAAATACAGATTATAGAAATTGTGTAGAAATAAAAGAATCTGGAAAAGCTTTACAAACTGATAATCAACCTGTTACATATCAAATAATTAATAACTCTTGAAGTCTAATTGATAGAGTATGTACTTGTGGAACTTCATGATGTAGCTGAGACCCTTTACCATAAAATAAAAAACTCTTTTATAAAAGAGTTTTTTATTTTATTTTTTTTAAAATATATAATCCAAAAGATTTTCTTGTTTTATCTCAAATTGTTCTCAAGAATATAGATTTTTTAAAACTACTATATCATTTTGTATTTCTGTTTCTCAAATAATAATAACATAGTTTATCTTTTTGTTATTTGCATATTTTAATTGTTTTACAATCTTTGCTTCACTATCAAGATAAAGCTCAGTATTTATAAGGTTTTGTCTTAAAAATCTAATTATTTCTAGATTTTTTTTCAAAAAATCATCTCACATATTTACAAGCATAACTTTTGAAGTAGTTTTTTTATTTGTTTCTATCTTTCAAATAGATTCTAAAACTGATAATAATCTAGTTAATCAAATACTTCAACCAACTCATGGAAAATTATTTTTTGTAAAATTTGAAGCTAGATCTTCATATCTACCACCTGAACTAATACTTCACATATTTAGAGCTCAAGTGATAAAAGTCTCAAAAACAGTTCAAGTATAATAATTTAATCCTCTAGAAATAGATGGATTTATTTTTATATATTGTTCATCAACTCATAAAGAAATAAGTGATGTGTACAAATATTTTAATTCATCTAATCAAGTTTTTAACAATAATGAGTCAAATTGTGAATAATATGTCAAAATCTCTGTACTTGTTTTCTCTTCTCAAAATTTGATAAATTCTACTATTTTTTCTATTGTTTGTTCACTAAGTCATATAGATAAAAACATTTCTTTTAATTTTTCATGTCTAACCTTATCTTTTTTATCTATTATAGAAATAGTTTCTTTTATATTGGTTACTCCTATACTTTCTAAGAATCAGCTTAAAAATTTCTTGTTATTTATATTGATTACAAATTGTCAGAAATCCAATTCTTTTAGAGAGTTATAAATAGTAGAAAGTACTTCTACATCTGCAAAAAGAGGAAGTGAGCCATTTCAAATTATGTCAATATCTGCTTGATAAAACTCTCTAAATCTACCTTTTTGAGGTCTCTCTCATCTATAAACACGAGAAATATGTTGTCTTCTAAATGGAAAAGTTAATTCTCATTCATATTGAGAAACAAAACGAGCCAAAGGAACAGTTAAATCAAATCTAAGTCATAAATCTGAATCATCTCACTCTTCCCCATTTACCCTAGAAATAGCATATACTTCATTATCATCTGCTCATTTTGCAAGTAAAACATCAAGTCTTTCTACAACTGGAGTGTCTATAGGTGTAAAACCTGATAAACTATAATTTTTTTTAATTATCTCTTTATAATTATCTTCTATCAATTGAAATTCTGGTAAATTCTCTCTAAATCAAGAAATAGGCATTGGTTTTACTATCATTTTTTACTAATTAATTTCTAAGTTTTTTTATATTTTAACTAAAATTTTCAAAAAATAAACTTATTTTTTATTTAAAAGACCTACAATATTTGATTTTAAGCTTTAAATGTAATAAAATAATATTGATATTTAATTATTTAAATCAATAATTTTTAAAAATATGTTCAAAAAGAAATTAAATTTAAGTGCTTTAGCAACAAATAAACCAATTGAACAAGAAGAAATAAAACAAATAGAAAAACAAGGAAATACTAATGAAAATAATTCAATAGTAAACTTTAATTATGCTGAAACTATAGTAGAAAAAGTTGAAGAAACAGAAACAGATATAAAAGAAGAAATTATAGAAAAAAATGAAATTGTAAAATATAATTATACTGAAACTATAGTAGAAAAAATTGAAAATGAAAATGAATTTGAAAATGAAGAAAAAATAGAATCAACAGATGAAGATAATGAAAAAATAGAAGATGAAATTAAAAATACAGAAGATACTAATGAAACTAAAAATAAAAAATCTAAAAAGTCTAAAAAAGTAAAATATAAATACGAAGAAACTATAGTAGAACAAGAGCCTGAAACTGAAGAAGAAAGAGAAAAAAGATATCAAGAGTTGGCTTCAAAAATAGAAGTTGATAAATCAGAATTTGACTATAATAAAGAAGAAAATACAGAATTATTTAGTAATTATAAAAGTGATTTAGAAGAAGAAGTTGAAAAAAGCGAAGAAACTAAAGAAGTTGAAGAAAATGAAGAAAATGAAAAAAATATAATTGAAAATATAGAAAAGCAAGAAATTACAAACACAGAAAATGAAATAAAATCATCAAATGAATCTATAATATATAATTACAATGAAACTATTGTTTCAAAAAATGATGAAGTTATTGAAAAAGTAAATAAAGAACAAAATATTTCTAATTGAAATTCAAAAAATATTGATATAAAAAATGATAAAATCAAGAAAAAAATTAATAAAAAAGTAATTTTTATTTTAAGTTTTCTTTTATTATTGTGACTTAGTATTTTTAGTATATTATATTTTATAAATGATATTAAAAATACAATAAAAAAAGAAGAAATTAATAACGAATCCCCTATAATTTACACTTGAAGTACTGATGAAAATACTTGAACTGGTGAAGTAATTGAAGAAGAAATAGAACAAGAAGTAAAAGAATATATAGAAGAAATTTCAATAGAAGAAAACCTAACTCCTGAGGAAAAAAAGAAAAAAATAAATGATAAGATAATTGAAATCTATTTAAAAAGAGCTAAACAAAATTAGCTCTTTTTATTATTTAATATAAAAAAACTATCTGTCAATATCAAGTATTTTATTTTAAATAAAAAGAATGATAAAATAAATTAAATATATTAATATAGTATTAACTTTAGATAAAAATGGCTGATAACAAGGAAGCAATAAATAAAATGCCTTTGAAAAAAGAGATTTGAGATATCGTTTCTTACGTTTGAAACATTTTCAAAATGGCAATTGATAAGTGAGCTTCAGATATACATATAGAACCACATGAACATTTTCTTTTAATAAGATTTCGTAAAGACTGAGATTTCATGTTAATTGATAAAATTGATAGAGAGCATATATCTGCTACTGTAACAAGACTTAAAGTTTTATCAAAAATAAAAATAGATGAAAATAAAAAACCTCAGGATTGAAAAATAGTTTATTATTATGAAAAAGAAAAGAAAAATATAGATATAAGACTTTCTACTCTTCCTACAAGTTATTGAGAAAAAGTGGTAATGAGAATCTTAAAACAAGATGATTCTCTTGTAAACCTAGAAGCTTTATGATTAATAGATGTAAATCTAGAAAAAGTTAGAGAGGCTCTAAAAAGTAAATATTGAATAATGCTTGTAGCTTGACCTACTTGATCTTGAAAATCTACTACCCTATTTTGAGTTTTAAAAAATTTTGATCCACTAGAACTAAATATATCTACTCTAGAAGATCCAATAGAATATGATATAGAATATGTAAACCAATCTCAAGTAAAACCTGATATATGATATACATTTTCTTCTTGATTAAGATCACTAGTTAGACAAGATCCTGATATAATAATGGTATGAGAAATCAGAGATAAGGAAACTGCAGTACTTGCTGTAGAAGCAGCTTTAACTTGACATTTGGTAGTATCTACGATACATACGAACTCAGCTGCTGGTACAGTACAAAGACTTATAAACATGTGAGTTGAACCATTTCTTCTTGCATCAGCAATGAAAATGGTTATATCTCAAAGACTTTGAAAAAGAATATGTAGTAATTGTAAAAGAGAACATAAAATAACAGATTATGAAAGAAGAAAAGTTTTAGAACACTTATCTCCTATTCTAGATAAAAAAGATATAGAAAATGCTGTATTTTATGAGTGAGCTTGATGTGAAAAATGTAGTGGAACTTGATATAAATGAAGACTTTGAATCCATGAAGTATTGATAGTTTGAGAATATCTAGAACCATTAATTTTGGAAAAAGAAAGTGCCAATGTTATGAGAGATGCTGCAATAAAGCATGGTATGGTTACAATAGTACAAGATGCATTAATAAAGGCATTGATGTGACAAACTACAATTGAGGAAGCATTAAAATTAATTTAATAAAACAAAAAATATGTTTGATTTTTTAAAGAAAAAGAAAAAAGTTGATACAAAAGAAGTAAAAGCTTTTGATTCAGCAGTTAGAGCAATAGAAGTATTTATTGCTTTATCAGATTGGGCAAATGCGAAAAAAGCAACTGATGAAATTCTATTCAAAGAAAAAGAGGCCCTAAACAAATTTTTAGAAAAATATGACAATGAAAACTCTACTCCAGAAGATAAAAAGAAATCTGAAAAAGAGAGAAAATCATATAAAAATAAAGAGGAAATCATAAAAAAACTAAAAATTAAAATCACAAAATTAGAAGATAAATATGTAAAAATTGCTGAAGAAGAAAGATTTAAAGTAAGATTTACAAAAATTAAATCTGAAATTGATTCATTGATCTGAACTAAAAAATCTCTTCAAGCAATGAATCTGCTACAAAAATTTTTAGAAGAAAATAAAGAAAATTCTATAGTAATAAAGTTTTATAATTCTCAAAAAAAGAGAATACAAAAAAGTATAGAAAAACAAAGAAAAGAAGAACAAGAAAAACTTAAAAGAAATGCTAAAAATGAAGCACTTCAACTTATATGAGAAACAGCAAAAGTAGATGAAGAAGAAGAAGTAGTAGATAATTCTTTTAGTAGTAAATTAAAAAGTAAATTAAATTTTTACAAGAATCTAAAAGAAAATATAAGAAAGAAAAAACTTCTAGATGAGATAAATATACTTATAGAAGAAGATTCTAGAATAAATGAAGAATTAGCAAGTAGAAAATTGGAAAATATACATAGATGACTAGTTAAAGAAATAAATAAATATAAAATGATTGGTTATGATTTATATTGAAAAATACTATGAGCAGACAAAATATCTTGAGATACTTTTTGATTAGAAGAAAATTCTAAAAATTATAAATTTTTTATATGAGATGCTACTGGTCATGGGATAAGAGCATGATTTATTATAACTCTTATAAATAAATTATTTAAAGAAAATTATAATAAAGATTTAAATGAAGTAGCATTTGAAGTAAATAATTGATTAAAACAAGATTTAAAGTCTAGAAATTTCATAACAAGTATATTTTTTGAAGTAAATAAAGAAAATAATGATATTTGATATATTTGAATGTGACATGAACCATTATTTGTATATAGAAAAAAGGAAAATAAAGTTGAAAAAATAATTCCTGGATGACTTGCAGCAGGTATAAGAATAATAAAAGATAAAAATGATTTAAAAGTTAAAAATATAAGATTAGATGACTGAGATATACTTTTGACTTATAGTGACTGATTGATAGAAAATAGAAGTTTAGAATGAGAATATTATTGAATAGATAAACTAGAAGAGTCATTTAAAATGGTTTGTAAATATGAATCAAATATAAAAAATATATATGAATATCTAATAAATGATGTTAAATTATTTAGATGATGAAGTGCTTTTGATGATGATGTTAGTATTATAATATTGAAAAGAGATTCAACAAAAGATATAGTAAATGAAAAAGATCTTTTTATAGAAGATTTAAAAGTAAAAGAAAAATTAGATAAAACAGATTTAAAAAGATTGAAATGAAAAACAAAAGAAGAAATAGAACAAGAACTTGAAGTGATTAGAAGAAAAAAAGAAACAAAAAGATTGGTAAAAACTCTAGAGAATTTATATTATACTTGAGAAATACTAAAACTTAAAGAAGAAGCAACTAGATTCATAAAAGATTGATATATAGATCCAAAAATAAATTTCTACTTAAGAAAAGCAATAGAAAATGAAAAAGCTTATAGAGTAGAACAAAAAAATCAAAAAATGGAAATAAAGTACAATATACTTATGGAACTTTATAAAAAATGAGATTATACAGCTGTAATTAAAGAAGTTGAAGAAATAATCGCAAAAGATTGAAATATTTAATAAAAACACAAATATGTTTTGAAATAAATTTTATGACAGGTATTGAAACTTTGATAATAAAAAGTTTATAAAACTTCTTGAAGATGCAAGAAGGGCTCAATACAAATGAACATGAAGAAAATGAAGTTGAAAAGCAATAGAAATCAACTTATTTCAAAGTGTCTGACAAAAAGAATTATGGCAATTTATAAACAAATTTTCAATCTTTTTGAATTCTTGAATAGATGTAAAATGAGCTTTATGAATCTTGGTAAAACAAATCAAAAACCCATATCTTAAAAAAATATGTACAGAGATGAGAGAAAATATTGATCATGGTATAGGTATAAATGAAACAATGACTCAATATCCAAAAGTTTTTGATCCTCTTACTACTGCTCTAATTTGAGTTTGAGAAAAAACATGACAACTATGAAAAATATTAGCTGAGTTAGATAAAAACTTACTAGAAAATATAGAATTAAAATGAAAAGTAAAATGAGCGATGGTTTATCCTCTTATTCTTTTACTTTTAACTATATGAATGGTTGTTTTCATGATGTTATTTATCGTTCCTAGAATTTCTGCTACATTTGCAAAAGCCTGAGCTGACTTACCTATGCTTACACAAAAAGTAGTATGATTTTCAAACTTTATAGTTCATGACTGGTGAAAACTATTATTAATAATAATAGCTATAATTTGAACATTTAAGCTTATAAATGCCACATATATAGGTAAAATAACACTAGCAAACTTAGCAACAAAACTACCAATATTTGGTTATGTAGTTAGACAATCAAATATAGTATATTTTACAAATGCATTTACTATACTATTAGATTCTTGAGTATTATTACTTGATTCACTAAAAACATCAAGTAAAGTAGTACCAAACTTATCATATAAAAAAGAATTGATAAGAATTAAAAATGAAGTAGAAGTTTGATTAACTATATCAAAATCTCTTTGATTAAATCTAGATTATGAGGAATCTGTTTATCTAAATAAACTTTTTCCTGAAGAATTTGCTTATGTAGTAAGTACTTGAGAAGAAACTTGAAGTTTATCAAGCTCGCTTAGAAAAGTATGAGAAAACTATAATTGAGAACTAAAAAGATATATTTGAAATATGTCGAGCATGCTAGAACCTATTATCATCGTAATAGTTGGTGCTCTAGTTGGTACGATTGTAGTTGCCATAATAATGCCTTTCTTTGAAATGTGAAAGGTTGCAAAATGAATGTAACAATAAAAAAGTTAGATGTAAATCTAGCTTTTTTATTTTTTTATTTTTTAAAATATAATAAAGAATATTTTTAAAATTATGTCTAGTAAATTAAAAAAATACATTTGCTAAAATGTCTATATAGAGATAAAATAAAAAAGTCTATATTTAAGACAATAAACCTTAAAAATTTATTTTTGTATTTTATTTTTTAATTTTTCGCACGATGATGAGAAATACAAAAAAAGCCTTTACATTGGTTGAGTTAATCGTAGTTATTACTATATTGGCTATTCTTGGTACTATTGCGTTCATATCTTTACAAGGTTATTCTGGTGAAGCTAAAAACTCAAAAGTTACTGCAGACTTAAGAAATATAGCTTCTGCTATCGAAACTGCTTCAACTAGAAATAGTATCGTATTATTTGATGTAGTATCTGGTACTGGAGCTCAAAATCAAGTTGCTTGAACATTTGGTAATGTAAACTCAAATACTGGTGCTACATTAACATTTTGAACAAACTATAGAGTTGGTAATGTAAATTTTTCTGCAATTGGTCAAAATGGTGAAGATTTTAAAGATCCAAATAGTACAAATGCTGCTTCAAATTACATATTTGCAGTAGTTACTATTCCTACTTTTAAATCTTATCAATTAGCTTGACAAATAGTAGAAAATGATGTTAAAAAAGCTAGAATTAATGGTACATACTATAGAGATCCTGCAGGTAGTGATGTAGTATGATTAATATCTCCTGCTACAGCAAGTGGTGCTTTAATAGATGGTGGTGAAATTGGTATTGGTACTGCTAATAATCTTTACTAAGATTAAATCATAAAAAAAACAAGACTTTAAAGTCTTGTTTTTTTGTTTTACATAAGAGATTCTTTTACTAATTTAGGATTATTTGAAAATTTTAATCATTCCTCTTCTGTAATTACTCATTTTCTGATATATGAAACTATATCTGTTTCTAGTAGTTGCATACCTTCCCTTGCTCACATTTGTATAACTGAAGGTATTTGATGTAGATCATTTTCTCTTATCAAGTTTGCAACAGCACTATTTTTTACAAGTATTTCTTTTGCAAGCACTACTCATGTACCATCATTTGTTTTTAGTAATCTTTGAGAAAAGACAGCTATAAGTGAATCAGCAAGTTGCATTCTTATTTGTCATTTATCTTCTCAAGAAAAACTATCAAGTATTCTAGTTATAGTTTGATGAGCACTTCTAGTATGAAGTGTAGAAAAAACTATATGTCATGTTTCAGATAATCTTAGAGCCATTTCCATTTCATTTCTATTTCTCATTTCTCAAAAAAGTATCACATTTGGATTTTGCCTCATAGCTCATGTTAAAGCTGTTTCATAATCAGGTACATCCTTACCTATCTCTTTATGCTCTATTATAGATTTTTTATGTGGATGAACATATTCTATAGGATCTTCAATAGTAATTATATGTCTATTATAATTTCTATTAATATAATCAATCATAGCAGCAAGTGTAGTAGTTTTACCTGAACCTGTTGGTCAAGTAACTAGTATAAGACCTTGTCAAAGTTTTGTAACTTCTTTGTAAACATCTGTTAATCATAGATCATCTATGTTTGGTATATCAGATGTCAAAAGTCTAAGAACAGTCATATAATTTCATAATTGAAAAGAAACATTTGCTCTAAATCTTCTATCTAAAAAAGTAAATGAAAAATCAAGGTTTTTATCTCTTAAAAGTATCTCATGTTGCTCTTGTGTTATTATTGAAAGTGCAAAATTAAGTGTATCTTCTGATGTAAAAACTTCTAGACCATCATCAACTCTAATTATTTCTCAACCTATTTTTATTGAAGGATATGTTCAAACTGTTATATACATATCACTACCTTCATTATCTATCATTATTTGTAACAATTGGTCTTTTAAAATATTGTCTTTTTTAATCGTTTCCATCAAAATAAATTATAAATTAATTAATATAATTATAACATATCTTGTTTTAATAAACAAAAAAATACTACCAAATTTGGTAGTATTTTTTTATGATTTTCTAAATCTATTTCTAGTAAAATAAAATGTTGAAACTATAAATGTTAATAACATAACAAACCATGTTTCAGCACCTGAATCCGGTGTCTCAGCAGCATTTAAAGCTATATCTTCTACACTTGGTTCTGCAGTAGTTACAACTTGTGAAACAACTTGTTCAACAGCTTGTGAAGAAGTAGATTTTTCAACTAAATTACTATTAGTAGTAAAATCATATATGTTTGAAGTTAAGTTGATTTCTTTACCATCAATATTTTCTAAAGAACTTATCATTATTTTATAAGATGAAGATTTATCTAATTTAGAAGAAAGTTCTATATTTAATACATTATCACCTTTTGAATTCATAGAATCTACTGATAATTCACCTAAAAGTTTAAACTCATATAATCATGTAGTTAAATCATAATTATAAACAATTTCCAATGTTTTTGAATCAACAATACTTATTTTTTCTATTATTTTTTCTTCATTATAATAATTAGGATTTATAGTCTCTCCTATAAATTTATCTCAAATTGTAAAATCAATATTTCATTCAGCTCACATTATTCATATAAGATTATAAGAACTATTTAATGTTAAATCATTTGCTAGTGTTAATCTCATTTTTTTTGGATTTACTGAATCTTTAGTTGAAGAAACAACTTGAATATCTTTTAATACAGATACTTCTCAATAAACTTTTACATCTGAAAAAATAACATCGCTAGAAGCTGCTATTTTTATAGTTTGATTATCTAAAGCTTGAATATTTTCAATAGATGCTGAATAAGCACTTGAAATAAATAAACTAGAAATTAGAATAGTAAATAAAACTTTAAATTGTGTCATAATTTTATCTTAATATATAAATACCTAATAATTAAATCACATTTAAAAAATTTTGTCAAAAAAATTACATTTTTAAATATGATTCTAATATTAAAGCAGCTGAAATAGCATCTTTTTTTCACTTTGTATCTGAAATTTTCATACTTTTTAATATATTATCAGATTCAAAAGAAGTAAATCTCTCATCTATAGAATCTATTTTTTGATTTGGAAATATTATTTTAAGTTTTTCTATAAATTTTTTAGTTTTATCTAGTTGTTTTGTATCTAAATTATATAAATCATAAGGTAATCAAACAACTATTGTTTCTACACTATAATCTTTTATATATTTTTTTATTTTATCTACTATCTCTACCCTATTAACTATTTCTTTTGGTATAACAACTCACTCAATGTAAACTGCTAATCCACATCTTTTATCTCATAAATCTAGTCCTAAATACATTATTTTTCTTCATTAAGAGTTACAAAAATTTTTGCCATAGCATCTTTTCAAAGTTTGATATAGATTATATGTTCTCATAATTTCTTCAAGTGTCAATCTGGCATTTCAATATGCTTTTTTGAAAGTTCTATTTTAAACTTCTTTTTAACCTCATCTATTACATCCTTTTCTCATATTCATCAATATACTTTGTGGTTTGCTCAAGTTTTTAATGTAAAAGAAAATTTTTGATGATTTAATGATTCTGCAATTTCATGTCTATTTTCTATAAGTTCCATTCTATGTTTTTCATCTTTTTTTATCTTTTCCTTATGTTTTTTTTCAGCTTCTGGAGTAAGTTCTATAGCAAGTCATTGTGGAAATAACATATTGGCAGCATATCCTGGTTTTACATCTTTTATTTCTCAAGGTTTACCGACATTTATAACATGTTTTAAGAAAAGTACTCTCATAATTTTTTTCATTAAATAATAACTATTTTTAAGTATAAAAAAAAATAGTTATTTTTCAAATAAAAAAAGACTATAAAATAGTCTTTTTATTCCATTTCTACATCTTCAATAGATATTTTATAACCTGTTAATTTTGATGCTAAATTTACATTTAAACCATTTTTTCAAACAGCTTTAGCTCTTTGTGTAGGCAAAATATAAACTATAGCAGATTTTACTTCATCATCAACTTCAACTTTTATAATTTCAGCTGGAGACAATGATTTTTTAATAACCTCTCTCATATCAGCTACATTTGGTATTATATCTATTTTTTCTCAACCCAACTCATCCATAACTGATTTTACTCTCATTCATTTTTGACCAATAAGAGTACCTACAGGATCAACCTCATCATAATTTGATGAAACTAAAATCTTAGTTTTAACTCATGCTTGTCTTACTACTTTATCTATATTTATAATTCAATCTCCTATTTCAGGAACATTTTCAGCAAATATAGCAGTTACTAATTCAGGTCTTTTTCTAGATAATATAACTCTAGGAGCTCATGTTTCAGTTTTAGAAACATCTGCTACATAAAGAAAAAATCTTGCTCAAGCTACATAATTATCTCTAGAAACTTGTTCACCTTTTGGTAAAACTATTTGATTTCACATATAATCAAAAACTACTTTTGATCATTCAACTATATCAATTTTAACACTTACTATTTGTCATTGTTTTCATTCAAAAAGTTCATAAATCTTTTCTTTTTCAGATTCTCACATCTTTTGAATTATAACTTGTCTAGCTGCTTGAGATGCAATTCTACCAAAACTTTCACCATTATCATCATTTTGAATTTCATCAGTAACATCAAGCTCAATAATATCACCTTCTACAAATCATTCAGCATCTTCTCAAAGTTCTTCAAAACTTATTTCAAGTGCTGGATTAGTTACTTCACTAACTAAAGTTTTTTCAACTGTAACTTGTAAACTTTCATTTTCTAAATCTAGTTTTACATTTACTTCTTCATCTTTATTTCAATAATCTTTTTTATAAGCTGTTTTAATAGCAGCTTCGATTATCTCAATAAGTTTCTCTTTTGAGATATTTTTTTCTTTAGAAATCAAAGTTATTGCTTGATTTATTTGTTTTACATTTAACATATTTTAAGGTATTATCAAATAAAAAAGATTTGCATTTGCAAATCCCTCTATAGAACTTTTCATTTTACAGATATAATTGTATAAAATTTAAAAATAAAATCAAGATAATTTGAAAAATAAAAAATGTAGATTTTAAAAATCTACATTTTTTACATTTTTTTTCTCAAAAAACTTGGAACATCTAAGTCTTCTTCAATTTTTTTAGATGGAGTACTTGGAGTAACTCTTGAATCACTTGATGAAACTGGTTTTCTACCAAAAGGATTAGCTTTTGCAGTCATTCTAGACTCTCAAGCATATTGATTATTTGATTCTTCATCAAATCAAGTTGCAACAACAGTTATTTTTAATTCTCAATTATATTGTTCATTGATTGTAGCACCAAATATAATATTTGCATCTGGATCTACATTGTCTGTAATTATTCTAGCAGCCTCATCAACTTCATACATTGATAAGTCAGTACCTCAAGTTATATTGAATAATAATCATTTTGCTCAAGCAATTGATAATTCAAGAAGAGGTGAATCTATTGCTGATCTAGCAGCTTCAGTTGCTCTATTTTCTCAAGAACCATAACCTATACCCATAAGTGCAGAACCTGCGTTTTTCATAACAGAAGTCACATCTGCAAAGTCTACATTAATTAAACCTGGTTGAGTTATAAGGTCTGAAACTCATTGTACTCATTGATTTAAAATTTCATCAACTATTGAAAACGCATCAAGTAATGGAGTTTTTTTATCAATAATAGTTAAAATTCTATCATTTGGAATTGTGATAAGAGTATCTACTTTTTCTTTTAAAGAAGAATAACCATCCAATGCCTTACTCATTCTATTTTGACCTTCAAATGAAAATGGTTTAGTAACTATTCAAACTGTCAAAGCTCAAAGTTCTTTTGCAACTTCAGCAACAACTGGAGCAGCTCAAGTACCAGTTCATCAACCAAGACCACAAGTAATAAATACCATATCTGCTCAATCTAAAGCGTTTTTAATTTCTTCTCTTGATTCTTCAGCAGCTTTTTTACCAACCTCTGGATTAGCTCATGCTCATAAACCATGAGTCATAATTTTTCAAATATTTAATTTTTTTGGAGCAAGTGAATTATATAAAGCTTGAGCATCTGTATTTATAGAAACAAATTCTACTCAATCTAAACCTGATTCAATCATTCTATTTACTGCATTTTGACCAGCTCAACCTACTCAAACTACTTTTATTTTAGCTACTGGAGATATACCTCAGCTAAGTTTTACTTCTTGAGGTCCTCATAAATCTCATGAATTCCCTCATAATAAATTTTTTAATTTATCTTCTCTTCTATTAATCATATTAAATTATTATAAATAAAGTTTTTTTTAAGGTAATATTTTCTTAAATAATTTTTTTAGTGACTCTATTATAGAACTAAAATTTATAGAAAATAATGGTCATTTGTTTCAATATAAATTTGAAAAAATCATAGTTCAAATTACAGCAGAAAATACTGGATCTGATATTGAAGCATCTACAAGTTCATCTTTAGAAAAAGGCAAACCTATAAAAACTGGTAATCTAAGAGATTTTTTTGCAAGCTCTACAAATCATTTTATTTTAGATCATCCTCATACACAAACAGCTCATTCTGGTAACATACCATCTTTTCAAATCTTTTTTAATTCATCTCTAATAAATTGAAATATTTCTTCATATCTTGCTGTAACAATTTTTGAAAGATATTCTCTTGATACACTTCACTCTTCTCACATGTTTAATTCACTTAAATCAAAATCATTATCATTAAATCAATCTCTATTTTCTAAATCTAACTCTGCATATTCTAGTTTTATTTTTTCCGCCATAGCAGTTGAAGTTCTAAGTCACAAAGCTATATCATTAGTTACATTGTCTCAACCAAAAGGAATAATTGTAGAAAAACTTAAAACTCAGTTTTCAAAAACAGTAACTCAAGTAGTAGAAGAACCAATATCAATACAAACTACTCATAATTCTTTTTGTCTTTTTGTTAAAACTCATTCAGGACTTGATAACAAATTTGGATAAATATCATATATTTCTATACCTATATCACTTATAGCTTTTTTAATGTTTGTTAAAACATTTAAATTCATAGAAAATATATTTGCAGTAACTTCCAATTTTCTAGCAGACATTCACAATGGATTTTTTATCCCATCTTCTAAATCTACTACAAAACTTTCAGGAACAACTTTTAAAATCTCTTTATTTGGCATATCAAGTCAACCTTTAGCCTTTTCAATTGATCTTTCAATATCTTCCTCTGTAACTTCAGATCAAGTAACAGAAACTATTCACTTGCTTCTTATTACATCAAAGCTTGAAGAATTAAATGAAATATAAGCTCAAGAAACATGTTCTCATGCCATTTTCTCTGCTTCTTCTAAAGAAGCATCTAAATTATTTTTAAATTCTTCCATATCAAGTATATTTCACTTTCTCATAGCAGTTGAATTTGAAATTCAAACTCAAAGTATATTGAAATCATCATTTCTTTCTTTATCAAAATATCATATTACAGTTCTAATTTTAGAACTTCATATATCAATAGTTGTAATAGTATTAGATGCTCACATTTTAATTTTTATTAAAAATTATATTGTTCAAATAAATTATACAGCCATAATAGGCTTAATTACTTACTTTTTAATTTTTCCTCCTTATTTAGGACTAGTAAATTATATTTAGCAAAAAAACTTTATCAAAATTACTTAAAAAGTAATGTTAAAAACTTTTAAAAACAATTTATTTAATCTAAAATGTATTTTTTTTGATTTAATTTAAATATTGTAGTAATATTATAT
>JABWCI010000014.1 GCA_013368515.1 Candidatus Altimarinota bacterium | reverse complement strand
ATTATGATAAACTTATATTAATAATAAAAAATTTAATTGATAAATGAATTCTAGTAAATGAATTTAGTAAATTAATAAAATCAGATAATAAAACATTTATATTAAATACCGACCAATCATCTATTATTAATTTATTAAATAAAGAAATTATTTTAAAAAAACCTCAATATTTATGAGATATTAATAAATACTTGTCTGAATTATCTATTCAAATAAATATATTTTTAAGTGAATGAATTAATAGTGAAAATTTAATAATGAATAAATGAACTAAAATATATTGAACTAATATCTCTATTACTTTAGATGATAATAATCCTTATAATGTATTTAATGCACATCCAGACCATAAAAATACTTGATGATATATTTCATATTGAGTAAAAACTGAAGATGAATGGTTAAAAATTTATGAAAAGACATTTAGTTTATTAAAAAAAGTAGATACTTGAATATATTCTGAATTAAATAAAATAATAAAAAAAATAATACCTTTATGAACTTCAGTATGAGTTCATAATTCTGCATCATATAAAGAAGCAATATGACATCTTTACTTGTGATATACTATAAGTTCTGACATGCCAGAGATAAATAATTTAGAAGCTATTATTCATGAGTCTAGTCATAATAAACTAAATTTAATTATGCAATTTGATGAAGTAGTTCTTAATACTAAAGAAGAAATTTATTATTCAGCAATTAGACCTGATGCTAGACATATCTATTGAGTATTTATATGATATCATGCATTCGCTCCAACAATGTATATTATAATGAAAGCTTATTATGAATGATTTTTTTGAGAAAATAAATACTGGTTAGAAAAAATAGTTCTTTATCATATAAAAACTAAATTCTTACAAAAAGTAATAAAAAAATATGCTAAATTAACTCCATTATGAGAAGAAATATCTAAAGAGATTGATTTTGTTATTAGCAATATGGATATTTTGTTAAAAAAATTAAATCCGTGAGTAGATATAATTTCTAGGGCTAAAGACCTACAAATAAAGCATTTTAATGAAGTAAATTTAAATTATCCATATTTAAAGTACTAATTTTTTGCATAAATATTAAAATTATGAGAGAATATATTATATATTAATTTATTCTCTTTTTTAATTATGAAAAAATCAATAATAATATTTCTATCTTTTTTTACTTATATATCTTTTTGAATATTAGATGCAAATGCATCTATTTCACGGACAAGTAATTCTTGAGTTAGAAATTGTGCAGCATGATCTATACCATCTTGAACTTTACCTAGGGCTGTTCCAAGTTCATGATCATTGACATGTAACAGTTATACATATTTACCTTGAACTGCATATTATATTAATGTTGCTTTAATAAATTGAGCTACATCTTGTGGTGCAAATAGAAGGGCAGTAAGTAGATCATGATGAAATGTTGTTTGTAATAGACGGGATAACACTTCTCCAGATATTACTTCAACTAATCATAATAGTTGAAACTGGTTTAATCCTTCAATTATTTGATTCCCAAATTTAGTAATTAGATTCAGAGATATTTGATTAGATTGAAGTACTGCTCAGTGAACATTAAGACAAGTTAGATTTAATTGGGGATCTGCTTTACCTGCAAATTGTTTATCATGATGAACACAAATTACAAGTAGAACTGCTTGATCTATATCTACATGAACATATGAAAATTACACTGTAAATTTTCCTGCTACTGACTGAGAACATACTTTGCATGTTTGTGCAAGGGATTGGGCTTGAAACACTAGAGTATATTCTCAAATTTATAGAATAGATAGAACTCGACCTGTTCCAGGTGATATAACTTGAAATTGAGTTACTAAGAATAATACATATATAACTGCTAAATTAGTAGAAAACTTTACTATATCTGTATGACCATCTTGATGAGCACCTATAACAAGTATACAGGGTAGATTCGAAAGAGCTAATACTCCTGCTACTACCTGAAATATTTTATCTAATTGAGATCTTGTAACTTCTTCATCTCCTACTTTAACTTTAAATAGAGATATTACTCTTGTTGATAATCAAAGAAATTCTAATAATTATAGAGAATATATTTTTAGATTAACTCAAATATGTGATGCTGCTTGAAATTGTATGACTGCATGAAATTTACCAACGTATATTTATAATATATATGCTAATTATATTACAGCTGCAAATTCTTCTAGTTCTTGATCTAATTGATTTACTTCTTCTAATATTGCAGACTGAAGTATAAGAAATCTTAATTTTATAATCAGAGATCAATTTAATAATTTTGTTTTACCTGTACCATGAGTTAGAAGTTTAGCTTTTTCAGTTAATTACAATAATGATTTATATTTAAATCAATATAATAGAAATTGAAATTCTTGAGTTGAAATATCTCCTATTAATTGATCTACTTTTACTCCTTGAACTATGTGAAGTAATCGTACAAATAATACAACTATTTCAAGTTGAACTCCACTTTCATATAATTTACCATTTAGGGTTTATAGTCCTACTTTTAAAACATGAGCTACTAATTGACAACAATATGTTGATTGAAGTTTTACTATAAATAATGTTAGAGTTACTCTTTCAGATGGATGATGATTAACTACTTTACATAATAGTTTAGATTTTGATTTTAGACCTCCTTATATTACTGGTCTTACTTGAAGTATTATTGATAATTGATTAATAGTATGAAGTCCACAAGAATGAAATATTTCTGTAAATGCATGATGAACTAAAAATATATTATTAGAGTATTGATATTTTGATTGATGAAATCATAATGCACATTCTAATCTTAGTATGAGTTATAGATTAAATACTGCATCAAGTTTAAATTCTATTGTAAGTTGAAGACAATCAAATCAATCAAGCTTAACTAATTTTTGAACATCAACAAGTCCTATAATAACTCAATTAATTCAAAATTGAACATTAAGCTTAGCAGAACAAAATACTTATTTTGCTACTCATATAAGACATGTATTAGATGCAAAAACTATAGTTTATAGTTCTTATGTTTATTGAATGGATAGATATGCTTGAACTCCTACTTGAGATAATACATCTCAAAGATGAGTTAAAATTGAATGATTAACTCATAGTCAAAAACAAGCTGAATTAGTAGCTTGACAAGAATGAACTGATTATTCTTTACTTTGAAATTTAGAAAAATCAGTATTACAAAGAGATATTAGAAGAAATGCTTATTCATTAATAAGAGAGATAACTCCTAGTAATGGTTCTAGAAATATTACTAATTTAAACCAACTTAGTCCATGAGTTCAAATATGAGATGTATTATATTTCTGATGATTAAATTGAAGTAATGTAACACTTAATCTTTCTTCTAACTTTACAGGAAGAAAAACTATATTAATAGAATGATGAAATTTATTTATTAGATCAAATACTTTAGCTAATAATTTATCTCAAGATATTTTATGAATAGTAGTTCTTAAAGATGAACAATGAAGAGGATGACATATATTTATAGATAGATGAGTTACAGAAATTAATGCTATATTATATGCTGATAAAGCTATTGCTAGTAGTGATACTACTAGAATAACTCAAACTGATGATTTAAATAAAATTCTTTCTCCTGAAAATTTTTGAACATATGATTATTTAAATACACAATTATATATATATGGTTCTGTTTTCTCAAATAATACTATTTGATGATCAGTACAAGCTCCATATTTATGTCCATTTTTTATAACTAATTTATGTACTTTAGATATATCTCAAAAATATGATTTAAATTACTTAAGAAGAGGTTATGATACAAAGAGAAGTGTTTCATATGATGATTATCCTGTTATTATAAAGTATAATTCAAATATACAACTAACTCCACCACCACTTTTTACTAGATAAAAAAATAAAACCTTTAAAGGTTTTATTTTTTTATTTAGAAAAATTTAATTTTATCAGCATTTGGATGTTCTCTTAATTTTTCAAGAGTTTTTGCTTCAATTTGTCTTATTCTTTCTCTAGTTACTCAAAATTCTTTACCAACTTCTTCAAGAGTATGTACATCTCAACCATCTAAACCAAATCTCATTATGATTATTTTTCTTTCTCTAGGAGTAAGAAAATCAAGCATTTCATATAAATTATCTTTTAATAAATTCATATTTGTTTGAGTATCTGGAGTTGGATTTTTATCATCTTCTATAAAATCTCAAAGACTAGTATCTTCTTCACTTCAAACAGGTGAGTCAAGAGATAATATATCTTGAGAAATTCTCATTATTTGTCTTACTTTTCTTATATCCATATCTAGCTCAGTTGCTAGTTCTTCCATAAGAGGTTCTCTTGTAAGTTCTTGAGTAAGTCTTCTGTAAGTATGAGTAAATTTGTTTATAGTTTCAATCATATGAACTGGAACTCTAATTGTTCTAGCTTGATCAGCAATTGCTCTAGTTACTCATTGTCTAATCCACCAAGTTGCATAAGTAGAAAATTTAAATCATTTATCAGGATCAAATTTATCAACAGCTCTAAATAATCAAACATTTCATTCTTGAATTAGATCAAGAAGTCAAAGTCCTCTTCACATGTATTTTTTTGCTATTGAAACAACAAGTCTTAGGTTTGCTGCTGCTAGTTTTTTTCTAGCTTCCATGCTTCAAGCTCTTATTTGTTTACCAAGTTCTATTTCTTCTTCACTTGATAATAATTCAACTCTACCAATTTCATTTAAGTACATTCTTATAGAATCATCACTTATTTCTGAAAGAGAGATGTTTGATTTGTCTTTTTTCTTTTTTTCATCAGTTGAAAATAGGTTATCTTTATCCATATTATCAACTATATCTATCTCTAATTGCAAAAATCTAGTATAGATTTCATCAAGCAAATCAATATCATCTTCAGCATTAGGTATGGCAGACATTATTTCATCTTGAGTTACATTTCAGTCTTTTTTTCACTTTTTCATTAGTTCCTTAATTCATTCTGGCATTCATTCCAGTATTTTTTCAGGGACATTTACATCAATAAACTCGTTTAATCATTTTCAAACTCTTCTTTTATCTTCACTTCTGTCTTTAGGTAATTTATTAATTCATTTTTCTTTTTGAAGTGCTAGTGCTACATCTTCAAAATCATCTTCAAAATCTATGTCTTTTAGTTCTTCTAAATCTTCTAATGTTGGTTCTGAAAACTCATCTTCAAAGTTAAAATCATCTTCAAACTCATCTTCAAATCAATCATCTTCTTCTTTATCTTCGTCTTCAAAATCATCATTTAATCTTTTTTTCTTTGGTTTTTCATCAAAATCAAAATCTATATTTTTAGTTTTTTTCTCTTGTTTAGGAGATGTTTCATTTTTAACTACTTCTTCTTTCTTAACAGTTTTTTTAGTATTATTAAAATCATTTATCTCATCATCAGTTATACCTACTTCTCTAAGTATATCTAAATCCAAATCATCAAGAGATATTTCTTCGGCTATATTATTTTTTACTTTTTTATTTTCTTTTTTAGCTGCCATTTAGCTTTTTATTAGTAAATATAAATATGAGTATCTTATGTATTATAATACAAAAAATTCCTTCTTTTCTATCTTTTTAGAAGGATTAAAAAGTATTATTATCTTTTTTTATCTTTTATATGGAAGTCTTACTTCTTTTCCGCGCATTATTATATAAAAAAAGCACAAATAATCAAATTTATTTTATTTGGGCTTTTTTTGCTTTAGATATCAGTAAACTATATTTTAAAAGTGCATCATTATTTCCAGAGCTTATGTCTTGTTTCAATTTTGCAGATTCTGTTTTAAAAATCTCTCTATTTAATCAATCAATTACTTTTTTTAATTCTTCTTCTATGTGATTTATATTTGATTCACTATTAATACTTTCTATTTTTAGTGAAATAGCTTTATATTTTTCTTTTTTTGATAATTCTAAACTATCTAAATATGAAATTCATTTTTCAAAAAATCATTCTAAATCTTTTCATAATCATTCATTAAAAATTAGATTTTTTTTGATGTATTCAATATTTTTTTCATCTATTATACAATATCAAATTGCAATTTCACTTGATGTTAGAGTTTGTTTTATTTCTTGATTTTTATTTTTTGATTCGTGATTTGTAAATCTTATTTTGTTAAAAGCATCATAAACTATATTTGAGTTTATATTTAACAAACTAGAAATTTCTTTTAGATAAAAATCTTTTTCTATATTATCAGAATAACTTTTTACTATATCAAGTAATTCACCTAGTAGTTTCTTCTTTTCTTCTATACTATTTGTATCAAAATTTGATTTTTTAATATAGTATCAAATAGGGGTTAGAGCATTTGTAATAAAATCAGTAAAATCTTTTCCTGAACTTATTATTTCATCCGGATCTTTTCATCAAGATAACAAGATAATTTTTACTTCAAAACCTTCATTTTTCATTTTTTCCAAACTAAGTTTAGTTGCTTTCTCTCAAGCAGAGTCTCAGTCGAAACAAAGATATATTTTTTTTGTTAATCTTTTTAATAATACTAAATGTTTTTCTGTTAATGCTGTTCCAGAAACCGCAACTACATTTGTAAAACCTCATCTGTTTAGAGCAATAGCATCCATATATCATTCTGTGATTATTGCGTAGTCAAGTTTGGTTATAGAATTTCTAGCATTAAAAAGATTGTATAATATATTTGATTTATCATATATTTCAGATGCTGGAGAATTTAGGTATTTTGGTTCTCAAGATCCATGTATTCTTCAAGCAAATGCTACGAAATCTCATCTAGCATTTTGAACAGGGAATATAATTCTGTTTATAAATTTATCTTTTTTTGTTTTTAAATCTAAAAATATATGTGATTCATTTATTTGCTCATCATCATATCATTTTGATTTAAGGTAGTTATATAATTCTACTCAAGAATCACTATATCATATAGAAAAATCTCTTATTATATCATCATTTAATCATCTATCAAATAAGTATTTTTTGATTTCAGGATAATTTTTTAATGCATTTTTATAGTAATTACTAGCATCTTTATAAAGAGAATACATACTCTTTTTTTCTTCAAATTTTTCTTTATTAAAATTTGTGTTAACTTTTATTCAAGTGTAGTTTCAAAGTATCTCAAGAGCATCTCTAAATTCACAATTTTCTATATCCATTACAAATTTTATAGGTCATCATCATTTGTGACACCCAAAACAATAAGCAATTTGTTTTGCTGGGCTTACCATAAAACTAGGAGTTTTTTCGTTGTGACCAGGAAAAGGACAATTACATTTGTAATTTGCCCCTGACTTTTTTAGACTAGCATATTTTGATACTAAGTCTACTATATCTATTGCTGATTCTAACTCTTCGCTTATGCTCATTTTTTATAATATTTTTATAGTGAATAAAAAATTTGATTTTGATAAATTTCTTACACAAACTCAAAAACTAGGGCCAATCAAAAGATTGGGACTCAAACAGTTTTCGTTTGTTTCAAAAACTATCAAAACCAAAATTGTTTAAGTATATTAATTTCTTTTTTATATTCTAAATTATTTGTATTAAATGTAAAGAAAAAAACTGATTTTAATCAGTTTTTTATCTTTTAAACATTATATTTAGTCTTATTTTCATATCTTTAGTGTCAATAGTAACAAATCAAGGAGTTTTATAAATTTCAGTATATCATCTACCTTGTCTAACTATAGTTTTTTCTTTAGCTTCTATTATTTGTCTTCATATATATCTATCATATTGATCATAAATTGTAATAGAGTTATCTCAATTATATTTTATATTAAATTGGTATGTTCTACTAGATCATTGTCTTTTTAACTGAATTGTATAAATATTATTTCATCTTGGTATAACCCTTTCATCAACTATATCATATAATCTATTTTCAGTTTTTCATTTTTCAAATTTTAATCATCATTTATGTTCTATAGAAACTTTTTTAATTTCTATTGTTCATCATACGATTTCAAAATCTATATTATTTCTTTGATAATCATTATTTATATTATTTATTTCTTTTCTAACTAAAGTATTTTTTAATTTAGCTAGTTGTGCCAAATCATCAGTTGATAAATTTTCAGGATTTCCATCAATTAAATAATTTATATACATTATAACTTTAGCTCAATCATTTTTTGCTTCAATAAAAGTAAGAATTTTTTCTAATTCTTCATTTTCACTTTCATTATTTTTAAAATCCTTTTTTAAATATTCTTTTAAAAAAGCATCATATTCACTTCTTACTTCATTTATTGCTCTAGCATTTTCTAAATGATCTATTTGTCTTTCATAAAAACCTTTAGGATTCATTTTTTAGTTTATTATTAATTATTAACTATATTTTACCATAAAATTTTTATATTTTCAAAAATACACTATAATAAAAAAAATTAATCTTAAAATATATAAAAAATGTTTGTAGTAATAGATTGACTTGATGGGTCTGGAAAATGAACTCAAGTAAAATTACTTGAAGAAAATCTAAAAAAACTTGGGAAAAAAGTAAAAGTTTTAGATTATCCTAGATATGGTGAAAAATCAGCTTTTTTTGTAGAAAAATATCTAAATTGATGATATGGGAAAAATATAACTGCAAAACAAGCAAGTATTTTTTATGCACTAGATAGATTTGATGATAGCTTTAATTTGCAAGAAGACTTTAACAATTTTGATTATATAATCAGTAATAGATATGTTTCTGCTAATATGATTCATCAGACATGAAAAATATCTTCTAAAAATGAAAGAAATGATTTTTTAGATTGGATTTATGATTTAGAGTTTAATATTTTTGGTATAAGAAAACCAGATAAAGTTATTTTTTTAAATGTCACTCCTGAAACTAGTCAAAAACTTGTTTTAAAAAAAGATGATAGAGAATATTTAAAAGATGGTAAAAAAATGGACCTTCATGAAGAAGATAAAAATCATCTTACAAATGCTTATAATGCGGCAATGCAAGTAGTAAAAAAATATGATTGGACAAAGATAGATTGTGAAAAGGAAGGTGAAATGAGAAGTATAGAAGAAATAAATAATGAAATATTAAAACATATTTTATAATAATGTAAAAAAGCTCTCCGCTAATTTACTATAAATGAATCAAACAACAAAACAAAAATGAGATGAAGGTGAACTTATAGCTATAAAATACCTTCAAAAAAATTGATTTAAAATACTAGATACAAATTTTAAATTTGGTAGATTTTGAGAGGTTGATATTATCGCTTTTAAAGATTGAATAACTATTTTTTTGGAAGTAAAATATAGACATAGTATCAAATTTTGAACACCAGAAGAATCAATTACAAAATTTAAACTTTTCAGATTTAGAAAAACAATTGAGTATTATGTCGTAAAAAATCACCTTAATTTTGAAAAAATAAGATTTGATGTAATTACTATTTTAAAACAAGAAAAAAGTTATAAACTAACACATTATAAAAATTTAGAAATATAAAATGAGTGAAAAATACAAAGAAATAAATGCATACATACAAAAAGTAGAGGATAGTGATAAAATAATAGATAAGGAAAATGAAGCTTTTGAAAAAAAATGACTTTGGAAAGATTATTTTAAAAATGAAAAAGATATAGTAGTTGAAATATGAACTGGACTTTGAAATTTTTTTTCAGGAGAAGTTGCTAAAAATCCACAAAATAATTTTATTTGATTTGAAATAAGATACAAAAGACTTTTTGTAACTGCCGAAAAAACTTTATCGAAATGATGAAATAATTTTGTTTTGGTTAAATCTATGGCTCAAAATATAGATAAAATATTTGAAAAAAATGAGGTTAGTTTAACTTATATTTTTTTTCCAGATCCTTGGGATAAAAAATATAGACAAAGAAAAAATAGACTTTGGAGCGATAAATTTTCGAGAGATTTATATGATGTAACAAAAAAAGATTGAAAAGTAATTTTTAAAACTGACCACCTTTGATATTTTGAGTATTCTTTAGAATTAATAAATAAATTTTGAAAATGGAATATAGAAAAATTATCATATGATTATGAAAATGAAATAGAAAGTTTTGATAAAAAAAATCTAACAGAATTTGAGAGTATATTTAGGGAACATAAGATGAAAATAAATTATTTAGAACTAAGAAAATAATTTTTTTGACAAGATATATTTTATATGATAAAATAATAAAAATTTAGTATTTAATTTAATTATTATGGTATTAGAATTAAGTTGGAAAAGTGGAATCTGAGAGGAAGATGCTGAATGGTTATCAGAACAAAGAGAAATTGACAGAAGGAGAGCAGAAAGATCTGAATTATTAGCTGCAGAACAAAGAGAAATTGACAGAAGGATAGCAGAAAGATCTGAATTATTAGCTGCAGAACAAAGAGAAATTGACAGAAGGAGAGCAGAAAGATCTGAATTATTAGCTGCAGAACAAAGAGAAATTGACAGAAGGAGAGCAGAAAAATTATCTTATGATATAAAATCTTGAAGAGAAGAGTCATTTTGAGTTGATAAAGTATTATGATGAAATAATTTTATTTTAGATAAAATTGATTTATCAAAAAATAAATTTCCAAAATATCCTTTTATGGCAAAAGATTGAAGTACACATGCAGATATGGAATGAGTTAACAGAGCAAATAGAGAATATAAAGATAGAACATATGTTAAAAAACCAAAATTTCCTGAACCTCCATATATAGATACTTCAATTCCACCTTACAAACAAGAACCTGATTATATATTTCCAAAATTTAAAATAGATGATCCAGAATCTTAATGAAGAATTTATCCATATAAAAATCCTTTAAATCCTGATGATAAATTTTCAAAATAAATTATTTAGAACTTAAAAAAAAGTAAAAACAATGTTGTTTTTACTTTTTTTATTTGCAAAAATAAATAAATAAATACAATAGATTTACTATACAAAGTATAGTTATATAAAAGTATTGTATTATATTATAATTAAAAAAATATGGATTTAATAGAAAATCTAAACTGGAGATATGCAACAAAAAGTTTTGATACAAGTAAAAAAGTAAGTGAGGGTGATTTAGAAGAAATAATAGAAGTTTTTAGATTAACTCCATCTAGTTTTTGACTTGAACCATGGAAACTTATCATAGTTGAAAATAGTGAAACAAGAGAAAAATTACAAGCTCACAGCTGGAATCAAAGTCAAATAACACAGGCTTCACATTTGCTTGTTTTTGCTAGAGTGAAAAATATAGATGATAATTATATAGATAATTTTTTGAATAATAATTCAAAGATAACTTGAGCTACAAGAGAACAATTATCAGGTTATGAAAATATGATGAAATGATATTTTTCAAATATGACTTTAGAATCTAAAACTTCTTGGGCTCGTGATCAAGTATTTTTAGCACTTTGAAATGTGATGAATTTTTTAGCTCAAAAACAAATTGATTCATGTGCTATTTGAGGTTTTGATCCATCAAAATATGATGAAATATTGGAACTTGATAAATTAGGTTTAGCATCAGTAGTTGTTTTACCAATTTGATACAGAAGTAGTGATGATAAAAATGCACTTAGACCAAAAGTTAGATTTAGCAAAGATGAAATAATAATTAGAAAATAATTAAAAAAATATGACAAATAATAATCCTTTTTTAAATGCTCAAAAACAATTAAAAAAAGCAATAGATATACTTGATAAAAAACAATATACAGACAAAGTTGAAGTTATTTCAAATGTAAAAAGATTGCTTGAAATAAGTATTCCAGTAAAAATGGATAATTGAGAAATAAAAGTCTTTACTGGTTTTAGAAGTCAGCACAATGATGCTCGTTGACCATTTAAAGGTGGTATAAGATTTCACCAAGATGTAACAAGAGATGAAGTTAAAGCTCTTTCTGTTTGGATGAGTGTAAAATGTAGTGTTGTAGATATACCACTTTGAGGTTGAAAAGGTTGAATTATAGTTGATCCAAAAACTCTATCAATTACAGAACTCGAAAGGTTATCTAGATGATATGTTAGAGAATTGTACAAATATATAGGTCCAGAAATAGATGTGCCTGCTCCAGATGTAAATACTACTCCTCAAATTATGTCTTGGATGATGGATGAATATTCAAAACTTGTTTGAATTTATTCTCCTGGAAGTTTTACCTGAAAACCATTAACAAGTTGAGGTTCAAAATGAAGAGGTAGAGCAACTGCTCAAGGTTGAGTTTATGTTTTACAAAAATACCTAGATTTTGTTTGAGATAAATTAACTTGAAAAACTTTCATAGTACAATGAGCTTGAAATGCAGGTCTTACTTTTGCAGAAATACTAGTTTGATTATGAGCAAAACTTATTTGAATTTCTGATTCAAAATGATGAATTTACAATGAAAACTGACTTGATTTAAGTGAAATAGTTTCTCTTAAAAATAATAAAAAATCAGTAGTTGATTACAAAGATGCAGAAAAAGTAACAAATGAAAAAATACTTGAAATGTCTTGTGATATACTTGTTCCAGCAGCTCTTGAAAATCAAATAGTTACTGAAAATGCTCCTAATATAAAATCTAAACTTATTTTAGAACTTGCAAATTGACCTATAACTCCTGAAGCTGACAATATTTTATTTGGAAAAAATATAGCTGTTATCCCTGATATTTTAGCAAATGCTGGTTGAGTTATGGTTTCATATTTTGAACAAGTTCAAAATAATACAAATTTTTATTGGGATGAACAAGAAGTAGATACTAAGTTGAAAACAAAGATACAAAAGGCAGCCGTGGATGTATTTGAAAAAGCAAAAGAGCATAAAGTAGATTTGAGAACTTGAGCTTATGTTATATCAACAAAAAGAATACTTGATTCTATGAATGATAGATATGAAAATATATAATAAAAACACCATTTATGGTGTTTTTTTATACTTAAATTTCATTTTTTTCATAATTTGTGTATATTACTTCACGATTTATAATTTAATTTTAATAATATAATGAGTTCAAACGAGACTGTAATAAGTTTTAAAAACGTAGATTTCCACTACGATTTTAGAAAACCTATTTTAGAAGAAGTTAGTTTCAATGTAAGAAAAGGTAGTAAGATAACTATAATGTGACAAAACTGAGCAGGTAAATCAACTATTTTTAAACTTATAAATTGAGGTTTAGAAAAAAAAGTATGAGTTATCAACATAGATAAAAACTTAACTATAGCAACTTGATACCAAGTTGTTTTACCAGAAGACAAAGAATTAACAGTTCAAGCATTTTTTAGAAAATATTTTCCAGATCCAACAGTTTTCAATATAGATAAACAAATATGAGAAATATTAGAAGTAGTAAACTTAAAAGCACCTCTTGATAAAAAAATAAGTGCTTTTTCATGATGACAACAAGCTAGACTTTTACTTGCTGCAGCATTGATTCAAAATCCAGATATATTGTTACTTGATGAACCAACTAACAATTTAGACAAAGATGGTATTTGGCATTTAACTGAATTTTTAAAAAATTATAAAAAAACAGTACTTGTTATTTCCCATGATGCTGAATTTTTGAATAGTTTTACTGATTGAGTTTTGTATCTTGATGTATTTACAAAAAAAGTAGAACAATATGTTTGAAATTATCATGATGTAGTAGAACAAATAAAAGTAAAAATAGAAAAGGAAAATATGGCTAATGCTCGTCTTGCAAAAGAAGCACAAGCAAAAAAAGAACAAGCAGAAAAATTTGCACATAAATGAGGTAAACTTAGACTTGTAGCAAAAAAGATGAGAGAAGCAGCAGAAGAAATGGAGGATGATATTGTTGATTCAAGAAGGGAAGATAAAACTATAAAAAATTTTACAATCCCACTTCAAGAAGATATTGGTTGAGTTTTACTTGATTTACATAGTGTTCATATAATAAGACATGATGAAGTTGTTGTAAAAGATATAGATGTTCAAATAAGAAAAGATGATCATTTACTTTTAAGCTGACCAAATGGTATAGGTAAATCTACACTTCTTGAAAAAATAGTAAATGGTGCAGAAGACTGATGTACTTTGACTCCATGAGTTAAAATAGGTTATTATAGACAAGATTTTTCAAATCTAGATTTCAATCAAACTGTATATGATTGTTTGAGACAAACAGCTCCAGAAGAAATAGGGGAACAAGAACTTAGAAAAACAGCAGCATGATTTCTTATAAATTGAGATATCATGAAAACTAGGATTTGAGATCTATCAGAATGACAAAAATGACTTGTTGCATTTTGTAGATTGGTATTTTTGAAACCAGGTATTTTGATACTTGATGAACCGACAAATCATATAAACTTTAGACACATACCAGTTATAGCTGAAGCACTTGATGCTTTTGAATGAGGTATGATACTTGTATCACACGTGGATGAATTTGTATGGCAAATAAGAATAGATCAATATCTTGATTTAGAATAATATGAAAAAAATAATTATATATTTAAGTTTAACTTTATTTTTAATTATTACTCAATTTTCTAGTAATAGTGAAAAAACAAAACTTACTTATACAAGTATTCCAGAAACTTTTGTTTTTGATTGATGTTCTATGTTTCCAGATGGAAATTATCTTGATTGTTGTACAAATCATGACAAGACATATTATTTTGGTTGAACATATATAGATAGATTTAGATCAGATAATGAGCTTTTTTCTTGTGTTTATTCTAAATGAAATATATTAAATAAATTTCTTGCTCCAACAATGTGGGTATGAGTTAGATTGTGATGAGCTCCTATATTTCCAACTAGTTATAGATGGTGATTTGGTAGAGATTTAAAATAAAAACTATAAATTTAATTTTATGGTTTTTTTGTAATATAAACATATTGACATTTATTATTTATAATATATAATAAAATTACATCATTTTCAAATAGGAGGAAAGATGTGGACCAATGGAGTATGTTTCTGCATTCACCAGATTTCCTGATTTTTTCTGTATTGGTTTTGTTTATGATTCTTTACCTTGTTTTCAAGGTGATTGATGTCGTAAACAATACGAAGAAAAGGAAAAGTCTGGAAAGAATCGTCAATTTTTTTGTTGTACAAGGAGATATCACCATGAAAAACTTGTTTGCTAAGGCAGTTGCTCAAGTCGATGCGGCACATGCTGCTCAACCGATTTCAGGTAACGAAGAGGTACTTTCGTCAATTTTTGCCAAGGTATACAAACGTTCTCAAGAACAAGGGTTTGTTTTGGCTCAATTGATTTCTGCCAAGAGTTTTGTTGAAGCTGCCAATAAACAGCAAGGTGAGATCAATGAAATCATCGATGCTGTCAAGGCTGAGCTCAGCTCTGAAAGCTGCCGTTTTGATGCAAATACCAAGGCTTTTCTTCAGAATGCCCTTGCAAAGGGGCCTGATGAATTCGTCAAGGGATTGCAGCAAGTCGCAGCTCAACAGACAGAAGCACCCACTCAAGCTGAAGCTGCAACTGTTGAACAAGCCAAGGTTGTGCAATTGGTTTCTCCGGTTGCGGAAGCACCTGTCGTTGACAATGAAGAAGAGCTCAAGCTCCTTTTGGCTAATATCACTTGGTTGCCGGTGAAGCTGCCTGAAGAACCCTACAGCATCATGGGGCTTCCGGCAAGTACCTTTGATCGTCTTTGGGGGGCATTCAATGTCCGTCTCCATAAGACGTCCGAAGAGCAACGCGTAGCTCAACTCTTGGATGAAGTCAAAAGCATCCGTGATGGTGAGCCTGCGAAAAAAGTCGGCTGAAATAATTCGACTCCTTGAAAAAGCTGCTGAAATATGCAGCTTTTTTTATTTTTTTAAATTTTTATGTTATAATAAAATAAATATATTATATAATCTTTATTTTATGAATTGATTAGAACAAAGGAGTATTGATTTTCACTGAAATAGTAGAGAAAGTAGATTATTAAATGATTCACTTGATAGATGAATAGAAATCACTTCAAGAGATCAATTTGATAAGATTTCTATTATTTTGAAGGAAAATAATTTATTTGATTTAACAAAAAATACTTTTAATTCTATTAGTCCAAATTGAGAATCTTTTGTTATAAAAAAATCAAATAATTGAATAAATATTTATTGAAAAAATAATAATTTTATATCAAGAAATTTTAGAAAATATTCAAATAATTTTCGTTTAGTTTGATTTATTTCTTCTTGAAAACAATTTCAAAATTTATTATGAGATGAAGTTTATGAACAATCTGAAAATAATTTGGCAGAAAAATTAATACAACAAATTGATCAAATTCGTAAAGAATCTAAAGAAAGATTAAAAAGTTTAAAAAATGAAGTAATTGAAGATGAACCTTATAAAATTCAAAAGGGTGATACTTTATGGAAAATAGTAAAAGATAGATATTGATTAGATGATAATCGTGATATAGCAAATACAATAAATGCATTGGTTAGATATAATAAAAATATTAAAAAAACAGATGTTACTCCTCCTGATGGTATTAGATGAGATATTATTATAGAAGGTAAAACTATAAAAATACCTCATAAGTTAAAAGTAATGAGAAAAAATTATGAAAGAAAAGAAAAAACTTCAAATTAATATTTGAAGTTTTTTATTTATTTATGGTGAGAGAAAATTTTTTACCCGTATTTCTCAGTTAGATAAATTTTCTTTTATATTTTTTAGTTTATCAGTAACTTTATTATAATTAGAACTACTTAATAAAGCTCAACCTCATCATTTTCATCATCATTTTCAACCTTTTTTATTATTTTCTTTCTCTGTTTCTTCTATTTTTTCCCATAAATGTTCTCAAACTATATCTTTTCAAGTTATATCATTTAATTCAAGAAAATTATTTATAAACTCTTGAGGTAATTTTAACTTTACTTCTATTTTATATGGTATTTTTCTTCATTCTTTTTTAGGTCAAGATAAAGAATAAGTTCAATCATCATCTTTAGAATATATTATTATTTCATCTATTAAATATTTCATAAATTTTTGTGCTTTTAAAGGGTCACTTAATATATCATCAATATCTCTTTCCAATATATCTCATAGAACCTTTAATGAATGATTATAATCTTCTATTTCAAATTCTCAGTCTAATTTATCTTGTAATTCATCTTTTTCTTGTTGTTTTTTATTTATATCATCTTGCAATCTTTCATAATCTTTTTCATAATCTATAGCTTCTAATTTTCAACTAAGTAGTATTTTATATAGGTTATCTTGTCATTTCTTTAAATCATTTATTTTTGTTTCAGCTACTTCTATTTCTTCTATTAAATAATTTTTTTCCTCATTTATAATATCATCATTTTTTATATATTTTTTAATAGCAATTGGATTTTTAATTAAATTCTTTATCTCTCATAATATGATTTTATCTAAATCATAACTTTGCAAAGGAATAGTATTACAAACTTTTAAAGTTTTATGCTTTCATTTACAAATATATTGATTTCTTCAATTAGAGGGGTCTCAAATCCAACTATACATTTTTCAATCTTTTCTATGATTTTTACAATCATCACATTTTAGTAATCAAGTAAATATATAAATATTTCAATTATTTGTATGTGAGTTTATATGAGATTCTACTTTTATGCTTTTTAAAATTTCTTGAGCTTTCTTAAAAGTTTCATCACTAATTATACGACAATGCTTTATTTCTGATTTAGTCCACTTATCTTTTGGTACTGAAACTTTGTTATTTTTTAAATCTTTATTGTCATTTTTTTTAGTCTTTCAATAACTATATACTCAAATATAAATTTCATTTGATAAAATTCTTTTTATTGCTTCATTATTCCATTTATAAGGGTCGTTTAAAATATCTTTATTAGCTTTCGTATTTCTTGCTGCTCAAGGACATAAAACTTTTTTTTCAATTAAATCATCTCTTATATATGATAAATCTCATAATGTTCTTGGAGAAATAAAATCATTAAATATTTTTTCTACAATTTTTCATTCAATTTTATTTATTTTAAATAAGTTTAATTTTCATTCTTTATATCTATCATATCAATATATATTATTGATTTTATTTCAATTTATTATAGAGCTAATTTTTCAATCGTTCATTTTTATTTGATTCATATCTTTTTCTAATTCAGCGAAAACTCAGAGAATTCAAAGCATAGCTTTTCAAAAATGTGAACTAGTATCAATGGTTTCTAATGTGGAAATAAAATCAATTCATTTTTCTTTTAATCTATCAACAACTTCTAATAATACTTTTAAAGACCTAGCAAATCTGTCTATTTTATAAACAGCTACAATATCAAAAGGTTTTCAATATTTTAAATCATTAAATAATTTTTTCATTCATGGTCTATCATCTATTTTAAGACTTCAACTTTTTGCTAAATCTTTATAGATATATTCTTCTCAAGCAAACTCTAAATCATATTCTCTACCTTTCAATAATCATCTTAAACTAGCAAGTTGTAATTTTGGTCAATACATTTCTTTTTGGTCTTCCTTGCTAACTCTTATATAAAAAGCTACTCTAAGTTTTTTCTTAGCTGGAATTTTATTATTTTCATTTTCCATATTATTTACATTTCAATATATTTTATTTGTCCAAAAATTAGTTAATTTTATTTATTGAATTTTTGAACTTTTTTACAATCCTATAATATGTATTTTAAGTAATTTTTCAATTCAATAATTTTACAAGGTTTTTTGGACAAGAGCTTTACACTAAATTAAGCTTGTATTCCTTATATTTATTGTAAACATAAGATTTTTTTAATCTCATTTTATCAGCAATATCTCTATAAGTCATTCATTCTTCTTTTAGTTTTACAATCCTTTTTATATTTACATCAAGTTTTTTTCTTCATAATGTAACTCAATTAGCTTTTGCTTTTTCAATTCAAGCTCTAACTCTTTCTCAAATAATATTTCTTTCAAACTCTGCAAAAGCAGAAATCATGGTAAACAATACTTTTCAAGCTGGACTAGAGGTGTCAATATTCTCCGAGTAAGATATGAAGTCAATTCATAATGAATTAAATAAGTCTAATGAATTTATAAGTTGCTTTGTAGACCTGGAGAATCTATCAAAACGGAAAATTAAAACCGAATCAATCTTTCTTTTTTTAGCATCATCCATTAAAGAGTCTAATCATGGTCTTGATTCTTTAGCTCAAGAAATTTTATCACTATATTCTTTATAGATAAAAAATCACCTTGCTTGAGCATATTGTCTTAATGGTAACAACTGAACCTCTAAATCTTGCTTATCCCTTGTACTTACACGGGTATATATACCGACTTTTTTCATTTACATTTTTTTAGTTGATAACTACAATCATTATAATAATTTTTGTTTTAAATACAAGTAAAAATGGCTTAAAATAAAGAAAAAATGACATATTTTTAAATTGATTGATTTTTTGTATTTTTTAAATATTATAAAAAAGCCAAAATAAAATACATTATTGATTAACACCAAACACTAATAAACAGTGTAGAGGGTAGGTTATTTGTCTTTCTGACATCTATCCTCCTTTTTATTAGTTGGTGTGAATGTATTTTGTTTTGGCGAACACAGAGAGCTTATAACCTATTCTCTTTTTGTTTGCCTTAACAAAATACATATTTTCAACCTCTTATTTTGGTAATGATTTTATTTTCATTACCTTTTAAAAATGAAAAGATTAGAATTTACAGATAAACAAAAATCTTTTATATTTCAAAGAGATAAATGAATCTGTGCTTTTTCTTGAAAAATATTATGGGTTTTACATTATGGAGTTTCAATATTATGGGACATTGACTGGATTGACCATATTCTACCAGCTGCTAAATGATGAAACAACTCAATTGAAAATTGAATTTGTGCTAGTTCATTTTATAATTCTAAGAAAAAGGATAATTCTTATGATAATAAATATTTATTCTTCAAATGATTACCAACTAAATATTATTTTACATCTAATTGATATTTTTCAGATGAATTACTAAATTATATAATTCAATATAAAAATTTACATTATTCTGATTGGTTTTTAAACAGAGCATTATTTACTTTAATGTTAGCTGTTGAAAATTTACATAATCCATATAATACAAATTGAACTATAGCAACTAGAGATTATAAAGTTTATTCTAAAAGAACTCTAAAAAGAATCAAAGAATGGAAAAAAGAAACAACAATATCAAATGTACAAAATTATTATGAAAGATTAAATATAAAAATACTATCAGATGATCAAAAACTAATGCTTAATATTTTAAATTCAGATAATGAAAATGATATAATTGATATTGCTAAATCTTTATTACCTTATTATAAAAATAGTAATAAATATTTTTCAAAAATAGTATCTATAAACGATAGAAGCACTATAAAAATTTTTGAGCAAGAAATCATAAATGAAAAATATTTAAGTTATAGAGATAAAGAAATATTATTAGAATCTATAAAAAAACTTTATTTAAAATTATAAATGAATAACTTTAAATCATTTTATTTCTAATTCTGGAGTTATTTTCTTGTGGCGATGACATTTTTTATAATCTTTTTCAGAACAAAAAAAGACCACAATATGGTCTTTTGCGAGATTAGACAATTTTTCAATTCAAAACATAAATTTCTCAAAAGATATATCATCATCCATTCATCAAAGAGAATCTCACATAAAAATATATTTACTTCAAAATAATTCTTGAAGTCTATTTTTATTATATTGAGGAACAAAACGAGAATAAGGCTTTGAACGAACATCGGCAATATAACTTGCATTTACAGAATTTACTTCAAAAATAAATTCTTCAATTGATTTTGTAGAATGTCATAGACTATAAATAATTTTCATTTTGGCTTTATTAAGAGATAAATAAGTGATTTTATTATACTTATTTTATCTCAGAAACAAAATGTTTTTTGGCTTATTTAAGCTGTTTTTCTATGTTTATTTAAAATGTAAAAATACCTTAAAATAGTGTTATATATAAAAAACTATAAATATATATCTTAGAATTTGAATTTTCTATCAAATTTTGATTATTTATAACTAATGATGTAAAAACCTAAATAATTCCTATTTTTTTATTTTTCAAAAGTGTAGTAAGAAAATGCAACACTTTTGGGGTTTTCTATAAAAAAAAACTTTACACTTTATAGTTTCTCTAAACGGAGCAAAATTACTTTTTCTGTAGTTTATGTAAAATGTTACACTTTTAGGCTTTTTTAGTAAAAAATCAACAAAAATGTTACACTTTTGGGAATGACTAAAATACTAGAAAAAATCTAGGAATAATTGCTATTTGCTTTGATTTAATATCTCTACTTCTTTAAGTTCTAGGTATTCTTTTACCTCTTTATCAAACATAGGAATAACTTTAACTGATTTGTCTTCAAAGCTTATCTTAATTCATAAGGTATGAATAGGTTCTTGTACTTCTGGTAGGTATATTTTTCAAAAACAAAAAGAGATATAAAATTATTATTTTTATATCTCTTTTTTTATTATCTACTATAGATACTGATAAGCAGTCCTGTTTATATATTTTTAATAAAGTTTAATAATGTTTCAGAGTTTCATTCAGTTCAAATTATTTCAACTTTTAAATCTTTTAAATAAGCTTTTGATAGATTATAGTCAGCAGAGTTTTCTGATTCTATAGAAATTTTGTCAATGTCTTTTCAAAAATCGGGTTTTAATATTTTTTTTCATTTATTATCAAATGTTTCTTGAAATCAAATTCATCTAATAATTTCTATTTTTCTTTTTTTTGAGCTTTTTTCCATCTTTCAATATTAAGATTAAAATAGAAGCTCATTTTAACCTTTCCTTGAATTTTTTCAAGATACGGGTAAAAAAACATAAATGGTCGGAGACGAGGGACTCGAACCCACAGCCCCGCGCTCCCAAAGCGCGTGCGCTAGCCAATTGCGCCAGTCTCCGTAAAAAATGTATTTTTATTTAAAAAATCAAAAATGGCTGTACCATTCGTAATTTTTCTTCGAAAAATGAAGAATGGTGGGTATAGATGGAGTTGGCGCCCTACGGGTCGGCCATCCGTTTTTATTGCTCTTATTCATCGCAATAAAATTTTTACTTTGTAAAAAACCTCCTTTCAACTCCCACTGTTTTATCTTAATTTAATGGTGGGTATAGATGGAGTTGAACCATCGACCTCATGATTATCAGTCATGCGCTCTAACCAACTGAGCTATACACCCGGAGTAATAAAAAAACGAATTTCGATATCACGAATGGGATACTCGTAATCTCTAATTCGTATTTTACAAGTTTTTAATTGGAGCGGGTAAAGGGACTCGAACCCTTAACCCTCTGCTTGGAAGGCAGATGCTCTAGCCAATTGAGCTACACCCGCTTAGTCTCATTTTTAACTTGCGAGACACATTTTATTAAAAAATAAATATAAGTCAAAACTTTTTTTCAAAAAAAATATAATCCCTAAGATAAGGGATTATATTGCTATTTTTTATTTTGGAAATTGTGTGCCTTTAGAGTATTTTTCATAAGACAAGCTACTGTTAATGCTCATACTCAACCAGGAACAGGAGTTACTTTGCTTCAAACTAAATCTATAAGTTTTGTATCTGCATCTCAATGAATTTTTTTATTTATTACCGTAAATCATACATCAATAACAACTGCTCAAACTTTTAGCATATTTACTTTTAAAAGTCATGGACTTCAAGCAGCGACTATAACTATTTCAGCTTGAGTAGTAAATTTTTCTATGTTTTTTGTTTTACTATTACATGCTATAACTGTTGCTCATGCATTAATAAGAAGAGAAATAACAGGTTTTCAAACTATATTACTTCTTCAAATAACACAAACTGTTTTTCATTCTACATTTATATTTTCATGTTTTAGTATCTCCATAATTCAAGCAGGAGTACATGGTACAAATCAAGATTCATCTCATAAAAGTAATTTTCATTGATTATTTGGATGGAATCAATCTACATCTTTTTTAGGATGAATATTATTTATAATTTTTTGTGAATTTATATGTTTTGGTAGAGGTAATTGAACTATATATCAACTTATGTTTACATCTTCATTAAATGATTTAATCTTATTATATAGTTCTAATTCACTTATCTTTTCATCAAATTTTTCTAGCTTAAAATTTATTCAAACATATTGTGCCCATTTTCTTTTTTGTTCTATGTATCTCAAACTAGAGCTATTATTTCATACTAATATTGCTCATAAAGTAGGTTTTATTTTCAATTTAGATACTTCTTGTTTCAATTCATCATAGATTTTTTGTCATATTTTTTTTCAATCAATAATCATCTTTGTTTGTTTTTAAAATTAAAATTTATGCTAAGCATAAGCATTTTATATTTTTTATCAAGAATAAATTTTGCAAACAAGAAATAAAAGATTAATATATACATATATAAAATATAATATAATAATTTATGTCAAATAGATTAATTTGAATTTTAATAATTTTTGCTTTTTGTATTTTTTGATTTATTTATTGGACTTATTTTTATATTCCATCAAAAATAGAAGAAAAACAAAGACAAGAACAAATAGAGCTTGAACAAAAAAAGGAAATAACTCTTGTAGAAGTTGAAAATTTAAAAAATGATAATAAAATCAAAGAACTTACTCCACAAGAAAAAATAGAAGAATTAAAGAAAATAAATTCTTTTTACAAGATAATAGAAATAGAATCTGATATATTTTATTTTTCAAAAAAAGATAATGTCTTAGATTTAAAACTATGAGAAAAAATAGTATGAAATTTTGATTTAGTACCAGTTGATAAATTATCTATTTCTAGAGTTTATTCTAGTGGAGATGACTATTATATATTAAATTGAAACAAAAAATATATTTATAATTCTTCAAGTGATTTACTCTTAGAATTAGACTTAACTATAGATATAGATTATATAAAAAGAAGTGAAAATCTGTATATAATAAAAACGGAAAAGGGTAGTTTTATTTTTGATAGAAGTACAAAGAATTTAGAATATTTTACATTTTTTGATGATTTTGTTTATTATAAAGATTTTTATATTTGAATAATAAAGAAGGATGATGAAAGAAGATTAAAAAATCTATCTATATCTTCTATAAATGGAAATTCTATTTTTAAATATAATCCAAAAACAAAAGAAAAAAAATCACTTTATGAAACAAGTTTAGATTTAGAAAAAATATATTTTGAAGGGGATTTTATATATTTTGTAGATTCAAATGATGAAGTTTACAAACTTGAAAATTTAGATCAATAAAAAAATTGGATGAAATCCAATTTTTTTATTGACTAAAGAATAATATAAAACTATGTCAATACAAAAAAAAAAAATAGTATATACAAATACATATTTATCTATATTATTATGTTAATTACTTAACATATTTTGTTTTCGTAAATTTCTTCCATAAACTCAAAAACTAGGGCCAATCAAAGATTGGGACTCAAACAGTTTTCGTTTATTTCAGAAAATTAACGAAAACCATTTTACTTGGTTATAATACTCTTATTATGAATAAAAAATGGTTATATATTATACTACTTTTCATCTCACTTTTTTGAATCACATATTGAGCATATTTATATAATGGTACATGAATAACTCAGATATGAGTATGATGAACAAATACAATATCAGTATTTAGATTTACACCAAATAATTATGACAAGACAAGTTCTGAATATATAAATCAAAATAAGAGACAATATTTTACAACATGAGAATTTACAAGTGAAGTATATGGTACTTTTGTACCAGACTGAAGGATAGATTTGATAAAAAATACATGAGTAAATAGTAATTGTACTTGAGAGAGTGTTTCATATTATTTTCAGTGAAATTTTAAACATCTAAGTGCTTGAAGTGATGCTTGGTGAAAATGATATAGAATTGAAGTAGATCCAATAAATAATTATTATTGTCCTGATTCTGGTAAGTTTAGTGTAAAATTAGTATCAAGAGAAACAGATACATTTTTTGATACAATAGTTATATCAAATTCAGTTACTCCAACATACTTAACAGTTACAGTTAAAGATTCAAGATGAAATGATATAACACTAGATTAAAGAGTATTATTTAGTAATGCTAAATTACAAATATGATGAGTAATAAATACAAATAGTACAATAGAAGAAGAATTTGTATGATGAAATACAAATCAAAGAAATGCTAGTGAATTATTAAGTATAAATTTTGATGTTTCAAGTTGAGTATGAAATTTGACTCAATTTATGACAAATATAAAAAAGAATATAAATAGTCAAACAAGATGAATGACATGGGATACTATAAATACTATAAGAAGTTCTTTACAATCACTTATGTTGTATAATTTTGAATGAATAGAAAATTCTTCAGCTTCAAATGTAAATAATAAATGAAAGATACTTAGATTAAATAATAGTTGAAATTGATTAAGAGTAAATTGAGAAAATACATTGATAATAAAATGATGAAATTTATACATACAGGATGATATTTATAGTGTAAATAATACTGATATATTAACTATAATAGTACTTAGAGATGAGACAAATAATATAAATTGATGAAATATTTATATAGATCCAAATGTAACAAATATAGATGCTATAATAATAAGTGAATGAAGTGTTATGAGTTACAATGGTACACAAGTAATTGATAGTACAACACATACAAATAATCTTAAAAGACAATTATTTATATATGGTAATTTGATAACAAGAAATACTATATGACAAAATAAAGCTATATTTAATACAGATGATTATATATCTACTTGAACAGAAATAACAACAACAAAATATAATTTAGAAAATTTAAGAAGTTTTCAGTTAGTTAAAACAGAACAAATTACAAGTTGAATATGTACAAATGCTGATAAAATAACAGCTATGTGATTAAATGAAACTACTTCAATAACAGAAGCATTTGCATGAAAGAAGAATTGTTATTTTGATGATATAACAAAGAGTGTTACATGATGAAATTTAAGAAGTACACATAGAGTTGCATCAACTGTTATAGAGTATAATCCAAATATACAAGTTAATTCTCCAAAAATAATAAGAATGTATTAGGATATAACTAATAAATAGCAATAAATTTTTTATATAATATTTTAATAAAACTAAAAACTATGAAAAAAATAATAATATTACTATTATCATTAACTATATTATTTTCATGTACTAAACAAGAAGATAAAAAACAAGAAATTTTACCATTAGATAATCAAATAGTATCAGAAAAAGATACATCAACAGGTAGTGATTTAGATAAAAAACAAGAAATAGATATTGAATTTGATGAAACTGGTACACAAAATATTTCACCAGAGGAAAGACATAAAGAAGAATTGATAAAAGTAACACATAATAACTTTAAACCATTGATAGAATCATTAAAATGATTTGAAAAAGAAACTTTAGAAAATATAGAATGTGAAAGCTATCTATACTTTCCAGAACTTGAAAAAAGACCAGATTATCAAGTAGATATATATAAAGATTATCTTAAACAATGTGAAGAAATAAAAGTAGGGAAATAAATGTATTTTACCCCATTCAATTCC
>JABWCI010000004.1 GCA_013368515.1 Candidatus Altimarinota bacterium | reverse complement strand
GAGATAATAATAAAAAATTAGCTATTTGATATTTAATACTTTTTATAAATAAAAAAAATATAACTCTTTCTGACTTTATATTTAATAAAAATTTAGAATTAAAAAATAATTTAAGGAATATACTTAATCCATTTTATTATAATATATCAAAAAATTTAAATAAAAATATTAAAAGTTATTTAAAAGATTTTTCATGATTTAATGATTTTAGATGAGATACTCAAATTGATTGAGTTAAAAATAGTTTAGAAAATAATGACTTTTTAACTATTTTATCAACATGAGGTTGAAAATCATTAATATATCAATTGCCAGCATGGATTATTGGTAAAAAATTATGACACTTAACTTTAATTATTACTCCTTTAAAAGCATTAATTAAAGATCAAATAGATTGATTAAGAAATAAAGAATTTAATGAAGTAAATTATTTATCATGAGATCAAAACTGAATAGAAAAAGATATAATTTATGATAAAATAAAATCATGAGAAACTAAAATATTATTTTTAACTCCAGAGGCATTAAGAAGTGAAAAAATACTAGAATTATTACAAAATAGATATATTTCAAGAGTTGTTATTGATGAAGCACATACTCTTATTTTGTGGTGACAAGAATTTAGACCAGACTATTTTTTTATTAAATATTTTATAGAAGACATAGAAAAGAAAAACTTAAATAATAAAATCAATTTAACACTATTAACTGCAACTGCAACAATTGATGTAGAAAAATGAATTTTAGATTATTTTAAAAATAAAGATATAAAATTAATAAAAGCAAAAGAAATATTAAAAGGAAATATCAAATGAAGTCTCATTAATATCGATAAAAAAGAAGATAAGTTAGAAATACTTGTGAATAAAATAAAAGAAATAAATATAGAAGAAAATACAACTATTATATTTACCTGAAGAGTTAAATCAGCAGAAGAAATAGAAAAACACTTAAAAAATGAGTGAATAAATATTAGATCTTTTTTTGCATGAATGAAATTAAATGAAAAAAAAGAAGTTCAAGAAGATTTTATAAGTTGAAAAATAAATATAATAGTAGCTACTAAAGCATTTTGAATGTGAATAGATAAAGAAAATGTAAGATATGTAATTCATTATGATTTACCTTGAAATATAGAAGATTACACTCAAGAAATTTGAAGAGCTTGAAGAGATTGAAAAGATTCTCAAAATATAATTTTCTATGATAAAAAAGATATAGAAAAAAGAATAAAAGATTTAAGTTATAGTTGATTAAAATACTATAATATAATAAATTTTTTAAAATATATAAATATACCTAAAGATAAAGATAAAATAGTTCTCTCACCTAGAGAAATAGCTATAAAAAGTTGAATAAAAACTAACAATAAAAATTGGATTACAGAAATAAAAATATTATTGAGTTTCTTAGAAAATGAAGAGTTTTTTTGAACAAATATATTAAAAAGAAAATATGATAGTACTTTTGTATTATTTAATAAAATTGAAAATAAAGTACTAAATGATTGTTATGAAATAATTGAAAAAGATAGTTTTTTAAATGAAGAAGAAAAAATAATAGCTAAAGTTATAGCTTTAAAAATTATAGAGGAGAAGAAAGCTATTGATTTAAATACACTTGAAGATAATTTCATTAATGACTTATGAGAAGATTTTGAATATAAAAAAGTAAGAATTAATAAAGTAACTAATACTATTAAATCATTAAAAATACTATGAAAATCAAATGATAATGATGAATTAGATATTGTAGTTGAACCATGAAGTATATTAAAAGATGAAAATTTCAGAGATAAAATATTTAATATTTATAAAAAAAGAATTAAAAATATAGAATACTTTGAAGAAAATAATGGAGCAGGTTTTTATGATAAAATAAAAAATTATTACTTATTTAAAAATATAATAAGTGAAAAAAAATGAAATATAATAGTTAAAAATAAAGAAAATTTAATTAAACATTATGAAATAAGCTCAAAAGAATCAAAAATAATACTAGATTTTATATATAATGATTATTCAAATATAGAAGATAAAAAATCTATCAATCTTAATGAGTTATTAATTTATATGCAAAAAAAATATAAATGAAACTATACAATAAGTGAATTAAAAGAAAGATTATTCTTTTTAGACTCTCTATGAATTATAAAAGTTAAAAATTGATTATTAGTTTTTCTAACAAGATTTAGCTTATATTTTGATGAAAAAATAATAAATAATTCAAAAGGATTCAAAAGTTATATATTAAAAGAAGAATTTAAAAATGATTTAATAAAAAAACTAGAAATTTATAAAGAAGTTAAAATAAATAAATTATTAGCTTTACAAAATATAATAGAAGTACTTGAAAATAAATGAATAGATGATTATACAAAACTTACAGAATATTATTTTAATACTAATCTAAAGAAATTTATTCAAGAAAAAACACATCATAGTTAAAACTATAATGTGTTTTTATTATTTATGTAGATGTAAATTAAAAAAATTATTAAAATTTAAGGCACCTATTAGATAAAATAAAATTTAATTAAATAATTTTTTCATTTTAGGATAATTAGTATTACATTCACTCCAATCTATACATATATTGGGATCTATACCTTCAATAATTTCTCATTGAGAATATGCATTATTCTTATCTACAGAAAGTTTTCATCAAAAATATTTAAATGTATTTGGATCTGCATTTTCAATAATTTTTCACTTATAGTAAACGTTATTTTTATCTTTAGTATAACTTAATCATATTATTGAAAATGATTCTACATCAACTCATTCAACTATTAATCATAAATAATAAACATTAATATCATCTTTTGCATATCAATTAGAAAGTTTTAAAAAACTTTCAATATTAACATCTTTAATAACATTTAAAGTATAAGCATAGTCTCAACCTTTAAAATATTTATTAATATAATATGCATTTTTATTATCAATGTAATATCAATCTTCTAAACTTTTAAAGCTTTTAATTTCAGCTCAAGAAATAAAAAATCATTTTTCTGGGTAAACTCAATTTTTATCATAGTAAAACTTTCCAAATTTAGAAAAAGTCTCAGAATCAGCTCATTCAATTATTTGTCAGTTACTTCTATAAATATAATTTTTATCTTTATAATATTCATAAGAAATTTCTTCAAAAGTTTCGGAATCAGCTCAATTTATTATTTCTGTTTTGTAATATACATTATTTTTATCCTTATATAAATATCATCCCCCAATTTTTTTAAAAGTTTTTCAATCTGCTCATTTAATCATTATATCTTCACTTACATACACTCAATTTTTATCATAAGAAAAATATTTTTCAGAATTATAAGCAAAAGTATTAACATCTAAAGCATCTAGAGTTTCACCATAGCTATTATAAACATAATTTTTATCTTTATAGAAAGGTCATATTTTTGTAAATGTTCTCACATCTGCTTTTTTTAAAACTCTTCATAAATAAAACACATAATTTTTATCTCTAGCAAATCATTGTGAATATCATCTACTATCAAAAAATGGTGATACTTCAAATGAACAACTATCTACAAAATCTAATTTATTTCAATAATAATATATACCATTTTTATCTCTTAAATATCAACTTCATATTATTTTAAAAGTTTTTCAATCAATCTCTGTTTTCTCTAAATCATAATTTAAAGTAGATCATATATTATTCTTTATATATACTGTCCCATATTTAATTTCATATCATCATTTTCAATCATAATCTTTTCAAGGTTCTTTTATTGTAGTACAAAAAATCATTTTATGATTATTATTATAGTTATAAAAAGAATATAATAATGCTAATATAAAAATACTAAACAATATAAAAAAACATTTTTTTGATAACTTTTTTTTATATAAAGAATAAATTAATAATAGAAAAGTTATCAATGATAAAATAATTATACATATTAATAAGTAATTTATTGATTTAATTGACTTTGATTTAGATATTAAAAATTTATCATCATCAAATATAATATTATATTTATTTTCATTTCAATCTGTATCTTTTTCAGTTGAAAACACGATAGAATTAGAGATATTTTTATCTACTCAAACCCAATTTATAGCATATTTTTGATATTCTCATGTAATTTTAACATCCCCGAAATATGCGTTTCAATTCTTATAATTCCGATGACTTAAACTTAAATTATAATTTCAATTTTTATTATCATCAAAATCTAAAAATAGATAATCTTCTTTTGAAAAAATTTCATCAATTTGTCATTCTATAGTTTCAACATTTTCAAGTTTAAAATGATAATTTCATCATGCAATAGTCAATGTATAACTTTCTTTTGATTTTCAAACAATGATTAATCTTAAATCTTTTCTTTCACTCATATAAATTTCTTTTCTATTCGAATCATTTCATCAAAACGTAATAAGATTTGATACTCATGGAATTTCATCTATAGAATGTCAATTTTTATATCAAGATTGTCTTCAATTTTCATCAACAAAAAACATATCAGAATTTCATTCTAATATATATAATGCATCATAATCATTAAATCAAATTGGCTTTCCTCAACCAAATATTGATGAAGATGCAATTGAATAAGAAACTAAATAATAAATAAATACAAAAATTAATACTATTTTTTTCATTATTTTTTTTTAGAAAATATATATTATACAAAATAATCATATCATATATATATTTATATTACAATTGTTACTATAATATTAAAAGAAAATATTAATTAATTTATGAAATTTATTTTAAAATATAAAACAATAAAAAACTCTTATTTATAATAAGAGTTTTTTTGTTTAAATATGGAGGTGCCAACCGGGTTTGAACCGGTGTATACGGTGTTGCAGACCGCTGTATGACCACTCTACCATGGCACCAAAATATTTAAGCTAAGAGATTATAACAAAAAAAACAAAATTTCAAATAAATTTTGTTTTTTTTTGTTATTTACATCAGAAAGTAGAAAGCAATTCTACATATTTTGATGTGTCAGTAACACTAGTTGGAAGTGCAATTGTTATAAAATATCATTTTGTTTTATTACAAACACTAGCAGTTTGTAGAAATTTTAATTTAGGAGTATCTAAATTATACTTTGCTTCAAATTCATAAACTATAGAAGGTTCTCAATCAGAAAAAACAATGTCTTTTGTTGAGATTTTTTTATATTCTAAATAATCAGTTTCTGCTCACATATTATTTAAAATAGAATAATCTTTTGATGTTGTAAGCTTTTTTAAATCATCAGATAAAATAAGAATATTGTTTGAAAATCATGAAACAACAGTTTTAGAAGTAGCAGCTAATTCAATAACTCATTCTTTTGCTTTAGGTAATATATTTTCTTTATCTTCTATTATTTCCCAATTTCATGGAATATTAAAATTAAAATTTTTGTTTTCAATTTTAATTAATGTAGATTCAGAAACTTCACTGGAACTTCAACAAGAAAAAAGGAAAAAAGAGATAAAAATTAATAATATAGTATTTCTAATCATAATAAAAAATTAAAAATTTAAAAAATTAGTATAAAATCAGTAAAATCATCATTTATATAAAATAGGAAATAATAAAAACAAATATAAAATGAAAAAAGATATATAAATAAAAATATTGTAAATCAATTTTATATTACTTCAAAATACATGTTTTATAAATAAAACTAAGTAAAAAAATAAAGAAGTTAGAAAAAGTATATAAAAAACACTTAATAAGCTAGAAAAAATATCAGTATAAAATCAAGCTCATACAAAATAAAAAGATATAAAAAATAAAAGTGCAAAAAATACTAATATCATCTTTGAAGATTTATACCTAAGTAAAAGCTTAACATAAGGACTACCAAAATCTTTTTCAAATTTTTCTTTAAATGTCATACTTGATTTTTTTTAAATAAATAATATATTAATTCAAATATTACATTAATAATATAAATAAATGAGTTTAACACAAGAACAAATTGAAAAATTATCAAAAAATCTAAGTAAAATAAGAATAGATAATGAAAAACTAGCGCAAGATGTAAATTGAATATTACATTATGTTGATTTATTAAATGAAGTTGATACCACTTGAGTTAAACCTACTACTTCAGTTGTAGAATCTGAAAATATATTAAGAGAAGATTTAGAAAAAAGAGAACTAGAACCAAAAGATTTACTTGCTTGTTCTAAACAAAAAGTTATAGCAAATCAAATAGCAATTTCAAATATAATGAAATAATTATGATAAAAGAATTAAAGCTTGTTAATTTCAGAAATTTTAAAGAAAAGATAATTAATAATTTTGAAATAGAAAATTTCATAATTTGAGAAAACTGAAAATGAAAAACTAATATTTTAGAAGCTTTAAGTCAACTTTGAAATAATTCTATCACAAAATTGAATCTAGATGATTTAGTAAATTTGTGAGAGGATTATTTTTTTATTGAAATTAAAGATGAAAATGATAATAAATATAGTTTTTATTATTCAAAAAAAGATAATAAAAAAAATTATCTTATAAACAATAAAAAATCAACAAAAAAAGAATTTAGAGAATTTGCACATTCTTGTGTTATTTTTTCTCCTATTATGATGAATATGATATATCTCTCTCCTACTTTAAGAAGAGATTTTTTAGATGATACATTAAAAAGTAGTTATCATGAATACGAGAAATTATTAAAAGATTATAAAAAAATAATAAAATCAAGAAACTCTACTCTAAAAGCAATTCATGAAAATAAAATAAAAGAAAATGAAATAATTTTTTGGGATAAAAAATTTATTGAGATAGCTTGAGAGATTTATAAATATAGATTTAAATTTATTAAATTTTTAGAGGAATCAATAATAAATACAAAAGAATATTTTGGAAATAAAGTAGAAAATATAACTTTTGAATACAAAACAAAAATAGATAGAAATGATATAGAGAATAGCATAAAATTTTATTTAGAAAAAAATTTTAAAAGAGATATTATATTAGGTAGAACTCATATATGACCACATGTTGATGATTTTGAGATTAAAACAGATTGAGTAAGTCTAATACACTATGCATCTAGATGAGAAACTAAAAGTATAATTATATATCTTAAACTACTAGAAGGTATTTTTATAGAAAAAAAGACTGGTAAAAAACCAATACTTATAATAGATGATTTACTTAGTGAACTTGATGAAAATCATAAAGATATGCTTTTAAAAAAGATAAATTATTATCAAACATTTATATCAAATATCTACGAACAAGAAAACACATTTTATATTAAGATATAAAATGTGTTTTTGTAAAGTTAAATAATATATATTTTGTTTTAAAAAAGGGAAAATTTATTAAGATATTAACAATATTTTAACAATTATTTTTTCATATATGAGACTTTGAAAAAAACTATTATTAGCATTTATAATAAATGTATTTTGATTAACTTCAGTTTTAGCTGCTAGTGTTGATCACTTCAATATAACTCTTAGTCCCTCATCTGCAAAAACATGAGAAGCTCTTGATTTAACTATTGAGGCAGTAGATAAAAATAGTGTAACTGTAAATGACTATAATTGAGTAGTTCTTATATTTTCTGAATCAGATCCTGAGGCTGAACTACCTATAGTATTAGAAGAAAATACATATACATTTAAAGCAGCAGATCAATGAAAAATAGTTTTTGAAAATGCAGTTAAGTTTTTTAAAGAATGAAAACAAAATATACATGTGTATGATTTCAATGATGATAATATATTTTGAATATGAGAAGCTACAATAACTAAAGACCAAAGTAGTGAAAAACTTAATATAGAAATATTATCACCTGAAAATTGATTGACTGTATGAAATAATAAAATAAAAGTATCTTGAGTTACAGAAAAAAATCATCAAGTAAAAATAGTTGTAAATAATAAAAATGAAATAGATTCTATTTCTAATAACGAATGAGTTTTTGAAAAAGAAATAACAAATTTACTAAACTGAGAAAATACAATAATAGCAAAAGTACTAAATTCAAATTGATGAATAGTTTGAGAATCAAAAGAAATAAAAATAAAAATTGAAAATACTAAAATAAATTTAATAAGTGTAAAAGTAAACCCTGAGGAAGTAGATAGTGAATGACAATTTGATATAGAAGTTACAACTGAACCTAATTTAGTTGAAGTAAGCTCAGTATTAAATGATGTAATATCAAAATTAACTGAAACATCTCCTTGAAAATACACTGCAAAATTATTTGCACCAAAAGAAGAATGAGTATATAAAATTGATATTATACTAAAAAATGAGCTTTGAATTGAACAAAAAGAGTTATGAGCTGCAAGTATAAAAGTTAAAAAAGTTAATTTAGATTCTGCTGAACCAGTTACAGAAGAAGTAAAAGATAATAAAAAATCACTTAAAATAACTTGATTAAAATTAGTAGAATTAAAAACAAAATCTATTTTAACTTGGGATAAACTTGAAGAAGCTAAAAGTTATAATATATATAAAAAATTAGAGAATTGAAATTTAGAATTTGTTGTAAATGTAACAGAACCTAAATTTGAAGTTGAAATAGTATGAGAAGAAATAAAATATGAGTATTTTGCTGTAAAAGCATTAGCAGAGACTGAAGAATGAGAAGTTTATGAATGAGATTTATCTGAAGCAACAAAAATACAAACAGGACCTGAATTATTGATACTTTTAATAATATCTATTTTTGCAACTTGATTATATCTAATTACAAAACAAAAAAAGGCATAAAAAAAGATAAGTTTATAACTTATCTTTTTTTTTATTTTATCAGCCTAAAATTATAATTATCTGGAACATAAACTCATTTTAAATGCGTTAAACATCTTTTTACATTATTATGCCAATGATTTACATCAGTTGCATAACAAAATTCTCATGCTTCTTTACATCAAGGTAATCACATTTCTTTTCTTCAAGCTCATGATAATTGTGCTATACTATTATATCTTCATAGATATTTATTATTCAAAGTATAAACTATTGAATAAATTCATTGTCTTGCAGAATCAAATCATATTCTATCTCCCCTATCATTATTTCAAACATTTCAAATATTATATGGTGTAGTTAGATTTTTTCATAGAGAACTCTCAGCTAATCATATACACATAACGAAAGATGGATCTACATTTCAATCAAGTGCTTCATCAACCCATATTTGCCAATTTCTAAATTCTCAAACAGCATAAGTAGAAATAAGTGATTTTTGCCTTTCAATTTCATTATTTCATTCTAACTTAAATAATTTAGAGTTAGAACTTGCTTCAGAATAATTGTATCAATTCTTTGCTTTGAAATCTAAATAATATTTTTCTCTATATTTTGAAGGTAAAGACTGATATTTAATGTAAGATAAATCTAAAACACTAAATGGATCTATATATTCTTTATCTTTAAATACTTCAAAGTGCAAATGTGGTCAAGTAGTTACATATCATGCTCAATAAGTTCAGTATTCTCAACCAGACTTAGCAAAAACTTGTCACTTTTCAACAAATTCATATTGTTCAACCATTATTTCACTCAAATGTCAGTATACTGTTAAAAATCAATCATAATGTTTAATAGCTACATAAGAATAATCAGGGTCAGTTGGCTTTCTTAAATAAACTACATATCAATCCATTGGTGACTCAATTGAAGTTCATTGAGGAACTTTAATATCAATTGCATTATGGTCTGCTCAAAATAGTTCTTTATACTCGTCATCTTTATAATAAGCACTTACTCATTGAACTGGATTAACAGGCCATGAAATTGGATTTAAAACTCAACTTCAAGTATTATCTAAATTATTCTTATTGAGTTTTGTTTCACTATAAATTAACTTATTAATAGAAAAACATCTTGGACTATTTTTTTCTAAAGATCTAACCTCACTAGTATATTCAGAAATATCTACAAACTCACAATCATATTTTTCTAAAATTTGATTTCTTACAGTATTTAGTTTTATTTGCTCTTTTATTGCATTTAGTCTAACTTCATTTTCTAATCTAACCTTTTCAGCAAGATATTGTTCATAAAAAGATTGTTTTCACTTAGATGACTCCAATATTTTATCTTTAAAATCTTTTTTATCTTGAAGAATTTTTTGTTCTATAACTCATTGTTTTCTAAGATTTTTAAGATTTTGTTCTTGTTTTTCTAAAGAAACTTTTTTAATATATAACTCTCAAACATAACTTCTATGATTATCTATCAATTTTTTACCTGTAATTTGTATTATTCATTTAAAATACAAATCATTAATCATTTCTCAAATTGGTTCTCAATTTAATAAAATACTTTTCAAATTATCAATTTCATCTCAAGAATAAGCAGTATTTGATTTTTTATAAATATATACTAAATAATCTAATAATATTTGAGTATTTTCTTCTATTTTCTTTTTTAAAATTTCAATTGTTTTAGTATTTGAATCAATCTCACTTTTTGTTTTAATAACATCAGTATTAATTTGCTCTATTTTAAGAACTGTCTTTTCTATATCTCTGTCAAGAATAGCTATTGATTCCTCCAATGATGATATAGTAGAAAGTAATTGTTCTTTTTTCTCTTCTGCTAAAGCTTTATCACTTTTAATTTCATCAAACATATTATTATACACATCAATTTTTTGAGATATACTAAATATATCTGAATACTCAGATGAAAAACTTCAAAGATCAGATTCAAATAAAAGATTGTATTGTTTTTGTTGAAAATTTTCTAATATAGCTCATTTTTGCTCATTTGATAAAGCATAAATGGTATTTGTATATATTAATCAAATAAATACAAATAATGTAATATATATTTTATTCAAAGCAAGTTATTAAATAGTAATCTATAGATATATAATAATATAATTTTGACTCTTTATCAAACAAAAAAGGCTTGACATTTATACTTTTTATATTATTCTCAGTTCTTTATGAACAATTCTAAAAAAAATAATACTATAAAAGTTAAAAAAGATGTAAAAATAATTGAAGCTCAATAGTAGTTAAAAAATACTAATATTAAAAAGAAAACACTTATAAAAAATCCCTGTCTAAAGCTAACAAGAACATGGTATATAGTTATATTTCATCTAAAATAGATTTTTTTTATTATATATAATATCAAGCATAATAAACTAGATAATCAAAATAAATATGAAAAAACTAGTGATCAAAGAGCTATTTTAGTATATTCAAAAGGATCTAAATAATTTAATATAACTACAAAAGTAGTAGAACAAATAACAAATATAAGAAATATAAGAAATAATAAAAATCTTTTTTTCATTTTTTTAACTAACAGACTAATTTTTGATATTTTACTCATTTTATTGTTTTTTAAAAGTTTATTTTAAAATAAAAAAAGAGATTATAATCTCTTTTTTTAACAATTTTTTTCATCCTTTCAAGCACATTTTTCCCACTCATTTTTTTGACTATCATAATAAAATATAGGTATAACTACTAGAGTCAAAACACTACTAACAAAAAGTCACCAAATTATTGACCAAGCAAGTCAAGACCAAACTGGATCTCATATTATAGTTGCAGCTCAAAATACTGTTGTAAGTGAAGTCAAAACTATAGGAGCAAATCTTACATATCAAGCTTTAAGTAATGCATCTATTATAGTTAATCCATTTCTCTTTAATACATTTAAATAATCTAACAGTATTATAGCATTTCAAACTACTATTCAACCAAGAGCTATTATTCATATCATACTTGTAGCTGAAAAATACTCATTTTTAAGTAAATATAATAATGTAAATCCAGGAAATACTCAGAAAAAACTAAGTAAAAATGTAATCATTATGATTCCAGCAATTCTAAAACTTGAAAATTGTCATACAAGTAAAAAGTAAATAACAAGTAATGATAATCACATAGCTATTCATAAATCTCTAAATGTATCTATAGTCAGTTCCCATTCTCAAGACCATTCTATCTTATAAATTTGTCAGTCTCTATATCACTTATAAGTTAGAGAATATGGATTCCAAGAAATAAGTTCATATTCATTTCAAAAAAACTCTTCACTTTTAAGTATACCAAATAATTTAATTGCTGGATAAACAAGAGAATTATTTCACATTTCAGCATATATATAATCACTTACTTCCCTTCTATCTGTATTTATTTCATCTCAAACAAAACTATAATCTATTTTTGAAATAGTATCTAAAAAAATCTTATTTCCATTTGGATTTGTAAATGAAATTGTTTTAAGTAAATCTAGAGTTTCTATTTGTTCATTTTTAACTGCCAATACTAGATTTGTAGCTTCAAGAGAACTAGAACTTCATATCAAACTAATATCTGTTCAATTAAGTGCAATAGCAAGTGTATTTGCTACTTGATTTGATGTAAGCATAGCTCTAGAGACAGCTTCTAAATCAAGTTTTACTTCCAATTTTCTATATGTAGTTGAAAGAGAATTTCATAGATCAACTATAGATTGTTCTTTTGAAATTTTTCTGACTTCATTTTCTACTTTTTGTAAAAAACTTACTCTTGATTGAGTATCAGCACTAGATTTTATTTTCATCAAAAATGTAGCTCTAACTGGAGGTCCTGGAGGATCTTCAAGTAATCTAATTTTTAAGTCTGGATATTTTTTAAGAAAATATTCTCTAAGCAATGGTCTTATTTCTATAGTATAATTTTCAGAAAACATCCTTTTTTCACCTGTTTTTTCTTTATAAATATCACTAGGAACCAAGTTTACCCTTGCTGATAGTTGATTTTCTCAAACTCTAGATAATCATCCTCTAAATAAATTAGCAAAATCTCACATAAATGCTTGTCATATAGTAACTGAAACATCTTGTACTATATCTAACTCTTTATCTAAAGATTTATTTTTATTTTTTAGAAAATAGACTAAATCTTTTTCTACTTCCAGCATCTTTCTAGCTGACCATCATCTAGGAGCATCAATCCAAACATATACTTGATTTTGATTTGATTTAGGAAGCATTCTTGCTTTAAATATTCAAAGATAAATTGGTCATAATATAACAGCAAAGAGAGATAACCAAAAAACTAGTTTAAATACAAATCTTCTTTTAGATGATTTTTTTTCAGTATTTAAAAAATATTTCATAAAAGAAAGATATATTATTCTTATATCAAACTTACTTATTTTTTTTATTTCATGATTATTTCTATCAGATTCATTTACATCTTTTGCTCAAATATAACTTATCCACGGATTTATTGCAAATGCTATAAACACAGAAACTACCAATGCCATAATTGCAAATTTTGGTATTGGTCACATATATTCTCACATCATTCATCAAACTGCAAACATAGCACCAAATGCAAGTAATCTAGATAAAGTTGATAATATAACTCCAACTCAAACTTCTTGAGTTGCTTCCAAAACTGCTTCAAGCTTTGTTTTTCAAGTATTTATTCTATCATTTAGATGTCTAGAAATATTTTCAACTACTACAGTTGAATTATCAACAAGCATTCATAAAACCAATATCAATGCAAAAAGAGTTATCCTATTTATATTTTCTCAAAACATCAAAGCCAAAAGAAAAACAAGTCATAGAGATAATGGTATAGAAACTGCAGTATTAAAAGCATCTTTTTTACCAAGATACAATGCTAAAACTAAAAAAACTATGATTATAGATTGTGCTAAATTAACCAAAAGCATATTTGTTGCATTTTCAGCTGTTTTTCACTCATCTTGTATAACAGATATTTTTATATCTTTTGGTAGAGTTTTTTCTAAGTCAGAAACAACAGATAAAACATCTTTTGTTAAAAATACACTATTAGTTCAAGTTGCTTTTCATACTCATAAAAATGTAGTTATTTTATTATCAAAAGTAGAAATATTGTCTATTTTTTTAATTCAATATCTTATACTTGCAACATCTTTTAGATACAAGATATTTCAAAAATTATTAGAAATAACTATTGATTCTATATCTTTGATATTTTCTACTTTTGCATTTACAAAAACTCAAACCTTTTCATCACTTTTTATATCTCAAGTATATAGATTTAAATTATTATTTTTCAAAGCAGAATAAACTTGCATAAGATCAGTATTTCTGGCCTCGATAGCTTGTAAATCAAGTTCTACTATTATATCTTTATTGTATCAACCTACTATTTCTAGAGTTGTAACATTTTTTATAGTTTTAATTTTTTCTTTCAATAAATTTGAAATTTGTCTCAAATATATATAAGAATCTTCCTCTTTTAATTCACTTCAAATATAACTAATAGCAAATGTAATTTGAGGTAATTCTTCAGGATTTATAGTAGTTATAATAGGTTCAGAAACTCAAAGTGGTTTTAAGTTCATATTTTCATTTATCTTTTGATTTAGTCTTATTTTTGCATTTTCTAAATCTTCTCCAACTCTAAATTTTACCATAACTCAAGCATAATTATCTCCGGATAATCAATAAACTTCATCTATCCCTTCTATTTCCATAAGTTTATTTTCTAGTGGAGTAACTACAAGTTTTGAGATTTCAGATGATTTTAATCAATTTGCTTCAATAAATATATTAAATGCTGGAACAACGATAGTAGGGTTATATTGTTTTGGTAAAACAATATAACTTCAAAGTCCAGAAATAAGAATAACTATTATGATAACAATAGTTAATTTTGAGTTTTGTATAAAAAATTTTGCTATATTACTAAACATTTTTTATAATTAATTTAATTAAAATATTTGACAATTATTATTTTTATTTATAATAAAAAAACCAATTTCGGCATATATTGGAGACTTTGGAATGGCTTTCAAAAGTGGAAAACAAAAAGCTGCAGAAATCAAGCAGAAACGTGCTGCCAAGCGCAAGAACAATGGTGGACTGACCCCGAGTCACTGCCGCCGTTATCGTTAACAAAAAAAAGGGAGGAAACTAGAGAGACTGCTACCATTTGGTAGCAGTTTTCATTTTATCTAAGTTTTTCTCAATCAAATATATTTTCTTTTCCATATGTAATAACTATTTCTCATACTTTTAATCAAGATATATGCGAAAATTTATCGTTTGATTTTATTATTTCTATATTTTTAAATCTAACTATTCAATCATTATTCAAAACATAAACTCATGGAATCATATATTTTGAAACTATAGAATTATTTGGAATCAAAGTAAAATCAAAGTTATCTACACTACTTAAATACACTTTTGTATAACTTCAAATCTTAAGTCAAAAGGTATTTTTTAATATAACTTCTACTTTAGTTTTCTTTGTCAACTCTTCTTTTGAAGGATATATAAGAGATACTTTTGCTTTTAATTGTTTATCATATCAATCAACTTCCAATAAGACTTCACTTCATAAATCTATATTTTTTAGAGAATCTTCTCAAACCAATATATCTAGTTTCAGATTAGATTCATCACTAACAATAAAAACTGGCATACCTCATCATATAACTTGTCATACTTCAACCATTTTTGAAGTAATAACTCATGAAATAGGACTTCTTATTTCTCAAGAATTAATCATAACTCAAGCACTATCTCTTTGACCTAAACTTTCTGTTATTTTTAAATCAAGTTCTTCAAGTTTTGCTTGTTTTTGTTTTTTTAATGATTCTATATTTACTTTCAATTCTTCTACTTGAGAAGATACAACTTTTGTTTGAGTTTGTGTTTCTCTTATTTTTGAATCACTTGCTAATTTATATTGATTATAGTTTTTTTCTGCTAACTCAACTTGTTTTTCAAGCATACTTATTTGAAGATTTTTTGTATTTTCAAAATCATCTAAAGATTGTTTACTTCATTTTAATCATAAAAAATATTCTCATGAAACTGTTATAAGACTTGCTTCTATTTGTGCTCAAAAATTTGTAATAGTTTGCTTAAAAGAATCTATAGTCTGTTTTGGTAAATATACATTTTCAACAGAATTTTCTAAAACATCATAAGTAAGATTTAAAAGTACTTTTATACTTTCAGCCAAAATTTCACCATCATTAAGTGCTTTAAGCAAGATTTCTTCACTAGGATTTTTATTTTCTATTTCAGTATTATAAAGTTTTTTATAATCTAGATACAATTTATTTGTTTCTAAAAATTGTATCTTTGATCTATTATATATACTACTATTTCTAGCACTAAGATAGATTTCATAATCATTATTTTTGTTTTTATTCGCTTCAGTTACTCAAAGAATTTCATCTATAAAATTGATTATGTTTGTATCAAGCATAACAGAAGAAACTATAGCATTTTTAGAATTATCAATTATGTTTTTTCATTTTTGATCCAACAAAATCTTTGTATTTTCTAAGTTTGTTTTTGCTGTTTCAAGTCAAGTTAATGCAGTTTCTAATTGTGCTTCACTAACAAGTTTTATATCAGAGAGTCCTGTATTTATTCATGATTCTCATAATATTACTTGATTTAACTTTTCATTTAATGCTTTTATTTGATCATCAAACATCAAAGAAGTAGTATTTTTTAATTCACTTAGATTATTTAATATGTTTGAAGATGTATCATATCAAACCCTTGCTTCCATAGAATCAAGAGTTAGAAGCAAATCTCAAGCTCTTACATAATCTCATTCAGAAACAAACACAGATGTAACTCTTCATCAAATCTTTGTAGAAAGTGGTACACTATCTACTCATGATAAGTATCAAACATAAGTATTATAATCATCTATACTTCAACTAAAAACTGATCAAGTTTGAAAATACTTTTGTTCCGGTAAACTTACATCTTTAGAACAAGAAAATAAAAATAAACTAAAAATTAAAAATAAAATTATTTTTTTCATTTAATAAGTGTTAAAATAATAATGTAATAATTGTAAGAAATATACAAAAAAAGAAGTTCGATGAAGAAATTCGAATTTTTTCCGCATTTATTATGATTTAAATATAGATTTCATAGCAGAAATAAGATCTAATACCTTTGGTTCAGAAATCTTGTAAAAAACTTCTTTTCATTTTTTTTCACAATCAAGGATTCATTCTAGTTTCATTTTTCAAAGATATTGAGAAATTTGTGATTGAGATATATCTGTACAAGTCATTATTTCAGAAACATTTTTTTCTTCATTTCACAAGAAACACAAGATTGCCAATTTATCTTTATTTGAAAAACTTTTCATAAGTTCAGAGATTTCTGAAACTCTTTTTATCATTTCATTCATATTTATTATATTAATATATTATAATATGTTAATATTATTATATAAAAAAATAAAAAAGCAAATTATTTTTTTGCTTTTTATTATTTTTATTGTTTAATTATCCTAATTTTCTCTATTTTTTCACATTTTTTATTATCTCATATTTCTACATAAACACCTGAAACTAGATAAGTTGGGTCTAGAGATTGTTCTATTTTTCATTTTCAGATTCAAGTCAAAAATCTAGAAATAACACTATCATAATCAGCTCATATTATAGAATTATATGGTCAATTCATACCTACATCACTTATAAATCAAGTTCCTTTTTTTAATATAGTTTCATCATTTGTTTGGATATGAGTATGAGTTCAAAAAACAAAACTAACTTCTCAATCTAGAAAATGTGATAATCAATAAAGCTCAGCACTTGCTTCATTGTGAAAGTCTAAAATTATAGCATCTAATTTAACATCTTTATGTTTTTCTATAATTTCTTTTGCTTTTAAAAATGGGTTTGTTACTTTATGATTCATAAAAACTTCTCATTGTAAATGAATAATAAGTAATTTTTTATCATTTTTTTCAAAAATCTTATATCAAACTCAAACCAGATCTTCTTCATAGAAATTTGCACATCTTATAAGACGAGAATCTTTTTTTGAAAGATAGTCTTTTATCTTATCAAAATTATCAAATATATGATCACCTGAAGTCATAATATCAATTCAGATTTTTTCCAATTCTAAAACATGCTTTTCTATAGCTCATCTTCAAGAACTGATATTATCTACATTTGCGATTATAAAATCAGGATTGTATTTTTTAACCAATCCTGGTAACTCTTTTTTTAGTCATTCTCTTCAAACTCTACCAAAAACATCTCAAAAAATTAATAGTTTCATCTTTTAATTAAAGTTATTTTTTAAATTATTTAACTGATTTTATATTTCTAACATAAAAAGAAGTTAAAAACATAGCAAAAAGTCATGATATAATTAAAAACTTAAATATAGAGAATATAATAGACAAATAGTAAAATTTATATTGCATTTTCTCTATATCTTCTTGTTTCATTCAGCCATATCTTATTTCAAGATTACTATATTTATAAGAACTTATTTGTTTTAAACTTTCTTTATCTTCTTCTTTTAAATTATAATAAGCTGCATAATTATTTAAATCTTGGTAATTTCTATCTAAATAATTGTTTACTACTGAAAAAGGGATATATATAGAAAAGATAATTAATATAGAAACTAAGAAATGTAGAAACTTCTTAAATCATTTAGTTTTATTAAAAGATTCTAATAATATATTATAAGATTTTTTATTATTATTTTCAGACTCTAATAATATAAAGTATGAAAATATAAATCTATAAAATAGATAAAATAATGTAAATAGAAGAGAGATAAATAAAACTAATGATATTAGTGGAAATACACTATTGGTATTTGCAACTAATAATGATATCACTGAATCAATTCATCAAAAAATAAATATAAAAATACTAAGTAATAAAATAAATAGAAAAATCGGTATTAAAAATAATCAAATACTTATAAGTGAAATAAATAAATATTTAATCAATATAGAAAAATTGAAATAATAATTTTTTTTATAATCTAATTTATTTCATAGAATATAATTTATGTTCAAATTAATTTTCAAAATAAAAGAATAAAAATATCATAAAACAAAACTAAATAAAACTAAAATATATATTGCATTTCACATTAGTCAATGCATATAAACTCAGTTAAAAAATGAATTTAATATATCTGAAAATTGATTAACAGAAAAAAATGAATATACAAAAAATAATATTAAAAATGGTATTGTAAATAGAAATCACAATAAAATACTATAAAAAAATATTATTGTTTTAGATATATTCCAATGAATTATATTTTTATACAATAAATATATATCTAAAAATAAAGATTTAACTTCATTCTTCATAAGTAATTTTTAGGTTAAATTATAATTTAATTTGTATTTATTTTAATAAAATACATACAATTTGCAAAATAAAAACAAAAAAGTAAAATATAAAAAAATTAATTTTTCAAAATAATATGAAAAAACATGACATAATTTTTGGTGCTATTAAATTACCACTAGATTTTTTAATTATTTTTACGAGTTTTTATATATCAAGGGAGCTTAGATTAGTACCTGATTTTTTACCATGGTTAAATTTACCAGTTAAAACTATAACAAACGAAGCATTATTTAACTTCGCAATTTTTTGAAGTTTACTATATGTTTTTATTTTTGCAACTCATTGACTTTACATTATAAAAATAACATCTTCAAAAATTCAAGAATTTTTGCAAATAATAAGATATTCATTTTATACAATGGTATTTTTCTCATTTTTTATATTTTTATGAAAATGAATAATTTATAATACAGATATACCTAGACTTATAATATTTTATACATTTACAATTTGAACTTTTCTAGTTATTATTGAAAGGATATTACTAAATAACTTAGAGTATTTTTTATTAAAAAAATGATTCTTAAGTAAAAAAAGACTTCTTTTAATAACAAATAAAAAAGAGGAAAGAATAAATGAAATAATAGAAGATATAAATGAGTCAAAAATATATAAAATAATATGATACTCTAATAAATCAAAATTAGAGCCTCAAAATATAAAATACAAATGAACTCTTGAAAAAATAAAATTACTATTTGAAAAAAAGAAAGTTGATGAAGTTTTATATATAGATAGTGATTATAATAAAAAAGATCTTCACGAACTTTGGGAATTGACTAGGATTTTTGGTATAAGATATAGATATATCACAAATTCATTTGATGTAACTAAAACAAATACAACTCTATCACTTATAAATAAAATACCAGTAATAGAGATAAATAATACTTCCCTTGATAACTGGGCAAAAATTTTTAAAAGACTATTTGATTTTTTTGCAGGATTAATATGAATAATATTATTATCACCTATAATAATAATAGTTTCTATTTTAATAAAGATAGAAGATCCTAGCTGACCTATTTTTTATAAAAATAAAAGAATTGGGCAATCTTGAAGAAAATTCAATCTTTACAAATTTAGATATATGAAGTGGGAATATTGCATAAAAGATGCTTATAAAAAACTAGACAAAGATGATAAAGCATTAAAACTAGAAAAAGAGCTTATTGAAAAAAATTCAACTAGAAATGGACCACTATACAAGATTAAAAACGATCCAAGAAAAACAAAAATATGAAATTTTATAGAAAGATACTCTATAGATGAGATTCCTCAATTTTTTAATTTGATTATTTGAAATATGAGTCTTGTATGACCAAGACCACATCAACCAAGAGAAGTAGAAAAATATAGTATAGATCAAAAAAGACTACTAACAATAAAACCTTGAATAACATGAATGGCTCAAGTAAATGGTAGAGAAACAAATGATTTTAAAAAAGAAGCTGAACTTGATATATTTTATATAGAAAATTGGAGCATGTTACTTGATTTAAAAATAATACTAAAAACTTTTAGTGTTATATTGAAAAGAAAATAAAAAACTAAGAATTATCTTAGTTTTTTATTTATTATAAATAATTTCTATTTCCCTTTCATTATCGATTTCTGTTTTTTTTATATTTATAACTATATCAGCTTTATAATATGGAGAAATTAAATCTGGCCACTCTATAAGTATAACTCAAGAGTTATTATCCATTATATCTTCTCAACCTATTGCAAAAAATTCATCATAGTTTGATAATCTATATAAATCAAAATGGTAATTTTTTCAGTATATGTTATAATATGTATAAGTAGGAGAATTTATAACTTCTTCAATTCATAGTAAATTATTTAAAATATATTTACTAATAGTAGTTTTCCCTGCTCATAAGTCTCAATTTAGAAATATAACACAAGGGGTTTTTATATCTATTTTTAGCGAATTAATATTATCTATGGTATATTTTTTAATCATATCAAGAAAAAAATGTGTTAAAATTTGATTTAAATAATCTTTTGTTATATAATAAATGTATAAATTTAATAAAATAACTTAAAACATTTTATGGAAACATTAATAGAAGTAAATAAAAAAGAAGAAAATGGTATTATCATTTTTGAATTTTCTTGAGAATTAGATGAAACAAATGCAGATAAAACATTTAAAAGTATTTATGATGCAATTGGTGATTTTTCATGAAAAAAAATCATTTTAAATATGTCTTGATTAAAATACCTAAACTCAAAATCAATTGGTTATATTGCTGATGTATTTTCAAATATTGAAGATAATGATGGTCAAATGCAAATTTCAAATTGTTCTGAATGAGTAAAAGATATATTAGAACTTGTAGGTATAACAACTATAGTTCCTACAGTTGAAACTGAAAGAGATGCTATTGCAGCTATGAGTTAAAAAATTGGTTTAAAAACCAATTTTTTTTATTTCAAAACTATATCTTTTAGATTTTTTTCAAATATATCTAAACTAAAATCTCTAGCTCTTTCTATACAATCTTCTTTCATTTCTAAAGATTTTTCTATTGTGAGCTTATTTATTGCTTCGATTATATCATCTATATTAGCCTCTTTATCTATAAGATATCATGTTTTTCAGTCTATAATTGTTTCCTTTAATCATCCGTCATTTACTCATAAAACTGGTTTTCATGCTGCCATACTTTCAACAGGACTCATACCAAAATCTTCATCAATAGGTATATAAATAGTAGCTATACTATTTCATATATAATCTGTAAAACCTACATTTCATGGTAGTGTTATAAAACTTATATTTGAAAATCAATTTGCTAGATCAAATATTTTTTGTTTTTGAGGGTCATTTTCTCCATAAATAACTACCAATTTTTTTTCAGGCATTTGTTTAAAAGCCTCTACTATTTTATTAACTCTTTTTGCATCAGATAATCTAGCAAAACTTAAATAATAATCTTTCGTTTGTATATATTTAAATTCATCCAAATTTACAGGTGGATACAAAACATGAGCATCTAAATCTAAAAATTTCTTAATTCTTTTTTGAGTATTTATAGAATTAGTTAAAACTAAATCCATTTTTCTTACATCTCTTTCATACATTTTTTTAAAAACAAAACAAAATAATTTGAATGCTCATTTTAATAAAAAAGGTACTTTTTTAAGATATAATTCATGTAAATCATAAATATATCTAGGTGGAGTATGACAATAATAGATTTTTCTACTATTTTTAGAACAATTTCTAACTGCACTTATACTATCTCATGAAAAAAGAATAGTATTATATTCATCTAAAAAACTAGTATTAAACAAAAAAGCCCATTTGAGTTTTAGATGTCTAAATCATTTTTTAAATATCTCACTTGATACACTTATCATTTTTCATTTAAATCACTCTTTTCTCAAGTCAAAACTTCAAGGACTAAAAAAACCAGAAGCTAAGTCTGCATTTAAGGCTTTTGCCATCATAAGTATAAGTCTTTCTCAACCTCATTTATACAAAAAAGTATCATGTAATATTATTACTTTGTTTTTATCATTCATTTTAATTCATTTAATTTACTTAAAGCTTGTATTGGAGTCAGATTATCTAAATCTATTTTTATTAATTCTTGTTCTACTTCACTATCACAAAAAACCTCTTTCTCTATTATCTCAACCATAGGTTTAGATCAAAGTATCAATTGATTACCAAAAACTCATGAATGCTCTATTTCCAATTTTCTAAGCATTTTTTTAGCTTCTGATATAGTAGAACTAGATAAACCTGCTATTTTTGCAACTTCAAGTCAAAAAGATTTTTTAATTCAACCTGGAATTATTTTTCTAAGAAAAACTAAATTTTCTTCATTTTCTCAAACTGCAACAGAAAAATTAGAAACTCAATTTAGATTTTTTGACTCATCAATTAATTCATGATAATGAGTAGCAAAAAGAGTTTTTGCTTTTATATTATCATGATTTTCTTTTAAAATAGCCCAAGCTAAACTCATACCATCATAAGTACTTGTTCATCTACCTACTTCATCTATTATAACAAAACTATTTTTTGTTGAATTATGCAATATATTGGCAACTTCTTGCATCTCAACCATAAAAGTTGATTGTCATAAAAATAGATTATCTTGAGCTCAGACTCTAGAAAATATCTTATCAGTAAGAGGTATAAATGCGCTTCTAGCTGGCACGAAACTACCTATATGAGACAATAATATAATCAAAGCATTTTGTCTCAAAAATGTAGATTTACCTCACATATTTGGTCAAGTGATGATATGGATAAATTTATTATTATCTAAACTCAGATCATTACTTATAAAATCTATATTTTTTCTCTCTATGATAGGATGTCTTCATCAAACAATTTTTAGATCATACTTATTTGAAATATTTGGTTTTACATAGTTATTTTCATAAGCAACAATACTTAATGAAGATATAAAATCTATATTAGATCACATTTCACTTATATTTTTTATATCTATATATGAATCAAGTATTTTTTCTCTTATATCTAAAAATAAATCATATTCTCTTTTTGATTTTTCATTTTGAGCTTCTAAAAACTTTTCTTCAAATTGTTTTAATTCAATAGTTATATATCTTGATGCATTTACCAAAGTTTGTTTATGAATAAACGAATCTGGTATCTTTGAAGTTTGAGATTTAGGAATCTCTATAAAATAACCTGAAACATTTGTATATTTGATTTTTAAAGTACTAATAGAAGTCTCTTCTACTAGTCTAGTTTGATATGAAACGAGCCAATCTTTTGAATTATTAAGTATATCTCTGTATTCATCAACAATAGAGTCATAATTATCAGCTATTATATCTCACGATGTCAAAGAATTATCTGGATTTTCTTTTATTGCTCTTTCAAGCAAATTTATGATATTTTGTATATCTTGCAAAATATTTTTTATTACAATCTAAATTATGATAATTTTAGTTATAATATAAGTTTTGTAAAGAAAATATTAACTTGAAAAAAATACTTATTTATATATGCTTAACAAAGTTAAAAAATAAAAAAAGTTCCATGATAAAAGTACATAAAAATGATTCTATAGTTGATATAATAATAAAAATTAAAAATAACAATGAAAAAGAGCTCATAATGGAGTTTCCTTTTTGACATCCTGTTTTACACAACTACACATCACTTAAAATAATAAAAACTAAAGCAGCAAAAAGAGAACTTATAATAATTACAAATGATAAAACAGCTAGAAAAATATGAAAAACTCTATGAATAAAATACTCTCTGACAGATAATCCTGATTTAGTAGAATATAACTATAGTTTTTTTGAATATTTTTTATATACATTCAAAAGTTATTTTAAAGAAATAGTAGATATATTTTTAAAAAAAGATGAAGATTCTATTATCAAAAAATATAAAAAATACTCAAACTGATGAATTGGTTATTTTATAAGTTTTATATTCATATCAATTTTTTTATTTATATTTATATTTTATTTTGCTGTTAATAAAACATATATAAATATCACACCTGAAATAGAAGTGAAAACTAAAGCAAAAAACTTTGTTTTTATAGAAATGAAAGATGATGAATTTATGATGGATGAGAATACTATAAAGTTAAAAAAAATAGAGAAAGAAATTTCCATAAATGAAAAATTTTGAACATCTTGAATATCTGAAAAAACTATATCTAACTCAAAATGAAAAGTTAAACTTTACAATCATTTCTGAGAAAAAATTGATTTAAAAAGCAATACAAGATTGGAAGCGGAAGACTGAACTACATTTTTAATAGAATCGAGTATAACAATACCTCCAAGCACTGTAAGTTGAACTTGACAAGTTATACCTTGAACTATTGAGGCAAATGCTATTTCTAGAAGTCATGATAATAACTGAAAGATTTCATGATTAAAAGCAAATATAAAATCTCAAACTAAACTTATACTTCCTTGATTAAAAAACGATAAGGACAGAGTTTATGCTGAAAGTATAACTGATTTTACATGAGCAAATGACAATTATACTAAAATAATAACAAAAGAAGATATTGAAAACGCTCAAAAATTAATTAGAACAAAAGCTGAAACTGAAAGTTTAAAACAATTAAAAAATGAAATAACAGAAACAAATAAACTAAATAATGTAGAATTTGAAATATTGTGAATTGATAATGTTATAAAATATTCTAACTTTGAAATTTTTTGACTTGAAAATCTAAAAGTATGAAATGAAATAGAAAGTTTTGAACTATGAGCAAATATAAAAATATCAACCTATTCTTATAATAAAGAATTACTTTTAAGTAAGATGAGAAATGATATAAAAAATAAGATACTATCAAATATAGAAGAAATATTGCAAATAAATTGAAACTCTTTAAGAATAGCAAGTATAATAAGTACTCAGGAAAAACCATATTCTGTTAAAGCAACTGTTCAAGTCGAAGTATTATTTATACATAACTTTTTAAGTAAAAGTAATAATTATGTAGACAGATTAAAAACTGTTGTTGCCTGAATGGATAAAGATGAAGCTGAAAAGATATTATTAAACAATAGTAAAATAAGTAATGTTAAAATAGAAACTAAACCATTTTTTATTAATAATATATCAAAAATAAAAGATAACATAATCTTAAAAGTTGAGAAATAAAAAAAGATAGCAAAGCTATCTTTTTTTAGTCTCTTTTCTTAAATCAACCTCTTGAACCTCATCTATTTGAAGAACCTCCTCTATATCATCCTCTTGAGCCTCATCTATTTGAAGAACCTCCTCTATATCATCCTGAACTAGAAGATGAACCAGTTCATCAATCTCTTTTAGCTTCAACAATAACTGGTTTTTGAGGATTTAATTCTTTAAATTTTTTAAGTACAAATGAAGAATCATCATCACTTAAATTTATAAATGAAAATTCTCTCATTATATCTATATTACCTACATCTCATAATTTATATCCAGCTTCTCTTTCAATGAATTGAATTAAAGAACCTGGTGTAAATCAATCAAGTTTTCATTTTGCAACAAATAATCTTCTTTGACCTGGAACTGGAGAAAAACCTCTTTCTCATCTATCACCTCTATCAGCTCTTTCTCATCTACTATCAGAAGAAAAACTTTCTTCTTTTAAATCACTATAATGAGTTGTTGAAAACTCTTTTCAATAACCTTCTTTTAAAATAGCAGCAATTATTTCTTCAGGAGGATTTCCTAAATCAAGTAAATCTTTTGCTAAATCTATATAATGTAATTCATCTTTATTTTGTAGTAATTCTCTAGTATTATCTATTAATCTTTTTTTCTTAAATTCAATTACATCAGAAACTTCTGGTAATTTTTCTACTTTAATTTTTGATTTAATAGCAGTTTCAATCCAAGAAAGCATTCTAGAGTCTTTTCTTGATACAAATGAAATAGCTTCTCATTTATTTCATGCTCTACCTGTTCTACCAATTCTATGTGTATATGTTTCTGGATTATCTGGAAGAGAATAATTTACTACATGAGTTAAGTTATTTACATCGATTCATCTAGCAGCAACATCAGTCGCAACAAGGATTTTTATGGCACCATTTTTAAATCTAGCAAGAGTTTTTTCTCTCATTTTTTGTTCTATATCACCATGAATTCATTCTACTTTATAACCTCTATTCATAAGTTTTGCAGCAACTTCATCAACATCTGCTTTTGTTCTACAAAAAAGTATTCAATAAAAATCAAATTCTACTTCTATAACTCTACAAAGAGCTTCAAATTTATCTCTTTCATTGATTTTATAACATTTTTGTTCTATGTTAGAATTTGTTAACTCTTTTCTTTCAATACTTACCTTATCATGATCCTTGATATATTTATGAACTATATCTTGTATTCATCTTGGCATTGTAGCAGAAAAAAGTAAAACTTTTTTCTCTTTTGGTGTATAAGTAATTATTTCTTCTATTTCTTCTTTAAAACCGATATTTAACATTTCATCAGCTTCATCTAAAATAAAATATTTTATTTTATCTATATTTAAAGTATTTCTTTTTGTCAAATGATCTATAACTCTACCTGGAGTACCTACAATTATTTGTGGTCCAGATCTTAAACCTGATAATTCATCTCTTATATTTTGTCCTCAATAAAGTAATTGAATTTTTATATTACTATCAGCAAAAGATTTGATTTCTTCTGCTACTTGTATAGCCAATTCTCTAGTTGGAGCTAAAATAAGAGTTTGAATATCTCTAGAATGAGCATCTATTCTTTCTAGAACTGGGATTGCAAAAGCTGCAGTTTTACCAGTACCAGTTTGAGCTTGACCAATAATATCTTTATCACCATTTAAAAGTAATGGTATAACTCATGCTTGAATTGCACTTGGAAATTCATAACCTTTTGCAGTTATTTTTGCAAGCATTTTATCACTTAAACCTAGATCAGAAAATCTGATTTTAGTGTTAGTATCATTAGCATCTATTTTTTTCTCTATATTTGTCATTGTTTATAAATAAATAATTAAAACAATCAAAAAAAGAACCGCAAAGAGCAAGTTCTTCTTGTATAAGAGAACTTCCTAAAAAAACAAAAAATATAATTAATTTAAGCGCGGTATTTCCATAAACCCAAATTAATTATATCCCATTATATTGAGTCTTTTAGGAAATTGTATTTTTTCAATCGAGTGGGAGTATATCAAGTTTTTTAGTAATTGCAAATTTTATTTAAAAAAACTTTTAATCATTTTTAATGACCTTTTGAATAATGAATCTTTTGATTTATGTTCTACTTTAAGAGTTCTTACATCTTTTGGTTTAGGAAATTTAGTATAAGAAACACCATAAGATTTAAAAAATCATCTAGATCAAGCAATAGTTGTCTCATGATTTTCAAATCAAAGCTTTTGAATATAATCAAATGCTACTTCAGGAGTTGATGCTTCTATTTCCAAAACAGTAGGAATTCATTCATAATCATCTATATCAAATTTTATGTCTCAAAATTGATATGAAACTCTATTTTTTGATTTAGCTCTAGATTTATAAAATCAAAAATAATTAATCATTTTTATAAATAAATCATATTCTAGAATTTCAAATTCTTCTTCATAACAATTTCTAAATTCTATTTCATTTTCTGACTTATTTTTTTGTTTATTTTTAGGCATTTTTCTTTTTATAGTGTAAAAATATTTTACACTTCAATCATCTCAATCTTTTTTTCTTATCCTAAAACTTACTTTTCATTTTACATTTTCAAAATAATCATCTCAAAAATCATAATAAACATCTTCTATAAATCCATCAAAAACTTTTACAGCTCATAACTGAGATAACTTATCAATTAATTCTTCTTTGTTAACAGACTTTATCTTTACTTCTTTTTCTTGTTGAAATTGATTAATCAAGTTATCACTTATTTCAATCAAACCAAATTCTTTTGCTAATAGGAGTAATTTAACCAATGGTATTTTTCAAACTATATTTTCAATCTTATCCCTCACACAAATAACTTGACTCTCAACATCTCTAGATTCAAGTCAAATTATAATTTTTCTTTGTTCTAATTTATCTGGAGAAGTTGATAATAAAAATTGAGTAAATAATTCTTCTACATGAGAATCTAAATATTTTCAAGAGTTCATGATAGTTATTATAATATATATAATTTTATTATAAATAAAAAATAAAATAAATCAAGGTATATAAGCCAAATAAAAAAGATAAATTAAGATTTATCTTTTTTATTTGGTTTATTTTGTTCTGGCTTATCAAAAACTTTATATGGCATACCATAAGTTTCAAAAAGTCATCTAGAACCTCTATTTGATTTTTTATTATTTTTAAGTCATAAACTTTTTATGTGATACTTAGCTATTTTTTCACTAGCAGCTTCAATTTCAAGAAGTGTAGGTATTCATTTATAATCATCTATATCAAATTTTATTTTTCAAAGTGCATAAGAAACTCTTTGTTTTTTCTTTGCTCTTGCTTTATAAAATCCAAAATAACGAAGTAATTCTATAAATCACAATATATTATTTATCTTAAATTCTTTTTCATAACAAACCCTCATTACTTCAGAATCTGGATCTTCGGGTTCTTTTCTTTTTATAGTATAATAAAAACTAGAATGTCATTTTATATCTCTTTTTTCCCTTATTCTGAAACTTACTTTTCAATCTATTTTCTCTATATGATCACTATCAAAATCAAAATAAGTATCTATAATTAGTCACTCAAAAACTTTTTCTGCTCATACTTTTTCTTCTAAATCTGAAATTAATTGAACTTTATCAATTTCGAGTATTTTTATTTCTCTTTCTTGTTCAAATCAATTTATTATATTATCACTTTCTACTATAAATCAATCTGCATGTGCTCTTTTCAAAAGTTCAAAAAGTTTATTTTGTCACAATATATTTACCATTTCTCTTTTTGTAATATCTGATAACTCAACTATATCTGTTGGTTGCTCAATTAATAATCACTCTACAAATCTAGAATAAACCTTATCATCTAACTTTTGAGAAGAATCTACTTTTGCCATAAAAAAAATTTAAAAATATTATTTTAAATATAAATAAAAAACAATATAAATCAAGAGTAAAATTTAAAAAATAAAAATATTAAAATTAGACAAAAATAAAATATCTTTATAATTATATGACACTATTAAAAATAAAAAAATGAGTAATTATGATAGATATAATAAAAGAAAATATTAATACGATAATGATAGTTCTTATAATTGTTTTATATATAATAATAGAATTAATTCTAAAAAGTAAAATTAAGAAATTAAAAAATGAAATCAATAAAAAATATAGTGAGGAAGAACTAGAAAATATAGAAAATATAGATTCATTAGACCAGGATTTATACATAGAATATTATAAATGAAAAAATATAATAAAATTTTTAAGACTTGCTTTGGTTTTTACTTGAATTTGATCATTTATATTATTTAAGATACCTTGAGTATTTAGCTTCTTAGCCATAGCTGTTTGAGCGATAATAATAACATTTAAAGAAGCCATTTTATCATTTTTTTGATTTTTTTATATTTCAGCTCATTTTAGAATATGAGAAAATATAGTTTTTTGAGATCAAAACAATGCTATAAGATGAGAAATAATATATATAAATATACTTAACATAGGTCTGATTTGAAAAAACGAAAATTGAGAACACAATTGACAATTTTATACTGTTCCAAATTTTAAAGTAATAGTAGATAATGTAAAAAGAGAAGAAATATGAATTTGAAAATATAGAAAAGATGAATTTGAAATATATTTTTATAATAAATTATTTAAAATAAGTTATGATGAGTTTCTGGAAAAATTAAAAGAATTTTTAGATGAAAACCTAGTAAAGAAAAATATAAATAATGTTTGAAATTATAAAACTTTTATAGGCTACAAATATAAGCTTAGATTTAAATATGATAAAGAGTATCTAATAATAAAGATATTTATGGTTGAAAAACAAAAAGCAATTTTAGATATGCAAAATAAAATAGCCTTATTTGTTGAATCATATAAAAAAGATAGTGATTAAACTATCTTTTTTTTGTTTTACCTCTTGGTTTTGATGCCTTAAATTTAGTATAAACTTCTTTTGATGAAAGTTTTTGTTTTTTATCTTTTAATTCAACTTTTTTAGTTTTAGTATCTATTTTATCATAATCATGTTTAAAAACTTTTTTCTTTGTTTTTGTTTCTTTTTTAAAATCTTCTTTAAAATCAGAATAACCTAATATCTTTACAGTTGGAATAACTTCATTTTTATAATTTTCATCAGTTGAAACTGGAATTTTATATCAAATCAATTTTTCTATTTTTTCTAAATTTGCTTTATCTGTTTCATTACAAATACTATATGCTATACCCTTTTTTCCTGCTCTTGCAGTCCTTCAAATACGATGAATATAATCTTCACTCACATTTGGAATATTGTAATTTATAACACATGATAAATCACTTATATCCAATCATCTAGAAGCTATATCAGTTGCAACAAGTACTTTTATTTCTCAAGATTTCAATGATTTAATAGCTTTTTGTCTAGCATTTTGAGATTTTCATTTAAATATATTTTCAGCTTTTACTCAAACACTTTTTACATATTCTGTTACAAATTGAGTATCTTCTCATGTCCTAACAAAAACTATTATAGAATCAAATTCTTTTTTCTTAACAAGATATTGTAAAACATGTCTTTTAAAACTATTTTTTACATTAAATAATTCTTGAGTTATATTATTTGTTGGTGTATTTACTTTATCTACACTTATCTCTTTTGGATTATTTAATATATCATTAGCTAATTTTCTAATTTCAGATGGCATAGTTGCTGAAAAAAGCATAGACTGTCTAGCTTTTCAAATTCTCTTTACTATTTTTTTAACATCACTCAAAAATCATAAATCAAGCATACGATCTGCTTCATCCAAAACCAAAACCTCAACATATGACAATTTAATCACTCATTGACTAATCAAATCTTCCAATCTTCAAGGAGTTGCAATCAAAATATCAAGTCATTTTTCAATTGCTTTCTTTTGATGAAAATCATTTACTCAACCAAAAATAACACTATATTTTAAGTTTGTATTTGTACAATATGGAGCAAAAGTTTCTCAAATTTGTACACAAAGTTCTCTAGTTGGAGCAATGATCAAAGCTTTTATAAGTCTTTTAGGTTTTTCTCAAGCTTGTTCTCTCTCTACATTTGCTAAACAAAATCTTTGAAGCATAGGCAAACAAAAAGCAAGTGTTTTACCACTTCAAGTTTGAGCTGTTGCCAATATATCATTTCATTCCAATGCTAGAGGAATAACTTTTTCTTGCACCTGAGTAGGTGTATCAAAACCTGCTTTTTCCAAAGCTTTTAATAAAGGGTTTATCAATTTTAAATCACTAAATTTCATTTAACTAGTATTATTTTATAATTTTGTTTATTATATGATTTTATTTGTAAATAACAATAAAACATATTTTTAAAAATATCTTTTAATCCCAAGATTTTTTATTCTAAATCATCTTTCAAAAATGTATAAATTGCTTTATCAACAATTTTTCATTTTACTAAAGCATTTCATCTTATTATTCAATCAAGTTTAAATCAACATTTTTCCGCAACTCTTCTTGATTTAAGGTTTTCTTTTGTAGCAATTAATACAATTCTATTTATTCATAATTGAGAAAATCAAAAATCTTTAATTTTTTCAACACATTCTGGTATATATCATTTTCACCAAAATTCTTTTCATATCCAATATCAAAGTTCCATTGAATCAATATCTTCTTCATATTTTATAATTCAAACTTTTCAAATGATTTTATTATTTTCTTTTAATCTTATGATACAATCCCAAGATTTTCAATCATTACAAGAAATAATTGTATTATTTATATGATTTTCTAGTTCTTTATAATCTTTTGATTTAGACCACAATACATAAATTCTACAACATCATCATCTATTAAAGAGTATAATTCTTTAGCATCATTTATATTTGGAATTTCCATAATTAATCTATCAGTTTCTATTTTATCAGTGATTTTTAGTTTTTTCATATAGATAATGTATTAGAAAATTAAGATTTTTTAATTAATTATATTTTACAATACTTTTAATAAAAGTAAATAGAAAAGTTTTGATTTTATAAATAAAAGTAATATAATACTTATGTTTCCAATTATGGAATACTGAAACAGGGAGATTTGCCATAGGCTTATCTGTTGCCAGAGTTTTTCTTTTAGGATTGTTTAGACTTATTAAACAATCCTTTTTATATTCTTACTTTTTCTAATTCTTTCTAATTCTTTATTATTTTTTTGATATGCAGTTATTGGAAAAAAATTTCAATTTCACATTTTTCATAAAAAAATACAAATTTTTCAATAAACATAAATATATGACCTTTCATCTCTTTTACTTTTAAAATTTGGTCAATCATATATTTCAATATTTCAAGTTACATTTTCAACAATTGGTCTTAAAAAAAGAATTCTTCTAGCTAACCATTTATCAAAATAAACATTAGGAGTTCATTTATCTCTATAAAATATATGTTCAAAATGTCATTCCTGAACTTTAATAATAATTCAATCATGAGTCTTGAATTCTTTTTCTATATATTCAGAAATAAATAGTTCTTTGTATTCTTGTTCTGTTTCAAATTCAATTAAATTTGGAAATTTTCATCACATATTATTTCATTTTTATTTTAAATATATTGAATTTTTCATCATATAATTGAGATGAAAATTTTAAATTATCTTTATTTAATTTATTAGACATAAGATTAATAATTTCTCTTTTTACTTCTGAACTGTTTATATCATTATAGTTATAACAAACAGCTCAAATAAAAAAATCTGCTAATTGAATTAATAAGTGAATATTTGAATCATATTCTCAAATATGTTTTATATTAAAACTTTCTTGTCTCGATTGTGATTCATAATCAAAAAATTCAGATATTTTTCTAACTCTATCTTTATCTTTTTTAATTCTTTGATCTAAATATAAATAATATTCATTTCAATCTTGAAACCTATTTTTTAATAAAAAATAATAATATTTATAAAAAGCTAATTCTTCATCATCATTATGATAATCTTTTAATTTCAATTTTTCTTTATCAATTATAATTGAATAAAAATTAAAATTATTTTCAAAGAAAAAATCAACCAAAGCTATATAAAAATCCTTAGTTTTAGGAGATACTTTTCTCCATTTTATTTCAAGATTATAATTATATCGATATTTCAATTCTTTCAGTTTTTTTATAACAATATTTTTATATTCTCTCTCGATTTGAATTGCTCAAATTCACATAAATAACAAATTTTTATTATTTATACTACTTTCATCACAGTAAATGTTGTATTTTTTCATAGGTTATTTTATGGATTAATTAAACTACTTAAAGCAATTATCATACTATTAATACTTGCTCAACTTCATAAGATACTAAAAACATCAACTAATTTATTCTTGTCATTTGTACTTTTAAATTCATTTAATAAAGCTTTTATATCATCTTTTCTATCAAGATTATTTTTTTCTATTATTTCTAAAATTTTATCAATTTCATTATTAATATTTTCTATTTTATTATTATTTCAAATTGAAATAACAGAATTATTAATATCAGATACATTATTAACTTCAATTTTAAATAAATGATTAAATTCTTCTTTATTCTCTATTAAATCAATTCAGTGTTCTGAAATTCTAATTCAAGCACAATTTAAGTATCTTGGTCATGTACAACGTCAATAAATTGTTAGATATCATTTATCACTAAGATATAAAATTTGTAAATCTAAATCTAATTCATTAATTTTATCAAATTTTTCATCTAATTTATTAATAAAATCTTCTCATTTTTCCCAACTAATATACAATTCTTTTAATATTTGTTTTCTTAGTTCAATTTTATCTTTTATTTCCATATTTTTTAATTAATTCCTAAAACCACTCTTCTCTCCTCTTCATCTAATTCATACAAATCAAAAACCATTTCATCTATTTCCCTATCACATTTTTCTATTTCATTTTTTATCTCTAAAATCTCATTTTTATAACTATTAAAATAATCTTCCCACTCATCTTGGTCTTTTAAACTAAGATTTATTTTATTTTTCTTAAGTTCATTTACAAAACCACCAAAATCTAAATCATAAAACTTTTCAAGTTTTCAAGAAAGTTTTTCTATTCAAAAACTAGTTTTTAATCTATTTAAAAATTTGTTTGTTTTTTCTTGTAAGATTTTATTGTTTTCAAGCATAAAGTCTGCTTTTTCTATGAAAGGTTGTTGTTCTGAAAGTGGAATATTTTTTATTGGTAATTGATTATAAAGATATGTTTGTATTTCTGGAAACAAATCTCATTTTTTAGTAGAAAATTTACTTTTATAATAATATGTAAGTAAAGATGAATTTAATAAAGTTAAGATAAATTTAGATGAAAAATTTACATCATTTATTTTTAATCAATAAATATTCTTATTGTAAGCAAAACTATTTCATAAATAGGCAATTAATTCTTTTGCCACTCTTCTTAAATATATATTTTCTCAAATAAAAAATTCTTTTAATCTTACATATTCATTATGATTTTCTGAAATAAAAGTATTTTCAAAAGATAAAGTATATTTATTAATATCTTGTCATATTAAAGATTCAATTCAATATGAAAGTTCTCTTAAAAAGGGCTTTCACACTTCCATTCATCTTTTTGATATAGATATCTCCGATATTTTTTTAGTATTTTGTTCTATTTTTATATTCAAATCATTTTGAATTCAAGTTAAACTTGTATTAATTAAAAAATCTAAATTTTTATTTATAATTTCTTTTGATATTGAACTAATATATAAAATATTTCAGTCTAAATCTTTAAAAACCTCAATAATATCATCTATTTTATTAAAATTAATAATTGAAATTACACATTCTGTGTTAGCATCTTCAAAAGGAGATGTTTCAACTAATTTTACTAAATTTATATTATTTAATAAAAATTTTCTAAAATTAGAATTTGATTTATTTACTAAGAAAAATCTTGGGGTTATAAAACCAAAGTATCATTCCTTTTTTATTAATTTTTTAAGTCATCTTTCAAAAAACATCAAATATAAATCTTCATTCCATTCGTATAATTTAGAAATTTCATCATTTTTATTAACAACAACATAAGGCGGATTCCCAACAATCACATCAAAACCTCAATTAGCAAAAATCTCACCAAATTCTGTTTCCCAAACAAAAGCTTTATCTCCTGCTATTTCCTTATCATCAATTAAACTATTTCAACATTTGATATTTTTATCAAGATTTGCTAGTTTTTTACCTTTTGAAGCTGTTTTTAACCAAAGTGATAATTTAGTTATTTCAACACTTTCTTCGTTTAAATCCACTCAATAAATATTGTTTTGTAAGATAGATTTAAAATAACTATCACTAGAAAATAAACCTTGATTTACTCATAAATCTTCTAGCTTTTTTGAAATTTCCTTATTCTTTTCAAGTAAAAAATCAAAAACTTTCACCAAAAAAGCACCACTTCAACAAGCGGGATCCAAAACTTTTATTTCTTGAACTTTTATTTGTAAATCTTGGTAAACTGAAATAGCTCTTTTTGTATAGTTTTTGTCATTTATATCATCTTTCAAAAAGTGTTTTTCTTTTAATTCTTCTTCCCATTCGTCTATTTTTTTACCAACACTATTTTTAACTATATAATCAACTATATATTCTGGAGTATAAAAAACTCAGTCTTTCTTTCTTTTTGAAAGTGTTGCTTCTTCTTGTTTGTTTATCTTGTCTTTAAGTTCTTCTATATCGCTTATAGATTGTTCAAAAATATGTCATAAAATATTTACAGTTAAGTCATCTGAAAAATTATATTCTCACAAATCAACAAACTTTTTACAAATTTCATTTCAAACTTTTAAGTTGTTTAATTCTATATCTTCATGAAATAATCATCAATTATATCAATCTGGAATTCCCAATTTTTCACTTCAAGAATCAACTCATTTAAAGAATTTTTTTAATACTTCCCAAGGAGTAAAATCAAGTTCTTCGGCTCTAAGTATATTTTCCTTTAATTTTCATTGTGGAAGAAGTCATAGATCTTCACAAAAATGCACAAAAATAATTCTATCAATTATTTTTTGAGTTTTGTTTAATAAAAAATCAAGTTCAGTTTTCTTAAATCAAGGATTATTTACAACTATATCTTTAAAAAGTTCTTTTCTTAAAATTGTATATTCTTTATAAAATTGTTTTGTAATTTCTTTTTCTTTTATTCTTATAAGAGAAAGAAGTGATTTTGTATTACTCTCACCTTTTTTAGAGATAAGATTATCTTTGCAAAGTAGATAATAAAATTTCCTAAAATTGAAATAATTATCAGTTGGATTTACTAAATCGGGTAGAGTAAAACTTTCATAGTCATAATAACTATCTATATAAAGTCTTGTTTCATAAAAATTTGAAACAATTATAAAATCAACCTCTTTAAAATAAGGTTTATACTTAAAAGCTTGTTGTATTGGTGTAAGATTTCAGGCTCTTTGTTGAGGTTTATCAAGAGAAGTTTTAGCATCTTTTAGTTCTATAACTACTTTCATAGTATCTTCTACACTAGAAAAAAATCCAAGTCATAAATCTGCTTTTTGTCATCATTCAGGTACTTTTGGTTGAAATTTTCTATTATATAGTTCATTTTGAGTCAATGAATCATATCATAAAATCTTTCAAAAAAAATCATCTCAAAATGGTGCTTCAAGTTCTTCTTCTTTTTTATTTTGTAGGTTTCAAGAAACATATAAATTATTCCAATTCTCTATTATTTTAATTTTTTCTTCAAAATTTTGAATTTCATAATTTTGTAATTTGTCTTTTAAAACATTTTTTTTGAATAATTGAGCCATAACAAAAAGGTAAATAGATATTTATAATTTATTATAATTATTTATTTACCTTTTCAAAATAAAATTTTACAAAGTATATATTTTGTATATTCTATATTAAGGTTATTGTTTATAATTAATATTATTATTTAACTTTTATAAAAATGATACCATTAATAGAAAATGAAAAACTGGAATTAAAATATAAATACTGATTTTGAGCATGGACATACCATTTAGTAATTCCAAATACATCTAAAATATCATGAAAATGGTGAGAATTAAAAGTATCTTGATATATAGATAATTATAAGATAAAAAGTATAAACCTAGCTCCAAGAAAAAATGAAGATAAAATAATTTCAATAAATAAAGAAATAAGATATGCTATAAATAAAAAAGCTTGAGATATGGTACTTGTAACATTATATTTGAGTAGATAAAAGTATAATTTTCTGAATTTTTCTTTAAAATTGATATATAATTTTTAAGTATGAGGAACTGGTTATTTAATATTAAAAATAATAGGATTTAAGAGTGCGGTATGAAACTTATAATGAAATGGAATAAAAAATAAAATAAATAATTTAGAAATATATAAAAAATATTCTCACACACATTTTTTTAGTAGTATTTCTCCTAATTTAAGCCAACAAAAAAATCCATCCGAAGATGAATTTTGTTTAAATTCTAAATGGCACCCCCACTAGGAATCGCCGCAAGTCGGGCACCCGAAAGATAAACTTAAAAATCTATTATTATTTTGCTCTTATTCATCGCAAAAAATAATGATTTTTATAGTTTCCTTTTCTCCTATTCGATTCCAATAAAATATCATTAAAAAAACAAAAAATACCCTTAGCTATTGCTTAGAGTATTTTTATTTTTTTCAATGGCACCCCCACTAGGAATCGAACCTAGCACGCAGGATTTGGAGTCCTGCATTATAGCCGCTTAACTATGGAGGTATATAATATTCCTAAATTAATAGGAATATTTTAATTTAACTTAATATAATAGCTAATCAAATTATTAAAAATAAAAGTCAAAACAAAAAATATAATGTCATAATTATTGAGAAAACATTTTTTGATTCTTCTGTTAAATTTTCATTATCTAATTTTTTAGTTATTCTAAAATAATTTAAAAAACATATAAAACAAAATAATAATGAAAAAAATCATACTAGTTCCATAAATTATATACTGAATCTATAAAATGCAGTAATTGATTTTTCACCAATAAAGTTTTTAACTTTAACATTTGGATCCATAACAAAATCTTGTTCTAATAAAGAAATTTCAGATTTAAATTTTCCCATTTTACCTTCAATAATTTTAAGTAAAACTTCGTCTGGTTTACCAGCCATTTTTGGATCATTTTTCATCATTTCTAATTGAATTGATTTTTCTTTTTCAACTACTTCATCACTGATGTCATCAGCACTTAAGAAATCTGGATTTGTAGCTGTAACATGCATAGCAACTTGTTTTGCTTTTTCAGCATCAGTTCAAGCATTTGCAACAATCAATGCTGCTAATTTACCATTTGAATGAACATATGCAGATGCAACTCATCCTTCATAAATACTATAATTAGAAACTTGTAAGTTTTCACCCATTTCTAATGCATAGTTTTTATTTATAAATTCTTGAGCAGCTTCTTTAGAATCAGCACCATTATCTTTTAAGAAGTTAACAACATCATCAAGCATAGTTTTAAATCTATCAGAATTTGCAAGGAAATCAGTTTCACAAGAAACAGATACAACATAAGCTTTACCACCTTCTGTTAATATTCTGATTCCTCATTCTAAAGTTTCTCTATCAGCTTTTTTAGCAGCTTTAGCTAAACCTTTTTTTCTAAGTTCTTCTATAGCTAAATCCATATCACCATTAGTTTCTTCTAATGCTTTTTTACATTCCATCATACCGATTCATGTAATTTCTCTTAATTCTTTAATTTGAGCAGGAGTAATTGCCATAATTTAACAATTTAAAAAATAAATTTATTTAAATTTATCAACATAATCATCAACAAATTTAACTTCAACATCTTCTCATAAGTATGCCATATATCAGAAGTATCAAGAAACTCAAATATATAACAAAAATAATAATACATCTATCAATCAAGAAAAAATTATAGATAATATTAAATATACTCAAAACAATAACATACCATAAATAACATGCTTATTTTGAGGTTCATTTTTACTTTTTCCTATAAAAAATAAAACAAATGCAACAAGAGGAAGATAACTTATAGCGTTTTTCATTCACTCTTTATTTTGTGTATTTCTTTCCATAATATATTATTTAAGAATAAGGAATAACTATATATTAATTATTCCTTAATAAATTCAAAATTATTTTTGTTCACTTGTTTCAACTTCAGATTCTACTGCTTTTTTAGGAGATCTTTTTGCTGGAGCTTTTTTTTCTCAGCTTACTTTAGTTTCAGAAACTTTTCTTACTTTTTTAACTGGAGCTTCAGTTCCTTCAGCAGAAATAACTTTTGCTTTTCCAGATAGAGATTCTTTTAATGCTTCAGTAATATAATCAATAGATTTTACTGAGTTTGTATTAGCAGGAATACAATTAGTTAAAAATGTATCATCACCATTTGTATTTAAAACAGCATATGATAATAATTTTAATTGATTTGCTTCTCTAATTGCTTGTGCTTCAAAAACACCATCAATAACAAAAACAACATCTGGAATTTTTTTCATATCTTTAACTCAAGCAAATGCTCTAGTTAATTTATCAAGTTCAAGCATTTTAGATGCTTTTTCTTTTTTTGTTAACATATCAAAAGCACCACTATTTAAATCTTTATCTAATTGCATATAAGTTGCAATTCTTTTTTTAATAGTTTTAAAGTTTGTTAATAACCCTGGCACCCATTTTTCAGTAACATAAAAATGTCCACTTTCTGAAGCCATTTTTGCAATAGCATCTCTAGCTTGTAATTTCGTACCAACAAAAAGAATTTTTTTACCACTTGTATGTAATTCTTTTAATTCAGCTTTAACTTCTTCTATTTTTTCAACAGTTTTAGTTAAGTTGATTACATGAATACCATTTACAGAACCGTAAATATATCTTTTCATTCTTGGATTCCAGTAATTTGCTTTATTACCAATATGTAATAAATTTTCAAACATTGAATTTAATGTAGTTTTTTCCATTTTTACCTTTTTTATTAATTGTTAAATCAAGACTTTTTTGAGAATACTCAAACAGGTAGTCTTTAAATAATATTTTTGTATAGAAAATAATTTCTATTTCCCAAAAATATCTTAAGTTTAAATTTTAAATTATTCAGCTTTAGCTTCTTCTTCAGCTTTAACTTCAGCAGTTTCTTCAGCTTTAGGCAAATCAGCAGGAGCTTCTTGTAAAGCTTTTAATGATAAACCAATTCTTTTTTTCTCAGGTTCGAAGTTAATAATTTTTGCAACAACTTCTTCTCCAACTTTAATATGATCTCTTATATCTTTAACAACACCATGAGATATTTCTGATAAGTGGATTAAACCTTGTATTCCACCTTCAAGATCCATAAACGCACCAAATTTAGAAATTCTAGAAATAGGAGCTGTAATTGTGTCATTAAGTTTGTATTTTTTAGCAAGAACATCCCAAGGATTTTCTTTAAGTCTTTTAATAGATAATGAAATTTTTTCACTATCAAGTCCTATAACTTTAACTTTAACTTTCATTCAAACTTTAGCAAATTTTGAAGGATCTGTAACATGTCCCCAATCAATTTCAGAAACGTGAACTAAACCTTCTAAACCATCAAAAGTAACGAATAAACCGTATGATAAAATACCTGAAATAGTACCTTCAACGATATCTCCTTCTTTTAAGTTTTTTAATGCTTCACCTCTATTTTCTTCAATAGCAGCTTTTTCAGAGAAGATGATTTTTTTACCAGCTTCATCTACATTTATAACTCTAACTTTAAATGGAACACCAACTAAAGAATCTAAGTGAGCAAGAATTTTTTCAGGATCAGCTCATTCAACTCTTGGATAATGTAATGGAGTTAATTGTGATACAGGTATAAATCATTTTAAACCATCAATATCAACAAGTAAACCTCATTTATTAGCTTCTGTAGGTCTAACAGTAATAATTTCATTTGAAGTATTATATTTTGTAAGATTTGAAAGATTTTTAATTTGATTAGCTCTTTTTAATGAAAGAATTAATAAACCTCTTTCTACAGAATCTCATAAAACCATAACTTCAATTGATTGTCCTGGTTGTAATTCATTTAAATCAATAGTGTTACCTACTTCTTTTGAAACTACTAAACCAGTAAATTGATTATTTACATTTACTAAAATATTTTTCTTTTCAATTTTAATAATTGAACCAGAAATAACTTCTCCTTGTTTTGGATATTTAATCTCAGGAGATGCAGCAAATAACTCTTCAAACAGAGTTACATCTTGTTTTTTTGCAACCATGGCAAACATATGTTAAAAAAATAAAATAATACCATCTAAAACTAGATAGCTATAAATTTAAAGATTATTCTTTTAATTTTATAAGGCTTTAAAAAAAGAAATAATTAAAAATCTATGTAGTAAAAAGTAAGCTTAGGACTTAAAAACTTTCTACTTAAAAACTTTTAATTAAAAATAAGTTTTTCATCTCGCTTAAGCTCGATGTAACTTTCCTTGTGATTCTTGACTGCTGTCAATCATCTCAAGAGAAACTTAATGGGGTGCTAGGGAGGGGTTCGCCGCCTTTCAGGTCGGGCATCCGTTTTTATTGTTCCTATTCGTCACAATAAAATTTTTCTTCGAAAAAACCTCCTTTCGAACCTAGCAACTATAAGTTAACTAAATACGAAAAATTATAAGCATTTTTTATTTTATATATGGGGTGCTCGAAGGGGTTCGAACCCTCGACCTCCAGAGTCACAATCTGGCATTCTAACCAACTGAACTACGAGCACCATATAGCTTTCCTTGAAAAAAGCCCGGTTATTATATTAAAAAAGCTCTATTTGTCAAAACAAAAATAGGCCTTTTTTTAGCTTTTTTTAAAAAAGAGTAATAAAATATAATTATATAAGTAAAAAACAAATATGAGCAAACATAAAAATGATGAATTTATATCTATAATATGACATGAACTGAGAACTCCAATGACATCAATAAGATGATACATTTCAATGATTTTAGAGTGAGATATGTGAGATATAACTCCAGAAGCTAGAAAAGCATTAAATCATTGTTATGATAGTTCTGTTAGACTTATAAATCTAGTAAATGATGTTTTAGCAATATCAAAAATAGAGTCTGGAAAAATGGAATATTATAAAAGAGAGATTGATATTACATCACTAATGAAATTAGTTTACAATGATGTATTTTTAGAAGCAGAGCACAAAAAAGTAAATTTTGAAATAGAAATAGATAAAAACTTAAAAGATAAATTCATATACATAGACTCTGATAAATTAAGACAAGTATTTATAAATCTAATAAACAACGCTATTAAATTTACTGATATTTGATGAAAAGTTATAGTAAAAGCAAGCAAAATAAAATCAAAAGTGAAATTTGAAGTAATAGATGATGGTATATGAATTGATGAAAGTAAATTAGAAATAATTTTTGAAAAATTTAGTCAAATAGAATCTAGTTTACAAAGACAAAATACAAGTTGACTTTGAATATGACTTGCTCTATGTAAAAGTTTTATAAAAGATTTTTGAAGTAAAATAAATGTTAAATCTGAAGTTTGAAAATGAAGTAATTTTAATTTTGAAATTGATTTAATTTAATTCCCTAATTATCAAAATATGAAAAAAGTATTAATTATAGAAGACGATATAGTTTTAAGTGATATGTATACTTTAAAACTTAAAAAAGCATGATTTGAAGTTGAACAATGTATTAATTGACTTGATTGATTAACTCACATCTGAGAATTTAACCCAGACATTATACTTCTTGATATAATGATGCCTACAATGAACTGATTTGAAACACTTGAAGCAATTAAACATCAAACATCATCTAGAAGTAAGATAGTAATGTTTACAAATATAGTAGATAAAGATAAAATAGAGAAAGCTATGGAGGTTTGAGCTGATGATTATTTGATTAAAGCAAATACAAATCCTAGTGATGTAATTGATAAAATAAATGAATTGTTAAATAAAAAACCTCAGATATTACCAGAAGCAATATATATAAAACCTGGATTAAATTTATTTAAAATGAAAAATCCTCTAAATGAAAATGAAGATATTGAAATAAGTATAAATATAAAAATATAAAAGATATGATTAATCTCATATCTTTTTTTCTATTTCTAAATATATTTGTTCAAAATATGTTTTCGAATCAAAATTATTTTCTATATTGTATAATTTTGCTTTATATATACTAGGTCAAATCCTTCATGAAAAAATTATATCATAATTTTTTTGTTTTTTTGAAAGTAATTTCAAAACCTTATTGTATCAACTAGTATAAACTAAATCTTTTAAAAAAAAATTATTTCATCATAAACTAGCATAACGATGAAAACGATAATAATAATGTATTGCCTTTTCCCTAGTAAATCACTTAATTTTAAGTATATTATATATTTTATCTTGTTTTTGCTTTTGAGATAGTTTTTCATTCAATAAAACACTATAACATGCATCATAATAAGGATTATATTTTAAACCTGGAATAAGTTTTTCTCAATAATAATATTCATTATATAATGCAAATCATTCTTCATATTTCATATAATCAGAAAATCAATAACTAGTACCAAAATTCCTTTTATTATTGTATCTCCTAAGAAAATGAGTCATCTCATGAAAAAACAATGTAATAAGCTCTCTTAAACTATAGTTTTTTTTATTTGGAATTACAAGTGTTCAAGAAGAATGAGACATAAAAGCATACGCTCAAAATTTATATTTTAATTCTGGTATATTATTTTTAGAAAATTTAAGTAAATCTAGTAAATCATTTTTTGAAATAAATTGATTATTTTCTTCCAATGGAGTTATTTCTACATCATTTAATATAGAAAATTTAGTTACTCAAAAAAATTTCTTATTATAAAAATCATAATCAAACTCTGGGTAAGAAATTTCATACTTTGAATCTATCTTATTTGCTTCAAAATCATATACATTTTTTAAAAAATCTATTTTTTTATAGACAAAATTTATTTCTTTTTTTAAAAGAGAATAATAAATATCACCTAATTTTGATTTATTTTTTTCTATTTTATTTAATATTTTTTGTAACTTAAGCTTTTGTTCATATAATTTTCAAAGATAAATAAATCTATATTCTTTTAGATTTTCAATCTTCTTATATCAAAAAATAACAGGATTTTGAATAATATTATTTTTCATAATTGGCTTTAATAAGACAACATTATTCTTTGAAATCTCTTTTAAATATTTTGTAAACATAATTTAAAATAATTATATATTATTTTAAATATAAAAAAATAGTAGAGTTTGTCTACTATTTTTTTAATAAATTAACAAATGCTTCACTTGGAAGACTTACTTTACCAAATTGTTTCATTTTTTTCTTTCATTTTTTTTGATTTTCAAGAAGTTTCTTTTTTCTTGTTATATCTCAACCATAAAGTTTTGCTGTTACATCTTTTCTCATAGCTGAAAGATCTTCACGAGCAACAATTTTAGCTCAAACAGCTGCTTGAATTTTTATTGCAAAAAGAGCTCTTGGAATAGTTTCTTTTAGTTTTGCACAGATTTTTCATCATATATAATGAGCTTGATCTCTATGACAAATAAAAGACAATGCTTCCACTTTCTCATCAGCAATAACTATATCAAGTTTTACCATATCATCTTCTTTGAATTTTATAAATTCATAATTAAGAGAGGCATATCAACTAGAAAGTGATTTTATTTCATCATAAAAATCTCAAATTAACTCATTCATAGGTAATTCGTAAGTAAGCATTACTCTATCTCTATCTATAAATTGTTGATTGATAAATTTTCATCTTCTATCTTGACTAAGTTGCATCAAATTACCAACATAACTAAGTGGAGTTATTATTTCTACTTTTGCTATCGGTTCTTCTATAGTTAGATATTTTTCTCTATCTGGAAGTTCTTCAGGATTAGAAATATAAACATAAGTATTTACAATCTCTCAAGAAATCGCTCTAGATATTTTTTCTCAACTTTGATTTATAAGTTCTGGAAAGAATCTAGAATATTCACTTGTTTTATCTCAATACATTTTTACTCTATATGTAACTTGTGGAGATGTCATTATAACATCCATATCAAATTCTCTAAAAAGTCTTTCTTTAACTATATCTAAATGTAACAATCACAAAAATCAACATCTATAACCATGTCATAATGCTTGTGAAACACTAGATTCAACACTAAGAGCTGAATCGTTTAATACAAGTTTTTCAATAGCATCTTTAAGTTGTGGATATTCAGCAGAATCCATAGGATAAATACCAGCATAGATAAATGGTTTTGCTTCTCAAAATCATTCAATAGCAGATGCATCTTCTGGTTTTGCCTTTGGTCATTCTACCATCTCTGGTTTCCATAAAGTATCTCAAACTTTTGCATCTCTAATAGTTTTAAGTCAAGTAACTACATATCAAATAGTACCATTTTCTATTTTTTTATCACTTACATATTTTGGTGAAAAATAACCTACATCAAGTGCCTCAATTTTTTTCTTTGAATGTAGAAATGTCAAACTATCACCTTTTTTAATTTCTCAAGAAAATACTTTTACATAAGAAACTACTCATCTATAAGTATCATATTGACTATCAAAAACTAAAGCTTTAAGTTCTTCTTTACTATGATCATTTTGAGTATTGTATACTTTTGGTTGACCTATTCTTTCTATAACAGCATCTAAAACTGTTTCTACATTTAATCATGTTTTAGCTGAAATTGGTATTATTTCTTCTTTTTTACAACCAAGTAAATTTATAATTTCTTCACTTACCTTATCAACATCAGCTGCTGGTAAATCTATCTTATTTATAACAGGAATGATATCTAAATCATTTTCTATTGCCATATATACATTACTCAAAGTTTGAGCTTCTATTCATTGAGTTGCATCAACTATCAAAAGAGCACCTTCAACAGATGCCAAACTTCTACTTACTTCATATTGAAAATCCACATGACCAGGAGTATCTATTATATTCATTTGATAACCTTTCCAATTCATACGAACAGGAGTAAGTTTTATAGTTATACCTCTTTCTTGTTCAAGTTCCATAGTATCAAGCATCTGACCATTTTTCATATCTCTTTTATCTATAGTTCAAGTGATTTCAAGTAATCTATCAGCAAGAGTAGATTTACCATGATCAATATGTGCTATGATACAAAAATTTCTAATTTTATTTAATTCCATATAATTTTACAAATATTTATTATTTATCGGTCAGCATTTTATAAATAAAAAGTAAAAAGTAAAGACATAAAAAATGAAACCTGCGGTTTCATTTTTTATGTGTTAAAATATTCTCTAAATAACTTAAAAATATTTTTCTTTTTTATTTTCATATTTTCATCAAATTCATCAATTATTAGCAATTTAGAATAATGTTTTTTTATAAAATCAAAATCCGATGCTAGATAATTATAATTTTTATTTGAAAGTTTAATTGCTCAGATTTTTATAAACCCATCTTTTGTAGGACCAATTTCTTTTCAAACTGCACTATATTCAGTTTCTATAGAATAAACTGAATCTCTATTTTTGATTTTTTCTAAAAGTTTATGATTAAAGTCTCTAAGGATTCATCTACTTGTAGCATATATATTTACAACTATGTTATTTTCTTTTAGTTTAGAAGATTTATAATTTTCTCAAAGTATAAGTTCATATATATTTAATCAATATGATTTTTTAAGTAATTCCAATCTTCATCAACCTATTCTACCATTTAATTCTATAGTTTTAAGTTCTCATTTACTATTTATTTTAAATTCATGATGAACATAAGTATTTCTTATAGAAGTAGCCTTTACTGTATCACTTATAAAAGATAAAAGTTTCTTTCATTTAAATTCCCCTTCTGTTTTTTTAGATGAAATCCTAGCTAAAACTCAATAATCATCTATTTTTATATCTGAAAGAAGTCTTTGTTTAACTGGTTTTGATGAAAATATTTCTCATTCTTGATTAACAAAATAATCTATAGAATATAAAGTTCAATCAATAAATTCCTCTAAAAGTAATTCTTTATTATCTATACCTCTAGCCTCTAATCTATCATGAAAGTCTTTATAAGTTTTTACATATTTTTCAAAATCTTTTTTATTTTTTATTTTTGCAACTCATGAACTTTGAACTCAATCAATAGGCTTAATTATAAAAGGATAACCTAGTGTTTTTTCTATATCAGATATATCTAAATTTTCAATTGTTCATTTTAAAAATTTAACTCATAAGTTTGAGTTATGATTTTGGATTATTTCTCTTTGTAAATATTTATTTCTAAAAATTTTAGTATTTTGAGTAGTTTTTTGTCAAAGTGCTTTTTTTAATGTATTTGTAGAATTTATAAGTAATTCAAGTGCTGTATTAACATACAAAATCTCATATTCTTTTGAAAAATCTAAAACTTTTTGTTTTAAATCATCTCTATTTGAATAATTATGAAGAATTATTCAAAGCTTTTCAAGCTTTGACATTAGATCTACATATTCTATTTTTTCTCATTTATAAAAAATAACATTTTTTATAGGGTGTTTTTCAGATATTTCCTCCATTGCATCTATATCTGCAGAAAACACCTCGCTTTTCATCCTAGATTTAGTCATCAAATGGATTATAGCTTTTTTATTCATGTCTTATTTTTTAGTTTATAATTAAAAACAAATTATTTATAAAACAATTTTTTTTCTATTTTATAACAAGGCCCAGATTATAAAAAAAAATAAATAATGTACAAGTTTTTCTAGTTAACTATTTGTTAAATTCTAAAAATAATTGGCTCCAAATTGTCATATTTAAATCTTCTCATCTTACTAAATCTTGTATTGAAAGTTTAGAAAAAATTTGCATAATTAAGTTTTTATCATATCAAGCATTTACAAGATTTTTAGATAATTTTTTTCTTGGTTCTCTAAAAGATTTTTTTATAAAATCCATAAATAAATTATCATCTATATCATTGTATAAATGATGACTTTCAAAAAGTAAAACACTAGACTCTACTTTTGGAGCTGGGATAAAATTTTCTTTTCAAACAAATAAAACCTCTCTAACTATACATTTTTTAGAAACAAAAAGTGATAAAACTGATGTTTTTTCTTTACCTTTTCACAATATCTTATCTCAAACATCTTTTTGCATAAGTATAACCATAGACTCAGGTTTATTTTCTACATCATATAAAAAATGTCTCAAAATAGGACTTGTAATATAATAAGGTATATTTGCTATAACACTATAATCTTTATTTTCAGGTATATATTTTAAAACATCACAATTATTTATTTTAAAATCAATTCAATTTAAATTAAAGTCTCAAGAATTGATTCTTTTATTTAATATATCAATCATATCTAAATCAAGCTCGACTAAATTAAGACTTTTTGGTTTTTTTAACAAAAGTTTTTCAGTCAAAGCACCATAACCTGGCCCTACTTCAACTATATTTTTTGATAAAACTTCTATAACATCTGAGATATCTTTTACTATTTTATCATTAACTAAGAAATTTTGACCTAGAGATTTTTTAGCTTTTATATTGTATTTTTTAAGTATTTCTAAACTCATAAAAAGATTTTTAATTTAATAGATTTTTATTATACTTAATATAATTTATAAAATAATAAATACAAGAGTTTTATGAAATATGTAATAAAAATCTTAATTTTATTATCATTTTTGATAACATTTATAACAAAAACAGATGCTGCTTTTTATACTATGAATCCAGTATGATGAACAGCTAATTCAAATGATTTAAGAATAATAATATGAGATTGGTGACAAACACAAGTTTACTATAAATGACTTGCCCAAAACTATGGATGAAATCCTTGAGCAACTTGAAATTCATGACCAAACCATTATGTAAGATTAAGCATATGAAATACTAGAGTATGAAAATGATGAACTAACTGGACAAGTGCAACGACATCTTGAAGTCAAAATGGTAATACATATAATGCAACAACAACTCTAACATATAATACTTGATGAAGAACATATAGAGTTATAATAGACCGGGAATATACAGCTCCAAATGCTTACTTTACTTGGAGATATAGAGTTGAAATACCTAATTGAAATACTAGGAACATAAGGTTTTATTTTTCAATGGACTCATATGTTGCTTGATGAGATTCTTGAGATGTTTGATATTACAATAATAACCCTAGCCAAACGGCATGAATATACGACAATAATGCAAATGTATTATCTGCTCAAAGATATATAAATTGACCAATTTGGTCATGATATGAGGCTTCCGCATATTGAAATATGCTTACAAGAATAAATAATAATCAAAATTATAATTGAACAATTCAATCAACTGCTTGAGATTTATGATATGGTATAAATCGGAATTTTTGAACTGCTTGATGAATAGTTTATGAATGAGCAAATGAATGGAGAATGCTTCCTTTTGTAAACACTCCTACTTACGATATATATCCTAGTATTTGACAACCAGAACCAACTCTAACTGTATGACAAAACTCACTAATTACTATAAATATAATAAATGCTTGAACTATAAATGCTACTTGAAATACGACTGTAAACTTCACAATACCTAATAATTTTACTTGACCTACAAGTACCTTTACTACAAATTGATGGAATTGTGGTGCAGTAGTTTGAACTACTGTTACTTGTACAAAGACTATAAATATATCTTCTTTATGATGAGTTGATACTTTACAAATACCATTAAAGCCATTATCTGCAGCTTGATGAACAACAGTAAATTTCTCAACGAGCTTAAGTAATTCTTGAGATAGTAATACAACAAATAATTCAGCAACCATATCTCAACAAGTTGCTGTTGCTCCTGCTCCTATAACTATTACAACTATAACAAATAACAATTGGGGAACTTGATTCTGTTATAGTTTTAATATTCAAAATACATCAACAAATGATATAACTAATCGGGTTATATGATTTCAACTAGATAACTGAATTATAACTAGCAGTTGGAACTGAAATTTTTCAAATGTATCAAATCAATATGAAGTAAGATCAAACTCAATATCAACAGACAAACTATCACCTTGAGAAAATATAGAAATATGATTTTGCTGAAGCTGAAATTGAATAGTATCAAATTTGCATTTAAAAAGCTTTACACCAGTATCTTGATGAAATTTGCAAAACTATACAATAGAGCAAAATTGATTGAGAGCAAATATTACAACAAGTTCAGAATGGAATTGATGATATTGTAGAAATATATTACTAACAAATATATGAAGTTCTACAATAAATAATTGGCAACTATTTTTTGAATTGGATCAAGAGATAAACTCTACTAGTTCAGCAACTTTTAATAAGAATTGAGTAACCTTTACCATAAATCCGCTATCTTGGAATCAGCAACTACTACCATGAGCAACAACAAATGTATGATTTTGTACTAATTGAGTAAATGTAGATAATCAATGGAGTTTCTGAACAATAAATATATGAAGTTCTGATAGTAATCCTCCAATTATAAATTCAAATACTCCTACAAATGAACAATATATAACAAATTGAAATTTCAATTTTATATTTAATTATTCAGACAATATATGAATAAATACAAATTCTGATAATATTTATCTATATAAATGGGATTGATTTAACTGGTGAAGTGATATATCTAACTCAAAAATATTTAAAACATCTAAAGTTATTAGCCAAACTCAAGCATTGTATCCATCTAATAATATTACAATATGAAGATATAAAGTTGTATTTAATATTTCTGATAGTAGTTGAAATATGTGATCTATAACAGTAATATTTAATATTTGAACTGGTCCTTCAGACTCTACTACACCAAATATAAACATAGTATTTCCTTGAAATAATATAATATATCCAAATGCAAGTTTAAATGTAACTATAAATTATAATGATAGTGATTCTTGAATAAATTCTTCTAGTAGAGTTTTTGAACTAAGAAAATGGAACTGAAGCTCATGGTGACCAAATATAGCTTCTAGTTTTATAAATTCAAATACTGCAAATCTAACAACAGCAAATTATAATTTAAATGCTTTATGATATTGAAGATACAAAATATATTTTTATATACAAGATAATGCTTGAAATGGTAATTTCAGAGAAAGAGAGTTTTATATAGATGAGCCTGAACTAAATGTATCTACTTGAAATATAAATATATGAAATATCTCAACCCCTTGAGTAAATAATTTTAGCCCAAATGTAATATTAACCGTTAGAACAGTTTGAACTCCTTTTAATTTAATATTAAATAAAGATTGAAATCTAACACATAATTCTATACAAATACAAAATTGGAATTGAGTAAATTGAGTTTGATATGAAAAAACTCCATTTACAAATAATATAAATTTGATAAATAATAATGAAATAATTGCTACTCAAGCTACAAATCTAAATACTTCTTGAGAAAAAAATACATATATTTATACTATAAGATTATGAACGAATATAACCCAAGAACAGGTAGCAGGAAGCTATTTATGAAATATAAAATTTAGTTTAGAATTAGATTATTAAAAAATAAGCACAAAAAAAGTGCTTATTTTTTTGACAAAAGTTTTTTAAATATGTTACAATAATAATGCTTGATAGAAAGTTAAAAACAAACTTTTTATATTTGCTAGCAAAAAATATTTTATTATTTCATAATTTGTGTTTATGTTAAAAACAAAAATAAAAAAAGCTATTGCTTTAGCTTCTATTGCAGGTATTGCTGCAACAAATTTAAGTTCAGTTTATGCTACTAATATTGGTACTGCAACTGTTACTGGTGCTCCTGGGTTAACTCAAAATATCGTTTGGGATAACAATTTCCCTGGTACAGCTAGTGGTTCTGTTACAGGTGTTACTGTAACTGCACAAGTTCTACCAAGTTTAAATATGACTTTATCTACTTCTACTATTAACTTAGGAACATTAATTGCTGGTACTCCTGCTTCAGGAACAGTAAATATTGAAGTTGGAACAAATGCTGCTGATGGTGTTACTATTACAGCTAGATCAGGAAGTGGATGATTAACTAATGTTGATGACAATGCTATACAAATCAATAACTTAACTACTGATGGTATTGCTGAATCTTATACTTTTGCTTCAACAGCTAATGCTATTGACTCAACTGTTTCAGGATTTACAACTACTGGTGATTTAGCTACTACTCAAGTAAATAGTAATAGTACTGAACATGTAATTTATACTACAAATAAACCAGAAAGATTTGATGGTGCTGCTGCAGACGTTACTTTTACAGTTGCTGCTACATCAGATGCTCAAACTCAAGCTGGATCTTACCAAGACGTAATTACATTTACAGTTACTGGTAACTTCTAATAAAAAGTAAAATAAAAAAAGACTAGTTTTTAGTCTTTTTTTTGATTTTATAGTATTTTTTAATAAAATGATTTTGTTTAAAAAATAAAAATTAAAAAATGGGAAAATATTTAAAATTAATTATGGTTTTTGTTTTATTTATTTCATTTTACAATACTAAAACTAGTGCTGTAGATGTAGATTTAATAGTGTCTCCTATAAAATATGAGTTACAATTAAACCCTTGAGCAACTACAACAAGAACCGCAAAACTTATAAACAAAAGTAGTAATCCTATGATTTTACATACTTGAGTTTCTGATTTTATGTCAAATGATACTACATGAAATCCAGTATTTGTTAGGAAAAGTGAATTAGTAAATCCAGACCAAGAGTTAGCTAGTTGGATAAGTATAAGTACAAATACTATAAGTTTAGCAGCATTAGAAGAAAAAGATATAGAGTTTACTATAAATGTGCCTGTTGATGCTACTCCTGGATGACATTATTGAGCAGTTTTTTTCAAAAATTATTGAGAAGATAATGTAAATGCAGGATGACAAGTAAAAATAAATGTAGATTACTGAGTATTATTACTTATAACTGTTGATTGAGATGTTATAGATAATTGAAATCCTTGAGAACCAAATATCAATCCTTGAAGTTCTAGTTGATGAAGTACTTCATATGCATGATGAGGTATTAAAATAGATAGTTGTCCATTATGAGATTTTACAAAAAGTAATATAGATTGAAAATGTATAGATGACTTCTGATTATGAAATATAATTGATAATTTAGTCTGAACTTGAAGTACAAATGATAATAATGATAATGAATGAAATAGTTGAGAATGAAATAGTTGAGAATGAAATAGTTGAGAATGAAATAATAATTGAAGCTGAAGCACTGATTTAGACTTCAATATAGAATTTGAAATACCATTTAATAATGAATGAAATACACATATTAAACCTGATTGAAAGATAACTTTAGTTGATGAAAACTGAGAAATAATAAAATGAGTTGGAAAAGAACTTATTAAAAATGAAGTTTGAACAACTATATGAGAAAAAATAGTAGATTATATACCTATAAATGATAACGGATGAAATGTATTACCAAATACAACTAGAATATTTAAATCTGAATGGAAATGATTTCCTTATGAGGATTATGATGAAGCTGGTAAAAAAATAATTAAATACTGGACTCCATCTGAGTATTACACTAAGAAAAATATAGAAAGTAAAACTTTTTTATTCCCTTGGCAAAGAGTAAATGAAAAACTAGAACAAAAAAAAGTTAATGCTATTATAGAGCTTGCATACAAAAACTACAAATGAGAAGAAATAGAATTTAATTCTGCAAAAGATTTTTATGTAGATTATAAAACTGAATATGTATGATACAACCCATATTTCTTCTTATGATTAATTCTATCACTTTGATTATTATGGTTTATACTTTTTATAATTAAGAAAAAAAGAAAGAAAAAGTGTGATAACTGTGGAAAATACATAAAGAAAGATATGAAAATATGTCCTTATTGCTGAGAAAAACAAAAAGAAAAGAAGAAGTAAAACTTCTTCTTTTTTAATAAGCATTTTTTATCTTACTAGGCCATTTCATCCAAATCCTTTCTATATAAGATAAATTAATCATCATTAAATCAGTTACTTTATTATATTTTGTTCTTTGTTCTTGATCATATAATTTCTTTTGATCTTTAGAAACTTGTGATTTATTTAATTGAAGTATATTAAAAGCTACATCATTAAAAATTTGCATTTTTATATCAACTAATTTATAACAATCTCATTTAGATCACTCTAAATAATCCAAAGCAAAATTATTTGATACACTTGGTTTTTCTAAAGGTAATAAATATGAATCATTTATAGTACAAGCACCAACTTTTGATACTATTTCTCAACAAGAACTTGTAAATTTATTTTTAAAATATCTAGATTTATCCCATATATGATTAATTCAATCAAAATACGAAAATTGAGCTTCTTTTCAAAAATAAAAATTTTTAGAATTAGTTAAACTATCAAAATAAATATCCATTTCATCATCTATTTTTCTAAATTCTTCATCCAATATTATCTGAAATATCCTAGCTTCTGGGACATCTTGTAAACAAACAAAATCTTGTATAGTTCTTATAGAAGCTCAAGGTGAAACAAATCAATCTTTTGTTTTAAAAGGAGCTAAAGCCTCATTACATTCATTTATTTTTGAAGTAACATTACAAGAATATACTGATCAATAAAAGAAAAATGAAAAAACAAAAATTAAAAATATCTTCATATTATTTTTTATTAAAAAATTTAATTACTCAAATTAATACCTTTCAAAAAATACTATATCACTTTTTACATACTTCTACAGATTGATTTTTTATATCACTTGAAACCTTTTTTCCTTTATTTGTTTTAGATAATCATATCATTGATGCAACAGCAGTTCAAATAATAAGTCAAGTAATAACTTTATCTACCTTTCTAGCACTATTTTTTACATTATCTCTTTTAAAAAACATGAATTTTTATTAATATTAAATTTTTTCTATTTTTATACTATGATTTGAAAATTTAAGTTTATCAATAGTAACTATAAGCAAATTATTATCTAATGTTGCTTTTATACTATCAAAATCTAAGTTTTCTGGTAATATTATATTTCTTCTGAATTCTCCCCAAAAACATTCGCTATTTCTTACTATTAAATCTTTATTGTATATTTCAGGTCTTTCTCTATCTCATTTTATAGTAAGAATATTATTATGATATGAAATATCAATATCATCAAGATCTATTCAAGCAACTGGAGCTAAAATAATAATCTCAAATTTTGTTTCTAAAATATCAACAGCAATTTGTCAAACTTCATCGTCAATCAAAGAAGAATCTGATGTTTGTTCATCATCTTCTAATATATCTTCGAACTCTTCTTGTTTACTTACACCAAAAAATTTAAACATAATACTTTTTTAGTAATTATAACTGAATTTATTATATGTTTATTTGAAAAAATTCAAGATAAATGATAAAATTTAAATGATTAATATAAAAAACATATAATGAATAATCTATTAGATAAAATAAAATTAATTTTACTTAAGTTTAAATCAGATAAAAAATGAGAAAAAACTTTAAATATGAAAATAAGCTCAAAAGATAAAATAAATCTTTTAGAGCAATTATCTAATTTATTACAATCTTGAATACCTCTTATAAATAGTTTGAGAATAATAATGTACCAAACTAGAAATAAAAATAATAAAAAATTATTAAATTCTATAATAGAATGACTAAATTCTTGAAATAATCTTAAAGAATCTTTTCAGTTATTCCCAAATATATTTAATACTTTTGACTTATCAATAATTGAAATGTGAGAAGTTACTTGAAAACTTGGTGACTCAATAGAAACTATAAAATTAAAAGAAGAGAAAGCTAGAGAACTAAAAACAAAAATAATTTGAGCACTTATTTATCCTATGGTTATAATAACTCTATCAATAGCCATGATTTGAGTTTTTATGATATATGTTATACCAAAAATAGAGCAAATGTATAAAGATTCTAAAGTAAATCTACCAAGTTTAACACAAAATGTAATTGATACATCAAAATTTTTACAAGAAAATATAATTATTATAGTTTTTTGAATTATAATATTAATATTTTGAATTATAGTTTTCAAAACTAATCCAAAGACAAAAATATATTGGGATATTATGATTATAAAATTACCTATTTTCTGACCACTGATAAGAAAAAAAATACTTGCATTATTTACTTCTTGATTATGAATATTATTAAAAAATTGAGTAATAATTAATAAATCTTTAGAAATAAGTTCAAAGGCACTTGAAAATGACTATTATGAAAAAGAATTAAAAGAAATAACTTCAAGAGTAAGTAAATGAATAGAACTTAGTGTTCTAATGTGAATAAACGAAATTCAAAGTTGAAAAGAAAATACATTATTTCCTATAGAACTTGCAAGTGTAGTGAAAATATGAGAAGAAACTTGAAACTTATCAAACCTACTTATAAAATATAGTATAAAAACAAATAAAGAAATTGATGAAATAGTAAAAAATATACAAACAGCAATAGAACCTCTAGTTATAGTTTGAGTTGGTTGAATAATATGAACTCTTATAATGGCTATAATGCTACCATTTTTCAACATGGTAAATGTAATATAAAAAAAGCTTAGATTAATCTAAGCTTTTTATTATAAATATTTACCACAAACTTCCTCTAGTTTAACTAATTGTTGAACTCAAACCATAGTTTCAACTGGAACTCAATCTTTAAAAACTATTAAAGTAGGAATAGACATAACTCTAAATTGCCCTGCAATTTCAGGAGCTTCATCTACATTTACTTTAGCAACTTTCATTTTTCAGTCCATAGCAGAAGAAAATTGATCTAAAATTGGTAACATCATTTGACATGGCCCACACCATTCAGCCCAAAAATCAACTAAAGTCACACCTTCTTTTATAGTTTCACTAAAATTTTGTGCATTTAATACTAATGTCATAATCAGATTATTATAAAGTAATTAAAAATAATGAGAATTATTCTCATAAAATAATCTTATTTATAATTTTTATTAAGTCAAATTATAAATAACAAGATTTATTTTATATATTTTTTTTGTTTTATCAAATTTTATTTTTTACCAAAGACTCAAAATAAATCTTTAAAAACCTTTATTGCAAGGTCCTGCTCAATAAAAAATGGAGAAGTACAAACTGTTATAAAATCTGCTTTTTCAAAAGCATCAAGTACAACTTTTTTCTTTAAATCATAATCTATAAAATCAAGTTCTTTTTGAAAAAAGTCTAAATCAAGATTAAGAATTACTCAGTTTTTATATAATGTTTTAGAATTTCAATAATACCTTTCTACATAATCTTCTAAATTAATAGTATTTCTTATTTGAATTATATCTCAAATAAGACCTTCTTTTTGTGCTGGAATTATATAATCTCCTACATTTAAAACTTCATTTGTGAAAGTAAATATTTTTTCTAAATCAAAACTATCTGGCTTTAGAATTATCTTATTATTATCTCTTGTATCAGCATGTTCATCTATATGAATCAAAGTATTATTGTCACCTATTATTCATCTATTTCTAGCTTCATACCAAAAATAAAATGCATGATTATGATTATCAAAAAGAACTATTTCTTTTCAATTAAATTTTATCCTATAAAAATTTTTAAGACCATAATTTGTACTAAGTTTATCATCAAATCAAAAATCCTCAAAAGCTATTTTTTCTTTATCATCTTGTAATCTAATTTGATCTAAATCATTTATATCTAAATCAATTATTTCAGGAACATATAATCTTTTATTTGTTCTTTTTTCAAATGAAAACTCATTATTTCAAATTGGCTTATCAATAAAAAATCATTTTTTATAAAACATTTTCTTCTTTTAAATTAATTAATTATCATTATTATATAAAAAATAAAAAAATAAGTAAATAAATAATGAACAAAAAAGATATTCCTATATTTGCACAAAAATTAAATGAGATGTTTCCTGATGCTAAGACTGAACTTTATTATACAAATGAATTTCAATTACTTATAGCAATACTAATGTCAGCTCAAGCAACTGATAAACAAGTAAATATAGTAAATAGAAATTTTTTTAAATTTTTAAAGGAACCTAATGATGGAGCAAAAATGGAAGTAGATTATATAAAAGACTTTATAAATAGTATTTCATTTTATAATAATAAAGCAGAAAATATAAAAAAAACTTCTGTAATCTTAAGCGAAAAATACAACAATAAAATACCGAAAACAATTAATGAACTTGTAACTCTACCTTGAGTTGGTATAAAAACAGCTAAAGTTTTTCTAGCAGTTGTAGAAGATGCTCCATATATAGGAGTAGATACACATGTACATAGAGTTTTAAATAGATTATGAATTGTGAAAACTAAAACGCCTTTAGAAACTGATAAAAAAATAAGCTCTGGATTTACAAAAGATAATCATGCTATGCTTCATAATACTTTAGTTTTATTTGGTAGATACCATTGTATAGCTAGGAAGCCAAAATGTGAGACTTGTCCATTTAGTGGGAAATGTAATTTTTTCAAGAAAAACAAAATTTAATTTAAATTAGCTTTTTAAAAATATATAAGTATAATAAGGTTCTTAATAATAATAATTTAGTAAAATGAGTACTGGAAAAGTAAAGTTTTTTAATGAAACTAAAGGTTTTGGGTTTATAATTGATGATAATTCAGGAGAAGAAATATTTGTACACATAACTGGTGTTAATTGAAAAATTAATGAAGGTGATGCTGTTGAGTTCGAAGTTGAAAATGGTAGAAGAGGTTTAAATGCAGTAAATGTAAATTTAAAATAAAAAAAATAAGACTTAAGTCTTATTTTTTTTATTTTAAATTATATTTTCAATTAGAAACATCACTCATAACTTTTCTATCATGAAAAGTTATAACTCTTTTATTTAGAGCATTTACAATTGTAGAGTCATGAGTTGCCATAATTATAGTTTTTCATTCTGCATTTAAATCAAGAAATATATCCATTATTTCTTTTGCTGTTTCTGGATCTAAGTTTCAAGTTGGCTCATCTCAAATGATTATTTTCGGATCATGAACCAAAGCTCTTGCTATAGCTACTCTTTGTTTTTCTCAACCTGACAATTCATAAACAAACTTATCTTTTTTTATCAAAAGTCATACTTTTTCAAGTGCCTCAGGCACTTTTTTTCTTATCAATGTATCACTATAACCACATACTTCCATAGCAAAAGCAACATTTTCATAAACTTTTTTTGATTCAAGAAGTTTATAATCTTGGAAAATAACTCCTACTTCCCTTCTATAATTCAATATAGTTTCTTCAGTCATTCATCTATAAAGAGCTAGATTACTATCTAAAATAATATCTCATCTTTCAGGACGAAAATCTCAAATAATAGATCTGATAACAGAAGTTTTTCAACTACCAGAATAACCTATAAAAAATACAAATTCTCCCTTTTTTATTTCTATATCTATATCCTTTAAAATAACTTTATTTCTAAAAGAAAGTGTAATATTATCTATTTTCATTATTTATTTTTATATTTTTAAATTATTTTGCTTTTTCTACAAATTCAAAAGTAGAAGTATTTACTATTATTTCATCTCATTCTTGAATAGATGGTGGAACTTCTAGTTTTAATCAAGTATTTGTTATTACTTCTATATTTTCATTACTTCAAACAAGAGGAAGAGTTTCTACAACTCTTAATTTCATATATGTTGCAAGTATGATTCATACAAAGTTTCAATTATGTTGTTGTATATCTATAGTTGCTCACTCAGATAAAAAATACTTCATATCCCCTACATCATCTTCTCATAGTTCAATTTGTTCATAATTTTCACTATTCATAAAAACATAAACCCCAGAAGAATTATAAAGATATTCAAAAACTGTTCTATCTAAAATAACATCATTTAATTTATCATCACTACTAAAAACTTTGTCAGTCATAGATCAATTTGCTATATTTTTCAATCTCATTTTTACTGTAGTAGCTCATCTACCTCATCTATGAGATTCCCATTTTGTAACAAAATATAAATCTCCTTCTATATCAACGACACTTCCAGGTCTTGTATCAAATGCTGTTTTCATATTTTCTAAATTAATATTAATTATTATAAATAATAATCATTTTTTCAAAAAATAAAAAAGATAAGTATAAACTTATCTTTTTAAGACATTTTTTTTACATCACTATACATTTCCTTTTCTATTTCATCCATGAATCTAATATATAATTTTGGAGTAATTATTTCTTTATGATATAAATCCTTTATAGTTTTTTCCTCTAATTTCAAAAGAGATTTATTTACCAATCTAGATTCTATAGCATTTATAGTAGCTTTATGATTTGAAAAAATCTTTATTCTCTTTTCATCTGCTTGTTTATTAAACATAGCATAAAGTTCTATTATCTCATCAAACAAATGTTTATCAAATCAAAAATCTATTTCAGATAATATCTTAAGTTCTTTTATAACTTTTCTTGTTATAATCAATCTAGTTCTATTTCTGATATAAGAATCTAAATCTGTAGAAGTTTTTTGATAAATATTTACTATAATCCTAGAAAAGAAATCATAATCATTTTTTTTATTTGATATAATCCTAAGTTGTTCATGAGAAAGCTCCAATCTTTCTATTTGTTTTTCTATTTTTCTAAGTATATATTTAAAGTTTTTTTCATCTATTTCATTATAGAAAAATAATTCTTTAAGATATTGTTTTTCTATTCAAAGTGCATGAAGTGATAAAGCTCTTCTTATAAGTGTTTTTGGATCATCTCATTTTTCTTCAAGAATTTTTTTCATCTTTTTAACAGCATCATTTAACTTTTCACTATATTTTACTAAAAGTTCATCGTATTCTACTTGAGTTAAATAAGCCTTTTTAAATGATAAATTAAGTTTTTGAATTATTTTTAGATTTGAAAGTATTCTTCATTCTTCATATTCAAATTCTTCTAATCTATGAAGTTTATCAATTTTTAATCTCCTCATAATAATAGGAGTAGTTGGAGCTTTAACAAATAAAGTAAACATTATACTTCATATAGTTAAAACAAGTAAAAAATCTCTAATAGAAAAATCATAAGTCCATCATACCATTTCTTGAAATGCCAATATTTTTGCAAAATCTGGGTCTCAAACATCTGGAATAAGTAAAACCATCATAAGTGCAAGTGCTCATCTCAAACTTCACCAAGACAATAAGGTGATCCAATTTTTTGGTATGTGTTCTTCTAATTTTAAAAGATTTATTATACTAATAGGTATATTTACAGATATAGTTCTAGCAATCATTACAACAACTATCGCAAATAATAATGGAACTAAAAAATCAAAGAAATTTATTTTTATACTACTCAATATCAATCACATAAGTATAAAAACTATAGAGTTTGATATAAAAGCAAAAAATTCCCAAAATTTGTGCATATGTGCTTCTACTCTAGGTGTGATTTTATATCTACCATAATTTCAAATTATTATTGATGCGATAACTGTAGATATAACTCAAGAAATTGGTAAAAATGGGAAATGATGAGTTATAAGCTCAGCAAATATAAAAGTTATATGAGCCAAAAGCATAGTCAAAACTATTTCTACTTCTTCATTATTTTTTATATAACCTATAGTTTTACTAAACAATAATCAAGTTATAGAACCAAAAATTATTCAACCAATAACCATTGAAAGAAAATTGAATGTTCAAGTAATATAAGTACTAGAAGTAACTACTCATCATTCTAAAATAACTCATAGAATTACTAAAAATAAAGCAACAGCTGTTCAGTCATTAAAAAGACTCTCTCATTCAAAAAGAATTGTTAATCTTCTTGGTGCTCAAAGAGATTTAAAGATGGCTAAAACTGCAACTGGATCTGTTGATGATATTAAAACTCAGAAAAGTAAACAAACAAGAAAAGGTATTTCAAGTCAAACAAATGGAAATAGAAAAAATAATCATAATGCTATAATTATTGCTGATATCAATAATCAAAAAACAGCAAGTCATGTTATAGCTTTCCAATTTAAAATTAACTGTCTATAATTTATATTGTAAGCAGCTTCAAAAAGTAAAACTGGTAAAAAAACAAAAAATAATAAATCAGGAGTTAATTTAAAGTCATCAATAAATGAAAAAAATGAAATTTGTGATATTGGAACTAATAAAAGTCAAACTAAAACCAATAGTACAGTATAAGGGAAATTAATTTTTTTACTTGCTAAATATGTAAAACTACAAATAATAAGCAAAGTAAGTACTGACAAAGTTTGCGATAAAAAGCTAACTGCTTCCATATTTTTATAAATAAAAATAAATTTTAGAACCAAAGTCTAAAATTTTTTTTTATTTATGCAAGTTTTTTTGAAAAAATTCTCATTTATATTTATTTTACAAAAATATGCAAATTATATTTTTATGATTTTTCTATACTCAAAATAATAATAAGAAAAATATAAAATAGTTATAAGTCATGAATATATTATAAAATCAAAATATAATCATCTTGATAGATTATCTAATATATAAGTTCAAACTAAAAAAATAAAAGTAGAAAATAGTATTATTCTTATTATAAAAAATAATGGAAATCTAAAATCAATTAATTTTTTTGTATGATAATATCAAAAAATAAACAATAAAATTTGAGACAAAAGTGTAGTTATTCAAGCTCACATAAAACTATATTTTGGTATCAAAATTATATTTCAAACTATATTAAAAATAGTTATAAATATATTTATTTTTAAAAGTTTTGATTGTTTTTCTGCAGCGACTAAAACATATATAAAAACAAGTGATATAAAATAAAAAAGTATAACAAAAAATACTATTAAAAAAGCATCACTAGAATTATACATGTGAGTAGTATTTATATAGTTTTCATTTGCAATTATTTTGATTATATAATCTCTAAAAAGTATTCACCAAACAAATAAAAGTGCTGAAAATCAAAATAAAATTTTAAAAGATAATGAAACTAAACTAGATAATTTTTCATAATTTTTCTCTTTAAATCAAGAACTCAAACTTGGAAGCATAGATGTCATATAAAATCATCATATAACCATTAAAACTTCAACTATTTTCATTGGTAAACTATAAAGCGCTATACTCAAATCTCAAAGTTTTGGTCACTCAATAATAGACAAAAGTATAACATCTACTTTAAAATAAACTACACTTAAAAATAATGCTATACCATAAGGTAGTGATATCTTAAAAAGATGTTTCATATAAGAAAAATCTGCTTCAAATTTGATAGGAGTAATTTTACTTGCATAAAAATAATTAAGAAGTGTATTAATAAATACAGATATAACTCAAGCTCACATTATAAATAAAAAAGAAGCATAATAATCTCAAGCTATTAATTCTTTTGGATATAAAAAATAAGCTATAAATCATATAAATAAAACATTTAATATCTTTGCAATAATGAGGCTAATAGCTGAAAACTCTATCTTCATATTTGCTTGCATCAAAGACAATATAGAAGAATTTATAAGTTGTAATATGGTAAAAAAAGAAGCAATTATTATAGATAAAATAGCTAAACTAGAGTCATAACCTGGTATGAAAAAAGCTATAAAAGTTGATAAGAATAAAATAATAACCCCTAAAATAAGTCTCAAAGTCATTACATTTCAAACTATTTTCGATGAGTCTTTTGGATTATTTGAAATCTCTCTAATTGATATAGCATAAAGTCATAAATCTGCCAAAAAAACAAATATTCAAGTATAATTATATATTTTTGAATAAAGTCAGTACATCTCAAGTGATAAGTAATTTGTAAGTAAACTTATCAAAAATATAGCAATAATAGCAGTAACTACTTTAGATAATATTTGTGAAAAAGTATTAGTAGCAATTTTTTTAAACACACATAAAAATTAATAAATATTTTTTATAGTTTAATGTAATTTAATTCTTTGTAAACAGGAAATAAATAAATTTTCCTTTACAAATATAGCCTATGATATAAAATCAAATTAATTATTTTTAAAATTATAAAAAATGAAATCTAAAATATGGATAAGTTTATTTTTAACGATTTTAGTATTATTATCAATTTGGTATTGATATAACCTAACTATATGAAAAAATAAAAAATTAGAAGAATTACTAAAACAAGAATATACTACAGATGAACTTAATTCAAGTGAATGAGTAGAAAAAGCAAACGAAAGATTAGAAGTTCTTAAAAAGAAAATATCTTTAAAGTGACTTATAACAAAAGCAGATATGTATTTTGAAAATTTAGAATATACAAATGCTTTAAATGAATATTTAAAAGTATATGAACAAGTACCAAATGATAGAGAAATAAATTTAAAAATAGGTAATATATACTATGATTTATTTAAATTTGATGAAGCATATAAGTACTATAGTAATATAAAAAATTATCAAAACCTAGATAAGTCAAAAGCTGTTCTAAGTTTAATTAGTTGAAATTATTCATGAAGTTGAAGTTATGAAGAAATAGCTAAAGAAATAGATACTCTATGACTATCAAAAGAAGATAATTTTTATTATAAAAATTCAATGACATGTATAGAAGACTTCTCAAAATGTAGATTAAATTTTGAACAATATTTTGAAAAAAATCAAACTTGAACATGAGAAATAAATGAATCACAAAAAAATATAGAAAACATAAGAAATGCATTTATAAATTATAAAAATTTTCAAATAGATGATTTGACATATAAAGCAGCTCTTGTAACATGAGCATTTTATCAAAACTGAAGTTATTTTATAAGTTTTGAGACATCTAAAAATATACTAAAAGAAAACTCAAATTATAAACCTATACTTAAGATAGCTGCAAAAAGTGCATATGAATTGTGACTATATAAGGAATCTAAAGATTATTTAATTGAGTATAATAAAATAGAATCAGATGATGCAGAAGCAAGTTATTTTCTTGCAAGAGTTTATGAAAAATTGAATGAAAAACTATTAAGTGTTATCCATTATAATAAGGCTCTAAAAATATGATATAATGATGTTAATGATATAAGAAGAAGATTAATATTTATTTATTATGCACTAAATGATACTAATAAAATGCTAGAAACATTTAAAGAACTAATAGATTCTAAAGATAAAAATCTTACAATAAATGATTATAATCTTGCTGTTTATTATCATATATTAAATGATGATTTAGAAAATGCTTTAAAATATAGTGATTTATGAAAAGCAAAATATAGTGAATCTGAATTGTTTTATTGATATACTTGATGGATAATGTTACAAAATGAAAACATTGATGAAATAAAATTAAAAATAGTTGAAAATAACATTAATAAAGCACTTGAAATAAATGATAAAAGTCCTATGATAGTTATGGTAAAATGAATTTATGAATTAAAAAAAGAAAATTATGATGAAGCATTTATATATTTTAAAAAAGCAATAAGCCTAGATAGAAATAAAGAATATAGTGAAACTACTAAATATTTTCTAGATAAAATTCCTAAAAAATAATAATATGAATGAAAAAATAAATGCTTGAATTCTTAATGAAAAAGAAAAATCAGAAAAAAGGATAGTACTTAATAATATAGCTGAAGAAATTTCAAAGAAATTTAAAATAGAAAAATCAAAAGCTATATATCTAATAAAAAGCGAAACTTTAGAGTGAATAGATAGTTTAAAAAAAGAATTAAAAATTGAAAATTTAAACAATAAACAACTAGAAGAACTATTTCTAATATTGAAATGAGCAAAAGAATTGGTTGGAAATCTATCTAAAATAGAAATAAAAATTTTAAAAGAGGATATAGAAAAAAAGCTTGAGATTTATGAAGATAAAAATATATTAGAAAAAAAATTACCAAAGAAACTTATAGAAAAAGCAAAAAATCCAAATCACATACATGAACATATTTTATGAATAAGTTTATGAACAACAAATTCTATTATAGCTATAATAGATTTAGTATATCAAATCTGAGCTTGAATTATAAAAACTCCATATCATATATATCTAGTTATTTCTTGAAAATGAGAATTCAAGTCATGGAAAGATATATAAAAAAAGATTAACTTAAAAGTTAATCTTTTTTTAATATTTTTCATCTAAATAAACTATTTCTAAATCAAATTTATCTCTTAAGTGATAAGCAAGTAATTTTGGTCATATTTTTTCAGTTTCATAATGACCTCAAATAAGTACACTTTGTCATAACTCTTTTGCAAAAGTCATTTCATAATGTGCTCATTCTCATGTAACAAAAACATCATAATTTTTATCAAATGCCTCTTTAACATTACTCAATGCTCATCCAGATACAAATGCAACACTAGTTATGTAATCTTTTTTTCAAAAATTATAAAGTCTTTTTGTTAATTGCATCATTTCAGCATATGGAGTTACTAAATTTGAAATATGAACTTTATGTTTAAATCTAATTCCATATCAAATACTTACTCAATGATACATTCAAAAATCTTCTATTTCATATTCTCATTCTTGTAATCAAAACATATTTATAAAAGCATGAGTTAAACCTATATTATTTCATACTTCCCTATGTGCATCAAGAGGCAAATGACAAGAATAAAGAGAAATATTATTTTTAATAAGTTTTTTAGCTCTCTCATATGGAATTCAAACAAGAGATTGTTCAAATCACCAAAAAATACCATGATGTGTCAAAACCATATCAACACCTTCATCTATTGCTTTATCAAAAATATAAGTATTAGCATCAACTGCATAACCTATTTTTTTGATATCAATTTTTTCACTATCAACTTGCAAACCATTTTTAGATGTATCTTTAAAATCAGATATTTTCAAATATTCATCTAAATAAGCTACTAATTCTTTTTTGTTCATAATTTAGTTTTAGTTATATAATGCACTACCTATTCTAACTATATCAATTCACTTTTCTAATGCTATTTCATAATCAAGAGAAGTTCCTGCTGAAACAAATCAATTTTGTAAATATTTATTTCTAAGAGAAATAAGTAAATCAAATTCTGCCTCTTTTTCTTCTCTTGTAAATTCACTTTTTCAAATTGCAGAAAATCAAATCAAACTTACATTTTCCATCTCTCAAATAAGTTTTAAAAATTCTGGAATTTTTTCTGGTTTTATACCACCTGGTTTAGTAGGATCTACATTTATTTGTAAAAATATTTGTACCCATAAATCAGCTTTAGAACAAATTTCTTCCATTTTTAATATTTGCTTTACATCATCTACACTATGAATTATAGAAGCTAACTTAACTATATCTTTTATCTGTTTTGTTTGTATATTTCAAATAAAATGAGTTATTTCTCTATCTAGTTCTTTTTCATAAAGTCCTTCAATTCTATTTTCTCAAAATCATTCAAGTATCTCTATGTAGTTTTCTTCCATAAAATTTATAGTTTCCAAAGTATCTTCTTTATTTAGATATTTTGTAACTACAAGTATTCTTGAATCTGAGTCTTTAATTTTTTCTAATATTTGAGTATTTATTTTCATGAGTATTATTTATAAATTATAAGTTTGTTCTAATTTTTTACAAAATTGTTAAAAACTAGGTATTTTTGTTAAGTAATTGTTAAAAAGATTTTACACATACATAAGTTTATTTCAATTTATTTTTAACCAATTTTGATGATGTTTATAATTTCAATGTCATAATTTCTGAAAAAATATATCTACATTTTTCCAAAACTTAGGACTATGATTCATTTCAAGTAAGTGTGATAATTCATGAATTATCACATAATCTATAGTTTGTTTTGGAGACATAATAAGTCTAAAAGAAAAATTTATATTTTTTTTGCTTGTACAACTACCCCATCTAGTTTTTGCACTTGTGATTTTTACTTGAGAAAATTCTAAATTATTTAAAATAGATAATTCTCTCGCTCTATTTTTTATATAATCTTGAGCTTTTAATTTATAAAATTCTAGTAGTTTTTCTTTTATTTTATTTTTGTATTTTATATTTAAATAAAAATTAGTTCAATCAAAAATTATTTTTTCACTCATAGAATCACTCAAAAGTTTATAGCTTTCTCAAAAAAGATAATAACTCTCTCAAAAATCAAAAGATAAGTTTTTTAGAGAAATCTTTGTCTTTGTTTTTTCTATCCAAGATTTATTTTTTTCTACAAAATCCAATATTGTTTTTTGTGTAACAAAAAATGGAGCTTTAACAATTAAAACTCAATCTTTATCAAAACTCATACTCATAGATTTTCTAAAACTTTTAACTATTTTCATTTTCCTTTAATATTATCTTTGTAGCATCAATTACATTTTTAAATCTATCAGACTGCAAATGAACTCAACCAAAATATCTAGTTACAATGACCAATGTATTTACAAAGTCCTCCCTTTGTATTTCTCTCAAAATACACATTCAAGCTCAAGTTTCTCAGTCATCGTTTTTTCATTCTAAAATACTTCAATTTTCTAGTTTTATTCTATATGCAAAAGTGTTATGAGTTGCTTTTTTAAAATAAGAATCACTTAAAATTTCTTTCATAAAAATATCTACTTCTTCTTTTGAAGTTACAAATCATAAAACAGCAGTGTATTTACTTTTTCTATCTATAATTATATTTTGCATAATTTTTCTTTTAAAACTTGGAGTTTTTCAAAAGAAATCAAGTGATAATTTATCTGTCATTATTATACAATTTATTATGTTCTATTTTTAATTCTTGTTTTTGCTTATCTTTAACTTCTTGCCAATTATGTCATCAATTTCAATCAAATCATACTCTTTCACCAAACTTTTTATAGCATCTTTTAAATACACTATCTGCACTTGTTATTTTTCATTCATTTTCAAGACTATGCAAAAAACATAAATAATCCCAAAATACATCTCAAAGTTCATCTTCTAAATACACACTATTATTTTCTTTTATTTCCTCTTCTACTTCTTTTAACTCTTCTCTAAGTCATTTTAAATATGTTTTATTTCACTCATAAAAAGGTATTTGTTTTTCAATCAAATACTTAATCCTCTTTGCCGATAATTCTTTTATCTTTGTATGCATAAATATTTTTAATCTTCTAAATCATAATCATCATTTCAAGCTCATAATTCTAATCTTTCTGCTCAAGGTAGTGCTTGTCACATAAGACTTTCTAGTTCTCAATACATACCAGTAATTGCAAAAGTTGCTCTTTCTAAATCTTTTTCTCTTCTTTTCCAATTTTTTTCCATAGCTCTTCTTTCAGCATCAATACCTGATTTTAAATTTGAAAAAACATCAACCATCATAGAAATTTTTCATGAAAATTCTTGACTAGATAGATATTTGTAAAGCATTTCCATTTTTATATCTTTTCATTCTAGAGATTTTTCTACTTTTGAAATAGAAAGTAATTTATCACGAAGCATAGTTGCAACAGCTATAGCATATTCAGGACTACAAACCATTACATCTTCTACCATTCAAAAATGTTTTATTTCTTTTGGTAATACACTAGTTACCAAGATAGCTATATTTCAATTTGATTTTAATTTATCATCTTTAAGTTTCATAACCCAAGCATCCTGCCAAGATTTAGTATTTTTACTTTCCCAAACTATAATTCAAATACTTTGACCAAAATTATTTTTTACAGTTTGTATTAAATCTGCTCATTTTACTCAAGTTGCAACATCATCAATTTTATCAATTGGAAAAGCTTGAGTTATAATATTTTTTAAATCTTCTTCCTGAATATCTCATTGTATTTGTTGACTTGCTTGTTCTGCTTTTCTTTTTGCATCATCAAGAGATCTTTTTAACTGTTCTTGTTGTTTTTGATATTCAAGTTCTTTTTTTCTAAATTCTTCTTGAATAGATTGCATTTTTTCATCCATTTCTTTTTTAGAATTTTCTTTCAATCTTTCTTCTAAATTTTTTTCTATAACTTTTCTTTCTTCAAAAAGTTTTTTCTCAATTTCAAGCTCAAAGTTTTTTTCTTTATCTTCTAATTCTCTTTGTTTTTTCATAAATTCAAGCTCCATTTTTTTTGCCTGCATTTGTTCTTCTTCTGCTTTTTGTAATCTAAAAGCCATATCTTTCATCTCAAGTTCTACTTTTTGTCTTTCTTCAAAAGCTTTTTTTTCAGCAAATTCTTGTGCTTTTTTTCTCATTTCTATGGTTTTTTCTTCCAATTCTTTTGCAAAAATTTCTCTTTGAGCTTCTTGTTCTTGTTTAAGTTTTTCTTCTTGTTCTTTTAATATTTGATTATATTTTTCATCTGCTAATTTATCTAAATCAATAAAATTATGACAATGAGGACAAGTTATTTTTTGTGACATAAAAAGTAATTAAAAATTATTAATTTCAATTTTAACAAAAAAACTTAAATTACAAAATAAAAAAAGAATATAAAAAGTAATTATTAGCTTGTTTTTTGCATATAAAATAAAAAAATGATATTATATATTTATATTAAATTATTATAATATTTAAATGGAAAATTATATTACTATTGATAATAAATTTGATGAAGTAAAAAGAAAAAATTTTTATATGTTTTCTTTTATTTCAGCATTCGTTTGGATGTGTTTTCACTTTACTCTTGTTTTTTTCTTTTTAATACAATTAAAAAGTCCTCTTTTAGTATGAATATTTTTATGATTGTGAAATCTGATATCATTTTTTGTAGATAGTCCTATATGAGTATTTCAAAAATATTTTACACCTAAAAAAATTTTTTTATTTTGAGCATATTTAAAGCTAGTAGTAGCATTAATATTTGTATATTTTATATATCAAACAAACTCTATAACTATAAAAGATTTATCTCTTGATTTATCTGTAGAAGCACTTAAAAATTTATTTTGATCATTCCTAAATATTTCACTTTTACTATTAGCAGTAGCACTATACTGAATAATTAAAGAAATTGCAGATGTTACTAGTTATTCATATATAATGAATAATTCAGATCCAAGTGAATACTCATTGTTATTCTCAAAAAGAAATGTTTATTATGGTGTATGAAGTCTTGTTTGATTAATATGAGCTTGAATTATACTTGCATTTAATACACTTGCTGCAGTAATAACACTTGTTTTAGTTATAATATGATTCATATTTTTTATAAAAAAATATTTTGATCAATCTGAAAAAGAATTTAAATTTGAAGATTTTAAAAATATAAAAGTTATAACTAAAGAAGAAATAGTTGATTCTATAAAAGAATACAAAACAAATATTATAAATAATAAATCTGAGTTAATAGAAAAAACTAAAAATCTAAAAGTATTGTTTTTGAAACCAGTTGAACTAAAAAATAAAATAAATTTTAAAGATGTATATGAAACAACAAAAGAAGACTTAAAAAATTTCTTTGAAATATTATTAAAATCACCATATAACTACAGGTTATTAATAATATGATGAATATTTATGCTATTTTGATTTTGGGATACATTTATAGTATCATTTTTAATAGATTTTATAGATCAAATTTTAACAAAAAATGCAGATGACCTCGCAAAATTTAAATTACAAAGTATTTTTACAGCATATGTATTTATAGCATTATTGGCAATACCTGCTTACTGAGCACAAGAATATTTAATTAAATTATGAAACAAAGTTTGAATGACTAAAATATTATTATTATGAGTTTTAGTATCATGAGTATCTATATTTTTATTCTGATTCTTTGAATCTTTAGTGTTTATACTAATTTTATGATTAGTAAATAGTCTGGGTTATGCAGCATGAATGCCTATATCTCAATGAGAATTTTCTACTGAATATAACAATACATATGCTCTAAAGAAAAATCTAAAACAAATAGATGCTAATGCTTCTAGTGCACCGATAAAAATGTTAGCAAATTTAGCAAATGTATGATGACTAATTTTATGATGAGTTCTTATACAAATATTTTGATATAAATGAACATTTATTGTTTTCTGATGAATAATGATTGCAATTTTCTTAATATGAATTTTAAAATGAAAAGAATATAAACTTTAGTTTATATTCTTTTTTTAAAATAATCTTTTTATATCATCATAATTAAATCATTTTCTAAATAATTTTTCTATTATTTTATGTTTTTCAAATTTACCTTCAAGTTTCTTATATTCTCTAATCAAATTTTCTTGTTCTCAATCTAGAAAAGCTTCTTCTAGATAAGTTTCAATTAAGTCTTTTTGCTCCATTCTTTCATATAATTTTTGTTTTATATAAAGTTTAGATTTTCATTTCTCTATATAACTTCTTATTTTTGACTTTATAACTTCATCTTCCAAAACTATACTAGAAAGTTTTTCTTTTATTATAAAATCTATTTGTTCATCAGTTATTCATCCATATTTTTCTCAAAGTTCACTTTGAGGACCATATCTTTGTTTCAATTTTGATGCAAACTTTTTAGGACTTGGATAATATTTTAAATAATACCAAATTGCATAATCAATAATTTTTTGAGAGACATCTTGCATAATAATTTTATTCTAAAATAATATCAACTACTTTTAACATAAGATTTTTATTTCTATTCCAAGTATCTTCACTCAAATCAAAAATCAAACTCACATTTTTTTTACTTCTTTTTATTTCTTCATAATAATCTCACATATAAAAAGCAAAAATCTTAAATCAATGTTTTGTTGTAAATCTCAAATGATCTCTTCAATTTCATATAAAATCAATTTTTTCAGGAGACAAATTTTCAACTAGAAATAATGGTTTTTCATTTCAAATACCAAATGGTTTATATTTATTTACTTTACTTAAAAAATTAAATCACAATTCCTCCAATCTAACAACTTTATCGATTTTAAGCTCTTTTTTATATTTACTAAAATCTTTTTTATTTAGTTCATTTATAATCTTTGTTTTAAATTCACTAAATTTTTCTTTACTTATTGAAAAACCAGCAGCTTGTTTATGTCAACCAAAACGAAGAAAATAATCTTTATAATTATCAAGAGTTTCAATTATAGAATGATATTCTGGACTTCTACAACTAGCGACAAGAGTATCTCATTCATCTTTTAGACAAATACAAGGCTTATAAAATTGTTCAGTTATTCTCCCTGCTACAATTCAAATAATACCATGCTCTATTGCTGGTGATATATAAAAAAGTAAATTATCATTTTTGTTTACTTTATTTATAGCATCATTGCTAAATTCTTTTGTTAAATATTTTCTCTCTTCATTTAACTTTTCAATTTCACTCAATGTTTGATATACACTATCTGTATTATTTAATATTAAATTCACAGCTTTATAAGCACTATCCATTCTACCTGCTGCATTTATTCTAGGTCAAATTAAAAATCAAAATAAATCTCAATCTAAATCATCATTTAATTTATCTTCTAAAAGTTTTCTAAGTCATAAACTTCTAGTTTTTTTGATTTGTTTCAATCATTCCATAACTATTATCCTATTTTCTCAAGTCAATCTCATACAATCAGCAACTGTTCAAATTGCTGCAATATCTATTGATTCAATTATATAAGCCCTTGCTTCTTCTTTTGACATATATTCATATGCTAAAGCTTGCATAAGTTTAAAAGCAACTCAAGCTCAAGCAAGATTTTTGTATAGATAATTACAATCTGGTCTTTTTGGATTTATAACTGCAATTGACTCTTCAGGAATTATATCAGGAACAGCATGATGATCAGTTATAATTATATCAATTCACAGAGTTTTTGCATATTTAACAACTTCTATATCACGAGTTCAACAATCTACTGTTATAATTAAAGAAACTCATAATTGAGATAATTCATCCATAAAATAACTCTTCATACCATAACCATCTTTTACTCTGTGTGGAATCCTATAACTTGCTTGTAATCATATTTTTTTGAAAAAATGCATCAAAATACTAGTAGAAGTTACTCAATCTACGTCATAATCTCAAAATATAATTACTTTTTCATTATTATCATGAGCTTTTTTTATCCTAGCAACTGCTTTATCCATATCTATAAGTAAATATGGATCATGTAAATCATCTATACTAGAATCAAGCATAAATTCTCAATTTTCAAATCTAGAATCAATTACCTCTTCTATATTTTTTTCTAGTGTATTTCTATCGTATCTAATTATATTTCATTTTAGGCTTAATTTTTCTTGCATCATATTTGTTGTATTTTCTAAAATTTATTTAATTATATAAATTTAGTATATTTTTCAAAAAGTAAAAAATATTGACATTTATAAATTATTATTTATAGTATAAATAATAATTTATAAATTTTAAAAATGTTAAGTCAAAAAATAGAAATTTTCCAAGTGATTGAAGATTGAATAATATCAAAAAAAACAACTCTAAAAGAAGATATAATAAATGCAATTAGAAAAAATAGTCCATTAACAGACAATGAAATTATAAATATAGTAGTAAAATATTTTGTATCATACTTATATCCAGATAAGATAAATCAACAAATATCTGAAATAGATATAAATTACTTATATTCATTAACTAATTTTTTCTTTAAAATATCAAAAAATAGTTGAATTGTAATAGAAAATTTAACAAAAGAAGAGATAAGTTTACTAGATTTTATACAAAAAAATTGATACTCATTATCAATGCTATGAGATATAGCTGCTACTGTTGAACTATTTAAAGAAATAGTAAACAAAGAGATTAGTCCTATTTGATTTAACTATGAATACTTATGATTAGACCTATGAACTTGAAGTTGAATACTATTGCTTGCTCAATATATACAGGCAAATAGAAATTGATTTGAATGCATATCAAATTATTGAATAGAGATATCTTTATCATCTTTTAGAACAAAAAATTTAGTAGATTGTTTATTATTTTGAGAAATAAGATCATGAAATACGACAAGAGAAGAAACATATAATTTCTTAAAATATAGTGATTGACAAATAACTCATGTATCAAATGAAACAATACCAACAGTATGAATAAGTTTTTGACATTATTTAGTAAACAAAGCACCACATAATCCTGATCCATTTATAGAAAATAATAAAGCACTTTTCAGTGCCTGTAAATGAAATATAACTGATGCTACGAGATTCTTTCCTGAAAAAATCAGGGTTGTTTTATCAGGAAATCCGAAAGATGTTATAGATAATTCAAATAAAATGATAATAGAAAAATGAAATGAATTTTGAATAGCTGTATTTAAAGATTTAGAAGATAAAATTAAAAAAGAAAAATGAAATGATGTTTTTTCAATAAATCCATTTATTTTTCCTACTTGAATAGAAATTTGATGAAAAATAAATAGACAAGATGATATATGAAAAAGATTAATAGAGTCATGAAAAATAAAACAATTACCGGACTGGAGAAAGCGTTGGAATAATATAAATTATTAAATTTCTAACCTATATATTTTCTCACTTTTAAAATTTTGAAACAAGTATCATTGAAAATATTCAATTCATAATTTCTTAACAAAATCCAACATTTCATCTGTTTCTATCCATTCTCAAACAATAATTATTCCACTGCTTTTCCATTCTGAAATATAATTCTCTAAATCTCTAAAATCAGGTAAATCTTTTGATTGATTAGTAAACCTATATCCATATTTATAGCCTAAATATAATTTTTGTAGAAACTTTCAATCAATTTTTACCATTGATAAATTAACTTTTTTTCACAATAAAAAATCTATCCTTTGTTTACTAGAATATCAAGAAAATAAGTCATCAATAGATATATTAAAACCTCTCCTACTCAATGAATTTATTCTAGAAACAATATGAAACATATTATCTTCATTAATTTCATAATTTTCTAAAATCTCAAAATTAATTTTTGTAGGATCAATCAAAATTTCAGAATGAAGTCAATCTAAAAAAGTAAAAAAATTTGGGTTCAATAAATCCTGTAAATCTAAATTTATATTTATTTGATTTCATGTAAAAAGTTGATCTTCAAAAGCTCTCCTACAAATCATACAAAAAACAAAAAAAGTTTTATCTATATTCCTAAGCTTTTCCAAATATGCAACATGAGAATTATCTTTATTATTTAATCTAAACAATATTTCATGTGAAAAAACATCTAAAGTACTAGAAACTATAGGTTCGTATTTTGCATAAAATCTATCATCTGGTTTATATAAATCCTTAAAATCAGTTCTAAAATTAAAATCCATTATATTAAGTTATTATTACTATAATATACATATAGAAAAAATATTATAAAACAAAAAAATATATTTCTTTGACTTAAAAATATTTATTGATATAAAGATATGGAATGCTCCCATAGCTCAGTTGGAAGAGCGCTAGGCCGCGAACCTAGGTCTGCCGTGGGTTCGAATCCTGCTGGGAGCACCATATAATTTTTTAATGATAAAAAATCTCTTTTAATTAAAGTGATTTTTTTATTTCTTCAAACTCTCATTCATCATACATTTCTGTCATTATATCAACTCATCAAATTAATTCTCAATTAATATACAACTGAGGGTAAGTTGGCCATGACTTATAAACTTTTAATCATTGTCTAATTTCTTCGTCACTATATATATCAAAACTTTCAAAATATATATCTGAATCTAATAATATCTGAACAGCTTTAGCTGAAAATCAACAAGATGGTTTTTCAGGAGTTCATTTCATAAATAACATAACCTTATACTGGTTTATTAAATTATCCAATTTTATTTTTAATTCTTCATTCATAAAAAAATATATTAATTAATAATTTCACTATTTGTTTTTAACTTTAATCTAAGAGCATGAATATAATCTGTTTTTAATAAATCATCTAATAAACTATATACGACTTTAGACCTTTCAACTCTAGATTTTCATTCAAAAATATCTGATACTATATATAAATAAAAATGCTTTCAATCTCACTTTTCATCATGAAAATCAATATTTACATTTTCTCAAAAAACATTTCTCAATCTTTTTTCTACTTCAATATATAAGTTATTCATAAATATATTAATTAATCATTAAATCTCTTTCAGGAGAGTAAAAATCTAGATTTTCTTTACCAATTTTTTCAGTCATAAAATCTATAAGATTTTCTTTTTTAACTTCACTTTGAGTTCAATTATTCATATCTCTGACCTGAAATATACCATTTCTAGCCTCCATTATTCAAACCATAACTACATATCTTGCTCATGACCTCCCTGCTTTTAACATTTGTTCTTTCATAGAAGGAGTTCAAAGAGAGACTACAGTATTTATACCTGCTTCCCTTGCTGCAAGAGATAATGGTAGAACAACACTTTTGGCTTCATCTCATAATTGTACAAAAAATAAATCTATCTTATCTTTATTTTTTATTTTAATATTATTCTCTATAAGCAAATCAATAATTATACTTGTATCAACATAAAATCATGTAGCAGGTATCTCTTTTGGTTCTCATATATTTTTTGATAATGAATTATATCTAGATCCATTTCATATAACCCTTGAATCAAGAGATACAAATTGCCATATTGAATTTGTTTGAAAATTATGCTCTCAAACTAAACTATGATCTTCTTTATATGGAACTTTAAGTATGTCTAAATATGATTTAAATTTAGAATAATGTTCTTTGCTATCTTTTTTCAAAAATTTTGCACTTAAAGAAGGAGCACTACTATTTAAAATAATTTCATCTTCATTTTTAGAACTCAAAACAAGCATAGGATCTATGTCTAATAAATCAATAGAATCTTGAGATAATATATGTTTTTTATTTTCATAAAAACTAAGTAATTCTTCTCTATATTTTACTTTTTCTTTTTCTATTCAAATAGAATTTATTCTTATAAAAAATTTATCTTTTAATCATATTTTATTTAATGATGTGTAAACAACATATATAGATATAGCATCTAAGATAGGATCATTTTCTCAAATTATTTCTCAACCAAAAACTTGCATTGCTCTTATATTTTCTTTAGTTTTTTTATAATATTGAGACATATAATAATAATAAACAGGTTGTATTTGTTCTTTCATATCATTTTCTAAATATGCTCTCAAAATAGACAAAGAAGGACTTTGGCATAAATCAAAATCTCCATTTTCAATTATAAATGGAGTGTTAAGTTGAGATTTTTCTATAAGTTCTTTTTTTTCTAAAAGAGGAGGAGTTATTCTTCTAAATCAATTTTTTCTAAACTCATAACGAAATACTTTTTTTAAAAATGTAAGATACTTGTGCTGTTCAGGGAAAATATCAAAAGTTCATTCAATTGGGCTATATAAATTCATATAAAAAATTATTATTTTAATATCTAGATTTTCATTATAAATGATTTTACTTAAAAAGAAAAATTTTTTTGTTATTTTTTAATTTTAATTATATTAATTAAGATTAATAATTAATTTTTAATTTTAAGTATGCAAGAAATAAACAAAGAATTACTAATTTACCTAAACTCATTAATGGAAAATAATATAATAGAAAAAATAGCATTGATTTTTTCTGATACTCCTATTTTTTTTATACCTATTTTTCTTGTTTTTATGTGGTTTTATTATACATATAAAAAAAATGATAACGAAAAGAAAAAAGATTTACTTTTTATATTTTATTCAGCAATAATAGTAATAATTATAAATTATATAATAAAAGCTTTTGTGGATATTGATAGACCAGAAACTGTTTTAGAGTGAGTTTGAAAATTACTTCTTGATCATATACCGGATGCATCATTCCCATCTGATCATGCTTGAGTCTGAATAGCATTTTTGACATCTCTTTTTCTAGCTTGATATAAAAAAATTGGATTATTATTTTTAATACCAGCTATAATTATGCTTATATCTAGAGTCATAGTTTGAGTTCATTGGCCATTTGATATAATAGCTTGAACTATAACTTGATTAACAGCTGCGTTTATAAGTTTTAAATTATTAAAAAAATGCAAAAAAATTGATAGTGTAAATTATTTTATAATTAAAGTTATGAATTTTTTAAAAATGTAGTTTTAATTTTAAACAATTTAAATATAATTTAATTATTAATACTAAAAAATTAAGATGACTCATTTAAAACATAAAGAAAAAAAAGTTATAGCATTGACTTGAGGATCTACATGATGACATATATTTCCTTTATTATCAATATATAATTACTTCAAAGAAGAAAAAAAATATGATTTTTTTTGGTTTTGAGAAAGAGATTCATTAGAAGAAGAAACTGCAGATAAAAATAAGATTCCTTTTGTTGATATACCTGCTTGAAAAGTAAGAAGATATTTTGATATAAAAAACTTTTATGAACCATTGAAAAATCTAAGCTGAATATTTTTTGGTATCTATTATATAAAAAAATATAAAATAGATGTGGTTTTCAGTAAATGATGATATGTAGCTTTACCACTATGTATAGCAGCATTTATATTGAGAAAAAAGATTTATATACATGAATCTGATACTGTTTCTGGATTGGCAAATAAATTTATATGACTTATAGCAGACAAGGTTTTTTATACATTTCCAAATGAAAAAACTGAAAATAACTGACATAAACATATACTTTCATGACAAATATTAAATCCAGAATTACTTGATAATATAGAAGATTTAGAGGTAAAACAAAATCCTAGATTATCTGTTATAATAATGTGAGGTTCTCAATGATCAACTACTATTTTTGAAGCTATGCTAAATGTATTAAATCATGTTGATGATGTAGATTTTCAAATAATACTTTGAGAAAAAAATATGCACTTTAGAGAAGATTTTAAAAAATATAAAAATATAATGGTTCACGACTTTGTTACTCAAAAAAGACTTGGGAAAATACTTAAACAAGTTGATATTGCAATAACGAGAGCCTGAGCAACTAGTCTATGGGAATTAAATGTTTTTTGAATTCATTCAATAATTATACCCCTAGAATGAAGTGCTTGAAATCATCAATATAAAAATGCAATGTATTTTAAAGAAAAATTTTGAAGTGATGTTTTAGAAGAAAATGAAGATTTGGAAGTACAAATATATAAAAAACTACAAAAATATAAAAATTTAGAGAAATCATTTCTAAACTTGAATAGCTTTTTTAAACCACTACAAATAATAGAAAAAGAAATAAGTATAGATATAGATGCCCCTATTGATGATGAAGTTGAATAAAAAAATATTTTATAAAAATGTCTAGTAAAAATTTTTACTTAAAGACATTTTTTTTTGTTTTAAAAAAAATTAAATGCTAGAATTATATAGTTATTACTTTAATTATTATAAATTATGAAAAAGGATGAAATAATAGTATATATTTATTATTAGTGACAATCTTTGCTATATATATGGCTATAAATCTATGAGCAAACGATATAGCAAACAATATGTGACCTGCAGTTTGATCAAAAGCTTTAACTATTTGATGAGCATTATTAATAGCTGCAATATTTGAAGCAGCTTGAGCACTTATTGCTGGTTGAGATGTAGTTGATACTATAAAATCTGGTATCATTAATAAAGATATGATTACAGATCCAAGAGAATTTATAAATATAATGCTAGCTACTATTCTTTGAGCAGCTTTATGGATAAATGTAGCGACTTTTTTTAAAGCACCTATATCAACAACTAATTCTATAGTTTGAGGTTTAATCTGAGCATGACTTGCTTCAGCTGGACCATCAATAGTAAAATGGGCAAAGATATGAGAAATAGCTTCAAGTTGGGTAATATCACTTATAATGTGATGAATAATTTCTGTTTTAATATTTATTTCTATAAGAAAAACAATTTTAAAAAGAGATGAAAGATGAGAAGCTGCAAAACATTGGGTACCAATATATGTTTGAATAATGATGATGATATTTTCTATATATCTACTATTAAAATGATTAAAACCAATATTAAATTCAAACGAATTTTTACATGACCTAGTTAACCCTACTAATGCTGTATTTTTATGATTTATTATATGAGTAGCTTCTTACATGATATTAGTTGTCATCTATAAAAAACATAAAAAATCATTTTTTAAAGATGATAAAAAGTTTATAAATACTTTATTTAATATCCCTCTAATTTTTGCTGTAGCTCTTCTATCATTTGCACACGGTTCAAATGATGTTGCAAATGCAATAGGACCACTTGCAGCTATAAATGAAACTATTAAAAATGGATGAGCTGAAATAGCAAAAGCCGCATGAGTACCATTTTGGATAATGTTATTATGAGCACTTTGATTATCTATGTGACTTGCTATATTTGGTGCAAGACTTATAAAAACAGTATGAAATGAAATAACTAAACTAGATCAAATAATAGCTTTTTGTGTTGCATTATCTGCAGCAGTAACAGTATTATTAGCATCTGCTTTATGATTACCTGTATCTTCAACTCAAATAGCATTATGAGCTATATTTGGTATCTGATTATTTAGACAATATCTAAGTAATAAAAAATGAGAAGAAAAAGAAGTTATCGATAAATCAATGATGAAAGGAATATTATTATCTTGGATAGTTACTCTTCCTATAGCTTGAACAATATCTGCAATAACTTATATAATTTTAATGCAATTTTAATGTCATTTTTTTGACCTATAAAAAAAATTGTGATAAAATAAATTTATAACAAAAAAACAAAAACAAAATTAATTATTAATTATTACAATATGCCAGTTAATTATAGTACAAAATTAAAAAGTTTTAAAGCAATAAGCTTGAAAGAATTAAATGCAACAGCTAGTTTTTTAAAAAGAATAGATGTGAAATTTTTATTAAATTGAAAACAATTTTCTTCTATATTAGAAGAATTGAAAGACAAATTTAATGTACTTGAAATTGATGGCAAAAAAGTATTTAATTATGATAATGTATATATGGATACTTCTGACTATCTATTTTACAATCAACATCAAAATAAATTAGAATCAAGAACAAAAGTAAGAACTAGATATTATGTAGATTCAAATATTGCATTTTTTGAATATAAACAAAAAAATGCATGAGTTACAAATAAATACAGATATGAATTTCCTGCTTGAGAACATGGTTTTATGACTAGAGGTAAAAAAAGATTTTTTGATTGAGTTTGGCAAAGTGTCTACTCATGAGAAAAAGCTCCTGAAATATCTCCAGCTATAAGAACAACATATAAAAGAATTACTATGGTAAGCAAATCTGGAGATGAGAGATTAACTATTGATTTTGATATCAAAGCTCTTGATTTAAGAAAGAAAAATGCTGAAACTATTGATTTAAAAAACCTAGTTATCATAGAAAGTAAATCAATGAAACAAGAATCAGATATTTCTAAGATAATGAATAAAAATAAAATCGAAAAAGCTAATAGCTGTAGTAAATATTCTCTTTGAGTAGTTTATTCTGGTATAGCACAAAAATATGATACTTTTAGAGAAACAATGGAAAAAATTAAAGAAATAAGAATGGAGACTGTAAAATCAACTCATAGAATTACTTCTTTAAATAATGTAACAAAAAATATTACAAAAGATATTACAAAAGAAAAAGTTAATGCTTAAGCATTAACTTTTTCTTTTGTTTATTTATAAAAAAATTAAGCAAACAAGTTTGCTTAATTTTTTTATAAATAAGAGTAATCTAATCAATAATACTCAAATAATTTTCTCGAACCAAAATCTTTTTGTATATGATTTTCTAATCAAAGTTCCTTTATATATTGCTTTATTTCTTTTTTTGTTTTAGCTTCTATTTCTAAAAGTGGAGGAATTGAATCATATTCATCTATATCAAATTCAACTTCATTTAGTTTATAAGAAGTTCTATGTTTTTTCTTTTCTCTAGTTTGAGTCATACCATATTTTTCTAAAACTTTTTTAAAACTATCAACATCAGTTATAGTATTTTCTCATTCATCGGCTACTTTCAATCATTTTTCTCAACCTTCACAAATTTTATTTCTTTTTCTTTTAATAGTATAAAGATGTACTTCTCATTTTTGTCTCACTCTAAAAAGTCTTTTATTATCTTGTAATTTATTACAATCTCAATCTATAAAATCATAATATATATCATGAATAAATCAATCAAATGATTTAACTGCTCAAAGAGCTTCTAGCTTATTTATGACTTCTTCTTTATTTATTTCAAGTATTTTTATTTCTTTTTCTAACATTATTTTTATTATAAATAATAATATAATTCATTATAACATATTTTATCTTTTTTTAAAAATATATCACTCTCATCTTATGTTTTTTATCCGATTATCTATTCATAAAATTTTAAGAATTTTTCTAAGTCTAAAAATATAAACTCTTATATTTTTAATTTTAAAATCATCATTATTTCAAAATAATTTATTATCAATAAAATTCATAGATAAAAAAATCTCTTTATTTGTAATGAAAATATATAATAAATATTTATTTTTCTTTGTTAAAACAATATTTTTTCAATTAAAATAAAATTCATTTTTATCAATATCATATAATAATCAATTATAAAAAATATTGTTATTATTTAAATTGTCTAATTTCAAAAAATTATTTTTAAACCACTTTAATACCCTAATTTCTAATTCTTCAAATCTAAAAGGTTTTATTATATAATCACTTGCTCCAAGGCTAAAAAATTTTGACATATTCATTATATCATCAATTCAACTGACAATTATAACTGGAATATGAGATGACTTTTCTCTAATTATTTTTAAAACATCATATCATGATTTTACTTTATCTCATAGATTTATATCAAGCAATATAACATCATATATTTTAATAATTGATATTTCATCCAAAAAATCCAAATAATTATTTACAACAGTTACGATATTTGTTGCATCTCTTTTATCAAATAAATATTTTAATTTAGTAGCCAAAAATACGTCATCCTCAATTATTAAAAAATTCATATAATTTTTATATATAAATAATAATTTTATTTTATAGATTAATAAATATATATCAAAAAAAAGAGAATTAATTCTCTTTTTTTTGATATATCGGAATATTTATAGTTATCATAGCTCATCAAAGTTTTTTTGAGTTTCAAGCTTTAATAAATCAATTATGAAATTCTACTATTTTTTTACAAAGATATAATCATAATCAAAGTCATATTGATTTTCAATATCAAGTAGAATATTTATCAAAAATAAATTCTTGTTCTCTTTTTTTAAATCAATTTCAATTATCTTCAATTTTAATACTTATATTATTTTTTATTTGTTTAACATCAATACTTATAATAGGTTTTTCTTTAGAACAAAACTTAAGTGCATTATGTAATAAATTTGAAATTACTTGTGAAAATTGTATTTTATCCAAATCTATATAATCTATATCACAATTGAATATAAAATCTATTTTTAAATCTGAACTTAGTCTATATAAAGATTCTATTTCTTCTAAAAATAAATTTTCTAAATTTATTTTCTCTATATAAAGTGAAACTTTTCATATATCATATCTTTCAATATTAAACAATACTTTAACTAAATCAGAAATTTTATAAACTTGCGATTGTAATAAATTAAGTTCATTTTTAATATAATCTATATCAGTATTTCCATCATTTATATCATCAACTATACTTTCAACCTGCAATGAAATAGACATAATAGGAGTTTTAATTTCATGTGAACTAATAGAAATAAACTCTTTAAGCTTATTTATTAAATTGTTATATTCTATTGTTTTCTTATCAACTTCAGTATCTAAATTTATAGTTAAATAATTAATCTTTGAATATATTTCAATATATTTTAAATGTCATGATAAAAAATTAGAAAAATCTTTTATTATACTTATTTCATCTGTGAAATAGTGCTCTCTAAAAGGTTTTTTTCACAATTCAAAAAATCATATAATTTTTTGTGAATTATCCCTCATAGGAATAATTAAATAAATTTCAGGATTTAATTCATTTTTTAATTTTTCTAAATCAAATCTATATTTATTTTCTGACAAAAAAACAATATCATTAATAAAAATATCATTATTTTTTTTATTATCAAAAAATTCATAGATTTGGATATTTTTATCTATATTTAAATTAATATTTGTATAATTAACTTTAAAGTTATCAGATATAAATTTCCTTAAATGTTCTTGTAATCAATCAAAATCAATCAAAAATGGTATTTGTTCTTTTAATTTATTTAATAGTTTTGAAAAATTATAATAATCTTTATTTAATGGTAATAAAGATATAAATGTTTTATAAAATATAGAAAAGAAAATTATAGAAAATATAACATCTGAATATGTGAAATTATTACTGATTCACCAAAAATCATTTATAGTTGGATTATTTAAATTTATACTTTTCCCATAAAATATAATAATTATTGTGATTAAAGTAGAAAGTATAAAAGAAAATATTTGGTTATATTTAAGAACTATATCAGAAAAATGATATCTAGTTGAAGAGTACCAAGATAATATTATGAAAGGAAACAAAAAATATATAAGTTCTTTATAAAAAAAATATAATCAAAAGTATGGTAATATGGTTTGAAATAAAATTCAAAAAAACAAGAAAAACAAAAATGAATAAAATATTATTTTTAATCTAATTTTGTTTATATATTCCAATGTTTTAAACTTAAAATAAAATGAATATATTATTCAAAAAAATAATAAAATAGTTATAAAATAATGAAAATAAATAAATTTTCAATATATTTCATAATATATACTAGAATCTTTACTATATCAAATATCATTTATAATTAGATCTGTAAATAAATATAAGATAATCAAGAAAATAATAATGATTAGTTCATGTTTTTTAATTATTTTAGTATAAGTAAAATCTCCTATACTAAATATAAATTTAATAAAAAAATATAATGATAAAATTGATAATAAAAAAGTTGTTTTAGATATAATCAATAAATAAAAAATATTATCAATAATGTAGAAAATAAAATATAAAAGAACCCAAAATGCTCACAAATAACTAAAAATGAAGTAATAATCTCAACTAATATTTTTATAATTTTTTTTAGTCAACAATCATAAATATAATATTAGTAATAAAATTATAAAATATATAATTACATAAGAACTCATAATTACCATAAATAATGTATTAATAATTAATTTATAAGAAAATTTTAAATTAATCAAAAAGATTTTAATTTTTTGATTTAATCAATCTTAAAAAATCTTTTAAAGAATAATCTCAGTTATTCCTAAAAAAATCTAAGCTTTCTCTTGGGAAAACACATAAATCTGAATCATAACAAGCACTTGTATTAAAAACATTATCACTAGATATACCTAGTGATAATCTTCAAATAACTTGATATATAAAATATAATGGGTTATTTCTATCTAACTCTGTAAATCATATTTTTTCATCAGATAACTTAATTGTTTTTAAAAAATTTTTAAACAAATCAAAAGCCAATTTCAATGATGAATTTTTTTCATAAGTTCATAAAGAAGAAAAAAACAATATATCTTCAATAGAATCTAATAATAATTTATCCTGTATTTTTCATGATAATAAATTTAGATCTAAATTTGGATAATGTTGTTTCAAATCTTTTTTATAAATATTTTCTAAACTATCTATATATCAGTCACAGAATCAAACTATATCTCATGATTGACTATAAGATAAAATTAAAAATGACTTTTGTTTATACCTATCTCTAAAAATTTCTATATTAGTTGAAACATCGTAAATAAAATCAGTATTTGTAGAATCACATTTTTTACAACGAATTGAGTCTCATAAAAATATTTCTTCCAATTTTGTAACTGACTCCCTCTTGATTTCATAAGATAGATGTCAAAAAATATCATTTTTAGAATGAATTTTATTACAACAATTACATCTTACATATTCTCATAATCAATATGCCCACATATCTTTTTGAATTTTTCACATTTCAGATAATTCATTTTCAGATAGTATTTTTGTATTTACCTCTTTAATTAAAGTCATATATATATATATTTAAATAATAAATATAACTTTTATACATAAATAAAGTTACAAAATAGTTACAAAATATAATTTTATATCAAAAAATTAAGGTTGTGTTAATATGGTATGAATATAATAAATGTAATTATTTTTATAATTGACTTAAAATGTATAATAATACAGAAAATTTAAATAAAAAAAATCAAAGTGAGAATTCTATATCTCATTTATTTTCATGAGATGTTTTAAAATTTATAGATAAAACAAAAAATAATGTTGATGACTTAATAAATATAGAAATACTTAAAAAAGAATTCTTAATTATACTAAATTTTTGTGAAAAATTTAGTCATATATTTAAGTGATTTTTAGTTAAAGCTGAAAAATATAAAAATATGAATTTTTCTGCTAAAACATATATGGAACTTAAATCTGATTTTTTAAATATACTTTATCAAAATACAGAAATATCAATTGAATATCAAAATATATTATCTTGAAATTATGAAGTAGTTTTTAATGAGTGACTTTTAAGAGTAAAGTCAGAAAAATGAGATTTTAATCATTTTGATTTTATAGAAATCCATAAATGAATATGAGCATGAATAAATACATTTTATTTAGTAGCTGAAAAAATATTTAAAGATATAAGTGAATGAAAAGTTGCAAGTCCTACATCTATAAATGCAGAAGTATCTGACATAATCAATGATAATTTTTTAAATATAATATATGAATTAAGCGTAAAGTATTCTGTAAAATTAAAAAATGAATTAATAATAATTGAGATTCTTGAAAATGAAGAAATTCCAAATACGCAAGATTTTAAAGACAAAATAAAAAAATTAAAATTAATTTGAGTAAAAATTGCACTAGATGATATAGAAACAAATGTAGAAAAAATAAAAGATAGCATTAAAAATATAATTTTATTATGAGATAGCGTAGATATAATAAAATTAGATTGAAAAACTATTCAATCAATTTATAAATTATATAAAGAAAATAAAAAACTTTTTGAATCTATAATAAATAATATAGTTACAGAGATAAGAAATTTATATAAAAAATGAGTTAAAGTAGTAGCAGAATGGATTGAAAACTTAGAATTATATAATTTTGTAAAAAATATTTTATGAATAGAATTATTCCAATGATTTTATAGTAAAGATGAAAAAATTCTTAATATAATAAAAAACTCTAAATAATAAAAAAAGAAAATGCATATAACAATAATAGAAGATGAAAAGATTTTATCAAACAATATAGCTAAAAAATTAAATAGAAATTGATACAATACAAAAATATTTAATTCATATAATGAATTCATAAATGAAAATAATCTAAATTCAGATTTATATATAATTGATATCTCTTTAAATGATTGAAATTGATTTGATATAATAAAACATATAAGGTCAAAAAGGGATAGTAAAACTCCAATAATTATTACATCTTGATATTGGGATTTAGAGAAAAAAATTTATTGACTTGATTTGTGAGCAGATGATTATTTAGCTAAACCATATTCAATAGAAGAACTAGAGGCAAGAATAAGAGCACTGATAAGAAGAAGCTATGAAAAAACAAATAATTCAGAAATAAAATACAATGACTTAATCTTTAATTTTAATGAGAAGATTATTAAAAAAAACTGAGTCATAATTGATTTAACATCAAAAGAAATTCAATTTGTAGAATATATGATATTAAATATTTGAAAACCTGTTAAAAAGATTGATATAATAAACTCTGTATGGTGAAAATTTGATGAAATTGATGTTACTGATAATACAATAAATGTTACAATATCAAAAATAAGAAAAAAATTAGGTAAATCATTTAATTTAAAAACTATGGTTAATAGATGATATATGCTAAAATAATAATTAAAGTCTCTCCTGGATCTTAATTTATAACAAAAAATGAAAATAACAATTATAGAAGACGATTATAAGTTAGCCGAAAATTTAGCTAAAAGATTAAAAAAAGAATCGTACTTGGTTTCTATTTATACAAATAGTAAGAAATTTATAGATAACTTTCAGGATAATAGCGATATATTTATAGTTGATATAAATTTAGAGTGAAAAAATGAATGATTTAAAATCATAAAATGGTTAAGGAATAATAAAAATATATCTAGTCCTATAATAATAACATCTTGATATAACAATATAGAAAAAAAAGTATATTGACTTGATTTATGAGCTGATGATTATTTACAAAAACCATATTCTATTACTGAACTTATAGCAAGAATAAGGTCAGTTACCAGAAGAGAATCAAATTTAAAAAATAATATAATAACATACAAAAGAATACAATTTGATATAAAATCAAAAAATTTTATTTATTGAGTAAACAAAGAAATAAATTTCTCAAAAAAAGAACTTATGCTTATAGAGTTATTTTTACTTAATATAAACAAAGTTATTCCTAGAGCAAAGCTTGTAAAATCGATATGGTGAGATTTTGACTGAACCTGAGTTTCAGATAATAATCTAAATGTTACACTATATAATCTTAGAAATAAAATATCTAAATATATGAATATAGAAACTATTATATGAGAATGATTCATATTAAAAGATTAAAAAATAAAATATCCTAAATTAGGATATTTTATTTTTTAATCTTGGATCTAATAATCTTTTAACATACAAATTTCTATCTCTTACATATTCTCTAACTTGAGAAGATGATAAATCATTAGAACCTGCTATTCTAGTAACTTTTTTTGAAAGATTAGCTCAAGAGAAATCAAAGTCATCTCAAATATTTTCTTCTCAAATAGATTTTACGACTGTATTTAAAGCTACTAAATGAAAAACTATATCTTTAACTAAAGATGATATTTTTTCAAGTTTATCAATTGGAACAGTATCAAGGTCGACTATATCATCATTTGTTGATAGATTCAAACACTCTATAAAATAGGTTTCACTAACTCATATCTTTTTTATATCTCTTTTAAGTCAACTAATTCAATATTTTCTTATAAGTCATCAAAACATATAATTTAATATTACTTTTCTAAAACAAATATATAATATATAAAAAATATACTAAGTCAATAATAAAAACTGCTTTTAAAAGCAGTTTTTATTATTTTTGTTCAGTTTCATTTTTTGTTATTAGAGCATCATGTTTAGATTTTAATTCAGCATCTTTTTTAGCTTTGATTTCTTCTAATTCTTTTAATTCTTTTTCACTTAATTCTCTTTTTAAACCAATTCTTCATTTTTCAAGATTTATTTCAACTATTTCAAAATTTACAATATCTCAAACTTTTACAACATCTTCAACTTTTTCTATTCTTTTATAAGTAAGTTTTGAAATATGAATCATTCATGATTTACCTTTAAATTCAACAATTGCTCATGTTCAATCAATTATTTTTGAAACAAATCATGTTCATTTATATCACACTTCAGGAGTCCATAATATAGCTTTTATTTCAGCAATTACCTTTTCTCATCATTCTTGATTTAATGCAGTTATAGTAGTAACTCAATCATCAGCAATAGATATTTTTACACCATATTCTTTTTCCATTCTTTGAACATTTTCTCATCATTTTCAAATAATTGGACTTATTTTATCAACTGGTACACTTATAGTCATTATAAGTGGTGCATATGGAGAAAGTTTTTCATTTGGCTTAGGAATAACGCTAAGCATTCTATCAAGTATATAAGAGATAGCACTTTGAGATTGAAAAAATGCTTTTCTAAATACATCCATTTTTAATCATTTGATTTTAACATCAAGTTGCATAGCTGTAATACCATTTTTAGTTCTAGCAACTTTAAAATCCATATCTCATAAAAAGTCTTCTTGAGCTTGTATGTCACTAAGTATTTTATATTCATGAGTTTCTTCATCATATATCATTCACATTGCAACTCATGCAACTGGATTTTTTATAGGAACTCAAGCATGCATAAGACTCATTGTAGAACCACAAACAGATGCCATAGAACTAGAACCATTACAAGTAGTAATTTCAGAAACTACTCTAATAGTATATGGAAATTCACTTTCATCTGGTAAAACAGCAATCAAAGCTCTTTCTGCCAATGCTCAATGCCCTATTTCTCTTCTACCAACTCATCTCATCATTCTCACTTCTCAAACTGAATATGGAGGAAAGTTATAATGATGAATATATCTTTTTTCATCTTCTGGCATCATACCATCAAGAGTTTGAACATCATCAGGACCTCAAAGTGTAGTTATACTAAGAGCTTGTGTCATACCTCTTTGAAACAAGGCTGAACCATGTGTTCTAGGTAATAATCATACTTCTCAAATAACTTCTCTTACTTCATCTAAAGCTCTACCATCAAGTCTTTTATCATTTTTTAAGATATTTTTTCTCATTATTTCTTTAACTCTTTTATAAACAAGAGCTCAAACAGATGATTCATCAATTTTTTTAACTTCATCTACACTACAAGTTCAAGTAACAATACTTTCAGAATCTCAAATAATACATCATTTTGAAACTAGATATTCTCTTACTTCAACATCTAATTTATCAAGTTCACTTTGAAATTCTTTTTTTGCTTTATTATAAAGAACTTCCATTTTTTCTTCTGTTAAAAATTGTTTTACTTCCTCATATAAAGTTTCATCTGGTTTATTATAAACAACTTTTACTTCAGGTATTCAAAATAATTTTTTATAATCATTTATAAAATCATTTTGTGCTTCACAAATTTTTTTGATAATTTCATGAGATTTTTCTAAAGCACTTACCATTTCTTCATCACTTACTTCAAAAGCTCATGCTTCTACCATAGTAATAGCATCAAGAGTTCCCGCCGTAAGAAGATTTAATTTTGCATCATTTTCTTGTTCTTGAGTTGGATTAAAAATATATTCTCAAGATTTAGTTAAAACAAGCCTACATCATGAAACTGGTCACTCAAAAGGAGTTCAAGCCATTGTCAATCATAAACTAGCTCAAACTATTCACCAAAATCATAGATTTTTTTCTCAGCTAGCAGATAAAACAGTAGCTATTATTTGTGTATCATTTACTATACCTTTTGGAAACATTGGTCTGATTGGCCTATCAACAATTCTAGCTGTCAATGTAGCATCATCTGTTGGTTTTCATTCTCTTCTTTGAAATCTATTTCAACCGATTTTTCAAGTTGCATAAAATTTTTCTTGCCACTCTACTATAAGAGGGAAAAAATCTGCTTTTTCATTTAATCATTCTTGTTTAAATCAAGTTGTTACAAACAAGATATTATCATTGTCATCACTGATAGTAACAGCAGCATTTATTAAAAGTCATAATTTCCCTGTCTCAAGAGTTATTTTACTTCCTTCTATATCATAAGTTTTTTTCAAAGGAATTATCTTTGTAGCATTTTTATCTGATAAATTGTGCATAAAAACAAAATAAAAAATATAAAAAAAATATCTTCTAAAAGAACAAATAATGAAATATCTAAATAAATATTTTATAAAAAACAAAAGATTTACTTAAACATTTCATCATTTAGATATTCTATTAGAAAATATTAAAACAATTATAAAACAAAACTTTTAAAACACAAAAAAAAGAGTTTAAAAACTCTTTTTTTAAAATTATTTATTGGCTTTAATTATCATGATATATATCAACTTATTTTTCAAGAATATGTTTCTGGTTTTTCTGTAAGTGTGA
>JABWCI010000013.1 GCA_013368515.1 Candidatus Altimarinota bacterium | reverse complement strand
TTAGCAAAAGGGAAAGAAGACTTAGCAAGAATAAATAATGAAAATAATCAATTGATACAAATACTTGCTATGCTTGATCCAAAAGAAGCAAGAAAATATTTAACTGATGAGATTAAAAAAATAGAAACTCAATTAAAAACAGAAAAAGACGAGAAAAAAAGAAAGAGTTTAACATATAGATTAGAAACATTAAAGACTAGATTAGCTGATTTAGACAAAAAAGTTGCTTAGAAAAAACAAGTATGATAAAATATTATAGTTTAGGTACTATAATATTTTTTTATGTCTTTAGAACACTGAAATAATTTTGAAAATCAATCTCCTGTTGTTAAAACAGGTGTTTCAGAACCAAAAGAATTTAAAAAACCATCAGATAATTTAAATGCAATTAATCAAAGAGAGAAAATTGATAATTTACTTGAAAAAAGTAAATTATTACCTGCAGAAAAGGAAAAAGTAATTGATTATATTTTAAATAAATATGATAATAATAAATATGAATCAATAATTAATCAAATAATTGATTGAGAGTGTGAAACACTAGACGATGTTAATTCTATTTTAACTTTAAATAATAATGTACAAGAAGTACAAAGTAATGTAGAAGCAGAAAAAAAAGATTTACAAGTTTATTCAAAAATAGAACCTTTATTATCGTGACTAACTTGAAAAGATAGTGTAAATTTATTAAAATTACTTAAAGATAAAGATTTTGAATGAGTTAAAAAGGCTTTAAAAAATTCTGATACATTTGAATCAGTAGTTTGAGAATTAGAGCAAAAGGATCCAGAAAAATACATACAATTCAAAGAAACTTTGATTAGTATAGATCCTAGTTTTAGAGAATCTTTTGATAAATTTGATAGTAAAAAAACAGAAACTCCAAAAATCCTAAATCTAGGTACTCCAAAAATCAGTCCAGACTGAAAATCTTGAGAAACTGTTGATTGAAAGCATAATATAAAAATAGATGATAAGTGAGATAGGTATTTATTATCTAAAGATAGTCCATATCAACTTAAGTCTAATCTAGATAACAAACAAAATATAGAAGCAAATCAAAAAATAGATGCTGATTTGGAAAATACTCTTAAACCTATAAATGAAAAATTAAATACACTTTCTAGTATATTAGATTATTTAGAAAATGCTATCTTAAAAAATATAGATTTAAAAGATATAAAAGAAGCTATTAAAAAAACAGATATAAATCTGTACAATGAGTACAATATAGAAAATCTAAATAGTCCAAATGATATAAAAAATATCATTTCTCAATCTATTAAAAAACTAGAAGACGATAAAAAAACAGCTATAGAAAAAGCAAAAAATCTAAAAAGAGAACTTATCTTAAAAAACACAAAAGAAGCAGCTGAAAAAGATGAAGCAGTTAAACAATTATTAAAATTTCTTGAATCTATTTGATTTACTTTTATAAATCAAGCAAAATTACAAACTATACTAGATTTTATAAACATAAATCCACAAACTTATTGATTAGATGAAAAAATAGATTTAGAAAATGGAGTTTTGTGATTTAATAGAGATTTTTGAGACAAAAATATAAATGCGAGTGAAAAGAAAGCATTTATAAAACTTTTTAATCGTATGCTTTGAGAAAATATCATAGATGAAAATATATCAACTGGTATAACAACTCTTAGTCCACAAGCTATCTTGAGAATACAAGTTTTATCAAACAAAACAACATGATCTTTTATGGAAAATTTAGGGAAGATGGAAAAATAACCAAAGCGAAGCTTTGGTTATTTTGTTATGCTTATGTCATTTGATTTTAATTTAATAAATAATATAATTTTTCTAATTTAATTTTATAATTATATTATTATGAATAATTTGTTTAAAATTTATGCTAGAGCTATAATTATTAATTGAAATAATGATATTTTATTAATTAAAAAAAGAGAAAATCAGAAGATATGATGATGAGAGTGGCTATTACCATGATGAACTTTAGAATTTTGAGAAAATGTAGAATATACCTTGATAAGAGAAGTTAAAGAAGAAACAAATTTAGATATAAAAGAGATAGTTTTACTATCTAATAAAAAAATGATTATTTGAAATACTCATTGGCTTTGAATGTATTTTTTGTGTAAAGTTAAAGATGAGAAAAAAATGTCAAATATGGAAGTAGAAAAACATGAAACTGTTTGATTTTTTTCTTTAAAAGATATACCTAAAATGAAGGATTATATGATGATAAAAATGTTGTATGATTTTTTTGATGATAATGTTTCTGATTTTAAGCAATATAGTATGCAAGAATATTTATTTAAATGTTTAGATAATAAATTTAATTCATTTATGAGAAAATATTTAGATGAGGAAAATTCTATTTAATTAGATTAATTTATAATAATATTTAAATTTTAATTATTAATAAAAAATATGATTTATGATTTTTGAGTTCAAGAGCCTTATAAAACTTTTTTAATAAATTGACAAAAAACTATTGAAGAATGAGTTAAAGTTTATTATAAAATTTATTCAAAAGAAATGGAAAAACAATTTTGAGTTGTATGAATATTTTTAAAACTTTTAATTAATTAAAAACAAAGATATGCTTTAATGCATATCTTTGTTTTTTTAATTTTGGTGATTATCTATATCAAAAATTATCAATTCTTCTTTATTTATAAATCTTCATAAAGCACGAAATTGTTTATTTATACGAAAATAAATTATTCAATCTTTTTTTGGCTTTCTATATAATAACTTATTTCAAGAGTGATTTCATTTTATTATATTTTGTTTTGATTTTTTATACTGATTTAATAAATTTCTTTTTTCTAAAAAATCATAAATATAATTTTCTTCAAAAATTTTATTTATTTTAAGCATAATTATATATTGATTAAATTAGAGGCTTTTTTAGATTTTTCAAAAAGAACTTTACTTTTTTCACTTAAATCTTTTTCATCTAAATATCAAACTTCTGTAACAATTTGGTTATCAATAATAAAGTTATATAAATCTAGCATATTAGCAAATTTTAATTCTTTATTATCTTCTAAAATTAACGTAGTCATATTTTAATAAATTATTTATTATATTTTTTCCATTATATCTTTATTTTAAATAAACTCAAAAAAATATTTTTTATGTATTATATTCCACTATTATAAAAAATAAACATATTTTTGACAAAAACATAAACTCCATTATATTTATTTTAATATTTCTTAACAAGGCACCGTGAACCTAGCACAACTTGTAACCATAACAACAATTTATTATTCTATGTAAATAGGATGTTTTTTGTTGTGTAAAAAGAAATAAACAAAAACTCTTATTTTAAAAATAAGAGTTTTTTATTTTGGAAAAATTTTAGTTTTTAATAAATATATATGATTGATTTATCTACAAAGAGACACTCTTTGTCTCATATTATGGCTCAAGCTGTAAAAAGTCTTTATCCAGAAGCAAAAATAGCAACTGGTCCGGATACTGAAGACGGATTTTATTATGATTTTGATTTTGGATCTATCGAGTTTAGTGAAACAAACTTAAAAGAAGTAGAGAAAAAAATGAAACAAATCATTACTCAAAATCAAGATTTCAAGAGATTTGAAGTAGATTATGATACTGCTAGAAAGGTTTTATCTGCTATGAATGAAGAATTTAAATCTGAATTAATTGATAGATTTGAAAGTGGTGATTTTAAAAATAAAGAGAAATTAAGTGACAAAATAAGCTTTTATTTCAATGTTTCAAAATGAAAACCAAGTGAATATTATGAAAAATTATCAAGTTTTTTAAGTGAAAATAATTTGCAAAAATTTGATGAATTAGATTGAGATCAAGTAAAAAGTCTTAAATTTTGTGACATGTGTACTGGTCCTCATGTATCAAATACTAGAGAACTTGATGCTAACTCATTTAAACTTGTTAGAGTTGCTTGAGCATATTGGTTAGGTAATGCAGAAAATACACAACTAACTAGAATCTATGCTTTTGCATTTAATAATAAAGAAGAATTAGATGCTCATCTTCATATGATTGAAGAAGCAAAAAAAAGAGATCATAGAATTATAGGAGCAAAATTGAAATTATTTACTATTTCAGATCTGATTGGTCCAGGTTTACCACTTATGCAACCTGCTTGAATGATTATAAGACAAGAAATAGAAAAATATCTTTGGGAACTTCATCAAAATAGATGATATGAAAGAGTTTGGACTCCACATCTAGCAAAAGAAAGTCTTTATGAGACTTCTGGGCATGCAGGACATTATTTAGAAGATATGTTTAAGGTTTTTGGTTGAACTAGTAAAGAAACATTTTTCTTGAAACCTATGAATTGTCCTCATCATATGCAACTTTTCGCTGATAATCAATTCTCTTATAGAGATATGCCAGTTAGATATTTTGAACCAGCAACTGTTTATAGAGATGAAAAATCTGGTCAATTATCTGGTCTTACAAGAGTAAGGGCAATTACTCAAGATGATGGTCATCTTTTCTGTAGAGTTTCACAAATAAAAGATGAAGTTAAATCTATAACTGATATAATTAAATCATATTATACAACTCTAGGTATGACTGATGATTATTGGGTTTCATTGTCTGTTAGATGAGATGATAAAAGTAAATATTTAGGTACAGAAGAAGTTTGGCAATTGGCAGAATGAGCTTTGGAACAGGCAAGTAAAGAAAATAATCTACCATACAAAAGGGTAGAGTGAGAAGCTGCTTTTTATGGTCCAAAACTAGATTTTATGTTTAAAGATGCAATCTGAAGAGAATGGCAACTTGCAACAATTCAATGTGATTTCAATTTACCAAATAGATTTAATCTAAGTTTTACAAATGAAAATAATGAACAAGAAAGACCAGTAGTTATTCATAGAGCAATTTCTGGTAGTTTAGAGAGAGGTATGTGAGTATTGATTGAACATTTTGCATGAGTATTTCCACTTTGGTTATCTCCAAGACAAGTAACTATTTTACCTGTTTTACCTATGTTTGATGAATATGCTGAAAGTGTATTAAAAGAACTTAGATCTGTTTGAATAAGAGCAAGTGCTGATTTTTCAACTGACTGATTAAATAAAAAAGTAAGAAATGCTGAAAAAATGCACAATAATTATATACTTGTTATTTGAGAACAAGAAGTTCAAAATAAAACTGTTTCAGTTAGAAATTATAGAACAAAAGAACAAAGTGTAGAATCATTAAATGATTTTAAAAATAGAATAGTAGAAGAATATAAAACTAGAAGCTTATAAAATAAAATTTTTTATTGAAAAAAAACAAAAAAAAGTAAACTTGATTTCAAGTTTACTTTTTTAAATATAAATAATGATAACAAAAATTATTGAATATTTTAGAGATACTTTTTATAGAATGGATGTTTTTTATAAAAAAAGTATTGAAAAAAGACAAAAAGAAAATATAGGAAATTATATTATAAATATTGATGATAAAATAGTAAAAAATACATCTTTTTTCCCATTAGAATCTTGATGATTTAAAAGAAAAACACATACTTTTTTTTATGATAAATCTTGAAATATTGTACTAAAATTAAAAATTGATTATTATATTTTAATTATATTATTAATACCTATAATAGTTATTTCTAAATTTCTATTTAATTTAAAAAAATGATTATTAAATTCTGATATGATTATATTATATTTAATTATAATATTTATAGTAATATCTATTATATTAATATTTTTTTCATTATCATATTTATCATCATGAACTAAAATATTTAATTTTGAGAATTGATTTTTTTATAATAAAAAATACGAAAATAAAATAAATTTATTTTATTGAAATGAAAAATATAAAGATAAAATTATTTTAATAAGTTCAATTCATGCATTACAAATAATAAGTGAATATATTTCTTGAAGTAAACATAATTTTACAAGTTACGAACTTAATCTTATTTTAAAAGATTCTTCAAGAATAAATATTATTGATAATTGAGATTTAGAGGAAATTAGAAAAATTGCACAAGAAATTTCATTGAAATTAAAAGTAAAAAATTATGATTTAACACAAAACTATATAGATATGTGATATTAATTTATTACATATACTATATTTATAAAATAACTTTATATTATTAAAATTTAATTATGCATATTTATATATTATTTTTAATTTGATTTATTATTCTTATAAAATGAGCTGATTTACTTGTTTCTTGAGCAAGTTCAATTGCTTTGAAATTTAAAATCGCTCCAATTGTAGTTGGTTTAACAATAGTTGCTTTTGGTACAAGTACTCCAGAATTGGCTGTAAATATGTTTTCAGCTATTGAGTGAAAAACTGATTTAGCAATTTGAAATATATTAGGTAGTAATATCGCAAATATACTTCTTATACTTTGAATTTCTGCTATTATATTTCCACTTAAAGCTCAAAAAAATACAGTTTTTAAAGAAATACCATTTGCTTTACTTTGAGTTATAGTTTTGCTTTTAATGGCAAATGATATGATTATAGATTGATGAGTTTCTAACATAGTTTCTAGGATAGATTGACTTGTATTTTTAGGTTTTTTCTTTGTTTTTTTATTTTATACATTTGGTATATCTAAAAATGATGAAAATGAAATAGATGAAGATATAAAAGAAATTGCATTATGGAAATCAATTATTTTTATAGTTATATGACTTGTTTGACTTACTCTTTGAGGAAAATGGATAGTTGATTGAGCTGTAGTTATAGCAAAATGATTTGGTCTTAGTGAGGCTGTTATTGGTTTAACTGTAGTTGCAGTATGAACTAGTCTTCCAGAACTTGCTACAAGTGTTGTTGCTGCTCTTAAAAAACAAACTGATATAGCTATATGAAATGTAGTTTGAAGTAATATTTTCAATATATTTTGGATACTTTGATTAACAGCAACTATAAATCCTCTTCCATTTAATGGTTCTTCAAATATAGATATTTTTATGACTATATTTGCAACATTATTATTATTTATAATTATGTTTATTTGAAAAAAATATACTATTGAAAAATGGCAAGGTATAGTTATGGTTACTATCTATTTTTCATATATTTGATACTTAGTTTTGAGTAATATATAAAAAACTAGCAATTGCTAGTTTTTATTTTGGCTTAAAATAAGCAAAAAACATTATATTTATTTGACAAAATACTTTTTTATATTAAAAGTATTGACAAATATAAAAATATATGTATATTTAAATTATAAAATGTTAATTATTTATTAATAAGCATAAAAATATGAATAAGCCAGCAAACAAAATAATAGATCCAAAAATTGATAGAATTTTATTACAATCTACAGGTAGAACCCTTGAAGAGTTAATCGTACTAGCAAGAGAAGATGACACTATGAAAGTATTAAATGTATATAGAGATTGACTTGCATTATGGGAAGAAGCAACTAGAGATACAAAAGACAGAGTTATAGTAACTCTTGATGGTAGAGATACGGCTTGAAAATGAAGTAATATAAAAAGAGTAGCATATGATTTACCAAATGCTAGATATACAGTTAAAGCATTTCCTAAACCTACTTCTGTTGATAAATTTGAACATAATCATTTTAGAAAATTTATGCCTTATTTCCCATGAGAAAATGGTTGAATAACTTTTTTTGATAGATCATGGTATAATAGAGCATGAGTTGAGGCTGCTATGTGATTTTGTACACAAGAAGAATATGATTGGTTTATGGAAAATGTAGCACACTTTGAAAAATCTCAAATAATAGACCAATGAATAAATTTTATTAAAGTTTATTTGTCTATAACTAAATGAACTCAAAAAGAAAGACTTGATTTGAGAAAACAAAGAATTAGAAAAAGAAATAAAATTTCTCCAATAGACCAACAAGCACAAGAAAAATGGAACTATTATACTCTTGCAAAAGCAAAAATGCTTGAATTAACTGATAGTAAAGATGCTCCTTGGATGGTTATTGATTCAAATGAAAAATGGTTATCTGCAATAGAAATAATAAAAGCTATCATAAATACAAATACTGAAGTTTCTAGTATAGTATGAAAAAAAATAGATTTAACTCCAGATAAGTGAGTAGTTAGAACTGCAAAACAAGAACTTGCAAGAATGAAAAAATTATGAGAACTTAAAACTATGAAAAAAGAATTTCATTTTAGAGAATTGGATCAAGATTGACAAGAAGAGGTTGACTCTATTAGAAAAAGATTAGTTTTTGTTCCAAAAACATATAGTTATAGAGAAAAAAGAATGAGATAAGATTTTAATCTTATCTTATTCTTTTTTTCTTAAAAACTTGAAAAAAAATAAAAATTTATTATATTAAAAGTACTATATTTTGTATAGTACTTTTAATATTTATAAAAATTTAATGAAGGCTAGTGATTTATTTGTAAATGTGCTTATTCAAAGATGAGTAGAAGTTATTTATTGAGTTCCAGGTGAAGAAAATCTTGATCTAGTTGATAGTATAAGATTATCATGAAAAATAGAGCTTATTTTGACTAGAAATGAACAAACTGCTGTTTTTATGGCAGCTACTTATGGTAGATTTACTTGAAAAGTTGGTGTTGCTCTTGCAACTCTTGGGCCTGGTGCTACAAATATGGTAACTTGAGTTGCATATGCTCAACTTGGTTGATTTCCAGTTATGGTTATCACATGACAAAAACCTATAAAAAAATCAAAACAATGATTATTTCAAATCATAGATGTTGTTTCTATGATGAAACCAATTACAAAATATGCAACTACTATAGTTAGTGCTAGTAGGATTCCATATATACTTACAAATGCCTTTAATCAGGCTATTTCAGAAAGACCATGAGCTGTAGCTATAGAACTTCCAGAAGATATAGCAGCAGAAATAGTTGAAAATCCAGATTTAAATATTTTTCCGAGTAAAATAAGAAGACCAGTTATAGATGAAAAAACTTTATCAATCTTGAAGTGAGAACTTGAAAAAGCAAAATCTCCAATAATTCTTATCTGAGCATGAGCAAATAGAAAGAGGATAACAAAATATCTAAGCGAATTTATAAAAAAATATAATATACCTTTTTTTGCATCTCAAATGTGAAAATGAGTAGTAGATGAATCTTTACCTCAATACTTGTGAACTGCAGCTTTAACAAGTGGTGATTATATACATGATGCTATTAAAAAGTCAGATTTGATTTTATCAATTTGATATGATCCAATAGAAAAACCAACTCATCTTGTAGGACAATGATGAACAAAAAATATCCATATCAACTTTTATGAATCAAATATAGATGCTGTTTATAGTCCTTATATTGAAATAGTTTGAGATATATGACATACATTTTGGCAACTTGATAGTATAAAAATAGATCATTCAAATTGGGATTTTGAAGAGATATACAAAATAAAATCTGATTATGAGCAAAAGATAAAACAAAATATAGAAAATGAGAATATGTGAAATGGTATAATGTGACCAAGAAAACTTGTATCTGATGTGAGAGAAATTATGCAAAAAGATGATATAGTCGCTCTTGATAATGGTCTTTACAAAGTTTGGTTTGCTAGAAATTATATTTGTTATGAACCAAATACTTTACTTTTAGATAATGCTCTTGCTAGTATGTGAGCCGGTTATTCTTCATGACTTGAAGCAAAAAGAATACATAGAGAAAAAAATGTAGTTGTAGTTACTTGAGATGGATGATTAGTTATGAATTTATGAGACTTAGAAACTATTGTGAGATTAAAATTAGATTTAACTATAGTTGTGCTAAATAATAATAGTTATGGTATGATAAAATGGAAGCAAGTTTGAGCATCTATGCCTATGTGGGGGCTTGATTTTTGAAATCCAGATTTCGTAAAACTTGCTGAAAGTTTTGGTTGAATCGGGTACAAAGTAGAAAATAAAGATGATTTCAAATTAGTATTAGAAAAAGCAAATAAGGAGAAATGACTTAAGATTATAGACTTAAAATTTGAATATCCTCAAGATATAAATTAATCTTTAATAAGTAAAAAAATGGCAAAACTACAATCAATAAATCCTTTTACAGAGGAACTCAATGGAGAATTTGAAACTCTCGAAACTTATCAAGTAGATGAGATAATAGAAAAAGCACATGAAACTTACAAAACTTGGAAACATACCTCTTTTTCATATAGAAAAGAATTATTTTTAAAGCTCGCAGATGTACTCGAAGATGATATAGATGCTTGTTCTAGACTTGAAACTGTTGAAATGGGTATGCTTAATCATGTTTCAAAAGCTTGATTGCTTAAAACTGCAAATCTCATCAGATGGTTTGCAAATAATTTTGAAGAAATATTAAAAGAAAAAGAATACGAAACAGAATTATTAAGAGTAAAAGAAATGTATGACCCAATTTGAGTTATATTTTGAGTTGCTCCTTGGAATTTTCCTTTTAATCAACTTCTTCGTGCGGCAGTTCCAAATATATTGGCTTGAAATACTCAAATATATAAACATAGTTCAAATGTTCCAATGGTTGCTATAAAAATACAAGAGTTATTTGAAAAAGCTGGTTTCCCAGAGAGAGTTTATACAAATGTGTTTGTTTCAAGTAGTTTGAGTGAACACATCACATCAAACAAATATATTGCTTGAGTAAATCTTACATGAAGTGAAGCAGCTGGTAGTGCTGTAGGTGCTCTTGCAGGAAAATATCTAAAACCAAGTGTTTTAGAACTTGGTTGAAATGATGCTTTTATTGTTTTAGAAAATTCTGATTTAGACAAAGTTATAGAACTTGCTGTAAATGGTAGAGTTAGAAATGGATGACAAGCTTGTAATGCTTCAAAGAGATTTTTAGTTCCTGAAAATATGTATGAAATATTTTTAGAAAAATATAAAATAGCTATGGAATCTCTTATAATTTGAGATCCTATGGATGAAAAAACTCAATTGCAACCACTAAGTAGTGAAAAGGCTATAAAAGATATGGAAAATCAAGTTGCAAGAGCTATTTCTTCTGGTGCCAGACTTATAACTTGATGAAAAAGGGTAGATAGAAAATGATTTTTCTTTGAGCCAACTATACTTGCCGATGTGACTCCTAGTGTATCAAGTTTTAATGAAGAGATATTTGGTCCTGTTGCATCTGTTATGAAATATAAATCAATAGAAGAAGCAATAGATTTTGCAAATGGAGCTGATTTTTGACTTTCTGCTGTTGTAGTCGGAAATGATGAAAAAGAGGCTATAGAAATATGAAAAAAACTTGATTGAGGTATGATTTTTATCAATATGATAGCTTGATCAAGAGCTAGTTTACCTTTTGGTTGAGTAAAAAAATCAGGGTATTGAAAAGAAAACTGACCAGATGGGTTAAAAGCTTTTACAAATAAAAAAGTAATAGTAATATAAAAATTATAAAAAATTTCATCTTTCTTCGTTAAAAATAAAAAATTCATTCAATGTATTAATTATATATCTCATTAAAATTTATTTATTTTTGCCTCGAAATATTTGTTTTTTATAATTTTTAGAAAAAAATAATTTCCGAAAAAGTTAGCTTTACATATAATAAAGCTAACTTTTTTAAATAAAAAAATATGATTTACGATGTTGTAATTGTTTGAGCTGGAGCCGCATGACTTTTTGCTTGAATTTGTTTAGATAAAAAATACAAGAAACTTATATTAGAAAAAACTGCAAAACCAGGTATGAAAGTACTTTTATCTGGTTGAGAAAGGGCAAATGTAAGCAATATAGATATAGAACCTACAAGAGATTATTTCACTCAAAATAAGAAATTTTTGTTAAGTGTTTTTGCTCGTTATAATCAATGGGATATAATGAGTTTTTTTAGTGAACAAGGTATAAATATAGTAGAAGAAGATAGACATAGATTGATACTTGAAAGTGGAGATAGTAGCGAACTTTTAAGCTGTTTACTTGAAAATATTAAAAAAAATAAGTGCGAACTTAAAATAAATCAAGATGTGAAAGATATAATAAAAATAGAAGGTTGAAATTATGAAATATTAGTTGATACTTGAGAAAGATATTTTGCAAAAAATGTAATAATTTCTAGTGGTTGAAAAAGTTTTTCTCATATTTGAACAACTTGAGAAGGTTATAATATAGCAAAAAAGCTATGATTAAAAATAGTTACTCCTTATAGAACTTTATGTGGCATGAGTACAAAAAAAGATATGACTGAAGTGTCATGAGTGAGTACTAATTTGAGTATGATTTTAATTGATAAAAATAATAATAAACCAATTTATAGTGAAACTTGACCTATGCTTTTTACACATTTTGGTATTAGTTGACCAATAGTTCATAATCTATCAAATGCCATTTGAGAATATTTAAATAGTCTAAAATTAGATGAAACCCATTTTGAAAAATATATTTTAGATAATTTGAGTTTAAAACTAACTTTTGATTTAGAAATCACTCCTAAAAGACTTATCAAATTTTTTGAATTAAAAGAAGATAATTTAGAGATAAATATAGAACTTCAAAATTGGAGAAGTTGGAAAGAAGCAAAGGCAACTGGAGGTGGTATAGATACTAGCGAGCTTGATAACCATATGCAATCAAAAAAATATAATTGACTTTATTTTATTTGAGAAGTGGTTGATGTAACTTGAAAAACATGATGATTTAACTTACAATGGGCTTGGAGTAGTGCTTATGTTGCTAGTGAAAACATAAATAAAATTTGTAAATAAAAAAAATATAATTATTTTATATTTGATATTAAAATAAAAAAAATATGAAAAGAATATTAACATGAATTAAACCAACTTGAAATGGTATGCATATCTGAAATTATTTTTGAGCAGTAAAACCACTTTTTGATTTAGCAAAATGAAATAAGGTATATATTTTTATACCAGATTATCATTCTTTGACTACTGTTCATGATAGTGAAATTATGAAAAGAAACAAACTTAGGATGTTAAAAGAATACTTTGCACTTTTGCCAATAGATAGCGAAATAGTTGTTTTTGAACAATCAAAAATAAAACATATCAATGATATAACTTGGATATTATCAAGTGTAACTCCTTATAGTTTGATGCTTAGAGCTCATAGTTTTAAAGATAGTCAAAATAAAAATAGTGATATAAATATGGCTATTTTTAACTATCCTATTTTGATGGCTAGTGATATTATAACTTATGACATAGATGTAGTTCCTGTCTGAAAAGACCAAACTCAGCATCTAGAATTTGCTCGTGATATAGCAGGTAATTTTAACAATACTTATAATACTGATTTGTTTAAATTACCAGATGCTCATATAGAAAAAGAACTTGCAACTATTCCAGGGACAGATGGTCAAAAAATGAGTAAAAGTTATGATAATTTTATAGGTATATTTGATGATGAAAAAACTCTAAAGAAAAAAGTTATGTCTATTGTAACTGGTAGTGAATCTCTAGAAGAACCAAAAAATCCAGATATTTGTAATGTTTTTGCTCTTATAAAACTTTTTGCTAGTGAAGAAAAACAAGATGAAATCAGAGCTAAATACAAAGCAGGGAATTATGGCTATGGTCATGCAAAACTTGAATTACTTGATTTGATTTTAGATTATTTTAAAGAAGCTAGAACTAGATTTAATACTTTTGAAAATGATATGAGTTATATAGAAAAATGTTTAGAAAAATGAAATAAAGAAGCAAATGAAATAGCAACAAAAAAATATGAACAAATGATGAAAATAGTATGATTATAAAAAAGACAGTTTTTAAAAAACTGTCTTTTTTGTTAAAAGTTTTTAACATTGATTTAATCTCTAATTTAAGCCAATCTAAGACTTTTGAACAATAATAAAATATATTGTTTTGACTTTTTACTTTAAATAGATAAAGTGATTTATGACAATATTCTTTAATTAACTAAAGTAATATTATAGAAGTTTTTAACAATTTTATTACTAAAATAAAACATTTTTTTAAATTTCTTCCACAAACTCAAAAACTCGACCAATCGAAGATTGGGACTCAAACAGTTTTCGTTTGTTTCAGAAAATTAGAAAAATATTTTATTTTAAAAACTATTTTATCTAAATTAAATATTAAAAATATGAAAAAAAATGAACTTGCTTATGAGTTTGATCCTGTACTTGTTGCACTTTCAAAAATGGATAGTAAAGAAAGAATTTTTGAATTTATGCTTGATTTACTTACTGAAAAAGAAATACTTGAATTTTCTCGTAGATTTGAAGTAGCAAAAATGCTAGATGATGGTATTTCTTATGCTAGAATAGAGAAAAAAACAGGTATGAGTTCTACAACTATTGCTCGTATATCAAAAGCTCTTAATAGCGAAAATATGGGTTATAGAAATGCACTCAATATAATTTCATGAGAATAAAAAAACTAACATTTTAAATGTTAGTTTTTTATCTTCTTATAAATTTTTGTTCTAGAGTTTCTCACACAAATTCAAATATCTCACTTGGTTTAACTTTTTCAAGTACTCAAGTATTTTCTCATACAAATTTTATATGTCATTTTTCCAAGTATTCACCAAATATTTGGTTTATCTCTCTAGCTGTGTAAATTTCTGCTTCACTTGATATATTTGCACTAGTTAAAAACATAGGTCAATTTTCTTTTAATAATCTTTCTTGAGTTTTGTTATGAGCTACTCTAAAAGCAAATTTTTCATAAACTCATCTATTTATAAACTCTTCACCATTTTCATCATTTACATAATTCATCCATACTTTTACATGAGGACTATCTGTCATTATCGTAAATGGTTTTTCATAATTTTTTAAAAATTCTACTTGTTCGTGAGTCAATGTAGTATTGTTTTCTAGCCATTTAAAATCAGGAACTATAATAGCTAGAGGTTTATCTAAACTTCTTTTTTTTATCTTGTATATTCTTTCATAACTTTTTATGTCATCAATAGAACAAGCTATTCAAAAACAAGTATTTGTTGGTAGTATGTATATCATATTATTTTATTGGGTTAGCAAGTGGGATTCCATCTTTTCTTGGGAATTTTGCATGAGTTTTTTCTAGTTTTTCTATAAAAACTATCGTTCTATCTTGTCATGCGATAGAATAATTTTTTACTTTCAATATCTTAGCACTAAGTCTACTTAGTGCTTTTTTAGCACTTTTTAGTTCTTCTTTGTCATCAAGTTTGTATGCACAAAATATTCATCAAACTTTTAATAGTGGGATTACATATTCTAAAAGTGTAGGGAAAAATGCAGTTGCTCTACTAGTAACAAAATCAAAGCTTTCTCTGTACTTTAAATCATGACCTATTTTTTCTGCTCTACCATTTAGAGTAGATACATTTTTTATATCAAGTTTTTCACAAAATTCATCAATAGCTTTCAATTTTTTTCATACACTATCTATTCATGTAAATGTTACAAGAGGATTGGTTATAGCAAGTGGTATTAATGGAAAACCTCATCCTGTTCACATATCTGCAACTTTTCATTCTAGTTCTACAAATATATTTAACATAATAGAATCTATAAAATGCTTTTCTATTATACCTTCATCATCTCTTATAGCACTCAGATTTATTTGACTATTTTTTTCTTTGAATAACTCTAGAAACTTTTCAAATTTTACAAGTTCTTCTTTTTCTAATTCTATATTATATTTTTTAAATAATTCTTGCATTTTTTTAGATTTAATTTTAACTTGCTTTATTTTACTTAATATAAGTAAAAATCAAGGAAAAGTTTGATTTTCTATTATCTTGTTTATAATTGGTATATATATATCAAAATATAAAAAAATGCTTTGAGAAAAACTTACTAAATCTCTTCTTAGGACAACGGACAATTATATAAGTGCTTTGGAAAAAGCATGAATTTTAACTGTGAATGATTTACTCAATCATTTTCCAAGAGACTATGAGGATAGAACCAATGTTTTGGATAGTTTTTCACTTATAAATATCAAAGAAAAAAATACAATTATAGTAAAACTTCTTACTATTACATCAACAAAAACAGCAAATAATAAATTGCTTACAAAAGCTATTTTAGAAGATAAAAATGGTTTTTTAAGTGAAGCTGTTTGGTTCAATAGAAAATATCTTGCTACAAGCTTAAAATGATATGAACAAAAAAAAGTTATAGTTTCATGAAGTGTAAAATATGCTTTTTGAAAAGTTACTTTTCAAAATCCAGAAGTAGAAACAGATTTAGATAAACTTGCTTGAGAAATAGTCCCTATTTATCCTGAATTAAATTATATCCCAAGTAAATGGATAGAGTGAAAAATAGATATCTTAAAATCATTTATAAAAGAAATAGTAGAAGATTTACCAGAAGAAATAGTTAAAAAATATAACTTTATCAGCAAAAGAGATGCTGTACTTAGAGTACATTTTCCAAAAAATAAAATTGATATAGAACAAGCTAAATATAGACTAGCTTATGGAGAATTATTTGATATAAATTATAGAGCAATTGGTTCTAAAATTCAAGCATTTAAAGAAAGCGAAGGTAGAAGTCTTGCATTAAAAATGAATCCAGAATTAGTAAAAGAACTTTTATCATTTTTCCCATTTGAATTTACAAATCATCAAAAAATTGTTCTTTTTCAGATATTAAAAGATATGGAAAAACCTCACTCTATGCAAAGATTACTTGAGGGAGATGTTGGTACTGGTAAAACGGCTGTTGCATTTGTAGCTGCACTTCATGCAATTATAGAGAGTAACAAAATTTGAAATCGTATCCAAGTTGCAATTATGGCTCCTACTGAAATACTTGCTCGTCAACATTTTGAATGAATGCAGGATTTTTTACTTAAATTCGGTATAAGTTCACATTTACTTGTTTGAAGTTTGACTCCAAAACAAAAGACTGCAGTAAAAGCAGATATTAAATCTTGAAATATTGATTTAGTTGTTTGAACACATGCTTTGGTTCAAGAAGATGTAGTTTTTAATAATTTGTGATTTGTTGTTGTAGATGAACAACATAGATTTTGAGTAAGACAAAGAGAAGTTTTGGAAAAATGATTTTGAAATAAATCATGACTTGTACCTCATTCTCTAAATATGACTGCAACTCCTATTCCTAGAACTTTGGCTTTGACTCTTTATGGAGATCAGGATTTAAGTATAATCAATGAATATCCAAAAGGTAGAAAAGATATATTTACAAAAGTTGCAAAAAATGAAGAAGAAAGACAACAAATAAATCTTTTTGTTAGAAGTGAACTTGAAAAATGAAGACAAGTTTTTTGGATTTCTCCACTTGTAGAAGAAAGTGAAAAAATCGATCTAGCAAATGCTATAAACACTTATGAAAATCTGCAAGCAATTTTTCATCCATTTAAAGTATGACTTTTACATGGTAAAATGAGACCAAAAGAAAAAGATGAGATAATGAAAGCTTTTGCAAACAATGAAATACAAATATTATCAAGTACAAGTGTTGTTGAAGTTTGAGTAAATGTACCAAATTCTACAATTATGTGTATAGAATGAGCAGAAAGATTTTGATTATCACAACTTCATCAATTTAGATGAAGAGTTGGTAGATGAAATGTACAATCTTATTGTTACCTTTTCCCAACTACTTGAAATAGTACTGATAGGCTTAAAGCTATGGAAAAGACAAATAATTGATTTGAATTGGCTGAAATAGATTTAGAACTTAGATGACCTTGAGAAGTTTATTGAGTCAGACAAAGTTGAGTACCGGATTTAAAAGTAGCAAGTCTTACTGATTTAGAACTTATAAGTCAAATAAGAGAAGATATAGAAGAATTATTTGAAAAAAAAGATAAATAATATATATTTGATAAAAGTATTTTAAAAGAAAAATTATTTTTAAATTTTTCGAAAGCGGATTTAAACTTTTTGTTTTAAAATCCATGTAAATTTCCGCTCTCAAAATATAAAACTAATTTTTCTTTTTTTTAATAATTTAATAAAAAAAAATGACACTTTTAGAGTTTTTTTTCATCATTTCTTGAATAATCATTTTGATAATTGCACTTGATATTTCTCGTAGAGAGAAATTTAATGCACTTCATTTTTTAGTATTTATATGAATTTGAAGTTGATTGTTAGTTTTTACATTTTTTCCAAATATTTTAAATCAAATTTGAAATATATTTTGAGTTGCTAGATGAGCTGATGTTTTGGTTTATGGCTCTATTGTTTTTTTGATTTATTTTGTTTTGCTTTTACTTAGTAAACACACAGAAAATAAAGAAAGTATAACAAAACTTGTTAGAGAAATAGCTATAGAAAATAGTAGTAAAAAAACTATAATTTGAGAAGAAGTTTTTTTGATTCCATGTTACAATGAATCAAGTGTTATATCAAAAACAATTGAAAATATAATGGATTCTTGATATAAAAATATACTAGTAGTAAATGATTGATCAAAAGATAATTCTAGGGAAGTTTTATCTTCTTTTCAAGATAAGATTATACTTTTAAATCATCTAAAAAATAGATGACAATGAGCTGCTCTTGAAACTTGATTTGAATATATAAGAAGATTTGGTGATATAAAATATATAATTACTTTTGATGCTGATGGTCAACATGATATAAATGATTATGTAAAAATGAAACAAGTTTTAGATAATCAAAATGATTTATCTATCATATTATGAAGTAGATTTTTGGCAGAGGCGAAGACAAATATACCATTAAAAAGAAAAATAGTTTTGAAGTTGGGGATACTTTTTACTTTTTTTGTAAGTAAAATACATTTAACAGATACTCATAATTGATATAGAGTTTTGAGAAAAAATGTTTTAAAAGATATAGTTATAACACAAGATGGAATGACTCATGCATCTGAAATTATAGATTTGATTTCAAGTAAAAAAATCAAGTACAAAGAAATACCTGTAAATATAATATATACTCCATATAGTATGGCAAAATGACAAAGTTCTTTTAATGCTTTTTCTATAGCAATTAGAACAATTTGGACAAAATTTTTTAGATAAAAAACAAGCCTTTTAAAGGCTTGTTTTTTTAATTTCATTTTAATTTAATGCAAATTTAATGTGCTATGAGTATAATGTTTTTGCTCTCCATTTATTTTATAAAAATGATTAAAACAAAAAATTTTATTATAGTATTATTAATATTTATTTTTTTATATAAAAATGTATTTAGTTCATTTTATTTTAGTGAAGTAATGCCATTTACTGAAAATGATGTAACAGATGAATATATTCAGATAACTTATGATTGAAACTGAATAAATAATCTAAATTGATATAAACTATCAGATAAATCTTGAAAAGAGTATATTTTTGGTGAGGATTTATTTTTGCCAGATGAAACTAAAAAATACTATAGACCACAAACAATGATACTTTTAAATAATAGTGACGAAGAGATCTATTTAAAAGATGATTCTTGAACATTGGTTGATAGTTTTTATTATACTATTTCTAAAAAATGAGAAGCTATAAAAATAGAAAGTGACAATAATTTATTAGATGATATAACTGAAAATACAGAAATAAACTCTTGAGAAATAGAAGAAGAGAGTTCATCTTGAAGTCTAGAAGAAAATGAAATAATAGAAAATAATCAAGATTTAAATGAAAATGAAACAGAAACTTGAAGTTGAGAAATTAATCAAGAAGAAAATTTATCAAATTCTTGAAGTTTAGAAGAAAATGAAATAGAAACTTGAACTTGAATAATTGATGAATGAACTGAACAAACAAATGAAAACTTACAATTAGAAATTACATGATCTTGAATTATTCAAGAAAATTCTTCTAATCCTTTAATTGAAAAAATAAGTATAGATATAAAAAATACTTTTCAATCTCCAACTTATCTTTTAGAAAAAGATACAAGTATTAGAGATTGATTTATCTATAATTGTGATAGAACAAAAGATGATTGTAGAGTAAATTTTGATTTTAGACCTACTTTTTCTTCATTAAAAGAAAGTGATTTTAATTGTAAAACTGATTTTTGACTTTGAGCTATAACTTGAGAGGAAAATAAATGTAATCCAAATACTATTATTTTTCCTCTATGAACTACAAATATCAAGATAAATATATCTCATAAAACAAATCAAAATCATAGTTCTGAAATAAATATAAAAATTAAAAATGAATGAAAGCAAGTTTTATCAAGTACTAGCAATTCTACTACTATTATTTATACAAATCCTAGTGAATCAAATATTATAAAAACAAAACTAGATATAATCACTCCAAAAATCGAGTTACAATCATGACTTGAAAAAGATAATACTTGTAATAAAAAAGAGTGTAAAATCAATTTTTTATATGAAAAAACACATAAAGATTTAGTTTGTAATTGGGATTTTTGAGAATATATAGATTGAAATTGAAATTGAAATGAAAATAAATGTAATCCAAGTTATGTTTATTTTTGACCAGGTAAACATGAAGTATTTCTTGAAGTATGTGATAAAAATAACGATGATAATTGTAAAAAATCTAGTTTTATTCTTGAAAACAAATACTCTATATTAGAACCAAAAGCTATAATTACTTTACAATGAAAATTATCAAAAAATAAGATACTAGATGATAATAAAATAACTTGTTTTGGTTCTGATAATTGTAGTATAAATTTTGATTGAAGTGGAAGTATATGAGAAGAGCTTACATATTTTTGGGACTTTTGAAATTGAGAATATTTTGAATGAAAAAATCCTAAATCAATTATTTTTCAAACTTGAAATCATCAAGTTGTTTTTGAAGTATATGATGAATATTGAAATTATTCTCAAGATTTTTTTGAGATAGAAGTTGTTTGAAAACAAAATGATATTTTGGAAGCAAAAGAGAAAGATAGTGAAAATGAAGATCAAACATTGTCTAGTTTACAAGAAAAACAAATTAATTTATTGAAAATAGAATTGCAATGAAAACTTTGATCAAATAAAATACTTCAAGAAAATAAGATAATTTGTATAAAAACTTGTAGTATAAATTTTGATTGAAGTAATAGTGTTTGAGATTTTGCTTCGTATTTTTGGGATTTTTGAAATGGAGAAACATATGTTTGAAAAAATCCACCATATGTTAGTTATAAAGATTTTTGAAAATATAGTGTTTTACTTTCTTGAGAAACAAAAACAGGGGAATTAATAGAAAAAGAATTTTTTATAGAGTATTATAATACCTTACCAAAAGAACAAAAAGATTTAAATTGAAATGTAGTAAGTGCAAATCTTAACATAGAAGAAAAGGATGAAGATGATTATTATGAAAATGATTTTTATGAACAAGAAATTATTGATGAAGGATATAATAAAGATTTAATTATAACTATATTTATCTTTATATTTTTATCATTTATATTATGATTATTTATTTTAAAAAAATATAAATTAATATAAAAAAAAGATAGTTTTGAAACTATCTTTTTATATCTTTTTTAAGCTTATCGGCAGCCCAAATTAATAAAACTATTTGTTTATTTAATTTATTTATAGCTTATTTATACCTTTTTGTTACTTTTTTTCTTTCTCTGAATTATCATTTTTATTACTTATTTTTTATTATTTGGTTATATTATTTTTTCTCATTTTTATACTTTCACTTTATTTTAAATCATTGTTTTCTATCATTTTTTACTTACTTTTTTTACTTTTATATCTTATATCAGATTTGAGTAAAATAAAAATAATTTCTTTTTCTTTTTTGCAAGAAAATATAATTACTTTTTCACTTTTTTTGATTGTATTTATACCACTTATAAATGATTTTATTATTTTAGAACAAAAAAATATCATATTTCTTTTTACTTTTTTGTCTTTTTCTCTAACATTTATATGATTTAATTATATATTGAAATTAATAAAAAAATAAATATGAAACAAAAAACTATTTTGATTACATGAGGTATAGGTTATATCTGAAGTCATGCAGTTGTTGCTTTTGAAGAAGCTGGTTATAAAACAGTTATAGTAGATAATCTAGATAATTCTTGTCTATCAACTTATAGAAATATATGAGAAATACTAGGATATAAACCAGATTTTTATGAGATTGATTTGAGAGATAAAGAAAAATTACAAGAAGTATTTAAAAAATACTCTTTTGATTGAGTTCTCCATTTTGCTTGATTAAAAGCTGTATGAGAAAGTTGTGAAAAGCCTTTACATTATTTTGATAACAATATAGTAGGTAGTTTGAGACTTTTTGAGCTTATGCAAGAATATAGTGTGAAAAATATCATATTTTCAAGTAGTGCAACTGTTTATGATTGAGTTATATATGAAAGAACTGATTTTTTAGGAGCATTGGAATCTGATCAAACAGGTAACACAAGTAATCCTTATGGTACAACAAAATTTTTACTTGAAAATATACTAACTGATTTATCAAAATTTGCATCATTTAATGTGATAAATTTGAGATATTTTAATCCTGTTTGAGCTCATCCAAGTTGACTTATATGAGAAAATCCAGAATGATTACCAAATAATCTATCTCCATTTATCATGAAAGTTGCTGCTTGAGAATTGCCATATCTAAATGTATTTTGAGATGATTATGAAACTATAGATGGTAGTTGAGTTAGAGATTATATAGATGTTGTTGATTTGATAGATTGACACTTAAAAGCTTATGAACTTCTTGAAAACTTGGATTTTTCATGATTTATAGATAGTTTCAATCTTTGAACAGGTAAATGAATAAGTGTTTTTGAGATGATAGAAGCATCAAAAAAAGCAACTTGAAAAGATATTCCTTTTAAAATTGCTCCGAGAAGAAACTGAGACATAGCAAGTGTTTATTGTAATCCAAATAAAGCAAAAAATATACTTGATTGGTCTGCAAAAACACCACTTGAAGATAGTTTAAAAAATGCTTGGAAGTTTTATAATAAATAATTTATATTTGAAATCTTGGTAAAGTTACTTATAATATTACCAAGATTTTTTATTTATTTAATAATAAAATTATGTTAATAGAAAATAATTTTGTTTCTATTTCTGATTTGAGAGATAAAACATCACAAGTTATAAAAGATGTTTCAAAAGTTTGAAAAAAAATAGTATTATCTCAAAATAAACCAATTTGAGTTTTTTTGAGTTTAGAAGAATATAATTCATTACAAAAAGTTGCTTTTGAAAGAGAAGATGCCAACATACAAGATATAAAAGCATATAAACAAAGTACACATGGTAGTGAATGAGTTGAAGCTTTTAGTTTTTTAAATAGTTTAAAGTAGTATGTATAAAATAATACTTGAAAAATCAGTCCAAAAATTTCTAGAAAAACATAAATGACAAGATTTGATATATAAATTTGAAAAAACTATAACTATTTTGAGTTTAGATCCTTATGAAAACAATCTAGATATAAAAGTATTAAAGTGATTACCAAATTGTTATAGAATCAGGATTTGAGACTATAGATTTCTGTATGAAATTTTAGATAAAAATCTAATAATAAGTTTTTTTGATGCTTGAAGTAGATGAAATGTTTATAATAAAATTAATTAAAAAATGAAAATACTTACTCTTTGACTTTGATCTTTTGGTTTTGCTATAAATAAACTTTTGTGAGAAAATAATCCAACTCTTGATTTTTATTTTTATGGTAGAAACAAGGACTTAGTTAATACAATAAAGAAAACAAGAGAACATCCAAATTTTTTCCCTTGATATAAATTACCTCAAAATATTATCTTGATAGATGATTATAGAGAAATAATTTCAGATATGGATTTGATTATATTGGCTATACCTGCACAAAATATATGACAAACTATAAAAGAAATATCTCAATTTTTAAAACCAGGAGTTATTATCTTGAATCTTGCAAAGGGGATAGATATATCTACAAATCAAACTATATACTGATTAGTTTCTGATTTACTTAGAGATAAAACGTTTAATTACTCAGTTTTATCATGAGGTATGTTATCTTTTGAAGTAGTTGCTTGAAAAAATATCTCAGCTGATTTATGAGTAATAGATTTAGAAATCTGACAAAAGCTAGTTTCTCTATTTCAAAATAAAAATTTCAATATAAATCTTTCAAAAAATATCACAAATATAGAGCTTTATGGTAGTCTAAAAAATATAATGGCTATAATAATAGGTTATTATGAAGCACAAAACGAATGAAAATCAACTATTTGAAAATACTTTGTTGATTATCTAAATGAGTGCAAACAAATAATCTCTCTTTATGGATGATCTCAAAATCTAGATTTTGGTTATTATTCTCTAGGTTGAGATATGATAGCAACTTGTTTTTGAAACTCTAGAAATAGGTATTTTTGAGAACTTTTATGATTATGAAATACTGCAAAACAAGCTTTAGAGATACTAGAAAAAGAAAATAAACATAGTGAATGATACGAAACAATTAAGGCAGTTTACGAAAAAATAAAAGATGAACCAGGTTTTGAAATGACAAAGAAATTTTATCATATGATAAATGATTAGATATTTTTTAGATTAAACTATGTAATAAAAAAATTGTTTCATTCAACAGGTTATTTTTTGCATACATTTTTTGTTTTTCATCAAGTGTTGTTCAAAGTCAATCCAAAATATTATATTTATCTCATAATTTTTGTAAAAAATCAATCATAAACCTAATATAATTTTCAAATGATTTTCAAGTTATATTTTCTATATGAGTTTTATTTATTTCTAAATGGGTTTTTAATATAAAATTTATATCATATATATCTCTGTTTGCTATCTTGTTTCTATTTGTAAGAGCTATAAATTTATTGGCACATATATAATCTATATCTAAGACTTTTAGTTTTATTCACATAAAATTTTTGAAATCATATTTTCAACTAACTCATCTAGTAGAGATCTCTATTTTTACATTGTGTTCTATTTCTCAATATGATAATAATAGAAAAATAGTATTTCTTTTTACAAATCTATCTTTTATAATAGAATATTTTTTCCCTATATCTTCTAGTTTTTTTAGTATTTCTTCTTTTTTTATATCTCAAATTAAATCAAAGTCCAAATCAGTAGAAAATCTGTCTAAATTATATAATAAAAATAAACTAGTTCATCATTTAAAAACTAAATTATTTTTTAATAATTCATCTTTTGATATATCTAGTAAAATAGACATAAGAATCAATTTATGTTTTTGCTTATCAAGTCTTGCTATAACTGCAGTCATAATTATTTATTATTAAAATAAGATTTCACTTTTTTTTCTAAACTTTTTGAATTATATATTTCTAGTAATTTTAATACTTTTTCATAATTTAATTTATCTATATTGTCAAAATGAATATCTCAGTACAAATAAACTGTATCTAAAAAAGCTCTTTCAGCAGATGCTATAGAATAATAACCATTATTTATTATTCAGCTTGGATTTAATAGTATATCTTTTTTTAAACATTTTAATTTGATTTCAAAATCAAGTATTTTTTTTGTATCTGTTTTTTTATATGCTAAATATATATCATTTTCATATTGAAAAATAATAGAGTGATGATATAATGCAGTAAAAAATGATATATAACTTGGACTATAGATCTTGTTTGCTAATTCAAATTTGTTTATTTCTTTTCATTTTAAACCATATATTCATTTAGTTACTCTTTCTAATATTCATGACTTTGTAAGATAGTTAAGTTTATTTTTAAATACTTGTTTATTAGACATAGAAAAAATGTTTTGAAGTTCATCAAAGCTAAAAATACTGTTTTTTGATTGAGAGAGGTTTAATATTATATTCATATACTAGAAGTAATTAAAATATATTACTTCTAGTATATATTATTTTTATTAAAATGCAAATTTTATCATATGATAAATGGTTAAATATTTTTTAACAAAAAAAACATTATTTAGTTTTAAATAATGTTTTTTTTGTTATAATTTGGGGGATTAATTTAAACTAAAATGGAAAAAGTAAATATAATACAATTTATGCCTTATTTTCCACCACATAAATGATGAGTTGAAACAGTTTGACAAGACATTTGAATAAACTGGAAAAAATCTGATTTATGAGGTTTTTTAAATGTGATTACTAGTTTTGAACAAGAGGATAATTTAGAAAAAAATGAAAAAATCATTTTTGAAAATGAGATTATATGATATAAAAAAGATTATATAATCAATCTAGTTATACCAAGTTTTGAAATAATTAATAATTTTCCAATATATAAATTTTGGGATAAAAAAACTAGATTTATTTTTAAGTATTTAAAATTATATTTACAAGAAAATAAAAATATAAGAGTTATAACACATACTAGATTTTTTTTACCTAGTTTATTTTGATGAATTTTTGCTAGGAAAAATAATTTAAAATGGATCCATATTGAACATTGATCTGATTATGTTAAATTATCAAGTAAATTAAAAACTAGACTTTCAATTATATATGATAAGATATTTTGAAAATGGATTTTTAAAAAAGCTGATAATATTTTGGCTATTAGTGAAGCTTGTAAAAACTTTATAAATAAAGAATTTATAGATAGAGATGTAAATGTTTTTTATAGATGACTTGATATACCAGAAATAATAAAAGAAAAAGAAGATTTAAAAGAAAAGTTAGATATTAAATTAGTTTTTATTTGAAGATTGGTTTCTTTAAAATGAGTTGATTATTTGATAGAATCATATAAAGAATTAAATATAAAAAATGAATTAATTATTATATGAGATTGAGAAGAAAAACAAAATCTAGAAAAATTATCAAAATGATTTAATGTAAAATTTTTATGATTTAAAAATAGGGAATTTATAATTGATTATCTATCAAAAAAAAATTGTATAGTTATAAATCCTAGTTATAGTGAGTGAATGCCTACAACAGTTATTGAGTGACTTTTATCAAAAAATATAGTTATAGCAAGTGATGTTTGATGAACTAAAGAGATATCAATTAATTCAGATTTACTATTATTTGAAGCATGAAACAAAAAACAATTAAAACAAAAAATAGTTTTTTCTATTGATAATTATGATGATTTAAAATGAAAAAGTTATATTGAAATCAATACCAAATTTAGTCGGGAACAAAATATAATTAATTTATATAATTTAATTAAATAATGAAAAAGAAAACTATAGTTTTTGTACAAAATATAGAATATCCACAACAATGAGCTGTTGATATTTTTTATTATTCTAAATATTTATCAAAATATGAAGATATAAAAGTAAAAGTTATAGTTTCAAAAATTAATGAAAATATATCAAATAAAAATCTAGAGATAATAGAGTTATGAAAAATAAATTATTTTTTATTTATAATTAAATCTTTTTTTATAATAAAAAGAATAAATAAGAATGAAAAAATAGACTATGTTTACTTTTTTGCACAAAATCCTTTTTCAGTTTTACTCCAATTTTTTGTTAAATATTTATTAAATATAAAAACTATTTATGATGTAGTCTCTTGACCAATAGGAAAATGAATTATTCCTTTTATTTCAAAAATTACTATAAAATTATGAGTTTATTTCTCATATAAGTATGTAGTTTTAGATAAATGATTAATAGAAAAATTAAATTTATCAAAAAATAAAAATCATGAAATAATTCCAATGTGATATGATGAGGAAATATTTATAGAAAATAAAAATATAAATTTATTTAATAAAAAACAAAATAAAATAATTTTTACTTATATTTGAACTTTAAATATTGAAAGAAATTTAGATATTTTTATACAAGCTTTTATAGAAAATATAAAAATAAATAATAATATAAAATTATATTTTATTTGATCATGAACTTGAGAAGAAAGATTAAAAAATATTTCAAAAAATTATTTAGATAAAAATATTTTTTTCTTATGAAAAAAAGAACATAGAGAAATACCAGGTTATATAAATAGTAGTGATATACTTGTTTCTTATATACCTAAAATAGTTTATTTTGAATATCAACCACCTACTAAACTTATAGAGTATGTAGCATGTAATAAACCAGTTATAGTTACAAATACTATTGCTCAAAGTGAAATAATGAGTTGATATGAGTTTTTAATTCATAGAGATGATTTTGAAAGTACAATAGAAAAAATTCAATATTTTATTGAAAATATTGAAGATTTGAAAAAAAATAATTATAGTGAATTAGTTGAAAAATTTAGTTGGGAAAAATTGGTAGGAAAAATAGTAAACTTACTTTAGTAAGTTTACTATTTTAAATTTAAAAATTGATTAGTTATATTATTTATATCAATTTTTTTTAATGCTTCTGAATAATTATATTTATAATTTTCAATGTTATTTATAATCCATTCAATTTTGTTTTTTAAATCATCTATATTTTGTTTTTTAACATATATTAAATTATCTCAATAAATTTCTTTATTATTTCAAACATCTGTTGTAATAATTGGAATATTATTTAGAACTATTTCTGTTATTGTTACTGGTTGTCATTCTGGATAATAAGAAGGAAATATAAATAAATCAGTTTTTTTTATAATATTTTCTTTTTCTTCTCAATATAATTTTCAGTGAAAAAAAATTCTTTTATCTTTTTTTATTAAATTAAAAATTTTATTTTCAATTTCTTTTACTCAATATCAAATAATATTTAATGTAATATTTTTGTTCTTAATTAATTTAAAAGTTTTTATTGTTTCAAATATTCACTTTTCTTTTTCTAATCTTCAAATAAATAATATATTTCTA
>JABWCI010000019.1 GCA_013368515.1 Candidatus Altimarinota bacterium | reverse complement strand
TACAAATTATTATTTAATTATTACAAATTATTATTTAATTATTACAAATTATTATTTAATTATTACAAATTATTATTTAATTATTACAAATTATTATTTTCTTATACCTAATTTAGAAATAAAATTCTTCCCTAATAAATCCATACCAAAAGCGATTTTATGATTATCATATTTTAGATTTATATCATTTATTATTGTATATATTTCTTTTTTTGTAGTAGTTTTTGAAAAATTATTTTCAAAAATATTTGTTTGATGAAAACTTCTATCTTTTAAATTTGAAAAAACTATTCAAGTACTTCTGTATAAAACATTGTCATTAAAATATATCTTAAACATATATTTAATTATCTCTAAAAGAACCCTCCTATCAATAGTAAAACAAGGCAAAGTATAGTGAAATATAAAAGTTTGTTTTTCTTTATCTCTAAAAAATATAGAAACTCTTTTTGTTTCATAATTTTTTAATATGAGCTCCTCAAATAAAAAATTAAAATTTGATATAAGTTCTTTTAATAAAAAATCACTATCATTTGTTATATTTTTATTGAAGCTTCTACCTCTACTTATAGATTTTGAAAAATTATTTTTCTTTATAAAAAAAGCATTTACTCATGATAATTCAAGCCATAAATCAGTTGCATTTTTTCATATATTATTTTTTAGATACCAATATCATAAAAAAACAAAATCATAGACATTTGAGCATTTATATTTAAGTTTTTCTTGCATACTTTTTCAGATAAAAGGAACTATTTTAAGCTCAAGAGTTTTATATAATTCACTACTACAACTCAAATCTATAAAAAAACCAAATGGTTTATTTAACTTGGAAAAAATTTTTGCTTTTATTTTTGTAGTAGATACTCAAATACTGACAGGAATTCATATATTTTTAAGTATATCATTTTGCAAATTTTTAATATATGTTTCTAAATCAATTCAATATAATTTACAAAGTCCAGTTATATCACAAAAAGCTTCATCTATAGAAAAAGGTAAAACCTCAAGAGTTTTTTCCTCTAGATAAGACATAAGTTTACTAGAAACTAAACTATAGAAATCATGATCAGAACTTAAATAAACTCATTTATTTTTGAGTATTTCACGAGCTTGCCATATAGGAGTTCAAGTTTTTATACCAAATGATTTTGTTTTATAATTGCAAGCCAAAACTATTTCATCACCTACTATAACAAAATCATCTTTAATTTTTGGATTTTTAAGTATCTCACATTCAGCAAAAAAACTATCACAATCTATGTGTGCCCAAATTTTTTTTGAAGTATTAAATTTCATATTTATTATATATACAAAATATATACTTTTATATTACTCTATTATTTTAAAAAATCAAAAAAATAACTCTAAAAAAGAGTTATTTTGTAATTATTATATTGTTTGTAAGTGATCAATTACTTATGTTTTCATAATCATAAATCAGTTTTTCACCTTCTGAAGTTGCTCATAAAATATATAAAAGAGGTACAAAATGATCAAAACTAGGCACACTTTTTTTATAATTTTCTATATTTTCATAATTAACTATAGTTTTAAAATCATTTTCTAATATAGATTTTTTTATTTTTTGATCAAAATCTCTTGCCCAAGGATAAATTATATTTTCTTCCCAAGAAAAATCTCTCAAATTATGAACTATACTTCAACTTCAAATTATAAGCACTCATTTTTCTCTCAAAATTGATAATTTTTTTCATATTTCAAAATAGTCTTTTCAACTAAGAGTTGAATCAATACTCAATTGTACAACAGGAATTTGAGAATCTGGAAAAAGTTTTTTTAAAACAGTCCAAGCTCAATGATCAAGCCCATAAGTTGAATCTTCTTTAACAAATGGCAATATTTTTTTTATTTCATCTATCAAAAAAACTGAAGTTTTAGCAGGATAATTTAATTCATATAAATCTTCTCTAAAACCATAAAAATCATGTATAGTTTCTAAATCATTTGATGTAGTAATAAAACTACCATTTGTAATCCAGTGAGCAGAAATTATAAGTATAGCTTTTATATCTTTTTCTTCTAATGATTTTCATATAAAAGAAAGTCTATCATTTATAGGATTATCTTCCAAAATCCTCATAGGACTTCCATGATCTACATATATGAGTGGTGTTTTTTTCATAAATTTAAAATAAAAATTACTATATAAAGTATAGTAATTTTTATTTTAAAGCAAATTATTTTTTATTTTTTTTCTTAGTTTTTTTAGGTAGAAAAAAAGGTCTTCATTTTCTTGGATGTTTATTTAAAATATAAACATATTTCCACCAATATTTTCAAAGAAATATTCAAGAAATAATTATATAAATAAATAAAAGTATTTTATATGAATCTAAACTTGGAAAAAACGAAACTAAAATTAAATATGGAAATATAGTTAGTAAAAAAAGTAGAACTATAACAAGAAAAATATAGATTAATTTTTTCATAAATTAAAAATTATTTATTAATAATTTAAGTATATATCAATAAACGATTTTTTTCAAATATAAATTGATTTAGAATAAAAGTTTTATATAATCTGGCGGCTTAAAATTTTCTAACCTTAATGAATTGAGGAAAAAAAAATGAATTTAGCAACTAAAATAGCTTACCGATTATTTACATCGATAATGTTAGTTTTTTTGTTTTGCACAGTGACATATGTCCCTGAAGATGAAATGAAAAATATAAAAATAACTCCTGGTGATCAATTGATAATTGATTTATTCAAGGAGAAATGATAGATAGGCCCCATTAGGGGCCATTATTAATTTATAAATTTTGAAAAACAAAAAAATAAGTTACAATTTAAAAAATTTAAAAAATAATTAAAAATTATGAAAATTGATTATCTATGACATAGTGAATTTATGATTCATATAAAAAATAAATCTTGAGAATATATAAAAATAATGTCTGATTCTCGGTTATCAGATTTTGTAGCATGAGACATGATGGCGAGAAATCCTAGAATAAAACTAGATTATAACAAACTTAAATCTATAGATGCTATATTTTTAAGTCACTCTCACCTAGACCATATTGACCCTTACACTCTTGTAGATTTATTTGAAAATCTAGAAAAAAAACCAGATATTTTTCTAGCAGAAACTCTGTCATTTTTAGAACCACTTTTCGTAAAAAATCTAAAAAATGTAAATATAATAATACTAGAAAATAAAAAAACTATTGATTATAAATGATTAAAAATAACATGATTAATTTATAAAAATAGTTTTATAACAAATGAAGATGATGTTATGACTTTGTTTATAGAAAATGAAGATGAACTAATTTACTCAGATGTAGATACAGAACCTGGTAGTAATTTTGAAGTTATAGAATATATGTATGAATTTTTTAATAAAAAAAATTATTCTCAAGTTATATACTTAGCAACTAGAAATGAATTAGAATGAAACCTAAAATTATTTGATGCAAAAAACGTAAAAGAAAGACAAAAAATAGATAGTGAATATAGAGCATTTAGAAAAGAAGAGATAATACGGGAATATGAAAAATTTGAAGTTGAATGAATAAATAGTTTTTATGAGACAAAAAATCTAAGCAAAATATTTATATGACAATGAATAGTTTTCCCAAAAGAAATAAACTCAGAAGTATTTTGTTTAAATACTATGAAACTTGAACAAGTAAAAGATATAGAACAAAAAACTGCAAGAGATTTTGGTTACAAAACAAATTTTTCATATTTTAAATGATGACAAAGTTATATCATAGAAAACAATGTTATTAAAAATATCTGAAATATAGATTATTTAAGTGAAATTGATTTTATAGATGTAAAACAAGATTTAAATTTAGATTTTTTTAGAAAACTAAATTTTTCTCCATTAAATAATGAAAAAAGAGAAATAAAAAAACAAAAAGAAATAATTTTAGATCTGATAAATAATAGATTTTTTCCTTATGCTCTAGCAAATTTAGAAATACCTTTAAAAGATGCTATTTTAGAAAGTAATAAAAAGAAATATTCTATAAAAGTAAGATATGGAACAAAAGATGATTTTGAAAATATATATTATGTTTTTGATTTTGGTAAATTAAAATTTGAAATAGAAAACTTAGAAGATGATTATTTCAATGAAGATTATTGGGCAAATGATTTAGAAGATTTTTACAACTGAACTCAAGAATTATATTCAAATTTTTTACATAAACTTGATGAGAAAAAAAGTTATAGATTATGGACATTTTTATGATCAAATTTTTTGAATAATGATTTACTATATAAAAAATTTGAACTACATTTTACTAGAGCGAAAAATAAAGAATCTATAAACGAATTTGTATTAAAACATTATAAATAAAAAAATCCCCCCGGAAATACTCACGGGGGGCAAAAGCTCTAGGGAGGTATCTAGAGCAGGGGGTAAAAAAGGAAAACAAATATCAAAATTGTTGCGAATATTGCAGAATTTAATACTTACCTGAAAGTATAATAAATATATTTTTAATAATGTCAATTTTAAAAATGTTAAGTAAAGAAAAACAAAAATTTGTAAGAAGCTTATGAGATAAAAAAACAAGAATAGAAGAATGACTTTTTTTAGTAGAATGAGAAAAGTCTATTTTGGAACTTTTAAAATCAAGTTTCGAAATAAAAAATTTATATATAACTAAAAAATTTGAAGAAAAACATAGTGATGTTTTAAAAGATACAAATTATGAAATAAGTGATAGTGAAACTATAGAAAAAATATCTATTTCAAAATCAAACAATGCTTGAATAGCTATCGTAGTTTCACCAAAAAATGATTTTTTAGAAATAGAAAATGAAGAGTTTATAGTAGTTTTAGATACTATAAATGATCCAGGAAATCTATGAACTATAATAAGAATTTGTGATTGGTATGGTATAAAAAAGATAATTGCAAGCAAAGAGACCGTAGAGTTAACAAATCCAAAAGTAGTATCTTCAAGTATGTGATCTATTTCTAGAACAAATATTTTTTATACTGATTTAGAAAAATACTTTGAAAAAAAATCTTCTAAACATGATATATTTTGAGCATTTTTAGATTGAGAAAATATTCACAAAATAGATTTTGAAAAACATGATTGATGATTTATAGTTATATGAAATGAATCTCATGGAATAAGTAAATCTATAGAAAAATTTGTAACAAAGAAAATAACTATCCCCTCTTTTGGACAAGCTGAAAGTCTAAATGCATGAGTAGCAACTGGAATAATTATAGATAATATATTTAGAACAAAATAAAAGAAAGACTAAAGTCTTTCTTTTATTTTGTTACATCTTTCAATCCAAATTAAATCCCCTTCTCATCTTTGTATTACTTCATTGTACCAATTTATTCTTCTATCTATTTCTGCAATAGATGCATTTCTAACTACTTCATCATCAGTAATACAAAATCAAGCAGTATTTATTCCCATATCTGTTGGAGGTTTATATTCTCTTGTAAAATTTCAAATTGGTAAAAGTGAATTTGATAATCTTGAAACTATTTCAAAAGCTTCTACATCTCTGTTATAATTTACACTATTCATACTATATGCTTTTTGATGATATGTATCTATAGTATTGTAATCACCTATATCTGCTGTTGCAGCCTCATAAGCCAAATTAACAGGATGTTCTAGAGGTAAATTCCATATTGGAAATGTTTCATATTTTGCATAACCAGAATCTTGTCATAAAACAACTTCATGGTATATTTGTCATAAACATGTAGACATTTTACCACTAGAGCTAGCTGCTCAAGTAACTAAAATCAAATCTTTTTCTACTTTTATATATTCGTCATTTCAATAACCTTCACTTGATAATACTTTTTCAGTATCATTTGGATAACCTGGTATTTCATATCTAAGTGCTGCAATATATCATTTTTGTAAAAGAATATTTTTAAAAGAAACAGAAACTTCTTTATTTTTTTCACTTACACGATTTATAGAAATCTTTGGTTTTATTCAAACTTCTTTTTCTATATCAATTATCATCTGTAAACAATAATCTCCATAATCTATATCTTCATTTGATAATTGTCTATTTTTATATAAATCCTTGGCATTTAAACAAAAAATAATTTTCAGCTTTATCTCTCAGAGAAGAAAAAATTTGTTTTTTACTATCAGGAAAAAATCCAGGCAATACACGAGCTGCATGTGGGTCATACAAAAACTTACCTCATATTTCTAGATAAAGTCTATGTTTAAATTTTGAAATCCTATCTAGAATAGCATTTTTTTGCATTTTTATGTATTTTTCTCCATCAAATCAATACTTTTCAAATTTTGGTATTCCTGAAGTTTTCATAAAAAAAAACTTATATATTAATTAATATAAGTCTAACATATTTTTTTAAATATTAAAAATAATTCATTTGATAAAGTTTAATTGACTTATTTACTAAAATATTTATAAAATAATGAATATTTTTTAATTATTTTTTAATGAGTTTAAATTATAGATTATATTGAGATTCAGGTTTATTAGTACCGAACATTACAGATGAATCTTGAATAGAATGAATAAAAGCAATAGAAAGTTACAAACAAAGAGTTTTATCAGTGATGAATGTAAATGACTTTGCATTTATGCCTGAGAATACAAGATGATATAATATTACATTATCAGAAATTTATAAAGAATTATGAGTTAATTTTATAAATCCAGATAATATATTTTATGTTGACTACAATTGAAGTATAACTTCAAGTATACTAGATGATTATGAAGGTTTACCTAATGAATTAAAATGAAGAAAAATAAATTTATTTCCATTTATAAATAGTGAAAAAATTGATTCTC
>JABWCI010000018.1 GCA_013368515.1 Candidatus Altimarinota bacterium | reverse complement strand
TACAAAAAGAAGTTTTACTCATGCTTGTGAATATATAGTTTGGGCTACAAAATGAAAAGGTTGGACTTTTAATTATGAAATCTCAAAAGAAATAAATCCTGAAAAACAAAAAGATTGAAATGAAAAACAAATGAGAGATATGTGGATTTTACCACTTTGTCAATGACAAGAAAGGATCAAAGCAGAAGATAATAAATCTTTACATCCAACACAAAAACCAGAAGAACTTTTGAAAAGAATTATTTTAATTTGATCTAACGAGTGAGATATAGTTTTAGATCCTTTTAATTGAAGTGGAACGACTACATATATGGCTAAACTTTTAAACAGACAATATATTTGAATTGAAAAAGAAGAAAAATATTATAATGCTAGTTTAAAAAGAATGGAAAAATTAAACGGTGGATTATTTTAGATTTTAATTTTAAAAAAAATGAGTGATTTAAAATTACCAGAAAATAACAAAATAGTATGAAAAATACTTTTTGCTTGGTATTGATGATGGGCTTGATATTTAGAATATCAAAAATCTAAAAAAATTGCTGATGCAATGGCAGAAAATGAAGCAAATAAAATTAAAATAGCTTGAGAATTAGAAGAAAAGGTTATAAGAGAACAAATAAAACTAATTGAAAGTTTAGAACAGGCAGATAAATTTGTTGAATATAAAAATCTATATTGAGTATTAACAAAAGCAGTTCCAAAATTTCAAAATGAAAATATTGATACTGAAATAGATCCTGATAAATTAAAAAGATTAAAAGATTTGTCAAAAGAATTTAGTTCGGATGAGATGCAAGAATATATTGCTTGAATTTTAGCTTGAGAATATAATAATCCATGAAGTTACTCATTAAAAACAATGGAAATAATTAAAAATCTAACAAGAGATGATATAAATTTATTTAAAAAGTTTTGTTGATTAGTAATAAACTGATTTTTCATACTATCGGATATTACCAATAATAATTGAGATGATTTTAGAAAAGCTAATTGACTTGATTATACAGAAATATTATACCTTCAAGAATTATGACTAATTTCTTTTAAAGAAAGTTCTTTAACTTTATCTACAACTTGAGAATGAGAAAATAAATTTTGACAAACAATTTTTCAAATATGAAATAGAAAATTATTTTTAAGATTTAAAATAGATAAGCAAGTAAATATAATTACCATAACTAACTCATGAAAAGAGTTAATGTGATTATTAACTTTTAATATACCTGATAGCTATTTTAATTGGATAAATGATACTTTAAATAAGAAATGATTTGAAACTGAATTTTTATGAGAAAAAAATTAAAATTATTTCAATTTTTTGCAAAAATTAAGGAAAATAATTATAATGTATATAATTTACAAAATAAAGATTAATATATGGATATTCGTAAAATTTCTTTATATCTTGCTTGAAAATTACCACCATATTACAATCAAGCAAATCCAGCTAGATTTAAAAGAAAAGTAAAAGAAAAATTTACTAATTATATTGATGATTCTCAACTTGATTTTATTCAAAAACAATCAAATCAATCTGAAGATTTATTTTTTATGATTTTAGATGATATTTCAAAAGATTATAAAGATTGAGAATGATATAATTCTTTCATAAATTTATTAAATGATTTAGAAATTCCAAAAGAAATTTTATGAATTAATGAATATTGAAATTATACTTGGGAAACTTTTTTAAACAAAGTAAAAAGTATTTATTGAAATGATTTTTCAACAACCGATATTTGAGGTTATTTTGAAGAATTATGCAAAGAATTATTAATAAAAGATGGTTTTATAAATGTAAAAGTTGCTTGATCTTGAAGTGATTGATGAATTGATATCACAGCAGATAAAGAAATATTTATTTGAAACAATACAAAAAAATTAATTTCTTTTGTATGACAATGTAAATATAAAAGTTCTGGAAATGTTACTAAAGAAGAAGTAAATGCTTTACTAACTCCAATAATAAATGATACAAATAATATGTTTCAATGAATTTTATTTTTCACAAATCAAAAATATCAACCAAATGCAAAACAAGAATTAGAAAATACCCAATCCTCAAGAATTAATTTAAAGAGTTTTTATTTAGATTGAAATGAAATCCTTGATATTATAAATTCGCATTTTGATTTAATTAAAAAATTTAGTTAATTTCTTTTGCCACTATCGTGGCAATCCTCCCCCCAAAAGCTCGTTATTACTCGCAAAAAAAGTTTTTGGTTTAATGCACAAAATAATCTTAAATACTGAAAAATCAACAAAAACAAAAAGTAGACGTAAAGGGGCGTTGCACTTGATTTTTCTTCCGTTAGCACTACAGAAAATCACCCTCGCCTAACAGCTTCTATGAGGCTCGCTCGTTGCACTTCGCTCTCCCATATTTTACTCGTTCCTCGCAAAACATCTCATAGAAGCAAACGTTGTCAGACATACATTTTTATCTTTTTTAATAAGGTAAGCTCTGCATAAAATAAGGAACAAAACAAGATTTTTTTATTTTTATGAGGGGTGTAAGGTATTTTCTTTCGTTTCACTACAGAAAATGAATTTAATTTAAAAAATAATTTGATTTTTATATACCTTATATATACTTATGTATGTTTATAACTATATTTGTTGCAAATATGACTTAAATAGTTATATTCAGTTTAATAAATTTTTATCTTTAATTTTTATATTATGGCTAACGAAAGTAAAACTGAATTAATAACAATAGAACATTTTAGGCAATTCAAAGATCAGATTGTTTTTGAGTGAAAAAGCTCAGATAATCCAACAATTAACAAATTACTTAAAAATGCCTCTAAAAAATGAAGTTGAAAATGATTCCCAGATTTTATGATTTCTTTAAATGCAAACTCTGATTTACTAATAGTTATAGAATGTAAGGCAGATATTCGTAAACATGAAAGTGAAAACAAAGATAAATATGCAGATTATGCTGTTGATTGAGTATTATTATATAGCGATAGTTTATCTAAAGAGTTTGATATTCTTTCAATAGCTATTAGTTGAGATAATGAAAGAAATCTTAGAGTTTCTCATTTTCTACAATTAAAAAATGAAAAAAAAGTTACTCAAGTTTTTTGAGATAAATTATTAAGTATTGATGATTATTTAAATTGATATTTAAAAAGTCCTGAAAAATTCAGGCAAGATTATAATAAACTACAACAATTTACAAAATTATTAAATGATACTTTACACTCTTATAAAGTTCTTGAATCTCAAAGAAGTTTATTAATAAGTTGTATTTTAATAGCATTAGAATATAGACCTTTTAGAGAGTGATATAAACATTATGATAATTCTAGAGATTTAGCAAATTATCTTGTTGATACTGTCGTAAATTCATTAAAAACAGCTAATATACAATGAGATAAATTAGAAAATTTGTGAATACAATTTAGTTTTATAAGAACAGACACTTCTCTTTCTACAAAACAAAATATACTTAAAAATTTAATAAAAGATATAGATGAAAATATAAATCAATTCATAAAAACACACGAATATTTTGATGTACTTTGACAATTATATGTTGAGTTTTTAAGATATGCTAATAGTGATAAATGATTATGAATAGTATTAACTCCTCCTCATATTACTGAATTGTTTTCAGAATTAGCACAAGTAAATAAAAATAGTATTGTTTATGATAATTGTACATGAACTTGATGATTTTTGATTAGTGCTATGAAAAAAATGATTGAAGATGCAAAATGAGAAGATGAAATAATAAAAAATATTAAATCTAAACAATTAATCTGAGTAGAATATCAATCACATATTTTTGCATTAGCTGTTTCTAATATGTATATACATCAAGATTGAAAAACAAACATTATAAATTGAAGTTGTTTTGATAAAGAGATAATTGAAAGAGTTAAATTATTAAAACCTACGGCTTGATTTTTAAATCCTCCTTATAAAGCTGATAAAAAAAATGATATAGAAGAATTTGAATTTATATTAAATAATTTAGAGTGTTTAACAGATTGATGAATATCTATATCTATAATTCCTATGAGTTGTGCTTTAGCTACAAAATGAAAAATGTATGAATTAAAGAAAAAGCTTTTAGAAAAACATACATTAGAAGCAGTTTTATCTATGCCAGATGATTTATTTATTGATTCAGATGTTTGAACAGTAACATGTGTTATGGTTTTTAAAGCCCATAAACCTCACCCAAAAAATAAAAAAACATTTTTTGGATATTTTAAAAATGATTGATATGAAAAAAGGAGAAAATGAAGAATCGATATGGAGTGAAAATGGCCTTTAATAAAAGAAACTTGGATAAATGCTTTTATTAATAGAGATAATGTAGATAATTTAAGTATAAATATTGAAGTCTCAGCTATCAAAGAATGGTGTCCAGAAGCATATCTAAAAACTGATTTTTCACAAATTCAAAATAATAATTTTATTGGAAATCTAAAAGAATATTGTATTTACCTTTTTAATAATTGATTATCTAAAGAAATATCTATAAATTCAATTAATAATGAGAATATAAATTTAAATAATAAAAAATGTGATTATTTTGAAGTAAAAAAGTTTTTTGATATATATTCTTGATGAGATAAACCAAAGCCAGATGATGCAAAACATTGGTGATGAGAACTTATAAATTCTGTGGAAAATCAAACTACAAATAACTGAATAAAAGAGAAAATTGAATTTTCAGAACAAGATAAAATTTTTGAAAATTTTATTTCAGTTGTATCTATTTGAGAATGATGAAAAGCTTTTTTCCAACCTGAAAGAAGTGCTTGTTTTACAAGAGTTAAGGGATTAGTGCCAAAATCTGAATACTTTGAAAAATTTAACAAATATATATTTTTATATTTTTGTACTTTATTAGATTTAGAAAGATATAGATACGGTTATTGAAGAGTTTTAAGCAAAGATAGGTTATGAGAAACTATATTATATATACCAATAGATGATAATTGAGAACCAGATTGGAATTTTATGGAAAATTATATTAAATCATTATCGTATTCATCTAGTTTATAATTAAGAAATAAAATGCAAAAACTTATTTTAAATTTAGAAAATTGTTATTGAATTAAAAAACTTGAAGCAGTGTTTGATTTTTCATCAAAAAAATCTTTTGCAATTTATGCTCCAAATTGAGTAATGAAAACATCTTTTGCAAAAACTTTTAAAGATTTAAGTAAAAACCAAGATTCAAAAGATCTGATTTTTCCTGAAAGAATTACAACTAGAATTATAAAAGATAATAATGATATAAATTTATTACCAGAAGAAATATTTGTTATTGAACCTTATAATGAGCAATTTAATTCAGATAAATTATCAACATTAGTTGTAAAAAAGGAATTAAAAGAAAAATATGACACTATTCATAAAACTATTGATGAAGCTAAAGATAATTTACTAAAAAAACTAAAACAACTTTCATGATTAAATGGGAGAAACGATAATATAGAAAAAGAAATTGAAATAATTTTTAATAAAAATTTCTTTATATTTATTGAATGATTAGAGAGTATTTTAGAAACAGCAACTAAAGAATTTTCTACTATTATTTATAGTGAGATTTTTAATGAAAAAGTTTTAGAGTTTTTAAAAACAAAGGATTTTAAGAAACAAATAAAAACTTATATAGAAAAATATAATGAAGTTTTATCAAAATCTACATATCTTAAAAAAGAATTTAATCATTATCATGCTTTTACTATACAAAAGAATTTAGATGATAATTGATTTTTTAAAGCAAATCACTCTGTAAATCTTTTTAATTGAAGTAATGATGAAAAAATATCTACATCTAAAGAATTAGAAGAAAAAATCAACAAAGAAAAGGAAAAAGTTTTAAATAATGAAGATTTACAAAAAGAATTTGAAGCAATAGATAAAAAACTTTCAAATGCACAATTAAGACAATTTCGTGATTATTTATTTGATAATAAAAGTATTTTATCTAAACTTGAAAATTTGGATCAATTTCAAAAGGAAATTTGGTTTTCTTATTTTGTGGATCAAAAAGAATTAGTTGATAATTTAATTAAAGAATATAAAAAATGAAAAGAAGAAATTGAAAAAATTATTATTGAAGCTAAAAAAGAACAAACAGATTGGGAAAAAGTTGTGAAAATATTTAATGATAGATTTTCAATTCCTTTCAAACTTGAAATAAAAAACAAAGATGATGTTATATTAAAAAGTGAAATTCCAACAATTCAATTTATATTTAAAGAATGAGAAGAAACAACAAATCAAAAAGCAGTTGAAAGAAATATGCTTTTAGAAGTTTTAAGTCAATGAGAAAGAAGAGCATTATATTTGCTTAATATAATTTTTGAGGTGGAAGCAAGAAAAAAGTTAAATCACAAAACATTATTTATTATTGATGATATTGCAGACTCTTTTGATTATAAAAATAAATATGCAATTATTGAATATTTAAAAGATATTTCTGAAGAACAAAATTTTTATCAAATTATTTTAACTCATAATTTTGATTTTTATAGGACGATTGAAAGTAGATTTATTGGAAGAAGTAATTGTTGTATGGTAATAAAAATAAATGGTAAAATTACATTAGAAAATGCTAGTTATTTGAAGCCTTTTGATTATTTTAAAAATAATTTACATACTAATAACAAAATACTTATTGCATCTATTCCTTTTATAAGAAATTTAACAGAATATTGTTGATATAATAATGAATTTACTAAATTAACATCATTATTACATATAAAAAGTGATACAAATAATATAACAATACAAGACCTACAAGATATAATACAAAAAGTATTAGTTGACAAATCATCAATACAAATAAATAACTTAACAACCAAAGTAATTGATATAATTTTTAGCTTAGCAGATGAACTATTACAAAATATTACAGAGAGTATAGATTTAGAAAGTAAAATATTATTGTCAATTGCTATTAGGTTAAAAGCTGAATTATTTATGATTTGAAAGATAAATGATCCTATTTTTGTTAATAGTATAACGAAAAATCAAACAATAGAACTTGTAAAGAAATATAAACAAGTTTTTTCTACAGAACTTGAGAATATAAATTTATTAGAACAAGTAAATTTGATGACACCAGAAAATATACACTTAAATTCTTTTATGTATGAACCTATTTTAGATATGTCTAACGAACATTTAAAAACATTGTATAGTAAGATAAAAGATAAATAAGGTATCTTTTAAAATGGAATTCACCCCTGCCCCTCTTCCATTTTAAAAGATGAAAAAAATCTTGTTTTAATAAAAGTAAAATATGCAGAGCAATAAAGTAAAAGAAAAAAGATAAAAATGTACGGTAAACCCTCGTTGCACTCTCGGGTCTGACAACAGCTTCTATGAGGTTCGCATCAAAGCACTTCACTCTCCCATATTTTGCTCGTTCCTCGCAAAACATCTCATAGAAGCAAACGTTAGATGAAATTCGCTTTTATTCTCTCAAAGGAATATTTTATGACAAAAGAAATTGAAAGAAAATTTTTAGTGAAAACAATGCCAAATATTGATGGTTTGGAGAGTTTTCTTTATGAACGTTATTTTCTTTTCAGAAATGAAAACGTGGAAATTCGTATTCAAAAAAAGGGTGAAAAGTATGAATTTGAGAGGAAAGAAAAAGAAAATAACTTATCTTCAAATAAGCAGAAATTCGAAATATCAAAGGAAGAATTTGATAAATTGAAAGAAAACTCAAAAGAATCTCTCGTTAGAAAAAGTTATTTACTGAGTAAAAGTCCTGAAATTTCACTAAAAATTTATCATGGTAGATTTGAGGGATTGAAAAGAATAGAGGTTGAGTTTGAAGATGAAATATCGGCGAAAAACTTTCTTTTGCCAAATTGGTTTGGTGAGGAAATTACAAATACTCCCTTGGGAAAGGATTCAAAATTATTGGATTTGACACAAGAAGAATTTGAAAATTTGATAAAATAGGACGAGAATAAAAGCGAACTCTCGCTCCTTAAGGTCGCTCGCCCTACGGGTCATCTAACAGCTGATATCTGCAAGGGCTAAAGCCACATTTTGCCACACCAAATTGATTTTTAAAGGAAGTGGCAAAACGTCAGATATCAGCGAACGTTA
>JABWCI010000012.1 GCA_013368515.1 Candidatus Altimarinota bacterium | reverse complement strand
CATTTTTTACACTATTTTTAAATTAACTATTATAGGTATATTAGCTATAAACCCAATAATATTTATAGCGTTTTGAGATAAAATAAATAAATTTAGTGAAATAAATAAAATTTTACTATTTTTAATTCTGACTATTATTTATTTTTCAATAATAATTGTTGTTGTTAAAAAATTTTATCATGACCCAATAAAAAAATTGGAATTAACAATAAAACATTTTTTAGTTTGAAATTTGAAAGATAGTGAAATAGATTTCTGAAAGACTCCAAATATACATCTAAATTATGCATTGTCATTTTTCTGAAAAACTTTAAACACACTTAAAAATATAAAAGATGAGTTTATACATGGTAAGGAAATAAAATGAGAAGTTGAATTAGGTAAAGAAATACAATGAAAAATGCTTACAAAAAAACATGTAGAAGTACCTTCTTTTGAAATTGTTGCTAAATCTAAACCTGCATGAGAAATTGGTTGAGATAGTTATGATATAATAGAGCAAGATGAAAATTATTATATCTATGTTTGAGATGCAACAGGACATTGAGTATGAGCTTGATTTATTATGATAATGGTAAATGCATTAGTAAGCTGATTTTCAAAAATATATAAATCAGGAGCAACTGTACTTATAAAAACAAATGAAATATTAAAACCAAGAGTAAAAGCAAATTTACTTATGAGTATGCTTTTAATAAGATGGAATGAAAAAGAAAAGAGATTATTCATGACTTGAGCATGACACGAATATCTTATGATATATAAACAAGCTTTATGAAAAACATTTAGAATAAAATCAGGTTGAGTTGCTATATGAATGATAAAAGATATATCAAAATTAATCAAAGAACAAGAAATAAAATTTGAAGTATGAGATATATTAGTTTTATATTCGGATTGAATTACTGAAGCTATAAATAGACCTAAAAGAGATTGATTTGAAGAATTATTTTGAGAAAATAGACTTGAAGAAGCTATAAATACTGCTCCAAATATGAATGGTAAAAAATATAAATCTGCTAGAAGTATATTCAATAATATAACAATAAATTTATCAAAATTTATGTGATATAAACCTACTCAATTAGATGATGTAACTCTAGCTGTAATACAATATAAAACTCCAGACTATAAAAAAGAAGAAGATTTCCCTGATGAAATTGCAAAAGATTTTATAACTGAATGGAATTGGTAAAATAAGGATTTTAAAATCCTTATTTTTTTATTTAAGCTATATTTTTAAAAGTGTAAAGTCTGATATACTACACAATCTTTACAATATATTTTTTATAATTAAAATAAAACAAAATAAAATTTAAATAGATACTCGTGGAAAAACAAGAAAAATTAGTTAAGCTAGTAAGTACTAGAATAACATGAGATACTTTCTCTTATGTAAAAAAACAAGAAATAGAAAAACCTATAAAATCTGAAGAAAAAGAAATTATAGAATCAGAAAAAGAATATAAAGAAGCATTAGCATATATAAAAGATTTGATATCGCCTGCTTTTATGAAAATTTTACCTGATAGAGTTATAATAAATAACACTATAGTAAAAACTTTTTTTGTATATGCATATCCTAATTTTCTAGAGTGAAATTGGTTATCTCCTATAATAAACTGGGATGTAAAATTTGATATGAGTCTTTTTGTTTATCCTATAGATTCATGATTTATTCAAAAATATCTTAAAAAAAGACTTACTCAATTATATTCAGAAAGAAGTATAAATGCAGAAAAATGACTATTAAATGACCCTGCAATAGAAGCACAAATTCAAGACGTTGAAGAACTTAGACATAAACTTACTAGATGAGAAGAAAAATATTTTCATCTATGATTATATATAAGTATATATTGAGATACTGAAGAACAAGTAAATAGAATATGAAAAGACATAGAAACTATTTTATCTGGTAGAAATGTATTACAAAAACAAGCTTTTTTAAGAAGTGAACAAGCATTTATATCAACTTGACCTTTTTGTAAAGATGAGCTTTGAGTTTATAGAAATATATCAACTTGATGATTATCTACAACATTTCCTTTTTCATCAAGTACTCTAACTCATGATGATGGTATACTTTATGGTATAAATACTCATAATAATTCACTGATAATATTTGACAGATTTAAAACTGAAAATGCAAATATGACTGTATTTGCAAAATCAGGTTGAGGTAAATCTTTTGCTGTAAAACTTGAAATACTTAGAAGTCTTATGTTTTGAACTGATGTTATAGTAATAGACCCTGAAAATGAGTACAGAACTTTAATAGAAAAAGTATGATGAAGTTATCTTGATGTATCGTTAAATTCAACTAAAAGAATAAATCCTTTTGACTTACCTCTTGCTTTAAAAGACCAAGAAGAAAGACCTGGAGATTTACTTAGAAATGCAGTAATAGATTTATTAGGGCTTATGAACTTGATGCTATGAAAACTTACTCCAGAAGAAGCATCTATAATGGAAAAAGCACTTATTACAACTTATAGTTTAAAGTGAATTACTCTTGAAGATGACAATATTTCTTGAAAAGAAATACCAGTTATGAAAGACTTACAAGATGTACTTGAAACTATGGATTGAGCAACTAGTATGGTTAGAAGAATAGAAAAATTTACTACTTGAATATTTTCTGGTATATTTTCACAAAAAACAAATGTAGATTTATGAGAATGATTACAAGTATTTTCTGTTAGAGATCTAGATGATATGCTTAGACCAATTGCTATGTATGTAGTATTAAATCATATATGGAATAAAGTAAGGTCAAGTAATAAAAAAAGACTACTAGTAGTTGATGAGGCTTGGAATATAATGCAACATGAAGACTCTGCTAAATTTTTATTTTGACTTGTTAAAAGAGCCAGAAAATATAATCTAGGTATAACTACAATAACTCAAGACGTAGAAGATTTCGTATGAAGTCCTTATGGTAAACCAATAATGACAAACTCTTCAATTCAGTTACTTTTAAAACAATCTAGTGCTTCAATTGATGTCCTTCAAAGTATATATAAATTAACAGAACAAGAAAAATATATACTTCTAAATGCTTCTGTTTGACAATGATTATTCTTTGCTGGTACAGAACATGTATGAATTCAAGTAGTTGCAAGTTACTATGAAGAACAAGTAATAACTACAAATCCAAACAGATAAAAAAACTATATAAAAAAACTTGATTTATATAGTTTTTTTTATATAATTCACTGGCTTCCGAAAAATAATAGATTATTTAAGTAGTTCTAATTTTGTTTTGTCCCGAAAACAATCCATGAAATTAGAAAGAAAAAAGAAATATTAATTTTTCAAAAATATATAAAAAATAATATATAATCATTTAATAAAAATGGCACCAAAATCAAATAAACCAGTTAAAGGTTACATAAAATTACAAATTAACTGAGGTCAAGCTAATCCAGCACCTCCTGTTTGACCTGCTCTAGGACAACACTGAGTACCTATTATGGAATTTACTACTAGATTTAATGAACAAACTAGAGATAGAATGTGAATTAAATTACCAGTTATCATTACTGTTTATGAAGATAAAAGTTTTGATTTCATAGTAAAACAATCTCCAATGTCTCATTTAGTAAAAGCTAAAGCTAACTTAAAAAGTGGTTCTAAACTTCCTCATAAAGATAAAGTTGCTCACTTAAGTTTACAACAAGTAAAAGAAGTTGCTTTAGAAAAAATGCCAGACTTAAATGCTATAGATTTAGCATGAGCTATGTTAATAGTTAGAGGTACAGCTAGATCAGTTGGTATAACTACTGATATAGATGGGTTAAACAAAGCTGAAGTTGCTGCTAAAATTGCATAATTTTAAAAAAACTCTTGAATTAATTCAAGAGTTTTTTTATTATAAATCTAGATCCATGTAATATTTTTTTTCCTTAAATCACCATTTTTTATATATGTTAAATGCAGTTTTATTTTCTATTTTTACATTTAAAGATATTTTTTTAATTTTTCATTCTAATTTAACATCATTAAATAAAGCATCTTTTAACTTAGTTGAATATCATTTTCAAACTTCTTTTTCTATAACATATAAATAAGATATAAGAATTTTCTTTATATTTTTTGAAAATAAATTATTTTGCTCAATTACTTCAGCCCATAAAAATCATACTACAATACCATCAATTAATCATAAATATAAATAATTATTACTTAAAAGTTTATTTTTAACATTTTCTATTATTAAATTTTTATTATCATTTATATTATGTCATCTATTTTTTCAAAATAATAAAAAACATTCTAAAAATGAATCAAAATATAAATCTTCATATCTTTTAATTTCCATAATATAAATATAATATTTTATAAAATAATAAACTTATTCTATTGAAAAAATTTTAAATAAAAATATTTTATTGATTTTTAAAAGTTTTTATTATAATAACACTACTCTACAAGCTCCCATCGTCTAGTGGCTAGGACGGGACCCTCTCACGGTCCAAACAGGGGTTCAATTCCCCTTGGGAGTACCAATCCTGAAAATTAAGAGATTTGATTATCTCAAAGAGTTTGTTTTCCTTGATTACAAGCTCTTTTTTGTTGTTTATAATTAGTTCGCATTGCATCGCTCTGATGATTTTTCACTTTTTTGCATCATTTCCATTTTTATAGCTACCAGACAGGTTTTCTACGAGTTCGCACAAATTTTCTATGATTTCTATAATATTATTATCTCATTGCTTAATTGCATTGTAAGATTCTTCTAATTGTATTTTTTCAGTTGATAGAGTTTTCTTTTTTTCATCATAAGTCTTTTTATCTATATCATTATCTAAGAACTTCTCAAGTAGGCTCGATAGTCTTTCTTCTACTTGAGTGAGTTCTTTTTTTGTTCTTTTCATATCAGTTTCTCTCATATTTACTTTATCTTTGTAATATTCTTTCAAAGTTGCTTTTGATAGAGCTATAAAAGGTTTTGGGAAGTTGTAGTTATCAATATATTTTTCTACTTCAGCAAATATCTGTTTTTGGCTGATATTTATTTTATATGATGTATTTTGACCTGAGTGATAATAAATATGTCATTTTGTTTTATATACATACAAATTATTTCACTCATCATCTTTTAATAGGTTTGAAAAATATCTAGGAAGTGATTCATGTTTTTGGTATGGAATAGTTCTTGTTACTTTATTTACCTTATCAAAAAGCTCCTTTGATACAATTGGTCTATATCAAGGACTATTAAGTAGTGCTTCTTCTCATCAAAATTTTTGTAATCAGTAGTATTTTGTATTGGTTAGCATTTTTGATACTCTTTCTCAGTTCCATTTTTTACTTGTTTTTTCTTCTAGGAAGTCAGATATTTCTTGAAGTGTTCTATTTTGGCTTCTCATAATAAAAGCATTTAACACTAGTTTTGCTTCTTCCTCTACTACTTTTACATCTCTTTTTCATTTCGGTCAGACATTTTCATATCCAAAAGTTGCTTTTGATAACCATTGTCATCTATGAAGTGCTGTGATCATTTTTGCTTTTATATCTTTACTTCTATGTTCATTATCCATTTTAGATATTCAAAGTTCAAGTAAAAGCATAAACTTTGCAGATATATCACTTGCTTCAAATTTCTTATCAGTTGTAATAATTCACTTGATCTGATTATTATCTAGAAGTCAGATTATAAGAGCTGAATCCATTATATTTCTTGCAAGTCTTTTGGTTTCATCAATGATGATATAATCTACTCTTCCTTTGTTACACTCCTCTATCATCCTATTAAATCAAGCTCTTTTTCATCATGTTTTTGCACTTACACTTTCTTGAATCTCATCAAGTACCACTAAAGCATTATTTTCAGCTGATTTTCTACAATTTTTGAGTTGATGTTCAAGTGAGTTAGTTTGCCTATCTTCTCTATCTGTAGACTTTCTACAGTATATTATTGCTGTTTCTCTCATGTTCTTTTAAAAATTAATATAATTACATTTGTATCTATTAGTATAACTATAGTTGATATAATATCCAATGAAAAAGAGGCTATTAAACCTCTTCTTCCAAAATCATCGACCAAAAATTAAGCATTTGGATTCCCAATTGCTCTACTTCTTGTTCTGTTAGATGTGAAAAGCTCTCTCATAGTGCTTTTCTGATTTGCTCATTTGTAAGCATTGATTAGTCAGTACATAGAAGTCTTTTTTTATATTTCAAAAATAGTTGTTTCTATCACTGTATTTGGATCTTAGTATTTCATAAGATATAAGTGTATTATATTTATTTACTTGAATTATCAAGCCAAAGTTTTTCTCTTATCTCGTATTTTTGAGTTTTTCCTTTGTAATTCTTAGTATTTATCTCTGAATTTGGATACTTTTTTCTTAGTTCTACAAATTTATTTTCATCTCATTCAAACTCTAGACTTCCTTCTAGTAAGTGTGGTTCTCAGTTCTTTTTTCTGATCCTTATTTCTTTATATGCTTCATCAAATAGTTTATCAAGGATTAATGATCTAGTATTTTCTATTTCTTCAAGTACTTCTCAAAGTTTTGGAAGTACTTTTATTTTAAATAAAGGACTATTATCTTTAAAAGTTACTCATTCTATATCTAGAAATCAGATGTAGAAATATGAAGTTATAAATTTATCAAAAGTTATTTTTTGCTTTTTATTCAAGATGCTTTCATCTATTTCAAAAGTATCTCATAAAACATTGTACAAATACGATAAAGTGTTCATTATAACTCTTTTCTCTTTATCATGTTCTTTGCTTTCATAGTATGAGTAATAAACACTTTCAAAAAAATCTGTAATGTATCATTCATAGAATACTTCCCAAAAATCCTCTACACTGATGTCTTTTTTGATTGTTATGTATACTTTCTCTAGTTCTTCTTCTCTATATTTTAAATACTCATTATTTGTAAAAAATTCTTGTATATCTTGTTTTTCTAGTTCCAAGTTTCAAGCAAGTTCAAAAAACTCTAGATAATTATAAAAATTAGCATAAAAATAATTTAGTTTATCTTTTTTAGCCCAATCTACTAAGTTGAAAAACTCTAAAAAATTATCTATTTTATTGTTTATATTTACTTGTCATCTAATTTGTAGGTAGTTCAAAAAGGTAAGAATATAATATTTTTCTCTTGCTTCATGTTCTACTTCTATTGATGAGTAGTTAGATTTTATGGTTTTTAGGAAATTTAGTTCTTTATCCATGTTTTTATTTATATTAATTATATTATTTTAAAAAATCTAATTCTTCTTTTTCATAATGTTTTAATATTTCGTAATTATCAGCAAAATGTATTCATTTATATTTTTCTTTCAATTGATTAATAATTTCATAATCTTTATCTAATTTATCATGATCTCAGAAAATATTATATAATTCATCAATATAATTTGTTCTTGCAATTGCATAATCATTTTCAATGAAATTATCTTTGTTATTGGAATAAAGATATTTTGAATGAATTGAACGAATTAAATTATAATAAGTAACTCTATCATTTTTTTGAATTTGTATTTTTTTTACTTTTTTTCAAGATTTATAAGGTAAAAATTCAAATAATATATGAGGATTTAATGGAAAATAATGAATTCTACTCATAAAATCAATTCATAATATACTTTTCTCATATTCAGGAAATACTTGTATAGCAGGAGAATCAGATGTTACAAAATTTTTTTCTAATCATTTGATATAGTAAATATTAATTTTTTTATTAAAAAGTAAATTTCAAAATCAATATACATTTTTAGAATTAAATAAAAATTGTATGTGAGTTATATTATCTTTTTTACTAATTCATAAAGTATTAAATATTTTATCATCATCACATCAAATTTCTTCTCTAAAACTTTTTGTTCTCATCAATGTTAAAGAAATATAAACACAAAGTTCATATAGATCTTTTTCATCTAATTTAGATGAATTATTTTCTAATATTTGCTTTGATATTCTTTTTTCTAAATCTAAAAAATTATTTTCATACTTTCATAAATACCACTCTATAATTTGAGACATGGTATCTTGTTTTCAACTTTCTATTCAATAAAAATAATCTTCTACACACAATCATTTACTAACTTTTGATTTTACAACTTTTTTTAGCTTCATATCTAAAATATCAACTTCTCATTGCTTATTATTAGGATTTTTAAATAAATCTAAATATGCTTTTTGGACATAATGTTGATCTTTTGTTGTTTGTATCTTAAATTTTGCAATGTCATTTAAATCTTTTATATGTATTTCATCAAAAATTACATCATAATTATTTTTTGATATAAAATCTTTTAAATCTAAAGAATCACTTTCTAAAAATAATTTTATTACTTTCTTTTGTTCTATACTTAGTTCTTCTATATTTTGCATTATAAAAAATCTTTAAAGTCTAAAATTATTTATAATCATTTTCAGTACAGTTTCTATTTTCATTTTTTACATATTCAAAAATATTATTTTCTTTATTGAATTTATAATAAGTTTTATTTAATGTATCTGATCAATGATCTCAACAATTCCATCAATTTACTACTTCTCATTTTGTATCTGGTATAAAATTATCTCACCAATATCAAGTAGTTCAATCTTTACTTTTAATTCAATATATTATTACTCAATTAGTTTTATTGTCATATCATGCTATTAAATAATTGTTATGTCAGCAAACTTGATCCCAGTGATCTACTAAGAAAAATTCATTTTTTATTCAATCTCAATTATAATCACTGAAATTTATTAAACTTGTTTTTTCTATAGAAAAATTATTTTCATCGTTATATTCAACTTCTTTTTTTAAAAAGTAATAACTATTATTATATTTCGTATTATAATATGAAAATGTTAATTTTGGTAATTCAGAATTATTGGATATATTATTAAATCTAAATCAAACTGGAACTTCCTTTTCATTTAATATTCTTCAATCTTTAAATGAAAATAAATAGTACTCTCACTTTATTCATTGTCATTCTACATTTCAAAAACAATCTGAATATAATGGCATTTTTTCTCAATTAAAACCATATTCTTGTTTTCATTCGCTTAATATCTCATAATTTTTTATATAAATTCAGATATAAACTCCATTTTCTCATGGTATTTCTTTATATTCTCTTAAAAAACTTCAATAAGGAATTACATTTAAAATTGTTTTTTCTAAAGTTATTTTACAGCTTCAATTTTCTCTAATATATCATTCATAACAATTACAAACTCAATAATCATTAAATCATTCATTATTTCAAGTACATTCATTCCTTAAATTTTGACTTAAAGAAATTAATATAACTGAAATAATTCATCAAATTATTATAATTAGTATGGAAAATCTTTTTAGTATTTCAATATATGGAATAAATCAATTAAAAGTTCAATTATTTATATATGAAATTATTCTTCTTATTAAATCAGTTAATAAAATATATGAGATTAAAAATAAAATCATATATAAACTTCATATATAATAATCATTAATCCAAATTCATGATGAGTAACTTCAACGATTTATTTCTTGTAAAAGTAATAATGCTCAAGCTCATAATCAAACTAAAGGTATTGTAATTATAAAATACAAAACTTTTGTTAACCTCCAAAGTTTTCAAGCTGATTTATTTTTATCCATATAAAATTAATTAAGAAATATTTATTTTATAACTACATAATGTAAATATTCAGTTACACTATCTTTTTTATGATTTCTTGCTTCAGTTTTATCAGCTTTAAATCTTCTATATTCTTTCGTAAAAACTCAATATTCTCATCTTTCTGACATAACCTCCTTAATATCATCAAAACTCATTAAACCTTCACAATTGTAGCTTAAAAAAACATATTTAGCATCTATATTTTGAATTAATTCTCTAAATGAGTTTTTTACCTCAGTTTTTCTACAATATAATGATTTTTGCATAGAATAATCTCTCATTCAAGTCTTTCATCTTATTTCAGGATTATCATATTTTGCTATTGTTTCAAGTACATGATAATTTGCACTATATTGTCTTTCATTATATGGTGGATCTAGATAAACAACATCATGAGAAGTATTTTTTATTAATTCATTAATATCAGAATTGTAAACTGTATGTTCGTGATCATTTAAAAAGAAATCAGCAGGTTTTAAATTCATTAAAACTTGAGCAGATTTTTTTAGTTTTTTCAAAAAAGCTCAATAAACAGAAGCAGTATTTGCAACTTTATCTATATTTTCTAACAAACTAGCTAGTAAAAAATAGTATTCATTTTCATTTATTGATTCTGATTTTTTCCAATCTTCTATTTGTGTTCTAATTGCATCACATTTCATTGCATTTTCATCACTAAAATACATTCTTTCATGTTCTTGTCATTTAGTTCATCAAACAGAATAATTTTTATAAATAAAACCTTTTTTACCTTTTAACGAATCTAAAAAATTTAGAACTAAATCTTTTCTTTTTAATATCTCTGTATCTTTCAATTTTTCAATGATATCAAATAAACCTTTAAATTCTAAAGGTTTGTGATTTTCTATATAATTTTTATTGATAACAAAGCTATAATATTGTAAATCATTTGCTATAACACTATGTCATTTTTCTTTAAAATATCTTCAAACTATTCAAGTTCCAGCAAAAAGATCAGAAAATTTATAATCTTTTTCTGATACAACTTTTGCTATAGATTTTTCAATAAATTCTAACAGTGATTTTTTTGATCCTATGTAATTCATATAATTATTTTTAAGTTATTTAATTGATACTTATAGTATTCAAAAATGAATTATTTTCAAGTTATTTTTTTATTTAATTTTTCTCTCCATTTTTCAGGATTATACCAACCACATCATTTACATCATAACTTTTCATTATAATTTTCATCTCACTCATAAAAGAAATCTATACCAAAAAAAGATTGTCTTTTTCATGTTCTTTCACATCTTTCGCAATTTCTACTTTTTAATAAATTATGTTCTCTAACTAATAACATAAATTTATCTAATAATTGTTCATCTGTCATATTTATATAATCTTCTTCCTTTTCCAACCATCTTACTTGTGGGATTCTATGATCTACTTCTATTTTTCTTCAAGTAGGTTCATAATCCAAAAAAGCATCTTTATTTCAAAATAATTTTATAATTCTTTCTTTTAATTTTGGATTTAATGTTTTTGTTCTTTCAATTGATTCTTCTTCTTTCTCTAATGATATTAATTTTCTAAAAGGTGTTTTTCTTTGACATACTTCACAAAACATTCTTTTTTCATAATTAGCACCTACTTTCTCCATTTTATATCAAGCTTGTCTAATCATCTGTAATGCTTTAGCAGGTTGGCTTCAAGGTAGCTCATGTTCAGAACAATGCCATTCCAAATCTGATAAAATTTCAAAAATTTTATAAATCTGAGTTCATTCATTAAAAGGATTTTTAATCATAAAAAAATTATTTAAATAAATTAAATTTAATATCTCATTCTTCTATATCCCAAAAAAATATTTTTATTGGTAATATTTTTGATTTAATTTTATATTCTTTTGATAAAGTTATTATTTTATTATTTATTTCATCATAATCCAATCAATCTGTAGTATTTATTACAATAACTGGTTCAATTACTTTATCTTTACTGCTTTTAATATATTGATCTACCCAACATAAATAATATTTTAACTGTTCATCTATAATTCAATCATAATATTTAGTATCTTTTAATTCTATAACCCTTATTATATTTTCTTTATCTATTGTTAATATATCAATTCTTTTTACTCAAAAACTACAAACAACTTGTGTTCAAAAATAAAAAATATTTTTTCAAATTACTTTAGAAACTTCCTTTCATTGTTTAGTATTTGTATTTCAATATGTAGCAAAAAATAATTCTAATTCTGATTCTACAGTTTTTTGTAAACATAATTCTGTTTTTGATCATCTCTTAAATTGATTTTTGTTTACTTCATTATTTTTAACATCATAGATTTTATCTTCAATTTCATAAATATAATCTCATTTATCTTTTCATATATATTTTTTTAATGTAACATTATTAATTACATTACTTAAATCATATTCTTTACTAGGTTCATTTATTTCAATAATTTTATTTCAATTAAAAAATAAATTTTTACATAACAATTTTTTATTATTATTTACTGCTTTTATTTGATCTAAAATTAAATCATATTCATAATCAAAAATTGGAGTACATCCTCTATTTCAATCTAATTTTCTATATAATAAAGACCATAAAAAATCTTGAATATTACTTTTCTTTCAATTAGGTAAATTTGATAGATTATCTAAAATATCCCATTCTGAAAGTCAATTTGAATAAACTTCAGAAGGTTTAATTAAAATTCTATTTGTTAATTTTTTTATTATTTCAGTTTTTCATTTTTTATTTTGATAATCCATATAAGTATCTCAAGTCTTATCTAAAAAATATTCTTTTTTTACTTTAAATGAACCGAAAAAACCTACTCAGGTTACAAAAAATAATATTTTATCTCATTCTCTACAAGAAGCAACATCAGAAATCATTCATAAATTTTCATGTCAATCTTCTCATGCTCAAGTTCAAGCAAACATATATTTTAAGTGAATTGGAAAAGTTTCTTGAGAAACAACAAAAACATGTGCTGTCATTTTTTTAAAAAAATTACTAAAATAAATCTTTTATTTCAACTTCTAAAGCTATTGCTAATATTTCAATATTTTCAAGACAAACATTTTTTTCTCATCTTTCAATTATTCAAATATATGTCCTATGTAATTTGCATTTTTCAGCTAACTTTTCTTGAGATAAACCTTGTTTTTTTCTTAAATCCCTTACTCTATCTCAAAATTTTGATTTAATATTCATATTTTTAATTTTTAAATATAAAAAATATAGTCACCATTATATTAAATGATGACTATAAATCTACAGACTATAAATATCTATTCTACTACTTAAAATATATTCAATTTCTTATATTATCTTTAATACTTAATTCCAATTCTATTAAAAATTTATCAAAATAATATTTTTTTATTAATAAAAATAAATCATAATTATTCCTTATATTATCAGATTTTAATATTTTTCAATGTGCAATTTCATTTCTAGTATTATTTAAATCACTTATAATTTTTTTATAAAATTTAACCTTATTATCTGATTTTAATACATAATTAAATCATATTCTATTATCTATAAACCTATAATCATTGATATCTATATTTATATTTCATACTAATTTATCAAAATCAATAATTAATATTTTTAATATTTGTTTCAAATTATCATAATTAATAGTATTTGATGTTCAACTTTCTAAAATTATATTGCCATTAGATGTTTTTGAAATGAATTCTCATAAATCTTTTGTTGAAATTCACTCTCAATAAACTAAAAAATCTCTAATAATTATTTTATTATGTTTTTCATAATACATATCATAAATATTTTTATTTAATTTATTTATTTTAACATTATTTCTTAATATAAATTTTTCAAACAAATCAATAATATCTTCAAAAAATCATTGTATATTTGAATTACTTATTACAATACTATGAATTACTAAATTATTAATTAATAATTTATCAAATTGATCCAACTTATCATAATTATTTATTTTTTCTTCAAATTTAGTTATAACTCAAAATAAATCAGATAATTGTCTTTCTCTTTTTAATTTTATATCATAAAAAGATGAATAAAATTCATTTTGTTTCATATTTTAATCTTGAGCTAAATTAAAAAAATCTTTTCAAAAAATACTCGCAAATTTTAATCTCATTAATGAGCTTCAAGTTGTTGCTCATAAAATATATTCACTATTATTTTGTATAGAGTCAATTTTTTCTTTTAGTTTTTCTTTATGAGTTGAATTATTAACATCTATATTTCAAACTGAAATATTATATGTAATTCAAGAAGATATAGTATCAAATAAAGGATAAATAAAATGATTTTTTCTAGTTCAATCATCATTAATCTTATTAAAAGATCTATCATTTAAATCATATAATAACTCTACCATTTTTCAAAAATTAGAAATATCATTACTTATATCTAATTCTTGAAGAAAAATACTATTTTCTAATCAAATAATTTTATAAATAAAATCATCTATTAATTCTTCAATTTTGATATTTTTATCTAGTTTAATATTCTTCAAAGCTAAACATCTTAAAACTAATTCCATATTTTCTTTTGCACTTAGTTTATCTTCAGAAATATTATCTATTAATTTTAAAAATTTTTCATTATTAGATATGTCTTCTATTTTATTATAATTATCTTCACTTTTATCTACTAATAAACAATTTCTTACTTCCTGATTAGACAATTTTGTTCATCAAGTATTCAATCTTTCAAATAACTCAAATTTAGCTTTTACATCTCATGTGTTTTTAATTACTCAAACATAAATCTTTGTATCTAAAATTCTATTTTTATATTTTTCTGGTAATATATCCCAAGTTATTCATTCTAAATTTTTTAAATATTGTCAATTATCTAATCAGGAAACTATAGATTCTGAATTTTCAACATAATCTTTTAAAAATTTATTATTTTTTGAAAATTCCAAAACTGTTGAAATTCTTTGTAATCAATCAACTAATTCCCATTTTCAATCTTCATCTTCAGCAACAAATATGCTAGGTAAAGGAATTCATAATAATAATGATTCTATAAATTTAGATTTTTGATCCTTATTCCATCTAAATACCCTTTGATACTTAGGTTTTATATTTAATTTATCTTTATCATAATTAATAATAAGATGATCAATTAAAACTGTTGATCAATCTGCAATTGTATTTTTTTCTAAAGAAGTAATTTCTTCTTTTAATTTATCAATATTTACCATACTATTATTTCTTAAAAACTAAAATATATTCATGTTTAAATAAATAGTAATCACTATTTAATGCTCTATATTTCCATATTGCTCAATTTCAAGATTTTCATCTATTTCACTCCATATTTTTAACAATAACTCATTTTAATTTAAATCATACCTTTTGAGCTTCAGTCATACACATAAATCATAATGGAATCCATTCTGAATTTTGATATTTATCTCACATAACAATTACCATATATCACTTCTCCTTTAAAAGTTTATATGTATTTTTTAAAACTTTTCAAAAATCTAATAAAAAGTTTTCAATGCTTCAACTATTCGAAAGATCTTCTTTTTTATCAGTAAATTTAATAATATCAGCATAAGGAGGATGAAGTAAAGCTAAATCAACTCAATCTATTTTTCTATGTTTAAATATTTTTTCTATATCTTCCCTTGTTTCTTTTGATGAACTATCTCAAACTCAAAAATGAGCATGTATTTTCTTTGAATCAATTAACTCTTTTGCTCTATCTACTAATTCTTTTTGAATATCAATTCAAATAATGTTTCTTCATAATTCCTCACATTCTATTGCAGTTGTAGCACTTCATAAAAATGGATCTAATACCCAACCTCATTTTTTAGTATATCTTTTTATAAAATGTTCAGGAATTTGAGGAATAAAATTTCAATGATAAAAATTATCATGTTTTCATCCCTTTTTTCTTTCAGGAATAACCCATAAACTATTCATGTCTAAATCTATATCTTTCCAATTTTGTAAATCTAAATCATTAAATTTTGGCATTTTTTATTTGGTTAAAAAGTAGTTACTTTTCCTTATTTTTAATTACTTTTGAGGTTTTTCCAGCCTTCAGGAAAAACTTTCTTTATGAACTATCAAGGCTTTCTTTACAGTTCACAATTTTATTTATCAACTATTTGGTTTTTCCTAATAGTTCATTTTTATTTTTCAACTACTAAGTATTCCTTAGTAACTAATTTTACTTAGTTATTTTAAATAAATCATTTGGTTTACATTTAAAACCTTTTAAAAGCTCTCAAATTGTTTCAAAGCTCACTTTTGTAGTTCTTCATTCTTTAATATTCCATAATTGTTGGTAACTCAGAGATACAAGTTTCTCTAAATCACTCAATCTCATATCTTTTTCTTTTAATAATCCTTCAATATTTAGTTCTACTTTCATAATATCTTTATAGATTTTAATATACAGATAATAATATAACCATAATTGATAAAAATTCAAGTTAATTATTTATTCATTTTTACTCCAAAAACTATTTTTCAGATATAATCCTTCAAAGTACCAGAGCCAAAAACTCTATTTTAATTTTTGGAGTTATGATTTTTCATTTTTACAATAAAAAAGAAGCAAAAAATGTATTTTACTCCATAATATAACTTTCTCTAAGGAGAAAGGAGTAAATATAAAATTTACTCTATGTTTTTCTTCTTTGAATATATAAATTAATTCTTATGTTATCATTATTAGTAGGTAATCTATAAAACATAGTTAATTCTTGTATTTAGAAAGCATATTCTCAAACCATCGCATCTTTCAATTCTCACATATCAAATTTCACTTGATTTCTGTTTTTAGCTACATATTCATAAAGAGCTCATATCGTTTTTAATCATCTTTGTCAGCTGTACCAAAAGAGAAACAAAAAAACACAATACATTCTGTATTGTGTTTTTATTGTATTTTTTTAAATTAATTTTTACTTGAAAAGATCCCCTTAAAACTAGATGATTTAAATTCTTTATTAAGTTTAATTAATTCTAAGATTACTTCTAATTGTAATTTTTCTCAAATAATAACAGCATCGGTAACTCAATAATTTCATTTTAATATATCTTCAACTGTAGACTTAAATCAAAAATTTTTCATTTGCTCAATTAACTCATTTGTAAATATACTTTTTTTTTTAAACTCTCAGTTCAAATATTAATATTTGAATGTTCCATATTTTTAAATGTTATCTAATAAATTTATTTTTAGTTTTTGTATATTAAAAAATATTTATTTTTTGTCAAACTTATATTTTATTGTTTTTATTTCCTCTTATTAGTATTTCTATTTCAATTATTTGGTCTTGAAAATGTTTTCTTTGGTCTATTAGAAGCATTACTTGCTATTGGTCTACTATTTCTTTGTTGTTTTTTAGGTGCTTTTATACTTTCATCTACTTCTATATGATATGCATGATCTTTTATAACATCTATTTTTCTTCAAAGCATTTTTTGAATATCAAGTAAATATTCTACTTCTTCTTGATTACAAAATGAAAAGGCAGTTGTACTATTTAAAACAAAATCTTTATTTTCTATTTTGTATGAGGTTTTATTTAATCTAGAAGTATCAATATTTTGTATAACTCAAGATTCTTTAAATCTAGGTGTTTTTAGTGTTTCAAAAGTAGAATTATCTGTCTTTTGTGTTGAAAGATTAGTTCAAAATAATCAAAAAAAAACTTGATTTTTTCGATCAATTAAATTGTTTAAATCATTCTCAAATAACTCAGTTTAATTTTTCTAAGAAAAATCAAACTGCCTCTTTTACTTTTTTTTCTAATCATTTTAAAGGTTCAAATCAATTTTTCTGATCAAACCTTTAATCATAAAATGCTGTAAAACTCATACTTTAAAATTAATTATTATGCTGCTTTTTTGCTAAATAAATTTGAAAATCTATCTTTTATATATGATTTAGCTTTACTAAAAATAGATTTATTTTCTTGAGGTTTATTTTCAGATTTATTTTTGATAATAACTCAAGAGTTGTATATATTGTTAATATTTATAAGCTCAATTTTTATACTATTATCACTTTGTAAAATTCAAATACGAGCTTGTTGTCATGATATCAAAGAAGAAGGGTCAGCATAAAAATAAGAATAATTTATTTTATCTGATCATAATGTTTTATACTGAAATTTAAATTTTGCTTTATTTGTTCAATTTAATTTTTCATAAGAAATAATATTGAATAAATCATATCAAGTTATATTTAATCATACAACATCATCTGATTCTTTATCATGATATATATCTAAAAATTTTGAAAAGAAATTATCATCATTTGCTGCATCCGAAAATTTTTTATGTAAATCATATCTAAGACATAATGAAAAATCAGTTGCAACATCTGAATGTTTATTTTGGATAGAATTAATAGCCTTTAAAACTTTTGTATCTTTTAAATTCAAAACATCTAGTCATCAAACATCTTTAAATCTTGATTTAACTCAAGAAACTATATCAGTAGTAGTTACAGATAATGGTATATCTAATTTGCTTTGCGTAGAATATAAATCCATATTTTTAAGTCCTGAATCGATATATGCTAACCATGCTTTTTGGCGAACAGAAGACATAACTTCTACTTTCCTATTATTATAAGTACTAACTTCTAAAGATAAGTTTGATAATCTAGATTGCAAATGATCTATATGATTTCTTAATCAAATCCAATCATTATTAATACTATCTTCTTCTAAAATCAATATAACTTCATTTATTTCCTCTTCTAAATCTAAAATAGTTTCAGAAGTATCAATTTTCATAGGTTTTTCTTTTAAAATAGAAAGAGAATCATTTAAATAATTCGTATATCATTTTATAAGATTCAATCACAAAAGAAATAAAGAATTTTCATAATTTTTTGTTGTATCAAGTTTTGTATTATCTAGATTTATTTTACTATTATGTCTATCTAAAATAGATAAAAAAACTTTAAAAATTTCTGCCCAACTATTTTTATCTCAACTATTTAAAGATTCAATCTTATCATATAATTCCTTTGGAGCATTTACCTTCTTACAAAAATATAGAAAATATTTTATAAATGAAGATTTATTTCAATTAATATCTTGATAAATTTTATTATATAACATATAGTGTTTGTTATTAATTTTTAATAAATTTGTTTTTTAGAAATATATTATATATATATATATATATATTATATAATTGTCAATATTATATTTATATATTTTTATAATAATAAACTTGAAATAAAATACATTTATTTTAATATAATGTTATTATTAAATAATAATAAAACTATGACAAACGAAAACGAAAATGAAAAATTAGAAGAGGAACAAATTGAAAATAAAGTTGAAACTCCTATTGTACCTCCTGTAGCTAAATTCACTAGACCTCCTGCATATATAAAATGAAATAATAATTTTAGATGAAATCAAAACAATTTTACTAAACAAGTACAAAGAAAAGCTTCTTGAAGAGGTAGATAAAAATAATTTTAAAAAATGGAAAAAATAAAAAAAGAACCAATAAATAGAAATGATGATATATTACATTGAATTACTTTATCTATGATTCTTGACTATCTTATTGAAGAATATTGATTTGAGGAACTTTCAAAATTATTTAATATAAATTGTTTTAAGAATAATCCAAGCAAGGAATCTAGTCTAAAGTTTTTAAGGAAAACTGAGTGGGCTCGTTTACAAGTACAAGGTCTATATGTAAAATCTGTACTAAATAAAAGAAAAAACAAAAAATAAAACTATTTTCATAGTTTTATTTTTTTATTTTATAGTCATTTGAATATTGCTTCAATATCTAATTCCTCTGTAGCAGATATTTTTTCTTCAATTAAATCTTTCAATGCAATTAATTGAACTAAAACAACTTCTCTAGAAGAATGTTTTTCTATCATTTCATTTGTTCTAGCTAAAGCTTTTTCCAATTGAGTAGTATTTAAATTTTCAATTGTTTTTTCAAGTCTTTTAGCAAATTGTTCTTTATGTTTAGCTATAATTTCTGCTTTTTTTTGTTTTAATAACTCAATATTTGATAATTTTTTAGTTTGTTCTAAAGCTTTTTCTTTTACTTGAGTAGTTTTTTCTTTAATTTCTTCTGCTTTTTTCTTAGCTTCTAAAATTGCTTTTTCTTTAGCTTCTAAAGCCATTTTTTCCTTTTCCATCAATTGTTCTTTTGTATATTCAACAACATTTGTCTTTGTTTCTTTATAATAAGAAATATATTCTTGTCTTACTTGTTGTAATGCTTTTAACTTTGTTTTATATATATCAAGATTACCTGCATATTGACTTCATTTTTCACTTGAAATATATGCTATATCTCATTCATAACCTTTTATTTTTTGATCTATTCTAGAAAATTCTCATTTTAATAATTCACTTTTAAATTCTTCTCTGAAAAGATTTAAATGTTTAGTATATTCGTCCACTAATGTTGTAGTTGAAGTTGTTTTTGTATTATATACTTCATCCCCTGCATTAACTTGAACACTAATAAGTAACAAAACGATTAACATAATTGTATTTTTCATTTTATTCATATGCAATAAAATTAAATATTAAAATGTAATTTTTTATAATTACAAACATAATTAAAACATAAATAAATATATCTGTCAAATTTTTTAAACAATTATTTTTATATTTTTTCAAAAATCACTTTTATTTAGATATGAAATATAGTTTTCTATATGATTTTTGAAATAAGGAGGAAATTGATTTTGTAAAACTCCTACTATATAATATGAAACTGCCATAAATCAAGCCAATCAAAGAAAATCTGGTAATTCTATATCAATTATGTCTCAAGAAAGATATATATCCTGCTTTCAAAATCTGATACATAATTCTTTAGGATTTGGAACCACCGTTACAGCATGCTTCATTTCTTCAAAAGTTTTTACATCACGAGCAATATTTCTTCAAAATAACTCTATAAATTTTACTTCTATAAGCGGAGCTATATTTGCAAATTTATTTGGAATCACAAATAAAAATGAATTATATTTAGTAAAATCTATATCAATTTTAGTTTTCAATTGCTGTTCTATATAGTCTGATATTTCTTTTGGATTTTCTTTTGTTTTTGCTATGATCCATCACATATATGTAGAAGTATTATATGTATATGGTTCTAGATTTCTAGGAGTTACAATTATATTTTCTACTCATATAATTTTATTTGTTTCATTATTTTCATTACAAGTTACAAGTTTAACTCTCAATTTTTTTTCTTTTGCATATTGAGCTACAATAGGTGCATGTTTACCTCAAGATGCACTAAAGATAACAACTCAATCTACTCAAGGCATTGAAATAATTTCTTTATAATTATTTTCATCTGCATAATATACATCTCTATTTTCGTACAATATTTTTGATGTATTTTTTGCATTTCAAGAACCTACTATAACTGGTTTTTTAAAATCAAAATCTGGGATTTTTACAGATAAGTCACTTGAAAATAAATCAAGAGCAGCCATAACAACCAAGTCTAAACTAGCTAGATTTTTTTCATTTGTATTTTTAAGTAAATCAAGATATCTTCACATAAAATATTATTAAATAATAACTAATATAAATAATATTTTAATATTTGAATAAAACAAATAAAAACTTACAATTTTGTAAGTTTTTATTTTATAAACCTAATAAATCTATATATCTATTAAAATTTCTTTCTTGAAGTTTTTCTGATATAAAAGGATTTTTATCTCCTAAATCTCAATGATTTTTATCTGGATTTCAAACAAAGTGACAATCACTTCAAAAAGTTAAAAATAAATCATGTTCATGACTAGATTCCAATATAGCAGTTACCCAGGCAAGATTTGCTTTTGAATTAATCTCAACTGCATTTACTCAAGATGAAACATAATCTGGTAAAACTTTTTTATATTCTTCTATACTTCTAAAAGTAAAGTTTGGATGTGCGATTGATAATAAAGCATTATTTGATTCTTTAAGAGTTCTTACAACTTCTAAATTTGGTTCATATTTACGAACTAAATCAAGAAATAATTCACTATGACTTCATCATTTTTTAAGATATTTTCTATAAAAAGAAGTGAAATCTATTTCTTCATCATAATTAATTTTCTTAGCTAAATTTCTATTATATGGATTTAAAAACATGTATCTAACTATATCATATCTATTTAAAGAATCTGGTTTTCTATTTTCATTTAAATAAAAATCATAAAAATCATTTATATCTATAACAAATCCTGCACTTTGTAAAACTTCTATTTGTCTTTTTATAAGTCATATTCTAGAGTTTACAGTATTTTCAAGTATATCATATATATCTCAACTTATTTTTTCTGAATAAAATGTTAAATGTAAACTTTTATTATGCTTTGCACTATAAGAAGATATCTCTACTGATGGACAAGTTTTGATTCAAAAATATTCTGCTTGCTCACAAAAAGAATCACTAACCCTATCATGATCAGTTAAAAACATAAAATCAATTCAAATATCTTTTGCTTTTAATAATAAATCTTGTTCACTGCTGCCTCAGTCTGAATTTGTAGAATGACAATGCATTTCAAATTTCATTTTTTTAAAATTTATGATATAATAATCTTACATATACTATAAAATAAAAAATAAAAAAAGCAAGTATCTTTATAAAAAGTAATATTTAAAAACTTGCAATAAATATAAAATGGTATATAATCTTAATGAGAATAATTCTCATTTTAATTAAATAATATTAAAATTATGAAAGAACTACATCAAAAAGCTCTAGAAGCTTATACTGAAATGCTTCAAATTCACATTGATACAAAAACTACAGATCTATTATTTCATAAAGAAACTGAAAGTTTTTATGATACTTTATTCGAAGTTGCTCACAAAATCTGAGAAAGATATGTTGATTTAGATTGAGAACTAGTTGGTGGTTCCCTATCTAGCAAGAAAAAAAGAGCAAATGAAATCATAGCAAATCTAAAAAGAGAAATAGAAGATTATCAAGCAAATAACGAATTAACTCTATGAACTGATGATTTACTTTGAGGTTTAGCAGATGATTTAGAAGATATTGAATGAACTTCAAAAGCATTTTTATAATAAAAAACTCCTTAATATAAAGGAGTTTTTTATTATTTGACTTTTTAAAATATTATCAATAGTACTATTTTGACATTTTTTTAATTATGTAGTAAACTTTTTTAAAGTTATATAAATAATAGTTTAATTATGTTTAATAGAATATTTTTACCTACAACATTGGCAATTCTTACTTATTGATTTTGGATAAGCCCTGATTTCAAAGAAATTTCAGCATGAGTTGCTATTTTTTTATTTTGAATGTTATTTCTACAACAATGATTTAAAGCATTTACTTGATGAATACTTGAAAAAATATTACAAAAAAGTAATGATAGAATGTGGAAAAGTTTACTTTTTTGATTTAGTGCATCTACATTAATGCAATCTAGTTCTCTAGTTTCTATACTTACTATTTCATTTTTAAGTGCTGAATTAATAACACTTATTCAATGACTTTGAATAATTTTTTGAGCAAATGTTGGTACTACAACATGAGCATGGTTAATTGCTGCATTTGGTATGAAAATAAACATATCAGCTTATGCAATGCCAATGCTTGTTTTTGGTATGATTTTTTCATTTCAAAAAAGTAAAAATTTAAAATGAGTTTGATCAATACTTGCTTGATTATGATTTCTATTTTTATGAATTCATTATATGAAAGTTTGATTTGAATCATTCCAAGAAAATATAAATTTGATAGAATATGCAATGGATTGATTTTTATGAATAATTACTTTTGTTTGAATTTGAATATTAGCAACAATAGTAATGCAATCTAGTCATGCAACAATAATACTAGTAATTGCAGCATTAGCTACAAAACAAGTTACATATGAAAATGCATTAGCACTTGTTATATGAGCAAATATTTGAACTACAATAACTGCAGTTTTATGATCACTTACTTGAAATATAAATTGAAAAAGATTAGCAATTGCTGATGTATTATTTAAAACAATAACTTGAGTTATATTTATAATATTTCTAAATCAAGTTATTTCAGTAATTGATATATTATCAAATATAATATGATTAGAAAATGAAAACTATACTCTAAAATTGGCACTTTTTCATTCAATTTTTAATATAATGTGAGTAATAGTTTTGATACCATTTATAAATAAATTAATAAGTTTAGTAAACAAAATTTTTCCAGATAAAAATAAAAATTTAGATAATTTATATTGAAATATATATCTTAATAATGCAGTTTTTGATTTTCCAGATACAGCATTAATATCATTAATAAAAGAAGTTAAACACCTATATAAAAATACAATTGAAGTATTAATAGAATCAATTTGATTAGATAAAAAAGATATAGAATGAGATTATAATTCTACAGAAGTTATAAAAAAGATAAATATTTTGGACTCTGAAGAAATAGATAAATTATATAATAAAAAAATTAAATTTTTATACTGAGAAATAATTGATTTTGCTACAAAAGCACAAGCTAATAATCCAGAAAAATATGCAAATGATTTCTATAAAATAAGATATGAAAGTAGAAGATTAGTAGAAGTAATAAAATCAATAAAACACTTACAAAAAAATGTAAATAAATATCTAAAATCAACAAATTTAGATATAAAATCACAATATGAAAATATAATAATTGATTTAATAAATACTATTAAATTAATTGATGAATTAAGCAATAAAGATTTAAATGAAGAAAAGCTTAAATTACTTGCAAAAATAGAAATAAATGAAAAAGAAAGAGATATAATAAGTAATTGAATTATTGATTCTTTAATTAGAGAAAATAGAGTAACAAATGAAATGGCTACTTCCCTAATAAATGATTCAAATTATAAAAATCTAGCTTTAAATAATTTATTAGAAATTGCTGAATTTGCATTTAATAATGAAATTTCAGAAGAAATAATAGAAATAAAAAGTAAAAAAAATAAAAAAATTAATAACTGGTTTAATAAAACTTTTTGATTATCTGAAAAGGAAATTGAAAAATCAATAAAAAAATTAAAGAGAAGAAAAACATTTTTAAAAGATAAAATTAAAAAAGAAAAAAACAAAGATGAAATTTTAAAAATAAAAGAAGAAATAAAAAATATAGATTTTATTATAGAAAAATATAAAAGATAAGATAAAACTTATCTTTTTTTATTTTTCTCTTTGACAAAAAAGATTTTTTATTATTATAAATATACTTTATTGATACTAAGTCTCTATAATATGGATATTGAAAAAATATTGAGAGAGAAACAAAACAGAGTAACTCCTGAAAGAGTAGCTATTTTTGATTTTCTTAAAACAAAACACATTTTTACATATAATGATATAATGGATAATTTTGAAGATATATGAAGATCTAGTGTTTTCAGAACTTTGAATCTTTTTTTGAGTCTTTGAATAATAAGAAAACTTGATTTATGAGACAATATAATGAGTTATGAGTTAAATGATAGTGAGCATCACCATGAACATATGAAGTGTTGTAAATGTAACTCTATAATTATTTTTCATTCAAATGATATATGTAAAAAAATATTTGCTGAAGCGAAAAAAATGTGATTTGAAATAAAATCTCATAGTATATGAGTTATTGGAACTTGTAAAAATTGTTTAAATTAATAATTAATTTTAAAAATATGAAAAAAATAACGATATTGTTTATAGCATTTTTTATGCTTTTTTCTTGTACAAAACAAGATAATCAAATAATAAATAAAGAAGAAGTTAATTCAAAAATAAAAATACAAACTTCTATTATACCTCTTGCTTCCCTAACTAATTATATAGGTGGAGATTTTGTAGAAATAAATTCTTTGGTTCCAGCTTGAGTTAGTCCTCATGGTTATGATTTGAAACCAGCTCAAATGATAGACATAGAAAAATCAGATCTAATAATATATCTAAATCTAGACCATATAGATGCATTTTTAAATAAAGCTATTTCAAATAAAGATAAATTAGTGGTTTCTGAGTGAATAGAATTAATAAAATGAGTTGAACATAGTCATGAAGAAAAATGACATGAAGATGAATACCATGACGAAGAAGAAAATCATACAGAAGAAACTCACTCTGTTGATCCTCATATTTGGAATGGTGCAAAAAATGCAATAATTATTGCTGAAAAAATTACTACAAAATTAAGTGAATTAAGTCCTGACAATAAATCTTATTTTGAAAATAATTTAGCTTCTTTAAAAGATGAATTAGAAAAAGTAAAAAATGATTTTTTAATTAAAACAAATGGTAAAAACCAAAGTGAATTTATAATATTTCACGATGCTTACAATTATTTATTTGAAGATCTATGAATTGATTCTAGTAAAAGAGTAATATTTCAAAAATCTGTTTTAGATGATCCAAATAGTAATGAAATGAAAGAATTAATTGATGAAATAAAACTACATTGAGTAAAAATTGCATACAAAGAACCTCAATTAAGTGATTCTAATTTACAAAAACTTGCAAATGAGTATAATCTAGAAATACTTATACTTAACCCTCTTGGTTCTGATATAAGTAAAAATGGTTATATAGAAAACTATAAAAACAATCTTTTATCTCTAGAAAAAATCTATGAATAATAAAGAGAAGGTTAATACCCTAGAAGAAATATTAAAATTAGAAAATGTAAGTTTATCTTATGATAACAAAAAAACTTATGTCTTAAAAGACATAAGTTTTTGAGTGTTATCTTGAGAAATATTAAGCATAATTTGAATGAATTGAAGTGGAAAATCTACTCTTTTAAAAGTAATTGCTTGAATACAAAAAATAGATAGTTGAAAAATAATTAAAAATTATAAAAAACTTTCTTATGTACCTCAAAAGATAAGTTTAGACAAGACTTTTCCTATTTTGGTATCAGAATTTATAAAAATATATAATCCAAAAACAACAAAAGAAAATATAATTTCTTATCTAAAAAAGTTTAATAGTGAAAACTTATTTGAAAAAAATATAGCTTCTCTAAGTGGTTGAGAATTTCAAAAAGTACTTATTATTTCAGCTTTACTAAATAAACCTGACTTGATTTTACTTGATGAACCAACTGCTTGAATTGATATAATTTGAGAAGAAATTTTTTATGAAATAATAAAAGAAGTAAAAGTTATTTTCCCTAAGATATCTATCATACTTGTTTCTCACAATATAAAACTAGTATATAAAAATAGTGACAAAGTTATTTGCTTGCATGAAAATAATTTTTGTTGTCATTGAAGTCCACTTGAAGTTTCAGCAAATAAAATAACAGAAAGTATTTTTGGTAAATATACTCTACCTTATAAACACAACCCTCACGATAAAACTAATCATAATAAATAAATATGTTTGAAATATTACAATACAATTTTTTTCAAAATGCTCTATTGTCTTGAATAATTATATCACTAATAGCCTCTATTTTGTGAGTTTTTATAGTGATGAGAAAAGAAGCAAATATAACTCATAGTATAGCAAATTTTTTGTTTTTATGAGTTGCTGTTTCCCTACTTATGAATAAAGATTATTATTTATTTGCATTTATATTTGCTATAATTTGAAGCTTTTTAATTTATTTTATAGAAAAAACAAAATATATAACTAGTGAATCAACAAAAGAAATAATTTCACAAGCAGGAATTGCTGGAGGTATTTTTACACTTTGATTTATTTGAAATCTGACTCTAGATATAAATAATTTTTTATTTTGAAATATACTTTTTATAAATAAATCCGATTTAATTATTTTAAGTATTTTTGCAATTATAATATATATACTATTTTTTATATTTAAAGACAAGTTTTTAAGTATAATAATAAACGAAGATATAGCAAAATCTATATGAATAAATACATCAATTTACAACATATCTTTTCTTATAATACTATCACTATTTATAGCTATAAGTATAAAAATGTTTTGAATAATGCTTATTTGAGCTTTTTTAATAATACCAGTTAATACAGCAAAAATAGTATCAAACAGCTTAAAAAAAGTATTTATATGTTCTCTAATTTTTTCTATACTAAGTGTAATAATATGACTTTTTTCTTCATATTTTTTATGAACATCTAGCTCTGCAACAATAGTTTTGATATTAATAATATTTTTCATAATGGCACTGATAAATAAAAGAGTAAGAAATTAAAATTTCTTACTCTTTTAAATTTGACATAATAATATTAATATTTTATAATATATATGGCTAATTTTTATACAGGAGGCAAAAATGAGCTGGGAAAAAATGGTATATAAGCCCAATGGTGCTTATGTAAAACTCAAGGTTGGTCATGGAAACAAGATCTATCTTGATGGGAATGAAACTGGTTATAGGGTTGGTGGAGATGGAAAAATCTATACCAATTCTGGAAGCTTTGTTTCAAAAATGACAGTCGAGGAATTTTGCAAGTCTCAAGGCTTGATAAAGTGATTCAACTGAAAGAAAAAACTCGCACATGTGCGAGTTTTTTATTATTTAACACTGAAATGCATCATCATACCTGAAAATAAATGTTCTGATATGTGGCAATGAGCCATCCATTCTCAAGGATTACTCATATCAGCCAATATCTCTATATTTTCTCATGTTTTTATTAAAACAGTATCTTTCCAAACAAGATTTGTTTGTTTTTCTCCATTTCTTTCTAATACTAAAAATCTTTGTCCGTGAAGATGAAAAGGATGTTGCATAGGATGAGCTCAATCTTTTTTATTTTCAATACGAATTTTTACAATATCACCTTTTTTAAATTGCCAATTTATATCCATATTTTCCTTTTTTGTATCCTCATCAATTATCTTCCATTCATAATTTAGAGAAGTTGATTCTTTATTCATCATTGGCATATTATCTTCCCACTCAATTTCTTCATTATCTCAAATCATATGTCATCACATCATTCACATATCACTTTCATCAATTCATCATTTTTTACCAACATTTCATAATTCTAGAGCTAAATTTTTATCAACTTCTTTTGAAAAATATTGTCTATAATTTTCTATATCTTTTTTTACAACTTCATTTATATTTAAAGTTTCAAATTTATCTTTAAAAGATATTTCTACTTTTTCACTAGAAACATTAATTTTTCATAAAGTTATATCTTCATCTGGTGTTGAATTTAATATCTCAAAAATTCATGATTTTGGAGAATATAAATCAACAATATATCTTTCTCAAGGAGAAATAATTAAATTATCTATAAAACTTTCTTCTTCATATTTTCAAATATCACTTCAAATTAATTTCATTTTAATTCAAGGAATTTTTAAATTAAAAACTCTTGTATTTGCTGTATTTGTTACATATGCTCTGACAACTTCACCAGATTTCATATTAAATTCATAATCAGAACTACCATTTATAAACATAGTATTTCAAAATCTTCACATCAAAACATAATTTGTAAAATCTTTATAAAAAGGTTTTACTTTATTTCCATTAAGTAAAATATCATCTAAAATGATTGGTCATTCACGATTTACAAAATTTCTAGTTTCCTCTCAAATCGGTTCTACTATATAATTTCAATAAAGTCATAATTCTTGTTGTATATCTTCTCTCAAATGAGGATGATACCAAAAAACTCACTCATCTGGAAAACTAAGTTCATATGTAAAACTATCTCCATATTTTATTGGATCTTGTTTTCACATCATATCTTTAACTACTCAATCAAACATATCACTAAGCCTAAGACCATGTGAATGAAGAGTTGTTTCTAAATCAGAAACTTTATTTACAATTGTAATTTTTGCTTTTGTTCAAACTTTTGTTTTTATTATTGGACCTGGGATACTTCAATTATAAGAAAGCATTTCTACCTCTTTATTTCAAATCATTTTTTTAACTTTAACTATTTCAATTGTATAATTATCCCCTTCTTTTAAATTAACTATTTCTTGCTTTTTTTCATCTATTGCTTCTATATTTTGTCAATAAATAAGCTCATTACTAGATATTGTTTTATTATTTACAGAACTATTCATATTCATCATATTTGAGTGAAAATAGTTAGCTCACCACATTGATATATAATAAAATATAACTAATAAAGAAATAGAAAACAAAATTATTTTTATAGCATTGTTAATGTTATTTTTCATATTATTTAATTAATAAATAAATTATTTTGTTCATCAAAAATTTTTATTCCATACACTTATTCCATTTGGCATCTTTCAAACTTTTATTTTTCATATTTCTTTTCAAAGAGAAATATCAATTATTGAAATATCATCACTAAGTAAATTTGTAACATAAGAATATTTTCAATTACTATCAATAACTATTCAATGTGGAGCTAATCAGACTTCTATAGATGAATCTATAATTAAATCAGAAATATTTAATCTATAAACTAAATTATTTTTTTCCTTATCAAAATAATATCATTGATCAGCAATATATAAATATTTAGAATCTGGAGTTGCATATATTTGAACAGGTCACTTTGATTCTTTTGGTAAATCAATTAAATTTGTTTTAGCTGTTTCTATATCATAAACTAATATTTGTTTAGAACTATATAATGTAGCAAATGCATACTTTCAATTTTTAGAAATAGCAGTTTGCACAACTCAACTATCAAATCATATTTTTTCTATTTGTTTTGATATTATATCAAAAATTAAAAATCCCTTTCAATCTAACAATGCAATAAAAATTTTAGAATCATCATTTGATAATCTTAAACCATGAGGTCAACTTCAATCTCAAAGACTAATTTTTTCTTCTATATTATAATTAGAAGTATTTATAATATATAATTCTCATTTCTCTTGTAATGCCACATATGCTTTATCATTTTTCGATGATATTACAATATGAGCTAAATGAGTATCATAATCTATAGGAATTCTTTTTATTATTTTATCTGTAGTTGGATTTATAACTATAACTTGATCCAATATTTTTTCTTTTTCTATTTTTTTATTATTCTCATCTCTCATCACATTTGCAGTAACCCAAACACTTTTCCCATCTGGAGAAACTTGAATATTATGAGCCATAAATAATATTTTTTTTCAATTTTTTATTTCAGCTAAATTAATAGTTTTAACTACTTTTTTATTTAATGAATCAATAACCTTAACTTTTCATTCTCATTCTAATGCAACATAAACTTTTTCTTCAATTAATTGGTTATTAATTTTTAAAGAAAATAAAAATCAAAATATTAAACTTAAAAATAATATAATTATAAAAATAATTTTCTTTAAACTATTTCAAGTATTAAACCTCTTTAATCTCAAACTATTACTAACTACACTTACACTACTCATACTCATAGCAAAACTTGCAAATATAGGATTTAATAATCAAAAAATAGCCAAAGGAATACCTATAATATTATAAATAAAAGCCCAAAATAAATTTTGTTTAATTACAAAAAGTGTTTCCCTTGATAATTCAATTGCTTGAATTACTTTTTCTAAATTTCATTTTACTAAAACTATATCACTTGATTCAATAGCAATATCGCTTCAAGTTCACATAGCTATTGACAAATCAGCTTGAGATAATGCTGGAGCATCATTTATACCATCTCATACAAAAGCAACTTTTTTTCATTCTTTTTGTAAAGAAATTATTACATTTAATTTATCTTCTGGCATAACTTCAGAAAATATATTATCAATTCATATATCTTTTCATATAAATTCTGCTGTTTTTTTTGTATCTCAAGTTAACATAATTACCTTTATACCTTTTTCATGAATCTTTTTAATAGTTTCAATAACTCAAGATTTTGGTAAATCAAGTAATCAAATAATACCAAAAATTTCATCTTCATTTCATATTATAATTGGTGTTTTTCAAGATTCTGTAAGTTTTTCAATTTGAAATTTTATTTCATCACTTATATTTTCAAACAATTTTTTATTTCATAATCTAATTTTTTCTCAATTTATTTCTCAGATTATTCATTTTCCTCTTATTTCCTCAAAATTATTTACTTTATAAATTTCATTTTTGGAATCATAATTTGATATAGCTTTTGATAATGGATGATTAGATAATATAGATAATGATTTTGAAATTGATATAAAAACTTCTCTATCTTTTGTAAAATTAATTATATCTGTAACTTCAGGTTTTCAATTTGTAAGAGTTCCTGTTTTATCAAAAACAATTACATCTAATTTACCTGCTTTTTCCAAAGTTTCAGCATTTTTTATAAGTATACCATTTTTTGCTCAAACTCATGTTCATACCATAATTGCTGTTGGTGTGGCAAGTCAAAGAGCACAAGGACAAGCTATAACCAAAACTGCTACTGATCTAATAATTGATATACTAATATCGCCTGTAATAAAAAACCAAAAAGTAAAAGTTAAAATAGAAATAACTATAATAACTGGTACAAAAATTCATGAAATTTTATCTGCTAAATGTTCAATTGGTGCTTTTGAAGTTTGAGCTTGTTCAACCATTTTTATAATATTTGCCAAAGTTCAATTAGAATTTGTCTTAGTTACTTTGACATTTATATTTCAATCTAAATTTATAGTAGAACCAAAACATTCACTTCATACTTCTTTATAAACAGGTAAACTTTCTCATGTTAACATTGATTCATCTATATTTGCACTTCATGTCAAAATAGTTCAATCAAGTGGTATCTTTTCTCATGATTTTACAATTACAACTTCTCAAACTAAAACATCATCTATATTTTTTTCTATAACTTTTAATCAACTTAAAACATAAGCTTTTTTTACTCATAATTCAAGTAATTTTGAAATAGCATCTCATGCTCTTGCTTTAGCTTTTGCTTCTAAATATTTCCCTAAATTTATAAGAGTTATTATTGCTACTGCTGCTTCAAAATATACTACATATCAACCTAAAAACATAACAATAAAAGAATAAATAAATGCTGTTAATGTTCAAAGTGATACTAATGAATCCATATTAAAATGTAATTTTAACAATGATTTAAAAGCTCAAATATGAAAATGATATCAAAATATAAAAACTACAATAGCTGATAAAATAGAGTAAATATACATCAATAAATCAACTCATAAAAATGTTTTTCAAATCATATAATCACCAAACATCATTGAAAAAACAGGAATAGAAAAAATAAGTGATCCTAAAAATAATTTAAAATATCTTGTTTCAGATTCTTTATTTTTATTAGTTTTTATATTTTCTTCTACTTCAAATCAATTAGATTCTATTTCTTTTTTTATTCTTAAAAAATCAACTAGATTTTCATCAAATTCTACATTGGCTATATTTGTAGCCAAGTTTATACTAACTTGTTTAACTCATGGTAAATTTTTTATTGCATTTTGATTTAAATTTACACAACTTGCACAAGTCATTTTTTTTATAATAAATTTTTTTTGCATATTTTTTATTTAATATAAATAATTTTTAAATTAATAAACAAATGTTTCAACTGTTAAAGCCTTGAAAAGGCGAGTTTTGAAATAATTTTTAGATTTTATTTACGAAATGAAATGTTAAAAAAATTTAACATTTTTGAATTATTCCGTGTTTTCTAATAATTTTTATTCAATTATTATTTGTCATTGAGTCATTCACATACTAGCACAAACTATGTCATATTTTCATGGCTTTGCATTGTAAATTTCATAGATAATTGGAACCCCCGATTTTACATAAGAAACTTTATTTGATAGTCTTGGTATAGCTTGAGTAGACATACATCAAAGTCAATTAGAACTTGGTGTTACAATAAGTTTATAATTTCCTCATGCTTTCAATTTTATAAAAACAGGTACTGTTTGCCATCCATTATGAGAAACATTTATTTCTTCTAACTCTTGATTTAAATTATTTATAGACTCAATTGTTGTATTTTCATTTTTTACAAACAAAAAATCAATTAATTTATATGAATTGGAAAAAGAAAAAATTCAAAAGAAAATAATCAAAGCTCAGATTAATTTATTCAAAATCTTATAATCCTTATTCAAAAAATAACTTGATCCTAATCAAAGAGAATATAAAACTGGTAAAGTTCATATAGCAAAAAACATCATAACAAGTCATCAAGTAAAAAATCATCAACTTGAAACTGCTAATAATTGCATAGTTTGAGTAAATCAACATGGTAAGAAAAAAGTCATAGCTCAAACAAAAGGAGCATATTTAGGGTTTTTAAAACTTTGAAACTTATTTACAAAACTTTTTGGCATATGTATACCAAATTTTGTGATACTTGGTAATAATCAAAGTATATTTAGTCATATATAAATAAGAATAAATGATATAAACAAAGTTAAAATACCAGTAAGAGTAAAATTTATACTAATAGATTTTCACAATAATCATAATAATCATCAGAATATAAAAAAACCTACAATTCTTCAAATTTGAAAAAATGTTTGTATTTTAAAATCTGATAAAAAATTATTTTTACTTCAACTATACTTTGAAAAACCTATTATAATACCTCAAGTTATAGCAAGACAAGTAGATAAACTAGCTATAAGTCATATAAAAATTGCACTTACAAAATTTATACTATTTGTATTTGGAATATATGAATTAAAATCTATAAATTTACTTGATATATATAAAATAACAACAAATAATAAAGCTATTATATTTAACAAAAAATTAGTTTGATCAAACTCATTTTTTGTATTTTCAATAACTTTAAAATTATTTTTTTCTATAATTTTAACAATTTTTTTATAATCTGATTCAGTTTTATATTCTACCTCCATTATTCCCTTTTTATGGCTTACCATAATGAGATTTATATCTTTGATATTTTTTAATTCTTTTTCTAAAAGCATCTCACAACTTATACAATGCATTCATTTAATTTGAATTATTTTTTTCATTTTTTAAATTTTAAACAAAATAAAAACTATATATATAAAATATATTAAATTCTTTTAAAGAATTTTGGCACAAAAAAATGCCTATATTTATTTATATAGTTTTTATTAAGTATTTGATTTTGTTTTTCAAACTAATTTTATGTATATATTTTCTTGTATTTTAAAAGATATAGTGGGATCTGGTGGAGAAGTATCTCAAATAAAATTCCAATCAAAAACTAGACTATCTATAACTCAGATATCAAAAAATGAAATTATTATTTTATATTTTTTAATTGTATTTTGACTAAAGTTTGAAATCAAAGAATTATTTGTAGTATAATCTTTTTCATAACAACATACACTTTCACAATCATCAAAATCACTAGTATCAGAGTTATGACAATCAGGTATATTTTGAATTTCTATGTTATGATTTCACATAGAAAAACTTATTTCATCACCAAAAGCCATAACTGCGTTATGGCTAAAATTTACAAATATAAATATAGTAAATATAAGATGTAAAATAAATTTTTTCAAAATATAAAATTTAATTTTAAATTATATATATGTTAATTAATTATTTAATTATTACAAATTATTATTTAATTATTACAAATTATTATTTAATTATTACAAATTATTATTTAATTATTACAAATTATTATTTAATTATTA